>JAAAOJ010000019.1 GCA_009908915.1 Planctomycetota bacterium
GAACCCCCCAACCGGTAGGGGAACAGGGCGGGGGCACGTCGACGCGGCTCAGGAAGGGGCGGCGTCGGGATGGTGGAATGCGGCATGGGGTCGACGAGCCTTTCTCATAAGAAATGCACCGCCGCGGGAAGAAGTCCCTCGGCTGCGCCGAGCAGTGCCGCCGCCCTGACGTCTGCGTTGTCGATCCGCGCGATCCACTCCAGCACGCCCGCCACGTCGCCGGCCCTTGCCTGCTCCTCTGCCAGTCGCCACGCCGACCACGCGAAGTTGCTGCCGCGATGACCAGGGGTGCTCGCGATAACGGCCTCAACATCCGGCGCCCACACCCGGCGCGCCGCCTCGATGTCTCCCAGCCGGAACCACTGCCGGCCCAGCTTTAGACGGATGTACGTACGGTTACGCCTGTTGAATCGGGGAAGCTCGAGCAGCTTGGCCGCTCGCTCCAACACGGTTCGGGCCAAGTCGCCGCGGCCCGCCTGGCGGAGTTCCCTGGCCAACCCGCAGGATATTCCGGCGGCCTCTCTGGCATACGGCTCCTCCAGAGCCCCCGCCATCGCCTTGTTCATCAGTTCGATAGCTTGCTTCTCGCGGCCGCCCTTGAGCAGCATCCCGACGAGCCGACAGCGAGCGTAGTCTCCCAGTGGCCGAACCGATAGTCCGTTGACGAGCTGGAACGCCTTGTCGTACTGCCCCCTTAACGCACGGGCTTTGGCGATCTCGGACATCGCGGCTCCATGCACGAAACCGTCCCGGTCCTCAATCCTCGCCGCGACGTCCTCGGCGGCCCCCACGTGTCCGGCCCGCGCGAGTTGCTCGATGAGGTCCATCATCGTGTCGTACAACCTGTGCGGACCGCGGATCTCCTGGACGTCGCCCATCAGGGCGATCGCCTGGTGCGGTTCGCCAATCTCAACCCAAGTGCGCTGGACGCAATGGAGCGCGATGGTACGCCTTCTTCCCTCCAGCCGATGGGCGACATCATACGCCTGTTCGCAAAGCTTTATCGCCGCCTTGGGTTGCTTGACGCGGTACTTTGCCTTGGATTTGGCCAGCAGGACTCCGTAAGTGTGTTGCGGAACGGACTCCTGATACTTGTCCCAGAGGGTGTCCGCCAACTCGTTTTTACCCGCCTTTTTCGCGGCGACGAACACATCGAGTATCGATTGTTCGGTCTCGATCGCGGTTCCGGCGGCCGCCTCGACGTCGCCGCTCATCAGCAATGCGCGAATCAACCTTGACGCGTTAATCCGATTCGGATCCGGGCATCTTCGCAACAGGGAGATCGCTTCCCGCGTCTGGCCCATTCGAATCAAGCTCTGGGCCGTGGCGGAAATGGCATTGCAGTAGCCGGTGTGTTCCGATTCCTGCTGGATTTGCTCCTCGGAGATCACGCCCGCCTGGCGATACGCCTCGGCGAATCTTCTCTCGAAGTCGAAGTCGCTATCGCATACGTCCTCGTCCAGCAGCGCTTCGGTCGAATGCCTCACGCGCGACGCTCGGTCCAGCAGTCGCAGCGCCAAGGCGCGGCGTTGGGCCCACTGTTGAGGCGTGGGATTGTCGGCGATCATAGCCGATAACGGCGCGTCCGGCCGGTTTGTCGCGCCGTCATCGGATCCCAAAGCCCCCGGGCGGCTCGCCGGAGGCGTTGGGCGACACGCCGGCACCGTTACCACAAGGACAACGCTTAGAAAACCACGGATAAAGAATCTGATTCCGGCGGGCTGGGTCCCGTGGTGGGGGGCTAAAGGGGAAGGGGGGGGTGAGGTACCATGCTCGAGGTTCACATTTCGCATAAGGCACTACCTCCGATGTTCTCGCCGTATCGGCTGTTCCATCCGGGGGATGCCCCCGCATATGATGGCCGCATTAGAGCGGAACAACAATGATTAAGTCACAGCCATCCCATAAGGGACGGCGTGTCCGGGGTGTATCAAAGCCACTGGGGCATCGAGGTCTTCTTCAAGCAGATTAAGCAGATCAAGCAGACATTGCAACGGTCGAGCTTCCTGGGCCACAGTGAAAACGCGATCCGCTGGCAGGTGTGGATGGCCCTGCTGACGTATGTTCTGCTACGATTCGTCGGCCATATGGGCCAGTGGACGGGGTCGTTGCGACGACGCTTTACGCTTCTGCGCGGTGTGCTGATGAGCCGGCGGAATCTCTGGCGTCTGCTGGCATCCTGTGGGACAGCCCCCGGCCGCTCACCGCCGAAACCATCCCTGAAACAGCCCTGTTTGCCTGGATTGATGGGGTTTATGCCGCCGGCACATTGAATCAACTGATAGGAAATTCGATTACAGCGGGCGATGAGATGTCACGGCCCTCGACAGGCTTGGTCCTTGCGAGCGCCTTCAGCGTCAAACTCACGACATTCACGTTGGCAAAACTTGGCTTGGATTGCCTATCGCTATGATATTACAGTACTTAAGAGAAGATTCTTTTTTTTTACAGTGCCGAAATCGGTGACAAGCCGGCACCTGAATCTACGATGCTGACATGAATCGTCTTACAGACAATTCCAGTGGGACGCCTGGCTGCCCCAGATCGCCTTCGAAAACCTGTTGACTAGTAAAGGTTGTGGCCGTATCTTTTATTAGAGATGGCCGCTATTCAAGCGGGCTTTCACAAAGGCGAACGCTATCAAAGCGACGGGCACCTACATCACGACATCGACAGCAGGCGAAACCTTCAAGGCCTTCGTGCCGAATCCGCTGCCGCCGGACCCGCCGATCGCGCTGGCGAGCAAGGACCATGATTTGATCGAAAAGGCCAACCGCGCCCTCGGCCGGCTCGATGGCGTCACGACGCTCCTGCCGGATGTGTCGCTGCTGCTGTACTTCTACGTTCGCAAGGAGGCCGTGCTGTCGTCACAGATCGAGGGTACCCAGTCGTCCTTCTCCGACCTGCTGCTTCACGAGGAATCTCTGGCTCCGGGCGTGCCGCTGGACGACGTGCAGGAGGTCAGCAACTACGTCGCCGCCATGAACCACGGGCTCAAGCGTCTTCGCGAGGATGACTTCCCGCTGTCGCTCCGGCTGATCCGCGAAATGCACAAGGTGCTGCTGTCGAAGGGACGCGGCAGCGACAAGACGCCCGGCGAGTTCCGGCGCAGCCAGAACTGGCTGGGCGGCACCCGGCCCGGGAACGCCCGGTTCGTCCCGCCACCGCCGGACCACGTGGCCGAATGCATGAGCAACCTGGAGAAGTTCCTGCACGACCAGCCCAGTCGAACGCCAGTGCTGATCAAGGCGGCGCTGGCGCACGTGCAGTTCGAGACGATCCACCCATTCCTGGATGGCAACGGCCGACTGGGCCGGTTGCTGATCACGCTGGTCCTCTGCGCCGAGGGGGCGCTGGCTCAGCCGCTGCTCTACCTGAGCCTCTTCTTCAAGCAGCACCGCCAGGAGTACTACGACCGCCTCAATGCCGTTCGGCTCAAAGGCGACTGGCTCGGTTGGCTCCGCTTCTTCCTGGAGGGCGTGGAGCAGACCGCCCAGCAGGCCGCCGACACGGCCGGACGCATCTTGAAGCTGTTCGACGAGGACCGTCGGAAGATCGAGGATCTTGGCCGCAAGGCCGGTTCAGTACACCGCATGCATGACCTGCTCCGGCGGCACCCGATCACGACGATATCGAACGCAACGAAGCAGCTCAGCATGACCACGCCGACCGTCGGCAGCGCCATCGAGTCTCTGGAGACCCTTGGCCTCGTCCGCGAGATCACCGGCAAGCAACGCGACCGCATCTACGTCTACGATCCGTATGTGAAGATCTTCGACGAGGGCACCCAGCCGCTCCCGTAGACGTGCATTTGCCGGTGGCAGACGGGGTCAGTCCATTTCGCGCATATTGCGTGCCAAGCAATTCCCCGCCAATGGAATGACCAATGCCGCGGCGGTGTCTCCGGCGTGTGTAGGCAGTGGCCACCCCTGAGACGTCTCCGCGGATATCGCAGACTCACGTGCAATACCTGACCGGAACAGACGTTATGCGGCCACAGATAAGAGAACCCGGGCAGCTGCTCAAGGAAGATGAGACTACCGCCAGCCCTTCTGTAACAAGGGGTTACAAGCGAAAGCCTCAAAATGGGCCATTTTCGCATCCTGCGCCTCCGCCTCGGCTCTCGCTCTCGACAGGATGAGCCCGCCAGCCGACCCGGCGTTGCGTGCAGAAGCTGCCAGGCAGTACCTGAATGGCCCGCCCAGTGGGGTCGGCCACGATTCTTCTGCTTCCCTGCGACGCCATCATTGACGGGTGTGGCTAAGCCGATACAATAGCATATTAGTGGATACTGAAATGAACGAGCCAAAGGAACTCGCCAGGCTGCTGAAAGTGCCGTCCGTCGGGATGCGCGTACGCATCGTGCAGCTCTTGAAGGGCCGGGCGTTGTGCGTCAATGCGCTGGCCTTGCGGCTGGATGTGACCCAGGGCGCGGTATCGCAGCACCTGCGCATCATGCGCGACGCCGGTCTGGTCGTCGACGAGAAGCGCGGGTACTTCGTCCACTACCGCTTGAATGAGGACACTCTCGCCGCGTGGCGGGAGGAGATAGACAGGCTGCTGGACCTGCCTGACCGGCAGGCAGGCCCGACACGCGGGGTCAGCACAGACACGAAGGGAGCACCGAAATGTGCCGCAATGAGAGACAAGAAGGCTGCCAGAAGCCGGAAAACCTGACGGGCAAGCCCGAGGCCTGTTCGCCGGAGCGGATTCGCAAGTGTCACGGCGACGCGGACGCCCACCCTTGCGTCGAGACGGCGGGCTGCGAGCATCCCGAACGCCTCCAGGGCAAGCCGGGCGACTGTTCGCCGGAGCAGATTCGCCAGTGCCATGGCGACGCGGCCAGCCATCCGTGCGAGTAGCAGCAAATGATACCTGACGGAAACACGGTCATCGAAGCGCGCGGCCTGGCCAAGCGGTTCGGCGACGTGCAGGCCGTGGCAGGCATCGACTTCGACGTGCGGGAAGGCGAGTTGTTCGGCTTCCTCGGCCCCAACGGCGCGGGCAAGTCAACGCTGCTCAAGTGCCTGATGCGCATCCACACCGGCTGGACCGGGCGGGCTTACCTGCATGGACGCGACCTGCATCGGTGCTCCCAGCGGGAGTTGGCCCGGAGCGTGGCCTATGTGCCCCAGCCTGGGGGCGACCAGTCGTTTCCTTACACGGTGCGCGAGTTTGTACGCATGGGGCGTTACGCCTACTCCGGTCCCTTCGGCACCGCCCATCCGGGCGACCAGGCCGCCATCGACGCGGCCATGCGGCGCGCCGATGTTCAGGAGTTCGCGGATCGGACGCTTGACACCCTCAGCGGCGGAGAGCGGCAGAAGGTCTTCATCGCTGCGGTCCTGGCGCAGGGAAGCGACATCCTGCTGCTGGACGAACCGACGGCCTTTCTCGACTACCGCCACCAGGCCGAGGTGGCTGAGGTCCTCCACTCGATCAACCAGGATTCAGGCGCGACGATCCTCAGCGTGACCCACGACGTGAACGCGGCCATGCTGACCGGCGGGCACGTGTTGGCGCTGCGAGACGGCGAAGTGGCCTGGAGGGGGCCGACCGGGGACTTGGCGTGCGAGAAGACCTTGGGCTGCATCTTCGGGGCGTCGTTTCGGTTCCTGGATGACCCGGTTACCGGCCTGCGCCTGGTCGCTCCGCAAGGAGCGATGCGATGAGGCGGTACGGCTGGCTGGTTCTGTTCCTGCTGGGGTCGGTGGGCGTGGTTCTATTTGCTCCGCTGATTGGCGGGCAAACCATCTCCATCGACTCGGTCCTTGCCGCTCGACCGGACGACCCGGCCGCGGTGATCTTCTGGGACATCCGCCTGCCGCGAGCGTGCCTGGCCTGGGTGGCCGGCGCGGGTCTGGCGGCGGCGGGAATGGCCTTTCAGGCAATGTTTCGCAACGCCCTGGCCACGCCGTTTACGCTGGGCGTCTCCAGTGGCGCATCGTTGGGGGCGGCCGTCGGTGTGCGGCTGGGCTTGGGAGCGACGCTGTTGGGCTTTTCCGGCGTGACGGCCGGCGCGATGGGCGGGGCGCTGCTGGCTATCGCCATCGTGTACGGCCTGACGCGCCTGAAGCGAAACTGCACGACGGGGGCGATGCTACTGGCCGGTGTCGCGGTGAACTTCTTCTTCTCCAGCCTGATCCTGCTGATCCAGTATACCGCCGACTTCTATGACACCTTCCGCATCCTCCGCTGGCTGATGGGCGGCTTGCAGATGGTGGGCTTCGACGCGCCGCTACGGGTGCTGCCGTTCGTGTCGGCCGGTGCGATCCTGCTGGCCGCGGTGGTCGGCGAGCTGAACCTGCTGACCGTCGGTGAGGAATTGGCGGCCAGTCGAGGTGTGGCCGTCGCGAGAATCAAGACATTGCTATTCCTGTCCGTCTCGGCCATGGTGGGTGTGATTGTCTCCATTTGCGGGCCGGTGGGCTTCGTGGGATTGATGTGTCCGCACATCTGCCGGCTGATCGTCGGGGCCGACCACCGTCGCCTGCTCCCGGCGACAGTGCTGTTCGGCGGGGCGTTCCTGGTGACCTGCGATACGGTTGCGCGCACGGCCTTCGCGCCGACCGAACTGCCGGTGGGCATCTTCACAAGCTTTCTCGGCGGGCCGTTCTTTCTGTGGCTGCTGCTCAAGCCGCCACGCAATACCGCCCTGGCGACGTAACGGAGAGGTCAGAATTCTCATGAAAACCCACAGAAAGACCCTTTTGAGTTGGAGCAGCGGCAAGGACAGCGCCTGGGCTCTGCACGTGCTGCGCCAGGACCCGGATACCGAACTGGTGGGGCTGTTCACCACGCTCAATGAGCGATACGACCGCGTGAACATGCACGCCACCTCGGCGGCGATGCTGCGATGCCAGGCCCGCGCTGCCGGCATGCCCTTGCGAGAGGTCCGTCTGCCCGACCCCTGCTCCATGGAATCGTACAGCGAGATCATGCGCCGCTTTATGTCCGAGTGCCTGCGGGAAGGCGTCGAGCGCGTCGCATTTGGCGATCTGTTCCTGGAAGATATTCGCGAATATCGAGAGAAGCAATTGGCCGGGACGGGCATCGAGCCGGTCTTCCCCCTCTGGGGCAGGCCGACGCGCGAGCTGGCCGCGGAGATGCTCGCCGGCGGCGTGAAAGCCTACGTCAGCAGCGTGGACCTCGAGAAGCTTTCGGCCTGTTTCGTGGGGCGGACGTGGACGCGCGAACTGCTGGCCGAGTATCCGCCCGGGTGCGATCCCTGCGGCGAGAACGGCGAGACGCACACGGTGGTCGTCAACGGCCCCATGTTCGCCCGGCCGATCCCGGTCCGGGTCGGCGAGATCGTCCAGCGCGACGGCTTCGCCTATGCCGATGTTCTCCCGTTGGAGGAAGGCGAATGAACGGAGCCCGGACACATTGCTTCTCCAAGAGCCGGACTGTGCAGCAAAGCCTGAAGGACGCCTTTCCGTTTCGCATGGGCGCGACGTCTTATGTGTGGCCAGCGGACATCCTGCCCAACCTGAACTACCTTCAGCATCGGGTGGACGATGTAGAACTGGTCCTGTTCGAGTCAGATGAGTTCTCCAACATGCCCAGCGACGCCGACGTCAACGCTATGGTTGCCCTCAAGAACCGCGCAGGCCTGACGTACACGGTTCACCTGCCGCTGGACACCCGTCTCGGCAGCGATGAGGAGTCAGAACGTGCGATTTCGGTCGGCAAGTGCCGACGCGTGATTGATCGCATGGGCCCGGTCGAGCCGTTCGCCTGGATTCTGCACTTGCACGGCGATCATCGCGGCGACCCGCCGTCGGCCGACATGCCCAGGTGGCTGTCGCGCAATCGGCGGTCGCTGGCCGAGATGCTGGACGGAGGTCCCGCGCCACGAACCGTCTGCGTGGAGACGTTGGACTACGACCTGGAGCTCGCCGCCGCGCTCATCGAGGAGTTCGACTTGGCGGTCTGCGTGGACATCGGCCATCTGCTGGTCAACCGGCGAGATGTGGCTCAGCACCTGGACCGCTGGTGGCAACGGACGCGCGTGCTGCACGTCCACGGCGTTACGGATTCGGGTAAGGACCACGTCCATTGCGGCCACCTTCCCCCGGGCCTGCTCGAAGCGATAGCCGACCGCCTGTGCGCATCGCCCTTGCGTACTCGAGTAATGACAATGGAGGTCTTTGGCATGGTGGATTTCAAGCGATCGGTCCAGGCCGTCGCGGAGAGGTTGGCACGATGGCGGAAGTGATTCTGATTACCGGCGGGGCGCGCAGCGGCAAGAGCGCCGAGGCCCTGAGACTGACCGACGGCTTCGCACGGCGCGTGTTCATCGCGACGGCTGAGGCGTTCGATGAAGAGATGCGCCAACGCATCGAGCGCCACCAGGCCGAGCGCGGCAACGAGTGGG
Organism: Planctomycetota bacterium; assembly: GCA_009908915.1. Lineage (GTDB taxonomy): Bacteria > Planctomycetota > Phycisphaerae > SM23-33 > SM23-33 > JAAAOJ01. The sequence goes on from JAAAOJ010000019.1 coordinate 8,378, forward strand.
AAACGGTAGAAGAGCCGCTGGACCTCGCCGGAGCCGTGCGCCGTATGGATGATCCACAGTCCGCGGTCGTGATCGACTGCCTGACGGTCTGGCTGGGCAATTTGATGCATCGCGATGCGAACACAGCCGAGGACGCGCCGTCTTGTGCGGAACTGGTCGACGCGTTGCGAAGGTCATGTGCGGGCCGGGTGATCGTCGTGACCAATGAAGTCGGCATGGGCATTGTCCCGGAGCACGCCTTGTCGCGGCGCTATCGCGACGTGGCCGGAAGGCTGAATCAGCGGGTCGCGGCCATTGCTGACCGCGTGATCCTGATGGTCAGCGGCCAGCCCCTGGTCGTCAAGCCGGCCGGGCGAGCGGAGGGCGATCATGTCTGAGCCCTTCCCGGAATCGTGGCTGACCGAAGGAATTCGGCGCATTCGTCCCGCCGACCCCTGCTGGCGGGAACAGGCGCAAAGGCGAATCCACACGCTAACCATGCCTCCCTGGGCGCTGGGCCGGCTGCTGGACCTGGCGGTCGATCTGGCCGGCATGACACGGTCGCTGTCTCCGGCCGTGGCGCGGAGGGCCGTGGTGGTCATGGCCGGCGATCATGGGATGGTTGCCGAAGGCGTCAGCGCATTCCCGCAAGCGGTCACCGTCGAGATGGTCCACAATTTCGTGCGGGGTGGCGCGGCCATCAATGTACTGGCCCGACAGGCCGATGCGCGGGTCCTCGTGGTGGACGTCGGCGTGGCGGGCGACCTGAGGAGCCTGGCGAGTTCGGAGATGGTGCGCCTTCGTCGGATTGCCCCGGGCACCGCCAATATGGCGACCGGCCCGGCGATGAGCCGCGAGCAGGCGATCCGCGCCATCGAGACCGGATGGGAGACAGGCGAGGAACTGGCCGAGACGACTGATCTGTACGCCACGGGCGATATGGGCATCGGCAATACCACGCCCAGCAGCGCCATCGTCGCGACCCTGTGCGAAGTGGACCCGGATCAGGTCACAGGGCGGGGTACGGGCGTGGATGAAACGATTCGCATGCACAAGGCCCAGATCATCCGTCGCGCCATCGCCCTCAACCGGCCCGATCCGGCGGACCCGCTGGACGTGCTGGCCAAGGTGGGCGGGTTGGAGATCGGCGCAATCGCCGGAGTGGTTCTGGCCGCCGCGGCCCAGCGCAAACCGGTTCTGATCGACGGGTTCATCTCGACGACCGGGGCATTGCTGGCCCAGCGACTCTGCCCGGCTTCGGCCGACTACATGATTGCCGCCCACCGCAGCGTCGAGCCGGGCCATACGGTCGCACTGGAGCAACTTGGCAAGACGCCCCTGCTCGACCTGGACATGCGCCTGGGCGAGGGAACCGGGGCTGTCCTGGCCATGCACTTGGTCGAAGCGGCCGTGGGTATCCTCACCGACATGGCGACCTTCGACGAGGCCGGCGTTTCGGGAGGCGGAACATGAGATCGCTGCTGGCCGCCTTCGCGTTCCTGACCGTGGTCCCCGTTCCCGTGCGACTGGCCGAACGGGACTTCGCGCGGGCCCCGTTTGGGTTCCCGCTGGTGGGCATGGTGCTGGGCACGCTGGTGGCGCTGTCCGACCTGGGTTTGGATCGGCTGGGCCTGTCGCCGGCATTCCGCGGCATCCTCGCTGTCGGTTTGCTGGCGGCGCTGAGCGGCGGGTTGCACCTGGACGGCTTGGCGGACGCCGCCGACGGCTTTCTAAGCGCCCGCCCGCGCAAGCGGGTCCTGGAAATCATGCGGGACCCTCACATCGGCACGATGGGTGTGCTGGCATTGGTGTTCGTCTTGGCGGTGAAGGTCGCGGCCTTGGTGGAGTTGCCCCATCCCATGCGCTGGAAGGCGCTCGTGTTTGCGCCCCTGGCCGGGCGGTGCATGTTGGTCTCGGTCATGGCTTTGCTGCCCTATGTACGAGGCAGCGAAGGACTGGCGACCGTATTCTATGGGCCCCATCGCCGGCTGGCCGGCCTGTGGGCTGCCGTTTGCGTACCGGCTGCGGCGATTCTCCTGCTGCACGTCGTCGGCGGACTGCTTCTGGCTGGATCGGTATTCGCCATCACGGGCGTCTTGTCGCTGTGGTCCTGGCGGCGCATCGGCGGATTGACCGGAGATACCTTGGGCGCGACCAGCGAGATCATCGAAGCCGCCGTTCTGTTGTTCGCAAGCGTTGTATAATCTGAGCAAGCAAAGGAGACATCTTGGCTTTCGACAAATCGCAAACCAGACAGCCGCCCCGGGCTTCCCTGTTGGGCGCGGAGGATCTGGCATCCCTGGCAGGCAAGCGATGCATGGTCTCCTGGAGCGGCGGAAAGGACTCCTGCCTGGCGATGCACCGCGCGGCGCGGGCCGGGGCGCGAATCGAAGTGCTCGTGAACATGAAGGTCGAGGGCGGAGAGCGTTCTCGCTCTCACGGCCTGCGCAGCGGGGTGATCGACGCGCAGGCAAAGGCTATGGGCGTTCGACTGGACGGCATGGCCACGTCCTGGGACAATTACGAGGCCAACGTCGTGAGCATCCTTGGCCGGCTCGTTTCCGAAGGAATCGAGGCCGGCATATTCGGCGACATCGACCTACATGCCCATCTGGAATGGGAGGAGATGGTCTGCGGAAAGGCGGGGCTGATCCCCGTCCTGCCGATCTGGCAAGGCGGGCGGATGGAACTCGTCCGGGAATTCATCGAGGCCGGGTTTCGGACGCACATCGTGGCCCTCCGGGCGGAATTGCTTTCGCCGAACTACCTCGGGCGGCCATTCACGCTGGATCTCGCCCGGGAATTCCAGGCCGCCGGAATCGACGCCTGCGGGGAGAACGGTGAGTTCCACACCGTTGTCACCGACGGGCCGTTATTTCAATACCCGATTGAAATCCTGCCCGGCCGGCGCGTGCTGAAAGAAGGCTACTGGTTTCTCGATTTTGACGTGCGGGAGCCACAGGGCGTAGCGAAGGAGCCCGCCTGATGCGCATCGCGGTCTACGGAAAAGGCGGCATTGGCAAGTCCACGTTCAGCGCGAATCTATCGGCGGCGCAGGCCGCGGCCGGCAGGCGCGTCATGCAGATCGGATGCGATCCGAAGCAGGATTCCACACGGCTGCTGGTAGGGGGCCAGCGGCTGACGACAGTGATGGATTACCTGCGGGACACCGCGGCGGCCAAGCAGCGGCTGAGGGAGATCGTTCACCAGGGTTGGCGCGGCATCGACTGCGTGGAGGCCGGCGGGCCCGAGCCTGGCGTCGGCTGCGCTGGGCGAGGCATCCTCAGCGCCTTTGCGATGCTGGACCGTCTCGGCTGTGATTGGAGCGGGTACGACGCCGTCGTCTACGATGTGTTGGGCGATGTCGTGTGCGGCGGCTTCGCGGTGCCGCTCCGCAAGGGCTTTGCCGAAACGATTCTGGTCGTGACATCCGAGGAATTCATGTCCGTTTACGCCGCGAACAACATCCTTCGCGGCGTGCGGAACATGCAACAGGGCCAATCCCGTTCGGTGGGGCTCATCGTCAATCGCAGGCAGCGAGAAGGCGGAATCGGTCCCGTGCGACGGTTCGCCGATAAGGCCGGTGTGCCCATTCTGGCCGTGATCCCGCGAAGTGAGGTCTTCCAGCGGGCCGAAGCCCGGGCGCAAACACTTCAGCATGCTTTTGGCGATCACGAGTTGGCCGAGGTGTTTCGGCAGCTTGCCCGAAAGGTCGCATCCGTGCCGCCCGCTGAGCCCAAGCCATTGAGCGATGGCGAGTTGGAGCGGCTGCTTCTTGGCCGGAATCTGCCTGCTGTGGCGGAAGTCCCGGCTTGTCATGACGCGGCTGTCTCCCAGACCAATGCCGAGCCCAAGCCTCGCCCAAGCAACGCGCAGATATCGGGCCGCCGTTACCTGTCCAAGAGCCTGGCCTTTCGCGAACCGCTGCACGGCTGTGCGTTCACGGGGGCGGTCAACACGCTGACGCAGATTCGCGACGCGACCGTGGTCGCCCACGGACCGCGAAGCTGCGCCCATATCGCCGCCAGCACGATGCTCTCCAGCGGCCTGGCGTCGCTGCGGCGTCACGGACAGCGAATCCCCGAGCAGTTGTCGGCCGATTTGATTAGCACCGAAATGACCGACGCCACCATGGTGCATGGAGGCCTGGACATATTTCGACGGCGACTCCAGTCTGTCCTCGCCCGCAAGCCCAAGGCCACTTTCGTCGTCACCACCTGTCCCGCCGGGGTCATCGGCGACGACGTCGACCAGGTTATCGCGGAAACGTCGCCGCGCGATGAGGTCCATCGCGTCTCCACCGATGGCGACATCGAGGGCGACTACCTCCAGGGCGTCATCAACGCCTGCATCGAAGGGGCTGGTCCTCTGATCGACCCGGCCGCACAGCCGACCGACGACTGCGTGAACATCGTCGCCGAGAAGAACATCGCCACCAACGCCGAAGCAAACTTTGCCGAGATCGAGCGCCTGCTCGCCACGATCGGCCTTCGCGTGCATTGCCGGTTCGTCCGCCGCACCACGGCCCAGAGCCTGCGAACATACCTGCGAGCGCCCTTGAACCTTCCGGCCTACCTGGATCACCTCGGCCGGGTGCTCCGCGACTACCTGACCGATAGCTTCGGCTGCAAGTTCGCACGCCATCCATTTCCCTCAGGATTCCACGAGACCGAGGAATGGATCGAGGATATCGGGGAGTTCTTCGGGCGCCAGGCGAGGGTAGCCTCGGCCCTGGAGGCCATGCAAGACGAGTACCGCGGCGAGTTGGAAGCCCTTCGGCCGCACCTTGCAGGCAAGTGTCTGATGTTGGTCACCTACAACCACGACGTGGACTGGATTCTGGAGACCGCCTTCGATTTGGATATGGAGGTCGTCAAGGTCGGTATCGTGAACTACTCGCAGGATGGGCAATTTCGCACCCGCTACGCTGACCGACTGACGGCCGAGGTCGGCTACAATCCCAACCGTCGCGCCGACGACATCGCGGACATCAAGCCGGACCTGGTCCTAGGCAACTACCAGTCACCCGGTCTGCCCGAGACCACGCACTACGACACCGTGCCCCTGTGCCCCAATGCGGGGCATCTTGGCGGCCTGGCCCTGGCCCAGAGGTGGCGACACATTCTGGCTGCGCCGATGCGCGAAGGCTGGCGACGAGACGAGGCCCGCCTGCTGCGGCCCTTGTCAGGCGGGAGGGCCGTCAAACCATGAGCGTCTCACCGGATCATCAACAGCCGGACAGCCTGACCGGCGCGATCCTCGCCGCCGAGGGGATCGTCGACGCCGCGGTGCTGCTCAACGGACCAACCGGCTGCAAGTTCTATCACGGGGCCATCGCCGAAGGGCAGGTCCGCGGGCTGACCACCTACGAAGTCGCCAACGAGGGCGAGGTGGACATTCAACTTATCCCCAAGGCGAGCCGGGATATCAGCACAACCGAATACGTGGCGCGGCTGCGCCCCATTGTCGGTAAGGTTCCCGCGCCCGGCGGAAAGGTTATGGCCCGCCAGATGCCCATCAAGGGCATCAAGGGACTGCGCGCCGCCGACGTGCTCGTCGAGGTTCGCGGCCAGGACATGGACGTCCTCGACGATCTGGCCCGACGCACCGCCCAGACGATGGAAGGGCTGGGGCAGTTCCGTAACGTCTCGGTCTCGATGGACATCGCCAAGCCCGAGTACCAGGTCCGGGTGGATCGGACCAAGGCGGCCGAGTTGGGCGTCTCCGTCGGCGAAATCTCCCGCACGCTGCGCTCGCTGATCACCGGCGCGGTGGTCAGCCGCTACCGCGAGGCCGGGGAGTACTACGACATGCGCGTGCTGGTTCCCGAAAGCGGTTTCACGTCACGGAAGGATGTCGCGAACCTGGTCGTCTCCGGCAGTGGCGGCGACGCCATCCGGGTCCGTGACGTGGCGGACGTTCGAGAAGCCGTCGGGCCGGTGGAGATCGTCCGTCAGAACCAGGTCAAGCAGGTCACGGTGGAGGCCAGCACGGCAGGGGTCGATCTGGCCGCCGCCATGGCCGCATTGCGCCCCGCCCTGAACGATCTGGATCGCCCGGCGGGCTACGAGTTCGGTTTCGGCGGTCAAGCAGAATTGATGGCCGACATGCGACAGGCCGTTATCGCCGTCGTTGCATTCGCCGTGTTCTTCTCCTTCATCGTGCTGACGGTGCAGTTCAACAGCGTCAAGCTCCCGGCCCTGATCCTGGGCAGCGCCCCGTTCTGCCTGACCGGGCTGATATTCGGCCTGTACCTCTCCGGCCTGGCCTTCGGGGCGACCGTGCTGATCGGCATCCTGGTGGTCATCGCCTTGACCGTCAACGACGGCGTGCTGCTGATGACCTTCGCCGAGGAACTCCACCAGCGACAGGGTTTGCCCGGCCGAGATGCCGTCCTCCAAGCCGCGAAGATTCGCCTGCGCCCCCGGCTGATGACCACGATCACCACGATGATCGGCTTCACGCCCCTGGCCCTGAACCTCGGCGAGGGCGCGGACATGCTCCAGCCCATGGCCATCGGTGCCATCGGCGGCCTGGCCACCGAGGCCATCGTCGCCCTGTTCTTCATGCCGTGTTTGTACGCCCTGTTTACAGCAAGGCCTCCGAAGGCAGCCTGTTGAGGGAATGGCAGCCTTTGAAGGGCCGCAAATTCAGCCCTTCAGTTGACTTGGCTGGCGATTGATTACCGGCAATTTTCTTGCGACCACTTGCAGGAGACGGGTCTTTTTGCTAATGTGAGCGTACGGTCACGCACTCAACAAGGAGAAGCGTTGATGGATGTTGACCAGAAGAGGATGTACAAGCTGATGGCGCAAGTGATTGCGGCCGCTGGGCACGAGATTCGCCTGGCCATTCTGGACTATCTGAAGGATGGCGAGCAGTGCGTCTGCGATATCGCCGAGCACGTCGAGGCCAATCGGTCCAACGTATCGCGACATCTCTCGGTGATGTTGAACGCCGGTCTGGTGGGCCAGCGCAAGGACGGCCTGAAGATGATGTATTCCCTGCGGACCCCTTGCATCCTGAACATCACCAAGTGCGTCACGGGCGTTCTCAAGGAACGGGCACAGGAAACCCGTGAGATTCTCGGGAGTCTCAGCTAAAAACTGTTTTTTGAGGCCACTACGTGAGCGTTTAGTAACGGACTCACAGATAGAAGGCGGAAGCATGGCTGACTGGAAAGTGGAGTGGAAGAAGTTGCTGTGGATCGTCGGGGTCTTCCTGGCGTTCTTCTGGCTGCCGGTGGGCTGGGAGCGGCTGGGCGGTGGCATCATGGAGGCGTTGCACCTGGCCAAGTGGTACGCGCGGGAGCACGTGCTGCTTTGTCTGGTGCCGGCGTTCTTCATTGCCGGGGCCATTGGCGTCTTCGTCAGCCAGGCCTCCGTGATGAAGTACCTCGGGGCCAAGGCCAGCAAGGTGCTCGCCTACGGCGTGGCGAGCGTGTCGGGGTCGATCCTGGCGGTCTGTTCGTGCACCGTGCTGCCGCTGTTCGCGGGCATCTGGCGGATGGGTGCGGGGCTGGGACCAGCCACGGCCTTCCTCTACTCCGGCCCGGCCATCAACGTCCTGGCGATTATCCTCACAGCCCGCATCCTGGGGCTGGAACTCGGCATCGCCCGGGCGGTCGGTGCGATCGGCTTCAGCGTCATCATCGGCCTGATCATGCACTTCATCTACCGTAAGGAAGAGCTGGAGAAGGCCAATGGTCAGCTCGGCATGCCCGAACCGGAAGTCTCCCGTCCGCTCTGGAAGAACGCGGTGTTCTTCTTCGTGATGGTTGGTGTGCTGGTGTTCGCTAACTGGGGCACGCCCGGTACGTGGGACTACCAGACCCTGGCCGGTGCGACGGTTCGCGTGGACATTGCCGAGGCCCCGTTCGATCCGCATCAGCCCGACGCCACCTTCACCTTGAGGCCGCAAGGCGCATCGGCGGATGGTTCGCAGGATCTGGAAGTTCCGGCAGAGCGTTTCCTGGAGAATCGTCAACCGGCACCCGGCTTCTGGTCCGAGGTGTGGCAGAACAAGTGGTTGGTCACCTCCGTCTTCGGGGTCGGCTTCGCCCTGGTGTTGATCTTCTGGTTCAGCGTCGCTTGGTGGAAGGTGATCCTGGCGACGATTCCCCCGATCATCCTGGTCTTTGCTCTGCCGACGCAAGGCCTGTGGGTGTTGCTGCCATTCTCGGCGGCGGTGGTGGGCCTGTCGGTGGTTTTGGAGACCAGCAAAGGCGAGGGCGAGGAGTGGTTCAGCGCTACATGGACCTTCGCCAAACAGATTCTGCCGTTGCTGTTCTTCGGCGTGCTGATCGCGGGGTTCCTTCTGGGCCGTCCGGGTCATCCAGGCCTGATTCCGAGCAAGTACGTCGAGATGCTCGTCGGCGACAGCCCGGATTCGATGCTGGCCATCACCGGCTGGGGCGGCGGAGGCTTTGAAAGCCTCGTGCGTAGCGTCTGGCCGGTGTGGACGAACTTCTTTGCCAGCATCTTTGGGGCCTTCATGTACTTTGCCACGCTGACCGAGGTGCCAATCCTCCAGGGCCTGATCGGTGCGGGCATGGGCAAAGGCCCGGCGTTGGCGCTGCTGCTGGCTGGCCCGGCCTTGAGCCTGCCCAACATGCTGGTCATCCGCAGCATCATGGGCACACAGAAGACCATCGTCTTCTGCTCGCTGGTGGTCGTGATGGCAACGATCTCCGGCATGATCTTTGGAACCTTCTTCTAGGAGAATCGACATGAGCGATTGCTGTGGAACCCCGAAACCAACCAATGAAGCGTCCTGCTGCTGCGGGAGCGATGCGGAGAAGATCGTCCTGCTGTATGCCTGCTCCGGCGGGGCCAACGTGGGCGAGATCTCGGACAAGGCCGCCCGCGAGCTGATGTTCGAGGGCAAGGGCACGATGTTTTGCCTGGCCGGGCTGGGCGGTGACATCCAGGGCATGGTGCAGACCGCCCGCGATGCCGACGTGAATCTGGTGATCGACGGCTGTCCGATGGACTGCGCCAAGAAGGCCTTCGACCGCCACGGGATCACCAACTACACGCAGATCAAGGTCACCGACCTGGGCATCGAGAAGGTCAAGGGCGTGCGATGCACCGACGAGCAGGTCGGGCAGGTCGTGACCGTCGCCCGCGAGAAGCTGGCGGAGCAGACCGTTTAGAGAGTCAAGAAGCCTGAAAGGATATGAATCATGAAGAAACTGCAGATTCTGGGCACCGGGTGCCCCAAGTGCAAGAAGCTGGCCGAGAACACCGAAGCCGCCGCCAAGGCGGCCGGTATCGAGTACGAACTCGAGAAGGTCACCGACATCAACGAGATCATGAAGATGGGCGTGATGATGACACCGGCCCTGGCTGTTGACGGCGAAATCAAGGTTGTCGGCAAGGTGCCCGACGCCGACGCCATCAAGCCCATGCTTCAATAAGCCGGTTGAGGCGAAGGCGGTCTTCGCCCGGCGACATCGCATTCTGCTGTGACGAAAGGAACGCACCATGGCGGACAAGAGCATTGGATTCATCGGTGGCGGTCGAGTTACTTCCATCCTGCTGAGTGGTTGGCGTCGCGCGGAGGCGATGCCCGGCAAGGTCACCGTC
>JAAAOJ010000042.1 GCA_009908915.1 Planctomycetota bacterium
GGACGACTGCTGTTGCGGCGATGACGCCGTCGATCAAGTCAACACTGTCGCTGGGTGCATGCTTAGCACGGAAGTCGCCACCCATCTCGCAAATCGTGGAGTCGGCGGAAACTACATCAACTGATAGGAAATGTGATTCCGCTCGTCCGACGGCGCGGGGCGGCGTGACGGGTTCGGGGGTGGAGGGTGGTAAGCTTCTCAGCGGCGCCTGTCGCCGCGACGGCGGCGACGGAGAATCGCCAGCGCGCCGAGGGCCAGAAACCCCATAGAGCCCGGTTCGGGCACGCCCGTGACACGCAGGCTGTCGAAGCCGATCTCCTCGGCCGAATCGTCGGTGTTGGCCTGAATCTGGAAACGGATCTGGCCGCCGAAATCGCCCGGCAGCAGCGATTCCAGATCCACGAAGAAGTCCTGGAAGGCGTAGAAGTCCTCGCCGGAATCGTCCTCGAACAGATCGTTGAGCTTCGCTCCCGAACCGTCCCAGGCCAGATCGCCGTCGCCGTCAGGAAGGAACTGAGCAACCGTCGTCTCAAAGGTGCCATTCTCGTCCAGGTCGGCGAGCAGTCGCAGGAAGTCGCCGCCCTCGAACGCGCCCGGCGCCGCGGCGGCGGCGAACTGGATCTTCCGATCGACGAAGCCGCTGATGTCCCACGCAGCGTTCATGGTCAGCGTATGTGTCTCGCCTTCCAGATTGTCGACCGCGAGGTACTGCGTGCCACGATGCCCGACGAAAACCGAGCCGTTCTGCAGGACTTGGGAGCTGGTGCCCCATTCGTTGTCGCCACTGCTTGTCGAACGGCTTCCGGCCAGCGTCCAGCGCGTGTGCGAGGACGTGTTCTCATTGAATGCTTCTGACTTAACGGTCACGGCGCCGGTAGTGTTGACGTCCCAGACGCGAAGCGTCCCGTCGCCATGGCCGGTGGCCAGCTTCGTATCGTCGTGGTTGAAGTTGATGTACTCCGTGCTCAAGGCCCGCTGCACCCAGATCGGATCGGGCTCTTGGCCGGCGGGATTGCTCGCCCACTCGGCCGTATCGTACACGCGCAGGAAGCCGGGAAATACCAGGCCGTTGGGGTTGCCGCTCGGGTCGCGCGAGTCGCCGTCGTTGACGAAAAAGCGCCCGTTCTTGGCGAAGTCCGCCGGCTCGACTTCCGTACCGAAAGCCGGAAGCGTGCCGGCACTCTCATCGCCGTTACGCAGTTCGCGGAAAGGCTGGGGAACCTGGCTCTGGTCGTTCTGTGGACCGGTGTAGCTTGCCAGGTCCTCGAGCTTGTAGATGCGGGTCAGGTAGTCCTTCTCATTGGTCAGGACAAGGTAGCTCTCGCCCGAGCCGCCTGGGCCGCCGTCGTTGGAAAACCGCGCCTCGCGCCCGCTGCCCTGAAAATCCGACGTTTCACCCAGTGTGGCGATGCGCGTCATGTCGACGGCGGTGATGGTGCCGCCGCCGTCGCGCGTCACGTCCAGGTCCCAGAACACACCTTGGCGGTTGGTGCCCTGCGTGGCAACATACTGGTCGTCCTGCGTGATGTCGACGGAGTTGACGGCCCACCCGGCAGGGTCGCCGGAATCCCCGTGGCGGAACTGGCCGATCGGCGTCGTGGGTCAGCCGCTCGGATCGCCCTGGACGTTGAACACCTCCAGGTCGGCATGGTCTTCGGTCCCTGCAAAAAGCAGGTCGCCGCTGTGACTGTACGTCATGCCGTCCACCGACGCGTCGGTGGTCAGCGTCTTGACCAGAACGGGGTTGTTCAGAACGCTGCCACTGACACTGTCCTTCACCTGCCAGATCTCGATCTTGTCGTCCTCGCCGCCGGCGGCCACGTACATGTCATCCGGACTGAACATCGCGATCTCGATCTCGTCCTCGCCGTCGCCGGGCTGGTCGTCCGGGCGCGATTGGCTGTCGCTGCCCGGCGCACGCGAGCGCTCGCGGGTCCAGAGCAGATCGCCGGTCGTCGCGTCCCACAGACGCAGATGCGCCGTCGCCCGGAAGCTGGGATTGCGCGTGTAGCTGCCAACACGCCCGTCGGCCTTCGAGGCGGTGATGATCAACTGCCCGTCGGAAGAAAACACCGAGGCCTCGCCGTCGGTGATGCCGTTCTCCTGATCGTGTGCCGTGCGGGTCGGCGAACTTGATCCAGTTGGCCGTACCGTCAGCGCCGGTCTGCCCGGCGGGCAGTTGGCTGATGCTTATGCTGAAAGGTGAATTGGCCGACGGCGTCTGGGCCGAGGCAGGCGAACCGTACGCGGCCAGCGCGGCGATCATGACAGTCACCCAGAATCCCGGTCCGGGTACGAACAACACGTGAGCCTTCATGGGGTGTAACTCCGCTTGAGACAACCTTAGCATGCTCCGACTAACTGACTGATAGACTGATAGCAAATCTGATTCCGCTCGGCCGACGTCGCGGGCCGGCGGAACGGCCTTATGGTGGGGGGTTAGTATCTTCTTTTCACGTATTTACTTGTACAACTTTGCTATAGACGGACAAAAGGACAATACGACCAGACTGTAAACATAGAATACCATCATTACGAAGAGTAGCCCAAACAATCCAGGCATAAGTATTTGCTGCATTTGCTGCACTAATTGACCATACTGAATGAGGACGATAATTCCATAGCCTAAACCGACTGATAGCAGAACAATCGACAACATTCTAGCCCATTTTTGTCCTGTCAATAAACATGTGCTCAGCCCCAGTGTTAAGATCAACCGGATTATCGCACTCGGTTTAATAATGCCCGTGTAACTCACCGTTACCAAAATCTCAATAATGCAAAGCATAGTGAGGCCCACAGGGACAATGTAAAAGTGGGGTGATTTGATTTTGCGTTTTGGCAATCTGCGCTCGCGGGCTTTTGGCGATCGCGACACTCTCAGTTTGGATGGTATTGCTTGGATTGTCTCTTGCCGATTCTTTAAAGCCGTAGAAAGATCGTCAATATCTGGCATATCACCTTCTCCTATTGTGTCTTCTCCTGTTGTGTCTTGCACATAACGATTGACTGATAGGAAATTTGATTCCGTTCGTCCGACGGCGCGGGGCGGCGGGACGGCTTTGGGGGCGGGGGGCTAGTACATACTTGAATGAATAATGCTGGGTGGCGGTTCTTGCCGATAAGGGTTGATAGAACCCTTTGGCACGGAGGCCACCATGAAGAAGTATATCGTCG
>JAAAOJ010000069.1 GCA_009908915.1 Planctomycetota bacterium
TTCGGCATGACATGTGGCGTGGGCGGGAGTTGTATCCCATATTTAAAGTACGTGCAGCACACAGCAAGTGTGTAAGCGTGGCGGCCAAGTTCGGGAAATCTGATCGCCCACGGTGGGGGGCTGTTTCCTGGCGGCCAAACGTGGGCCTTGCCCGATGACGTGAGATCGGACGAACTAGGAATTGGATGGAAGGCCAACGGAGATGATGGATGGCAGAAGCTTACGCAGCAGCCGCGACGGGTGGTCTGTCGCTGCTTTTTGGGAATGGTTTTGCGAACAAGGAGCAACAGGATGAAGAGAGCAGCACTCTTAGCGGTAGCGGTAATGTGTGTGGTCGGTACGGCCCAGGCCGCGTCGATTGGCGTCAATTTCGTCAACTTTCGCGTAAACAGCCAACAGAACCAGGCCGGGTACGTACTTCTGCCCACGGAATCCGCTGGTGTTGAGGCGCAGCAGAACTGGAACAACTACAGCATGAGCAATGACACTACTGGGCGCATTGAGTGGGATCCCGATGCGGGAGACTCGGGAGAATGGGTGCGGGATATTATCGATCCGACCTACATCGACAGCGCTGGTAATGATACCGGTTTGGACATCAGCTGGGACATTGGAGGAGGTTGGGATGCGTGGGGCTCGGTTTATAGCGCTGATGGTAGTAGCGATGGCGACAGGAAGCTGATGAGCGGCAATGCCATGGCGGTGAATGACATTTCCCTATCGAACGTGCCGTACACGACGTACGACCTTATTGTTTACGTGGCAGGTCAAGGTGGACAAGCTGCCGATCAGAGCGTTACGGTTAGCGGTGATGACTTTACGGACATCACCAAGTATGTGACAAAGGCGAGCGGCTCGACTACCATCCACACCGAGTCGGACTCTACGGATTCAAGTGCCTATGAAGTGGGCACGTATGTCCGATTCAATGGCCTGAGCGGCGATAGTACGATCAACATCGGCGGCAATCTTTCTGATATCTCGACCGGCTTCCAGATCGTTCCCGAGCCGGCGATGATGGCGCTGTTGGCGTTCGGTGGCCTCGGCGTGCTGTTGAGGCGCAGGCGCAGCCGAAGCTGAAAATCCGTATGGGACTCGCCGTCGTCGGAGAGCCTGAGGTGTATCGGGGGGCCGTGCGGCACAACAATGTGATTGAAAGCTGACTTGGTCGGATGCGGACCGGCTACTGAACCCGCCGGTCCGTTTGGCCAGTTGCCAGACGCGTGCGATAGGACCACCCGTCGCGTCACAAACGGCAGTCAGGCGGGCCCTTCCGAGAGGAAGGGTCCGCCTTTTTTGGTGCGCCGGCAGATGGGCCGGGCGGTCGGACGCCCCCGCGGCAGACGGCGCGCAGCGCCCCGGTGCGCACCGTTGTGGCGGATGCGACGTTTGGCGTGGCTACAAGCACAGCCGGGTCTTTGTCAGGCGCATCTAGCATGCAATCCTGCACCAGTCCCCAAAACCCGAATAGTCATATCTTGCTACATTGTCGGCATGACATGTGGCGTGGGTGGAAATCGTATCCCATATTTGAAGTACATGCAGCACACAGCGGGTGTGTAAGCGTGGCGGCCGAGTTCGGGCGATCTGATCGCCCACGGTGCAGGCTGTTTCCTGGCGGCGAGGGAGATGGGACGCACGGACGGGGCTGTCTTTCGGAGGAACGTGGAATTCAGATTACCTATGCAGAACCCATCTATACATAGCATATTCGAGCCCATCGAGCCGCGGCTGATGTTCTCAGCCGTCGCGGTGGTGGATTCGTCTCTGGCTGATATGGCCACGCTTCGTTCGGCCATTGATGTCGACGCGGAAGTCGTCTGCTTCAACAGCCAGACCGACTCGGCCGAGGACGTCATCGACAGCATTCTGGCCTCCGTCGATCCCGACGAGACTCTCGACTCGGTCAGCATCTTCTCCCACGGCAGGGAGGGCGAATTCCAGTTCGGCAACGAACGCATCAACAAGCAGACCGCTTGGGATCACCGCCAGGACTGGCAACGACTGGCCGAGCATCTCGTGCCGGGCGGCAATATGTATCTCTTCGGTTGCGAGGTCGGCGCCGGCCTGGACGGCATCGACTTTCTGGACGCACTGGGCGAGCTGACCGGAGCCGACGTCTTTGCCAGTGACGACATCACCGGTCGCGGCGGCGACTGGGACTTGGAAGTTGCCTCCAGCGGCGCCGAGGCCGAATTGTCCGCAGGACTGGACCTCGGCCTCGATGCCGTCCCGGCCTCCGGGTACGAGCATCGTCTGGCCATCGGCGAGTTCGACACCAGCGCCGACATCGGCGATGTCGGCGCCGCCGGATCGGCCGTCGAGACCGGCGGCACGTACACCGTCGAGGCCAGCGGCGATGAGCTCTGGAACGAGGACGATGAATTCCACTTCGTCTACAAGGAGGTCACGGGCGACTTCGACGCGGTCGTCCGCGTCGTCAGTGTCGAGGATACCCACAGTTGGGCCAAGGCCGGGCTCATGATCCGCAACACATTGGACGCCGACAGCTCGTACGTCGCGGGCCTTATCACACCCGGAAACGGCGCCGCACACCAGAATCGCGGCCACCAGGGCGCCCCGACGTCAAGGGATTGGGCTACCGAGAACTACTTCCCCCGTTGGGTGCGCATCGTGCGCAGCGGTAACACCTTCAAGACGTACGATTCGGCCGACGGGGCAAGCTGGGACCTGATCGGCGACTATACACAACTCATGGCCGAGACGGCCTATCTCGGCCTGGCGGTGAACTCCTACAATGACGGAATGCTATGCACCGCGGAGTTCGACTCCTTCGACCTGGGCGACACGCCCGTGCCCGTCGGCGACGTGTATCTCGGCCCCGTGAACCAGGATATCGACGAGGCCGCCGGCGCGCTGCTCGCCAACGACACGGACCCCAACGGCGGACCGATGACGACCGTCCTGGACACCGACGTGTCCCACGGCACGCTGAGTCTCGGCGACGACGGCTCGTTTACCTACTCGCCGGACGTGGACTTCGTCGGCACCGACAGCTTCACGTATTACGTCGCCAGCGGCTCCTTCACCAGTGCGTCCGTCACGGTCGAGCTCGATATCTACGATGATGCCAACACCGCGCCGGTGATCACCGCCCCGGCCGAGGAAGTCTGCTACGGGCAGGCCGTCTGGTTCGGCTCCCAGACCGCCTCGGGCATCACGATCGACGACGAGGATTCCGGATCGGAAATCATGCAGCTGGACCTGACCGTGGACCTGGGCACGCTGTCCATCGCGGACACGGCCGGCGCGTCGGTCATCAGCGGCGACGTCAACGGCGACACCAATATCGTGCTTCAGGGCTCGGCGAGCGACCTGAACGACGCCCTGGAGCAGTTGTGGTGGACCAGCGCCGACGGGCAAATCGCCGACGCAACGCTGACCGTCGAGGCCGACGACCTCGGCAATACCGGAACCGGCGGCGACCTGACCGACCAGGTCACCGTCACGCTGCGGATGGAAAGCGCCGACACCGCCCTGCTGGCCCACTGGACCTTCGATGACGGCTCGGGACTCGTCGCCGTTGATTCGGCCGGCAGTTACGACGCCACCTTCAACGAGGCCGGAACGCTGAGCTGGATCGACGGCGTCCATGGTGGCGCCGCCCACCTCGGCGATGCCGGCGGACGACAGGAATTCAGTGTCCCTGACAGCGACAGCATGCAGCCCGCCGCCTTCACCATCAGCACTTGGGTCAACTTCGACGTTCCCTTCCATCAAATGGACGGCGCGTACCCGTTCCTGCTCAATCACGAAAGCTGGGCGGACAAGGCCGGCTTCTCCCTGGGCGCCCATGGGGACATCGATGACCTGGGCCTGCGCGGCTTGGACGGTGTCAGTTGGCCCACCGCCGTGACCTATCAGTACGAAGCCGGCGAATGGCTGCACGTGGGCGCCACATACGACGGCACGAATGTGCGCATCTTCATTGACGGGGACCTCGTCGCAAGCAGGGAAGCGACCATGGACGTCCACTATGTCGAGGGTCTACCGCTGTCCATCGGAAGCGACTTCGAAGGTGCGCTCGACGAGATGCGCATCTACGGCCGGGCGCTGCGGCACGATGAGTTGATCGCCTTGGCCGAGAGCAACACGGCCCCCACGCTCGTCGTCAACGACGCGCCCACACCGACCGTCGACGAAGACGCGACCGGCCCCGCCGCCAGCGACACGACGGATGGCGACCTCCTTATGATTCCGCAGGTCGAGGAAGACAACGCGGCTGACGAGGAGGCCGGCACCGGCACATCGACAAGTGGAAGCGAAGCCGACGTCGACACCTCTGCGTTGGAGGACATGGAGTTGTTCCAGGCCCCCGTCGTGGAGGAACAGGCCGGCAATGAACTCTTCGCCGCGCCGGAGTATGAGACGGCGCTTGGCGGCGAGACGCCGTTGCCATCCTCTGCCCAGGCCGATGCCGACGGCGAGGAACCCGACAGCGAACTCGAGGAAGAGGTCTTCGAGGACAACCCCGCGGAGGAACCGGCCGACGAAGAGTCTGCTGACGAAGCAGATACTGGCGAGACCGAACCGGATGACGCGGAGAACACCGAGCCGACCGACGAAACCACCGAGGACCCGCCCGCGCCGGAGGTCGATGCGGTCGACGACGTGGACGTTGCGGACGGCCCCGTCCTGGACGTCCCCGGCGTCGACGTCTCGCCTGTGGTCTCCGAGCAGGTGACAGCCGTCACGGCCCCGGGCCAGGCGCCCGTCATGCGGATTCCGACGGTCAGCATGCAGGATGTGGTCGGCCGGCAGGGCAGCCTGAATGTCTATCGCGACGCCCCCGTCGCCGAAGCCGCCTCGTTGGAGACCTTCGCTCGCCAGATCGCCGAGACGATGGACGAAGAAACCGAGGAGGCCAGTCGGACCTCCCGGACCGTGACGGTTGCGGTTGGCACGACCACCGTGCTTCTGTCGACCGGCTATATGGTGTGGGTGGTCCAGACCGGGCTGCTTAAGTCCGCCGTACTCAGTTCGCTGCCTCTGTGGCGATGGGTCGACCCACTGCCGATCCTCAACAAGGTCAAGCCTCGCGCGCAGAAGCGATCCAGACGAGCCCGCAAGCGCGACTGCAAGACATCCGATAGGGTAGAGGGCATGTTCGCCGGGCAGACGGCGTAGCAGCCCCCAACGCAGGAACCGGAATGAGACGACTCTCCGCAGCAACGCGAATCAGCATCGGCCTGGCCTCACTGACGCTCGGGGCTATGCTGCTGGCGAACATGATCGGGCTGTTCCCCGACCCGGCCGCCACGATCGCCGAAACGCGGGCTGAACTGGCCTCGACGCTCGCCGTCGGTTGCACGCAAAGCCTCGCCCGCGACGACGTCCAGACCATGAGCCGCATCGTTGCCGATACCGTTCGTCGCAATGACGACATCGTCTCCGGCGCCATCCGCGATTGCGGCGGCACGGTGCTGCTGGAATGCGGCCGGCACATCGCCAACTGGCCCTCTGACCTGTCGGAGGGCACCAGCGACCTCAACCACATCCAGATTCCCATCCATGCCGACGGCAAACCGTGGGGACGCATCGAACTGCGATTCAACCCGCCCGAGAACGACAGCTTCATGGGAATGGCACGCGTGCCGTGGCTTCGTCCGACCCTGTTTGTAGCTGCTTTGGCCTTTGTGCTCTCCCTGCTGTACCTCCGTCGCGTACTGCGATACCTCGATCCGATGTCGGTCATCCCCGAACGGGTTCGAACCATGATGAATACGCTCGCCGAGGCCGTGCTGGTCCTCGACTCCGATCAGCGCATCGTCTTTGCCAATGCCGTTTTCGCCGACTTTGTCGGTGTCAGCGAGGATCAGCTTCAAGGCCGAAAGCCCGAGACGCTGGACTGGCGGGACGGCGAGGCGCCGCCGGCCCCCGACGACCTGCCATGGGCTCGATGCCTCGCCAGCGGCAAGGCCGTCAAGGCTACGCCCCTGAAACTCCGTGCCGCCGATGGCGCCGTCCGCAGTGTGTCGGTCAACGTCGCGTCCATCGCTGGGCCGAACCGGAAGGTCCGCGGCATGCTCGTTACCTGCGACGACATGACCGACATCGAAGCCAAGAACCTCCAGTTGCGAGACGCCTACGACTCGCTCGACCAGGCCCACCGCCATCTCGCCGAGAAGAGCGAGAAGCTCGAATTCCTGGCCTCGCGCGACCCGCTGACCGGTTTCCTCAACCGCCGGGCGTTCTTCGACGCGTGCGAGGACGTCCTGGTCGAGGCGGCCGAGAAGGAACAGTACACCGCGTGCATCATGATCGATCTCGATCACTTCAAGTCCGTCAACGACACCTACGGCCACCAAGTCGGCGACGAGGTCCTCCGGCGTGCCGCCAACGCCGTTACCGACACGGTTCGTAGCGGCGACATCGTCGGGCGGTACGGCGGCGAGGAGTTTGCGGTCATCCTGCCGAACCAGAACAGTCGCGAGACCGCCGTCGTCGCCGAACGCCTGCGGGCAACCATCGAGAGTTGGCCCATGCCGAACGTGCAGGTCACGGCCAGTATCGGCGTCTCGGCGGCGTCGCCGATGATGATAGGCGATGTCATGCAGGACCTCATCAAGTCTGCTGACGAAGCGCTGTATGAGGCCAAAGAGACCGGACGCAACCGTGTCGTCCTGTCCGACGATGTGCAGGAACTTCCCGAGCGACGCAAAGGCGAAGGCTAGCAGCGCGTTTAGGAAAGGCTCTGCCGCGTGGCATGGGCGTCTCGCCCATGGGTTGCGGGGGCATCTTGCCCCTGATTCCGGCATGTCCACGGCCGAGACGGCCGTGATAGTCACGTCCGTACGGACGTGGGACTTTCTAAACGGGCCGCTGGCGAACGTCGCCTTGCGTGACGGCCGGAACGCCGATATGATCATGCCAGTCGGCCCCGGTTGCAGGGAGACGGAGATCAACCGGACGCCGCCGCATATCTACGCTGGAGACAACCGAAGAGGAACGCAACATGCAGGCCATTGTCATATCCGGCAGCCGAATGCTCGGCGGCCAGAGCGGCCAGAGCGGCCGGGCGGGCGAGGCACTCGCCGCCGGGCTCGAGAGCGAACACGTCGACGTCGGGCGGATCGTCCTGCCCGAGTGCCACATCGAACGCTGCCGCCAGTGTAACGACGACGGGTGGGGCATCTGTCGTCACAAGCCCGAGTGCATCATTCAGGACGGGTTGGCGAATGTCGTCGAGCAGCTCAAGGCGGCCGAGGTCGCCATCTTTGTCACGCCGGTCTACTACGGCGATCTCAGCGAGTCGATGAAGGCATTTCTCGACCGTTTGCGTCGCATCTGCTCGTTTGAGGAGTCGCGACCTGGCATTGACGGCAAGCCAACGGTGGGCGTGGCCGTAGCTGGCGGGGGCGGCGGCGGCTCGGTCCGCTGTTCGATGCTGCTCGGCCAGACGCTGACGCAGATCGGCCTGGACGTTGTTGACCTCGTGCCCGTTCGGCGCCAGAATCTCGACGTCAAGTGCAAGCAGCTTCGCATCGTCGGCCGATGGCTCGCCGGCAAGCCCACCAGTTAGCAGCCCGTTCAGGAAGCGATCGCTGCTGCGGTCGGGCCGTTGCGTCCCGGCGGCGTCAGACGACTGATCGAATCGTGACGAATGTGCAGCCGGCGATCTTCCTTGCCGAGCCACAACATCGCTCGGCCTCGCGACGAAAGCCGGTTCTGCGGCAGTTTCTCAATCGCGCTTCCCAGGCGCGACGCCCGGCCCATCCGCCCGCGGTCGCCTTGCGTCGTCAGTCCTGGCCGACCTGATGCTCTTTGCGACCGACGGGCAAAGGTTATTGCGTTCGCTTCGCGGCTGGGTTACGGTATGCGTCTTTCCTTGCAGTGCTGCGCGCTGCGGAGGGAGCAGGCGACAGACAATGCCCGGCGCACCTGCAGCACACTTGGAAAACACCTGGAAAACACTTGGAAATTGCTTGGACAATACTTGGACAATACTTGGAGAACACCGATGGCAGACTACAAGGATCTCGACGCAAAGGTCATCAAGCTCAGCAAACAGGTGGTACGCATGTGTACCGCTGCCGGTTCGGGCCACCCCAGCAGCAGCCTGGGCATCATCCATCTGGTAACGGCCTTGATGTACCGCCAGATGCGTTACGAGCCGCAGAATCCGTGGAACACCGGCGCCGACCGGCTGGTGCTCTCGGAAGGCCACGCCGTCCCGGCCGTCTACGCCGCCTACTGCGAACTTGGTGGTGT
The DNA here is from genome assembly GCA_009908915.1 of Planctomycetota bacterium. GTDB lineage: Bacteria > Planctomycetota > Phycisphaerae > SM23-33 > SM23-33 > JAAAOJ01. The sequence goes on from JAAAOJ010000069.1 coordinate 8,233, forward strand.
GGTCGGCACGGAAGACGCCCCCAGTGAATTGAGCTTCGACGACGCGATGAGCCTCCGCGAGGGTGACAGCGTCCTCGACGGTCACCCGAACCCGGCCATCGGTATGCCGTTTTTCGACGCCGCCACCGGCTCGCTCGGACAAGGCCTCTCGGTGGCCGCCGGATTGGCCGCCGCCGCACGACTGGATCAGTCCGACGCGAAGTTCTTCTGCATCATTGGCGACGGCGAGAGCCGCGAAGGCCAGATGTGGGAAGCCGTCGACTTTATCGTCGAGCAGAAGCTCTCGGCCGTTCGCCCGATCATCTCCGCCAACGGCCAGGGCCAGAGCGGCTACGTCAGCGACCAGCAGTCGACAGAGACGCTCGCGAAGAAGCTGGGCGCCTACGGCTGTGAGGTCCGCGTGATCGACGGCCACAACTGGGACGAGATTATCGAGGCCCTCTCGGCCGAGGCCGGCGAGAAGCCCGTCGCCGTCGTCGCCAAGACGGTCAAGGGCTGGGGCGTCGGCGCGCTGCAGAGCTGTGACAGCCACGGCAAGCCGCTCGGCGAGGACCAGCTCGACGCCGCGATGGCCGACCTCGACGCTAAGGCCGAGCAGCTCGGCGTGGCCGGGGCCGAGGATGCCGACGCGGCCCAGTTGACCGCGCCCGCACCGGTCACTCGCCCGACGGGCGAGGAGATATCGGCCGGTTCGTTCGCCGAGGCCTGCGCCGCCGCCGGACAGAACAAGGCCTACGAAACGAAGACAATGGCCACCCGCGTTGCCTGGGGCGTGGCCCTTCGCGCGATGGGCGCCGATGAGCGGATCGTCGCTACCGACGGCGATGTGCAGGGTTCGACCTACACGAACATGTTCGCCAAGGCCTACGCCGACCGCTTCCTCGAAGCCAAGATCGCCGAGCAGAACATGATCTCGATGGCCGCCGGCCTGGCCGCCGCCGGCCGCATCGCCGTGGCCACCAGCTTCGGCAAGTTCATCGCCCGGGCCTATGACCAGGTGGAGATGGCCGCCGTCTCCCACGCCAACGTCAAGATGATGGGCTCGCACACCGGCGTGAGCCTTGGCGCGGACGGTCCCAGCCAGATGGGGCTGTGCGACCTGGCCTTCTTCCGCAGCTTCGCCCACACCAAGCGCGTCGACGGCCAGCCGATGATTCGCGTCTTGGCACCCTCCGACGCCGTCAGCACCTTCAAGCTGACGCACCTGATGCTGAACCTCGACGGCATGTGCTACATGCGGACCCAGCGGCCCGGCGTGCCGTTCCTTTACGAGGACGACGAAGACTTCAGCCTCGACGGCTTCAAGCATCTCATCGACGGCGAGGATATCTGCATCGTCGCCAGTGGCTACATGGTCCACGAAGCCAAGAAGGCCTGCCAGGTGCTCGAGGAGAAGGCGGGTCTCTCGGCGAGCCTCGTCGACGCCTACGCGCTGCCGCTGGCGACCGACGAGATACTCCGCATCGGCGACGACTGCCGTGGGCAGATTCTCGTGGTCGAGGACAACTACGCCGGCGGCTTCGCCGACGAGATCGCCGCGGCGGCCGCCACGAGCGACCTCGGCGTGATGGCCGAGTCGATGTGCGTCGAGCACACGCCCAAGAGTGGCAAGACGCCGGAGGAGATTCTGACCATGGTCAACCTGACGGCCGACGATATCGCCACCAAGGCTCAGAGCATGTTCGACCGCTCGGAAGGATAACTCGTCGAACGTCCTGTTGCGCATTCGAGCCCGGTCACTCGCTATCAGTCCGTTTAGACAGGGATCGTGCGCGACCTCGCGACACTTTTCGTAAGAATGGAATGCTGGACGGGCTGCAAGAGCGACCGAGCACGTTCTTCGGGTCGCGGGTGTTCCTGCCTATCTCGTCGGTGGACGCGTTGGCGTTTCATTGCGATGATCAACAGTAGCTGGGTTGCGGACGCGAAGCGGTACCTTGCTTTGTATATAATAGGGATGCAGCCAGAGCTACGTTCGGACGATCCTTCGCGGGTTCGTCTGTCCGACTGTTTCTGTCTGCCCATTGGCGTGGGTGTCTGCAAGCAGTTCGGATCGGACGACCCGCTTTTTCTTTTGGAGTAAGGCGGGGCCTTCCGCGCAGCAGCTTCCCGCAACCTGTGTAACATACGAGTCGTCTGCAGACAAAACGCCAACGGTCTATCCGGCCGACGCCGGACGGACTGGGATGATGGAGGCGACCGGTTAACACAGTGCTGCCGTATGTAGCCCGGCGTTTTGCCCGACTCATGCGGCAGCACTCGACTCCACCCGCGTTGTGTGCTATCGGTCTGCGCCGAGCCTGAGTGTCGCGAGAATGATCGCCACGGAGTTGAACCATGAAATCGATACCTGCGCCGAGATGCGAGACGCCGTTTGTTCCCGCACCGGCGAGCCAGCACACGGGCCGGCTCGTCAGACGGCGTGATACGTTCTGAGACTTCGCCGCCAAGGAGCATGACTGTGCTTAAGAAGAGGAACTTCAGGACGCACGTCGACGAGAACTGCTTGCCCAGGTACAGGGGCTCAAGAACGAATACGCGTCGAATTTCAACGAACTCGTCGGTGTCATCAACAGCCGCAACGAGACTATCGAAGGGACCCTTGACCGTCTGGGTCCGGAGGTCGCCCAGGAGACCGAAGAAGTCAAACTTTCGGTGATGGCCGACCAGGACGAACTCGGCCCGCGGCTGCAGGCCTCCAACACGACAGCCGTGACGGTTGTCGCGATTATCAGCATCGTCGCCGTTGCGCTGGGCGTGACCATGGCGGTCCTGATCACACGCGGCATCAGCCGGGCGCTCGGGCGGGTCATCGAAGGCCTCACCAGCAGTGCCGAGCAGACCACGGCCGCCGCCGGACAAGTCTCGGCTTCCAGCCAGTCGCTCGCCGAGGGCGCAAGTGAGCAGGCCGCCAGCGTTGAGGAAACCACCAGCAGCGTCGAGGAGATGGCCTCGATGACCAAGCAGAACGCTGCCAACGCCACCGAGGCCGACACCCTTGCGGGCGCGGCACAGCAGGCGGCCGAGCGCGGTGCGTCTGCCATGCAGCGTATGGGCAAGGCCATCGATGACATCAAGCAGTCCTCGGACGAGACCGCCAAAATCGTCAAGACCATCGACGAGATCGCGTTCCAGACGAACCTGCTGGCCCTGAATGCGGCCGTCGAGGCGGCCCGTGCCGGTGAGGCCGGCAAGGGCTTTGCCGTCGTCGCCGAGGAGGTACGCAACCTTGCCCAGCGCTCGGCCGAAGCAGCCAAGAGCACCTCGCAACTGATCGAGGAGTCGGTGGCGAACTCGGACAACGGCGTGTCAATCAATGCCGAGGTGGCCGAAATCCTCGGTGAGATCGCCGATGGCAACCGCAAGGTGAACAACTTCGTCGGCGAGATCGCTGCAGCCTGCAACGAGCAGGCCCAGGGCATCGATCAGATCAACACCGCCATCGGCCAGATGGAACAGGTCACCCAGACGAATGCGGCCAACGCGGAAGAATCGGCTTCGGCGGCTGAGCAGCTCAGTGCCCAGGCCGAAGAAGTCAGTCGCATGGTCGGCGATCTGACCGCCATGGTCGGAGGTCGCCGTAACCGGCGGGACGATGTCGGCTTCCAGCCGCATCGCACGCCCTCGTCACCCAAGACACCGGCTGGTCGCAGCCACGGCAAGCCGCAGGACCATTCTCCCGCGGCTCATCCCGCGAAGGGCGGCCAGCCGGAAGACCATTCGATTCCCCTTGACAGCGAGGAGGAACTTGCCGGCTTCTAGGCCTCCAGACCGGTCGAACGGCCCTTTTCCCGATGCGTATGTGTGGGCTCATCCACCCGACCCGGAGCCCACCGATGGGTCGGGCCGCCATTGCCCTTTCCGGCGGCCCGGCCCGTCAGCGCGCCATGCGATACGTCACGCACGAAGCTTCTGCGCCGTGCAGCACTTCCGACGGGATGCCGTTGGCACCGCTGCACAGCGTATTGTTTCCTGAGAGATGGTGGCAGCCGGTGCGGCTGGCCATCCACAAACTCGATGGGCGGCGCCTTGATCACAGGCGGCAGTCCAGCAGATCTGCCGCCTTTCCTACACGCAAGGGCGTTTTGGATGTCGGTCGGCGTGGCCACAGAACGGTGCGTAACAAGCTACGCACGCTACCACTCAGGGCAGGCTCGCCACCTCCCCCAGAGGGGGAGGGGTTATCATACTCCTCTCCCTCCGGGAGAGGCCGGGTGAGGGTCTTTGCAAATGCTGCCATGCCACCGACGGTCACAGGGTCGACGGATCGGACTGATACCGGCTGGGTGGGACGCCGGTTTCGTGGCTGAACCATCGAGAGAAGGTGGCCATGCTGCTGAAGCCGAGCCGGTCGGCGACCTGGTTGACCAGCAGGCGTCGGCCGAGCAGAAGCTGCTTGGCGTGCTGGAGGCGGCGTGCGGTGATCACGTCGTGTGGTGTCGCGGCGAAGGCGCGTTTGAAGCGGCGTGCGAAGTGGCGAGGCGAGAGGCAGGTCGCCTCGGCGAGTTCCTCGACACTCGGCGGGTCGGCGGGCCGGGCCTCGATGAGGCGGATGGCCGGGGTGAGCTGCGGGTCCTCGCTGTCGGGCACCGGCGGACGATCGGCGTCGTCTTCGGCGGGCCAGAGAGCGACGGCCTCGGCCAGCCGTGCCAGCATGAGTGCGACGGGCGGGCTGGCCAGTGAGGCGAAGCGGACGACCGCCTGGGCGGCATCGGCGAGGGCGGCCCGTGGCGCCAGGCCGGTCATGAGTGCCGGCATTCCGCCCTGGCGGGCGACGGACCAGTCCCACTCGACGCGGAGCTTGATAACGTAGACGCGCGACGGCTCGCGCCCGGGCAGCAGTTCATAGCCGTGCGATCGCTCCGGTCGGGTAACCATGACGCTGAGGTCGTGTAGTTCGTGGCGGTGCCCGTCCAGCCAGGTCGTGCCGCTGCAGCCGTCGATGACGTCGAGTTGAAGCAGGCGGTCGTGGACGTGCGGCGCGACGTGGAAGGGGCTGTCGATCTGATGGGTGAGGGCGGTCTCGAGGCGTTCCGGCTCGGCGAAGAGCTTCGCGCAGAGATCGCGCCGGGGGGCAAGCGTGTCGGCGACGGGCTGGGGCGCGGGTCGGACCATGGATGCATATTAGCAGAAACGGTCGTTGCCGGCAAGGCCGCATGCTTGCCGGTCGCACCGGCTTGCATTAGACTTCAGTACATCACCAGGGCCTCGGTGTACCATCGTCGCAGCGGCTGGGACCACGTGCCGGCCGGCCAGTCCGTGCCGTGCGACGACTGCGGCATGTGGGGCGACCGTCCGTTCTCGACCGGCGAGATGACCAATGTTGACGGGGGTTTCCACCCGCGGACACTCTGGCGGGCGGCAATCCAGTGTCTGTTGGGGAGGTGTGTGTCTTGTTGATCGAGGGGCGGGGTGGTATACTGGTCAGATTCTTGACCTATGCCAAAGTCGGGTAAGACATCCTCGGGCCGCGGGAGCGGCAAAAGCAGCGCCAAGGCGACCGACCGGAACGGTCGGCGGAGGAGAAAGGGCCCTGCGCCGAAGAAGGCGTCGAGCGCGGGCGGCAAATGCGGCAACCGGGATGTGCGAGCCCATGTAGGTGCGGCGGCAGAGACGGGCGCCGATGCAGCCGTGGCCGAGCGCCCGGCGGGTGAGGACATGCGGCACATCACGATCATCGGGGCCAAAGAGCACAACCTTTGCAATGTTGACATCACGATTCCGCGCGACCGGCTCGTGATCATTACGGGCCTGAGCGGCTCGGGAAAGAGTTCGCTGGCGTTCGACACGGTCTACGCCGAGGGCCAGCGGAAGTATGTCGAGAGTCTCTCGGCCTATGCGCGGCAGTTTCTGGAGCAGTTGTCCAAGCCGGACGTCGAGCACATCGAGGGCCTTCCACCGACGGTGGCCATTGAGCAGCGGGCGGGCGGCTCGAACCCGCGTTCGACCGTGGCGACGACGACCGAGATCTACGACTACCTGCGGCTGCTGTTCGCAAGGGTGGGCACGCCGCATTGCTGGAAGTGTGGCAAGGAGATCACCAGCCAGACGGTCAGCCAGATGACCGACGCCCTGATGACGCTGCCGGAGGGCACGCGGTTCATGGTGCTGGCGCCGGTGGTTCGCGGCCAGAAGGGTCAGCACGCGGAGCTGCTGTCGCACGTGCGGCGGGAGGGTTTCGTGCGCGTGCGTATCGACGGGACGATCCACGACCTCAAGGACCTGCCCGAGCTTGAGAAGTACAAGAAGCATACCATCGAGGTGGTGGTCGACCGCCTGGTGCTCAAGGAGACGGTTCGCATTCGCCTCTCAGACAGCATCGAGACGGCCCTCGGCCTGGCCAGCGGGCTGGTGGTCATCACGCACGAGCCGGCCGACGATGCCGGCGAGCAGCCGACCGACTCGGAACGCAGCGGCAACGGCATCGACTACAGCCGCTGGACCGACTGGCTGTTCAGCGCCACCTATGCCTGCCCGAAACACCCGGAAGTGAACCTGCCGGAGCTGGCCCCGAGGATGTTCAGCTTCAACTCGCCGTATGGCGCCTGCGACAGTTGCGACGGGCTCGGGACGATCCTTGAGTTTGACGAGGACCTGATCGTTCCCGACGAGAGTCTCAGCCTCACGCAGGGTGCGATCGATGCCTGGCGACACGGCGGCAAGCGGATGAACATCTTCTACAACCGACAGATCCGCACGTTCTGCCGAACGTTCGGCGTCTCACCCACGACGCCGTGGAAGCAGCTTGACGCCGAGATCCGCAAGAAGCTATTGCATGGCGATGCGGACGAGGATTGGGAAGGCGTCGTGCCGAACCTCAACCGTCGCTGGCAGAAGACCGACAGCGAATTCGTCAAAGCCCGCCTGCACGCCTTCATGAGTGAGCAGTCATGTTCGGCCTGCAAAGGCGCGAGGCTGCAGGCGGCGTCGCTGGCCGTCAAGATCAACCACCGCAACATCAATGATGTCGTCACCATGTCCATTGCCGATGCCCGGGAGTACTTCGGCTCGCTGGAACTGGACGAGGAGAAGACCCAGATCGCCCGAATGATCCTCAAGGAGATCGAGCATCGCTTGACGTTCCTGGCCGACGTGGGGCTGGGCTATATTACGCTGGATCGCACGTCGGCGACGCTGTCCGGCGGCGAGGCCCAGCGGATCCGCTTGGCCACGCAAGTCGGAAGCGGACTCGTAGGCGTCTGCTATGTACTGGACGAACCGACGATCGGCCTGCACCAGCGGGACAATGAGCGGCTATTGCGCACGCTCACGCGGCTGCGCGACATGGGCAACACGGTCCTCGTCGTCGAGCATGACGAGGAAACCATCCGGGCCGCTGACCAGGTGATCGACATGGGCCCGGCCGCCGGCAGCCATGGCGGACGCGTGGTCGCCCAGGGTACGGTGAAGGAGGTCTGCCAGTCCGATGAGTCGCTGACGGGCAAGTACCTCTCCGGCAAACTGGAGATCAAGACGCCGAGTAAGCGCCGCAAGCTGACGAAGAAAAATTCCATCGAGATCCGTGGCTGCCGGGAACACAACCTCAAGAAGGTGAATGTTCGTGTGCCGCTGGGCGGTATTATCTGCGTGACGGGCGTCAGCGGCAGCGGCAAGAGCACGTTGGTGAACCACACGCTGCTGCGGGCGTTGAAGCGGCGGTTGTACAACAGCAAGGGCCGCCCGGGTGAGTTCGAGAAACTGCTGGGCGCGAGCCATGTCGACAAGGTCATCGAGATCGACCAGTCGCCCATCGGCCGTACGCCGCGCAGCAACCCGGCGACGTATACGGGCGTCTTCGACCAGGTTCGCCAGATCTTCGCCAGGACGCGGGAGGCGAAGATCCGCGGCTACAAGCCGGGGCGATTCAGCTTCAACGTCAAGGGCGGGCGATGCGAGGCCTGCCAGGGCCAGGGCGTCAAGAAGATCGAGATGCACTTCCTGCCGGACGTCTACGTGGTCTGCCAGGCGTGTAAGGGCACGCGGTACAACCGAGAGACGCTCGAGGTGAAATACAAAGGCAAGACCATCAGCGACGTGCTCGACATGCGGGTCGAGGAGGCGCTGGGCTTTTTCGAGAACATTCCCAAGGCTCGGCAGTTGCTCAAGGCGCTGTCGGACGTAGGGCTGAGCTACATCACGCTCGGTCAGAGCAGCACGACGCTATCCGGCGGCGAGGCCCAGCGTGTGAAGTTGGCCAGCGAACTCGGCAAGACCGCCACCGGCCATACACTGTACGTCCTCGACGAACCAACGACCGGCCTTCATTTTGCCGACATCCACAGCCTTCTAGACGTGCTGAACCGACTGGCCGACCTGGGCAACACCATCGTGATCATCGAGCACAACCTAGACGTCATCAAGTGTGCCGACTGGATCATCGACCTCGGCCCCGAGGGCGGTGACGGCGGCGGGACGCTGGTGGCCGAAGGCACGCCGGAAGACGTCGCCGAGGTGGCCGAGAGCTACACGGGGCAGTTCCTCGCCTCGCACATGAGGGGGTAAACCGCTCTATCCGCGTGCGCGACGGTGTTTGCGCTGCAGCAGTCGCCGGCGGAAGGCGGCGGTTCCCCACGTCTTGACCTGCCCGGTGATGGTCGGGCTGAGGAACCAGCAGATCAGGAACGCCGGCCAGATCAGGCTGCCGGACATGACGTAGTAGAACGTTCGCTCGGCTTGGAGAACGTTGATGCGTCGCGTCTGATTCAGAGGCGCGAGGCTGGTGTCGGTCATGATGTTGATCATCATGAAAACGAACACCAGGATGTAGGCGGCGTAGGCAAGGGCGTAGGCAACGTAGTAGAGGATTAAGCGGGGGCTGTAGCGCATGGCGGCGACGCCGCAGAGGGCCAGGCCGATATGCAGCAGGACGGCCAGGGCGAGGATGGCGACGCCAAAGGCTTCATACCACGAGGGGAACAGGTGAATGGCGCCTTGGCTCTTGGGGGCGACGACGGCCATCGCTTCCGGCGGGGGGATGAAGCAGATGCCCAGCACACCCAGCAGCAGCGACAGCGACCCGATAACCTTCGGCCAGGCGGCCGGGGCAAGGGGATCGACGCCCGCTTCGGGAAGCGGGTAGCCCGGTTCGTCGGCAATGCTGACATTGCCGACCACCGTCATCCGGGACGGCTTGCTGTCGGTGGTTGTCGTCATCATCATGCGTTCCAGGTGCCCGATGCGGCCAGGCGGGTCCGCTGGAGCAACTCGCACGCTGGTTTCCGGCTGGTACGACGGGTGCGGCTGGTACGATCGCCGATGGCGCGGTGGCCAATGCGTATATCACCAGTTCTCTACATCGACCGTCTTGCCATTTCACTGCAGCCCAGTGGGCCGCAGGCGATCGCTATGTACAATCATACCATAAACATGCGATCCATGTGGCTTATCGGTCGAGATC
>JAAAOJ010000009.1 GCA_009908915.1 Planctomycetota bacterium
ATTGCGGCCAGGGCGGGCTGCCGCTACGACCCCAACGCCCACCAGGGCGCCGCCAGCGTGGCCGCCGAGTGGCTCTTCCGCGGCGCCGGCGACCGCGACACCCGCCAGCTCAACGACGCCTTCGACGCCCTCGGTTGCCAGCGACACGAAAGCGTCAACAGTGAATTCCTCACGCTCAGTACAGCCCTGTTGGGGCGGAACCTCCACGAGGTCCTGAGCATCTACGCCGACGTGCTCCGCCGGCCACAACTGCCCGACGACGCCTTCGACGCCTGCCGCCAGCTCGTCGCACAGGACCTCGCCAGCCTCGAAGACGAACCCGCCCGCAAATGCAACATGCTCCTGCGCCAGCGGTTCTTCCCCGACCCCCTCGGCCGCATGACCTACGGCAATCAAGCGGGCCTCGCCGCCATGACGCCCCAGGCGATCCGCGACCACCTCAACGGCCAGCTCTCGCCGGACGGCACGCTGCTGGCGGTGGCCGGCAGTATCGACGTCGACGCGCTCTGCGACCACATCGAGAGCCTTCTCGGCGACTGGACCGGTCCGGCCATCTGCCAGCCGGACACCCAACTCGCCCCGCGCGGCGAGACCCACATCGAAAAGGACTCGGCCCAGATGCACATCGCCCTGGCCCATGATGCCCTGGCGATCGACCACGAGATGTACTACCCCGCCCGCGTCGCCGAGGCCGTCCTCGCCCAGGGCATGGCAAGCCGCCTGTTCACCGAGGTCCGCGAGAAGCGTGGCCTGGCGTATCACGTCGGGGCCAAGTACGTCGCCCTCAAGAGCCTTGCCGGCGTGTTCGTCTATGCCGGCACGCGCCCGGACCTCGCCCAGCAGACCTTCGACGTCACGGTCGGCGAGATCCAGCGCATGGCCGAGGGCGTGACCGATGAAGAACTCGACCGCGCCAAGGCCCAGATGCGAAGTTCGCTCGTCATGGAAGGCCAGTCCACGACCGACCGCTCGCGGACCCTCGCCAGCGACTGGTACCACCGCGGACGCCTGCGAACGCTGGAGGAGGTCTCCGCCGCCATCCAGGGCGTCGGCCGCGACGACGTGATGGCCTACCTCGCCGAGCACACGCCGCGACAGTTTACGATTCTGACGATCGGCCCGCAACCCATCAACACCCACGGACTGGCGGAGAGACGATGATGGAATTCAGGCACGCACAACTCGACAACGGCTTGAACGTCGTCGCGGAGGTCAATCCCGATGCCAAATCGCTCGCCGCCGGATTCTTCGTCCGCACCGGCAGTCGCGACGAAACGCCCGAGATCGCCGGCGTCAGCCACTTCCTCGAACACATGGTGTTCAAAGGCACGCCGAGCCGCTCGGCCCTGGAGGTAAACCTGGCCTTCGACGGCATGGGCGCCAACTACAACGCCTTCACCAGCGAGGAAAACACCGTCTTCTACGGCGAGGTCCTGCCGGAATTCCAGGCCGACCTGCTCGACCTGCTCGGCGACATTCTTCGCCCGAGCCTGCGGGAGGAAGACTTCGACACCGAGAAACAGGTGATCCTCGACGAGATTGCGCTGTACGAGGACCAGCCGCACTTCCGACTGTACGACAACATGATGAGCCACCACTTCAAGGGCCATCCGCTGGGCAACAGCATTCTCGGCACGCCACGGAGCATTACCGACCTGCAGCGCAGGCAGATGCTGGAGTACTTTGACCGACGATACTCCGCGACAAACGTCGCCTGCTGTGCCGTCGGCAACGTGGACTTCGACGCCCTGCTGGCCAAGGTCGGCGAGATGTGCAACCAGTGGGAAGCCTACGACGTGGACCGCGACACGCGCAGCTACGACGGCTCGCGCGACCGGAGGATCATCGCCGACAAGAAGCTTACGCGCCAGAACATCGGACTGATGAGCCCGGCTCCATCGGCCCAGGACGACCGACGGTTCGCCGCGCAGTTGCTGTCATCGATCATCGGCGACAGCACCGGTAGCCGCCTGTACTACGCCCTGGTGGACACGGCCATCGCCGACGACGCCGCGATGCACTACTCGACCATGGACCACGCCGGCGGGCTGCTGACGTTCGTCTCCTGCTCGCCGGAACAAGCGCCCGAAGCCCTGCGGATCACCCAAAACGTGCTGGCCGAATTCGCCGGCGACGGGACGACCGAGGCGGAACTGCGGGCCGCCAAGAACAAGATCGCCTCCAGCGCCACGCGCAAGGGCGAGTTGCCCATGGGCCGACTGACCGCGGTGGGCTTTGACTGGGTGTATCGCGGCGAGTACGTGCCGCTCGCCGAGCAGATCGACGCACTGTATGCCGTGACGGCCGAGGACGTTGCCGCCGTGGCCGCCCGGGCCGACTTGACCCACCCCACGCTCGTCGCCCTCGGCCCGCGCGAAGCGATCTAGGTACTATCCCGAGCGAGCGCAGCGAATCGAGGGACCTGCCGGCAGGCAGGCCGGTCGCAGTGCAGCAATGTTGACAGCCCGCCCACGGTCAGCAGGCTGGCGATGAGGCAGGATTGAGACCCCTCGGTGTTGCCCGCGGTGACAGGACTTCCGCATTGCTGCAAGCAGTCGATCGAAAATCGACCCTCTTGAATACGTGGACTCGTCCCGAAAGCAGACATGAGCGACATCGCCCGACAGAACCCTCCCACTGACTTCGCCGGCCGGAAGGTCACCGTCGTCGGCCTGGGTCGATTCGGCGGCGGCGCCGGCGCGACACGATGGTTGGTCGGCCAAGGCGCCTGCGTGACCGTCTCGGACGCATCGCCCCCGGCGAAGCTCGCCGAATCGATCGAACGGATCCGCGACCTCGACGTGGCGCTGCACCTCGGCGGTCACCAGGAGGCGGACTTCATCGAGGCCGACCTGCTGGTGCTCAATCCCGCCGTGCCCGACTCGCTGCCCCTGCTTGCC
>JAAAOJ010000032.1 GCA_009908915.1 Planctomycetota bacterium
CCGTCAATGACCCGGCCGAGCTGGCGAGCGTTCTGGAGACCCTGGAGGGCATTCAAGCCGACTTCAACGGTGCGGCGTCGGGCGGCAAGAAGATCTCTCTCGCCGACCTGATCGTCCTCGGCGGCGCGGCGGCCATCGAGCAGGCGGCGAAAGACTCCGGCTACGACGTGGAGGTCCCCTTCACGCCCGGTCGTGCGGACGCCACCAAGGAACAGACCGACGTCGAGTCCTTCGCCGTTCTCGAGCCGACGGCTGATGGCTTCCGCAATTACTTCGCTGCCGACAGCGGCCTGTCGCCGACAGAGATGCTCGTCGACCGGGCAGACCAGTTGACCCTGAGCGTTCCCGAAATGACCGTTCTGGTGGGCGGCATGCGTACACTGAATGCAAATGCCGGAGAATCCGCGCATGGTGTATTCACCGATCGGCCCGGGACTTTGAACAACGATTTCTTCGTGAATCTGCTCGACATGTCCACGGCATGGACACAATCATCCGAGTCGGAGGGTGTTTACGAAGGTCGTGATCGCGGGACGGGTCAACTGAAGTGGACGGCCACGCCCGTCGACCTCATTTTCGGGTCGAACGCCGAATTGCGCGCGGTCGCCGAGGTCTATGCCGCCGATGACGCGAGCGAGAAGTTTGTTCGCGACTTCATCGATGCTTGGACGAAGGTCATGAACTTGGACCGCTTTGGCCTGTCGAGCTGACCCGGTGCACAGACCCATTCAGGCAATTCATTTGAATGGGTCAGATGTGCTCTAGTGGTTCGGATCCAACGCTTGGTCCCCAACCGTTGGATCGGTCGATCCGCTAAACTGTTGATCTGGTGGTTCGATTCAGCCAACGGATGGGACTCATCCGTTGGCATCGAACCACTAGAAACAAAGGGTTGCGTGCAGCCGTGCATTCCCTGAATGCACGGCCGTACGGTCACGTCCCACGGAGTGGTGTAGGAGCTGTGGGTAACTCGCCCGCCGGAGCGACCGCCACGAGTCAGGCGCAGGCGGGCGAGTTATCCATAGCGGGGGCCATCGCGATGTCCGGTTAGGGTTGGGTTGCAACACTCAACTCGAACCAAAGGACGATCACGATGACCGATCCCATGATGAGCCTGCAGAGCCTCGTAGAAAAGAGTTCCGACGCCGATTTCCTTCGCGAGATGATCGGTTTCGCGGCGCAACGGCTGATGGACATGGAGGTCGAGGGGCTGACCGGCGCCGCCCTGGGGGCCCGCTCGCCGGAGCGAATCACCCACCGCAACGGCTACCGCGACCGCACCTGGGAGACCCGTGCCGGCACCGTCGAGCTCAAGATCCCGAAGCTGCGCAAGGGCTCCTATTTCCCAGGCTTCCTCGAGCCGCGGCGGCTCGCGGAGAAGGCGCTCACCGCGGTCATCCAGGAAGCCTACATCCACGGCGTCTCGCAGCGCTCGGTCGACGACCTGGTGCAGGCCATGGGCATGACCGGCGTCTCAAAGAGCCAAGTCTCGCGCCTGTGCGCCGAGATCGACGAGCGGGTCGAGAGTTTCCTCGACCGCCCGCTGGAAGGCGACTGGCCGTACCTCTGGCTGGACGCGACGTATGTGAAGGTCCGCGACGCCGGCCGGATCGTGTCGAAGGCGGTGATCGTCGCCGTCGCCGTCAACACCAAAGGCCGCCGCGAGGTGCTCGGCATCGCCATCGGTCCGTCGGAGACCGAAGCCTTCTGGACGGACTTCCTGCGCGCCCTTGCCCGCCGCGGCCTGCGCGGCGTCAAACTGGTGATCTCCGACGCCCACGAAGGCCTGAAGGCCGCCGCCGCGCGCGTTCTTAACGCCACCTGGCAGCGCTGTCGCGTTCACTTCATGCGCAACCTGCTCTCCTATGCCGGCCGCCAGGGCAAGCGCGTCGTCGCTGCCTTCGTCGACACCGCCTTTGCCCAGGACGACGCCGCCGCCGCGAAGGCCCAGTGGCGCCAGGTCGCAGACCAACTCCGCCCAAAGGCCAAGAAGCTCGCCGAGATCATGGACGACGCTGAAGACGACGTTCTCGCCTACATGACGTTCCCGAAGGAACACCGCACCAAGCTGCACTCGACCAATCCGCTGGAGCGCCTCAACGGCGAAATCAAGCGGCGCACCAACGTCGTCGGCATCTTTCCGAACGAGGCGGCGGCAAGACGCCTCGTCGGCGCCATCCTCCTGGAACAGAACGACGAATGGGCCGTCCAACGTGCCTGTTACATGAGGGTGGAAACGCCGCCCGAACCCGGCGATGATGCCCTCGTCATGCTGCCCACCACCGCAGCCTGACTAGACCGGCCCAACCCGCCGGACACCAAGCAGCCACCGCAGCTGCTACACCACTTCCAGGGACACGATCCCTGCCGGTCAATGACGCATGCCGTACAGATGATCGGCAGATCGAGAAGAAAATCTTCCAGGGCATGTAGAAAAGTAGCTGCCCTTTCCGGCTTTTTCAGCCAGGCGAATTTTCCATGCCCGCCCCTGATGCTGTAAGAGTGAAGGGGATAATCAATACCCCACTCTGCGCAGAAAGCTTTATGCTTTGAAAGAACTTCTCCGACGGATCGGCAGTCAATCAAAATAACGTCGTGAATGAGGGTAATCCCGGTGGGGCACCGACGGGTGGCGGCACCGAGTCGGGGCTATGGGACAACTCTGCGGATTCAAACGATCCGGATCCGAACGAGTGGCTGGTTTCGGGGACTGACGGTAGTGGGAACTTCGTCGAGGCCGAGGTATTCTACACCCTCTCGGCTCCCGGTCGTGTCGACTGGTGGTTCAATGGTGCGGAATCTGGAGACACCAATCAATTTGACAGTGGCAGTGTTTCCAAGACCGAAGGCAAC
>JAAAOJ010000040.1 GCA_009908915.1 Planctomycetota bacterium
CTCCATGTCACTGACCGCGATATCCAGGGCCGGATCGACGGTCACGGCGATCTGCGTCTGACGGACATAGCCGAACGGGTTGCCCGGGTTGACGGCATCCTTGCTGGTCCGCGGCGTGTACCCGGCCTCTCGCAGAGCTTTGACAAAGCCGGCAATGGTTTCGCTATCCCTGCCGTGGACGTTGAATGTCATCTCGTCGCCGGAGGCACGAAGCTCGTCGATGTAGGCTTCGTCAGCGGCCGGCAGCAGGACCGTCAGGTTCGCCCAGTGCGCTAGCCAGCGGACATTCTCCTCAGCCCAGTCGTCAACGTCGCCGACGCGGTCGGCGAGCCGATCAACGAACGTCTCGCGGTCCCGCGCGTGCCGCTTCCGCGTGAGCAGATCGTCCACGACCTGCTGACGGCTGTTAAGGTAGAACCAGCCGGCGAAGACCGAGATGAAAAACAGGATCAGGATGCCCACGGCAAGACCGGCGGCGATCAGTCGATCCCGCTTCGGATCGCGATGGGGCGCCGGCTCTTTCGGATGCAGGAAGTCGAACGGCGGCCGGGCCGCACCGGTTTCGAAGGCCAGACCGATGACGGTGATGAAGGGAGACACCTCGTCGACGCCCTTAACCTTGACCGACTCGGCGGGGTTGAAGACGGCGACGTCCGTCGCTTCGCCCTGGGCGAGCATCTCGGCGACGTCGGCCTCCAGCCCGGTGCCGCCCGCGACGAGCAAGCGGTCGACGCGTGAGGCGTTCTCCACGGTCGTGTAGCCCTGCAGCGTGCGGATGATCTCCGCGACGACGGCGTCGACGCGTTCGGCGTGGGATGTCGGCGCCGGTGCCGCACGTGTATCGTCCTCGTCGGGGGCTGTCTGCTCATCATCGCCGCGGACCTTGACGACGGCCGAGCGGCTGAAGGCCAGACGCTTGCCCTCGATGACATCGATCTGCGTTTCGTCGGCGGTGATGTGGACGATGACTGTGCTCGTCTCGGCCTCCCCGGGCGAGGCGACCTGGACGCAACGCGTGTTGGCGTAGGGCCGCAGACCGAGCCGCATCAGTCGCACACCCGCCAACTCGGCGACACTGCGGTAGTAGTCGACGACGGGCAGTCGCACGGCCGCCGCCAGTACGTCCACACCCGCCGGACCGGCCGATTCCTCTTCCTCGACGTCGCCTTCCACGGCAAAGTCCAGCACCGCCTCTTCCGCGCGGAACGGCAAGTCGCTCTGGACCTGGTACCGGACCATCGAGGCGATTTCACTGTCGGCCGTGCCGGGCGGCAGGCGCAGCGGCTTGAGCACGGCCTGGCCGCGAGGGATGTTCATGACGACCGGCAGATGTCCGAGACCTGCTTCCTTCAGCGTCCGCGCGAGCAGCCCGCCGACCTCCGCCGTCTCGGTAATGTCGACGGGCGGCGGAATCTCACGCGCGACCAACCGCCGCACACGCGGTCCCAGCGGCCCCTTCGCCACGTGGGCGATGCGCAGCTGCGAGGAATCGAAGTCAACGGCGAGGAAACGGCGCTGTCGGAATCTCGCCCGCCAGGATCTCTTGCCGTTACGGCTCATGGCATCACTGCTCCTGTCAGTTCGTCGACGTCGATCGCGGTCGGCAGACCCCGCCGCGTCAGGTCCCGCAGGTACATGATCCGCGGCCGCTCGCCGGCGAGGTCGATGACCGCTTCCACAACGCGGAACTGACCGCCCGGCCAGGCAAAGCCGACGCTTCTGACGCGGTACTGAAAGCTCCGGGCCGTCAGCCGCGGCGCCACCTGTCGGAACCGGTCGGCGTCGAGCAGGCCCTCGGCGTACAGCCAGGCCGGCGTTTGCTTCTGCTCGTCGGCGATCGAGTCTCGCAAATCCACGATCTGCCGGGCGGTATTGTCGCTGATTTCCGGCAGCGCCGCCAGCACGTTCGCCGAGGCCGTGTTCACATTCACCAACCCGGGCACCTTCGTCTTGCTGCCGCCGGAACGCGTTGTCAGCCGGTCCAGGACCTCCGGCAACTCGCGCGTGCCAACACCGGATGTGACGGTGACGTTCTCCGGCCCGCGGCGACTGCCTCGACCGCGGCGGCGCGACCGTTCATCGCCCCCCACGGCATCGGCCGGCACGGTCGCCCGCATCTCCAGCAGCTGCGCGGGATGCGCAAAGCGCTCGCCGGCCTTACGAACGGTGCGAATGAACTCGACCGTCTGCTCCGGCAGCGAGGTTTCCGAGGCAAGCTTCCTCAGCTCCGACTCCTCGCCGTTGATATTGATGCGCGGTCGGCCATCGACGCTCATGTTCCGTTCGTAGCTGATCGGCGTCGCCACGGCGGCCAGGCCCCGGTCGAGCTGTCCGTCCGCGTCGTCGGGGGGAAAGCTCTCGTTGCCGTCGTCCTCGTTGGCGTCGAGCAGACCGTTGACGTTTGCATCCTCGCCGACAATTACGCTCGCATCGAAGCCCTTGACCAGCAGCAACTCTTCAAGCGTGATGACCGGCCCGTTCTTCGTGCGATACGGAATCGGCTGAAGCGACGCGTAGTAGGCCTGCTCGGCGCCATCGCTTCGCGGCTCGTGGTCCCTGTCGCGCCAATCGAGCAGGCAGGCGACCCGTTCGGCATCCAGTCCAAGATTCGCCAACGTCTCCTCGTCGGCGGTGTTGATGTTGATCTTGCCGGCCTCGTCGATCAGGCCGTAGCGGACCGCGTCGGTTGCCTCAGCGGCCGGCGCAAACACCGTGAAGTACCAGGCGGCCGTGCCGTGGTCGGCCACCCGTTGATTCTGAAAAAGATCGGGGTTGTCGACGATGTCAACGGGCGTATCGGCTGGGGCGTCCAGGATGGAGATGGCCTGCCGGATACCGCTCATCGCCGCAAGCCGCGCCTGCTCGCCACGACGTCCGGCCGCCGCCCCCGTCACCTCGGCCGTCGTGCGAAACAGCATCGCCGCCGCCGTCATCGTCATCAGCGCGACGATCATCAGCGTAATCGCCAGCACCGTTCCGCGCCGGCCGTTCGCGTCTCGACGCGCGCGACTCATGGCGCACCTCCCTCGCCGAGACCTCGCACGACGGCGCCCTGGGCGGCAAGGCCGCCGGGCACGTAGATCACGCGACGCATCGTCTGTGCGGCGTATTCGGCGAGCGACGCTTCCTCACCGATCGGCTCGGCGCCGATAACGATCTCGACGGCCGTCGGCAGGTCGCACTTGGCCCACGACTCGCTCCAGGCCACCCCGTCGAAAAACCGGAACCGCAGAAGCTTCACGTGGTCGGTGACAAAACGCACATCGACGGCCGCCCCGTCGGCCCCCTCGCCTTCCTCCGCTGTCTCGGGCGCCAGGACGGTCTGGACCCTGCGTTCGAGGCCAAGCACGACCTCCTCGCCGTTGTCGTCCTCGCCGTAGCGGAGGCGGTAACCGACGATGTGGATATCCGACTGCGGCGTCGCGGGACGCTCGGTGGTATCCCGCGGCAGCCAGGTCGCCGGGCCCGGCAAGCGGCAGGTGATCCACTCGGCGCGGCCGGCGTCGCCACTCAGGCCGAACTGCAGAAACGGGTAGACCATCGCCGTCTGCAACTCGCCGCTGATGCGGTCGAGCAGCAGTCGCTGGGCCGTGACCTCCTCGAGGATGGCGGTTGTCCGGTCGCGCACCTCCAGCCCGCGCCAGTACAGGCCGAACATCGCGCCCATCAGGCCGACGACAATCACCAGCGCCAGCAGCACGTCCATCAACGTAAAGCCGCGCCGCATCAGCGCCCCCCTCCCTCGTCGGGCAGCCACTGGACGAGACGGTGGACGATATTCCCATCCGGCCGTTCGACGGTGACGGTCACGCGCTGCATGGGCGGGGCATCGGTGTTGCCGCTGACGGCGACGGTCTCGACCGTCCACTGCCAACCGGCGAGGTCTTCGCTCTCATCCTCGTAGCTGTTGGGCCCGCTGCCGGTGGCTTCGGCCAGACCGGCCTGAATTTCGGCAAGTTTGGTCAAGGCGAGATTCTCAGCACGCGCCTGCATGCGCAGGCGCGAGGCAGACTGCAGCGATCGGCTGAGCCCGAGGTGGACGATGGCGGCGGCCCCGGCGAAGATCGCCAGTGAGATGACGACCTCCATAAGGATCGCACCGCCTCGGCGGGTGGGTTGTCGGCGACGGAAGGTCACGGGGCGAGATGCTCCTCGCGGTCTGCGTAGTGCTCGGCAGGCAGGATGGCCGTCGTCGCGCGGGCGTTGTCGCCGTCGAGCGTGACGATGGCGACGGGGCCGTCCGGCTCGCCGACTTCGCGGAGGTGAATCTCCGCCGAATCGCACGAGCCGTCCGGGCGGAACGTGAGCGGCGCGACGGCCGGCTCGTCGGCATCGCGGGCGACCTGCATGACGGACCACGTACTCTCGCCGGTCAGTCGACAGGCGAAGACGTCGACGTCGGTGTGTTCCAAGCTGCCTGCCCATGTGGGCTTGTAGGGGCTAAAGGTTCCCGGCTCGGTCAGCGGCGCGTTCTCGACCTCCAGCCGGCCGATCTGTCCGCCTTTGACCTCACTGTCAACGGTCATGACCAGCCGGATGCGCTTGCCGCGGTTGGCCGCATCGGCACGGGCCATCCGCAGCGTGGTCGCCAAACGGTCAGCCGCACCGCGCAGCGCGCGCCCGCGGCCGAGCGACCGGGCGGAGACGACCGCCAGCGAGACCAGTACCATCGCCACCGCCATCGCCAGCAGCAACTCCACGAGCGTGAAGGCCCGGCCCGACGACCGGGGGCCACACGACTCAGTAGCCGGCTTCGTCCTCGGCCTTCTCGGGGATATCATCCTCGGTGCCCTCTTCCTTGTCCGGACCGACCGAGTAGACGCGGAAACTCGCGGCCCCGCCGTCGGTGGCCTCAATGGACTCGTACTTGAGTTCCTGGCCCCACGGGTCTTTGGGAACTTCCTTCAGGAACGCTCCGCCGCCATCCTTCCAGGCTTCGGCCTCGTCCTCGTCCTCGGGCGCCTCGACGAGAATCGCCAGGCCTTCCTCTTCACTCGGGTACCGATTGAGAGCCGCGTGGAACAGGTTCACGGCATCTTCAGTGTTACTGACCAGCACGAGGGTGGCCTTCTTGTCGGCCGAAGGCTTGATGTTTCTGTAGACCACCACCGTCACGCCGGCCAGGACAACGAGAATGCCGATGACCAGGAGGACCTCGATGAGTGTAAACGCGCAGGTTGCCTTCTTACGATTGTGCATATCGGTGACGCACTCCTTTCGTTTCGTTTGATTCGTAATCCAAGATCTTCAGCCACAGAGGCTCAGAGAAAAAGCACGCCGGACATACCGAACCGGAGACAACACTCAAGCGAACACAATATGCCCGGCATTGAATTCCCTCATTCAACATTCTGTCGTCCTTCTTCAGCATGTTTGCTTTCTCTGTGTCTCTGCGCCTCTGTGGTTAAGCGCTTACGTGAGCGTCTCGCTCATGGTGAAAATCGGGTAGAGCAGTCCGACGGCGATGAAACAGATCATCGTCGCCAGGACCACCAGAATCAACGGTTCGACGAGTCGGACGGCGGCGTCGACGCGGCGGGTCGTCTTTCGCTCGACGGTTTCGGCGACCTGCAGCAACACGCGGTCGAGCTGGTTGGACTCCTCGGCCACCGCGATCATCTCGATGACGTCGGGCGGGAAGGCGCCGCTGTCTCGCAGGGGTTCGGCGAGGCTCTCGCCGGCCCGGACATTCTCGGCGGCCTCGGCGATCTGCCCGGCCAGGACGTCCGAGCCCGTCGCGTCCTTGCTGCCTTGCTGATGGCCAAGGCGCGAAGGATCGGCACGCCGCTGCGGAGCATCGTGCCGAAGATGCGGCAAAAGCGGGCGATGCTCACCGAGCGGCTGACGGGCCCTAGGAGCGGCAGCTTCAGCCGCCACTGCTCCCACAACCGATGGCCGATGTCACTTTTGAGGAACGCCGTTGCGCCGCCGACAGTCAGGATGACCAGCGCCAGCAGCAGCCCCCACTGGTCGGTCAGCAGCGAACTGGCGGCGAAAATCATTCGCGTCGGCGCCGGCAGTGACACGCCTGCGAAGAAGCCGCGGAACATCGGCACAAACACCAGCAGAATACCCAGCATCGCCAGCGCCCCGACAATCGTCAGCACGAGGGGGTAAATCATCGCGCCGCGAACCTTGCTGCGGAGTTCGTCCTGCCTTTCGATGAAGGCGGCCATGTTCTCCAGCACGTCTTCCAGGAAGCCGCCCTCCTCGCCGGCCGTCACCATCGCCACGTGCAGTGTCGTGAATGCCTCGGGGTGTTCCTGCATGACCGCCGCGAGCGTCTCGCCCTTGCTGACCGCGTCGCGGACGTCGCGCAGGACCTCAACGACCTGCCGTTTGCGCGAGGCGCGGATGATGACGTCGAGCGATCGCAGGACCGGCACGCCGGCGTGCAGCAGTTCGCCAAGCTGGCGGAACGCAACGCCGACGTCGATGCTGCGGATGCGGGCGCCGCGGAGGACGCGCGCCGCTTCGTCCCGGGCCGAGACACTCACCGGGAACAACTCGCGGTCGCCCAGCGTGCGGACGACGGAGGCTTCGCTGTCGGCCTGCATCGTGCCGACGACCTGCTCGCCGCCGGTGGTCTTCGCAATGTACTGGTAGGTAGCCATGAATGGAGGTCATCGCCTCGATCGGGGACCGGTCAGATCTTGGTCGTGCGGGTCACTTCCTCCGGCGTGGTCATGCCGCGACGAACCTTCAGCCAGCCGTCCTCCCGCAACAGCCGCAGGCCGCCCTGCTGGGCGACGCGGCAGATGTCGCTGGCCGGCGCCCGCTGCATAATGCGCTCGCGCTCGGGTTCTTCCAGCGTCCACATCTCGAAGATTCCCGCGCGGCCGTAGTAGCCCGTGCCGCGACACGTCCGGCAACCCTCGCCACGGGCAAGCTGCATACCGGGCTCGTAGTTGAAGTCGGCGGGCAGATCGTCCGGGGTCGGTTCGTAGGTCGTCTTGCATTCGCTGCAGACGGTCCGCACCAGTCGCTGCGCCATCGCGGCCACCAGCGTGCTGGTGACGAGGAACGGCTCGACGCCCATGTCGAGCAGGCGCGTGGCGGCACTCGTGGCGTCATTGGTATGCAGCGTGCTGAGTACCAGGTGGCCGGTCAGGGCGGCCTGGATGGCGGCTTCGGCGGTTTCAAGATCCCGAATCTCGCCGATCATGATCACGTCCGGGTCGTGTCGCAGAATGTGCTTCAGACCGCGAGCGAAGGTGAATTGGATTTCCGGCTTGATTTGAATCTGGTTGATGCCTTCGAGATGATACTCGACAGGGTCCTCGATGGTGACAACCTTGATCTCCGGGCTGACGATTTCCTGCAGAGCCGCGTAGAGCGTGGTGGTTTTGCCCGAACCGGTCGGGCCGGTTACCAGGATAATGCCGTGCGGCCGCGTAATGAGCTGCTGAAAATCGGCGAAGGTATCGTCGAGCATGCCGAGCTGCGGCAGCGTGAACATCACCTGCGATTTGTTCAACAGACGCATGACGATGCCCTCGCCGTAAATCATCGGGATGACGCTGACGCGGACGTCGACCTGCTGGCCGCCGACTCGCATATCGATGCGGCCGTCCTGCGGCAGGCGCTTCTCGGCGATGTTCAGGTGGGCCATGATCTTGATGCGGCTGATGATGGCCTGGCGGAAGCGGTTGATCTGCGGCGGCAGGGACGGCTTCTGCAGGACGCCGTCGATGCGGTAACGGATCGCCATGCCGCTTTCGTAGCTTTCGATGTGGATGTCGCTGGCCCGTTCGTTGATCGCCTCGAGGAAGATCTCGTTGACGAGCTTGATGACGCTCGCCTCCTGGGCCATCTCCAGAAGATCCTCGGCCTCGTTGCTGCCGTCGTCGATGACCTCGATGTCGTCGCTCATCATCTCGTCGACGGTGTCGCCGCCAACGCCGTAGTGTGTCTTGATGACCTTATCGATGTCCTCCGGCGGCGCGAGCACGGGCTCGACCTCCACGCCCGTCATCAGGCGCAGCTCATCAAAGGCATAGAGATCGTAGGGGTCGCTCGTCGCGACGATCATGCGGCCATTTTGCCTGGAAAGGGGCACGAGCTTCTTGCGGTAGACGAGCTTGGCCGGAAGCGATCGGAGTGTCTCGACGTCAATCTCCATCCCATCGAGATCGACGACCGGCAGGTCGAGCTGCTCGCTCATCGCATCCAGCAGTTGCGGCTGCTTGACATAGCCGAGCGAGACCAGGGCGGCGTCAAGGCGCACACCCTCCTGCCTGCGCAACTCCGTTGCTTCGCAGAGCTGAGCGGGCGTGATAATGCCCTTCTCCAACAGAATTTCGCCGATACTCATACTGGGCAGTGTCCCTGGGGCGTTCGCCGGCCAACAGCGCAAACGCCCTGCATCCGCATATAGCGTTGAACACGCACATACCCCGCGGGTTCCGCGTAATGCGTAGCCTCTTTCCGGCTAAACGACGGCGGCCGGCTTCTATTGTCACATTCTACATCCCTTGGGAGCAAAAACCCGTCGACGTGCGCGTCATCAGCCGTATAATGCTGCAAACCCATCTACAGTATGGAAGGTCTCGCCACATGCATATCGCACGTGCCCTGATGCTGATGGCCACTGCCCTGCTGGCCTTCGCCGATGTCGGACGAGCCCAGGATCCGAGCCGACCCGCCCCTGCCGGCGAGACGGCCGAGACGCGTCTGGTCCCCGATCACTGCCGCTGCGTGGTCGACCCGTACAACATGGGGCGGGAACGTCTCCGTTTCTTCCGGGCGGCCGGCAAGGACACGGAACTGACACAGGCGGAATTCAACGCCAGCCGCGACGCCGATCAGCCATTCGCGCGGCGTTTCGACCACTGGAAACGCCTTCTGGTGTTCGACGCGGACGGCAATGGCACGATCGACTGGCTGGAGGCCGATACGTATCGGCGAGACGTCCGCGACCGCATGCTGAAGGCATTTGACGCCAACGGCAACGGGCGGCTTGAGGGCGCCGAACGGGCCAAGGCCAATGCGGTGCTCGACACCGGGCGGATCCCCGCGCCCAAACGACGGCGGCGCGGGATGGCGGGCCTGCTAATGGCCGAAGGGCCGGATGACCCGGACATCCAACTGCTGCAACGATACGATGCCGACGGCGACGGCACGCTGAGTGAGGACGAACTGAAGACGGCCATGGCGTCGCAGCGCGAACAGTGGCGGCAGCAGACACGGCTGCGATATGACACCGACGGCGATGGCGAGCTGGGCAAGGACGAGCGGAAGGCGATGTACGACAACCGCATCAAGCCGTGGCAGCAGGTGAAGCACCGGCTGCAAATGAAGCTTTTCGACGAGGACGGCGACGGGCAACTCAGCGATCGCGAGAAAGCGATTGAGAAGGAATTCGGCAGCGCCTTGGGGACACTCGGCAAGAACATCCGCCGCCGCATCCAGGATATCGACGGCGACGGCCAGGTCACCGACGAGGAACGCCAGATCGCCCGCAAGGAGATGATGGTTTTCAGCGTTCGCATGATGGTGCGGATGCGGAGCATGATCGACGCCGATGCCGACGGAGCGGTCACGCCCGAGGAGACGGCCGCCTTTCGCAGAACGCTGGCGACGGGAACCAGCCGATGGTTCGAGGGGTTTGTCGATTCGCACGACCAAGACGGCAATGGGCGATTCGACCCGACCGAGCGCGACGAGCTGAGGAGGGGGCTGAAGGCTGAAGTCACCAGACGGCTCGATCAGCATGACACGAATGAAGACGGCCGCATCGATGGTGTCGAACTGGAGAAGGTGGTCGTCACCTGGGGGCGAGACGCGGGGGTCTTTCCGGACGAGTTATCCGACGTCGACGAGGGCTCCGAGGATTAACAAGAAGCACCTGAGGTGTGAGGGCCCGTGAGCCTGAGTGAAGACAATAGGGTGGGTAGCTTGTCACCCACCAATTGGTTCTCGACCTCGCGACGCGATCCATTTCTAAACAGGCTGCTAGGGTTCGGCCCGCCAGATGCGCAGGAGTCGGCCGCCTGTCTTGCCCGGGTGGCGTTCAATCTCCTGCCACAGGCGATAGCCTCCCCGCTGCATTGCTTCGCTGTCGGCTTGGAGCGAGGCGCTGGCGGCTTCGCCTTTCAGTGCGACAAATGTCGCCAGTCGCTTGCGGGCAATCTTATCCGGCTGGAAGCGGGTTGCAGCGAGTGTACCCGTACTCTCGTCTCGGCGATACAGCGTATCGGCCTCGCTATAGTACAGCACGTAAGCGCTGTTGCTGAGGATGACGTCATCTGCGCCGGCGGCGGCCTTGAGTTGCAGCCCGGCGTCACGCAGGTAGACATCACCGGAGTGCATCGGGCGAAGCGCATGCGCACCGAGCGTCACGGCCAGAGCGATCGTCGCGCCCCAGAAGACGCGTTTCCTCGCTTGTCGCATATCGACCAGCGACGCGGCCAGCAGTCCGGCCGCCGCAAGCAACGCCGCCGGCAGGACGGCCAGCACAGCCGCCATGAGGACGAGATACCGCGACGAGCCCTCGGCCACGGTCTCTCGCCATGTGAGCACCGGCAACGACAGTATGACGAGCGTCACCATGACCAGCGCACCTCGTCGATTCGGTCGAGGCAGCGTGTCGCGCCAGGGCGCCAGCGCCTCGCGGCGTCCCAGCAGCCAGGCGACGACGTACATGCACGTCATCGCACCGAGCGCCGGGTGCTGGGCCTCGAAGAACTCCGCGATCACGTCACCGAAGGCTGGGGCGACGCCCCGTCCCGTCGCCAGCAGCATTGCCACCGGCCAGCCGCCGCCTGCGTCGGCCACGTCGAAGTACCCGCCGCCCCACTTGCCGAGCAGCGAGCCGACCGCCACCATGTACGGCACGGCACACAGGGCCCAGCCGGCCAGGCTCACACCCATACACGCCGCCGCGGGCGCCCGTTTGGCCCGGCCTCGAACAACCATAGCCAGCCACAGCGCGAGTGCAACCGGCACGACGATGGCCGACTCCGGACGCGTCAGGTACGCCAGTCCCGACAGCAGGCCACCCAGTGCCGCCCACAGCCACGCCCGGGCGCGATTCGCCGCCAGCACGTCAGCGGCGTGTAAGAACGCCACCAGTGACCAGACGGCAAAGGCCAGGGCCATCGCATCGTTGCCGACGTCGGCGCCGAGCACCGCCACCTTGTGGCCCAGCCCGAAGAGCAATGCGGCCACCCATCCGATCTGGGGACTGCCGATCAGCTTTGTCGCCAATGCCCACACGCCCAGCATGGCCACCAGGCTCGCGTTGAAAGCCACCAGCGTCCCGGCCCGCTCCCAGCTTTCGCGGTCCTGACCGCCCATCGCACCATGCACCACGGCCGTCACCGTCGAGTAACCCGGATGCAGCCACGGCATCTCGCTGATGGTCTTCGCCAGACCGTTCTCGGCGACGCGGCGGGCCATCATCACGTAATGAATGCCGTCCTTGGCGATAACCTCGCGATGCGCGGCCAGCCAGATACGCTCGCCTCCGAGAAGGATCAGCAACACGATTGCGCCGAGCACAATGCGTATGCGGCGTGCCGACGCGGACGGTTGTACGGCCGTTTTCATACCAGAGATCATATCGAAAGTCGTTGGCGTTGTCGCCCCGTCATCCGTGAATCATGCGCCGTGCGACTCGATGATCCCGACAATACGGTCCACGCTGCGGTCGCGTCCGAGATACTGCCGGTACCATTGTCGCCCGGCCCGTCCCATCGCCTGACGACAATCAGCGTCCTCCGTCAGCCGCCGGACCGCCTCCACGACGGCGTCCACATCGCCGGGTGGGCAGACGACGCCGGCGCCGCTGCGCCGCAGGATCTCCGCAACTTCTGTATCGTCCGGTCCGATATAGACGGCCGGACGACCCGCAGCCAGGATGCCGTACACTTTGCTCGGCACGAGCAGTCCCTGCGTGCCGGGGCGTTGCGAGACCAGGTGCATATCTCCGACGGCCAGGTTCGCACTCAATCGCTCGAGTGGACACGGAGGCTCGAAGGTCACGGACGCCAGCCCTGCTTGAGCCACACGCTGCCGCAGCAGTGATTCCAGCTTGCCCTCTCCGACAATGCGGAGCTGCAGCGATGGAAGGTCGCGCAGTGTCGCCATCGCCTCGATCGCGGTCTCCAACTCGTGGCCCAAGCCAAGGTTCCCCGAGTACATCCACGTGACAGCCTCAGACGGTTCGCGCTCGGTGGCGGCAACGACGTCCCCGGGCACCCAGTTATGCACGACGGTCGGCGACGCCGCACCGGCTTTCTGCTCGGCCTCCGCCATCCGCTCGCCGAGTGCGATGACCGCATCGGCCCGGGCGTATAACCGTCGCCCCATACGGGTCAGCAGCCGATCGACGGTGCCGCCCGCTGTGATCATGCCGAAGGCAACCATGACGTCCGGATACAGGTCCATGGGCCAGAGAATCAGCCGCGTCCTGCGGCGACGCTTGAGGGCCGAGCCGATCAGTCCGATCAGCGGCGGCGTGGTCAGGCAGACGCACGCGTCCATGGGCGGCAGTTGCATGGCCCGTCGCCAGGCAAGGACGTAGAACGAGGCATAGTCAAGCGCCCGGCCGAGCAGGCCGGCCCGGCCGAAGCCGGTTGCGCCGAGACGATGGACGGCCACCCCGGATTGCACCGACTCTGCGGAGAAACGTTTCCGGCCGCCATAGGCGCCGCAACTGGCAATGGCGTGGACCTCGTGGCCGCGCCGGACCAATGCAGCGCCGATGTCGGCCAGCAGTTGTCCCGTTGCCGCCGTGTCCGGACGGTAAAACTGGTTGATCAGAACAATGCGCACCTATGCCCTCCCCACACGCCGAAGGGCGTGAAGAGCCGTTGGCCACAGACCCATTCGGCGACGAACGGCGACCACCATGCATACCTGACCGATGGTCATGCTGACGGCGGTGGCGGTGGCGGCACCGAGCAGACCCATGGCAGGAATCAACGCCGCATTGAGGATGATATTCGCCAGTACGCCAATGCCAACCGCGACGGCCGCCTGCTTCTGGCGACCGGTCATTGTCAGCAGCAGCCCGGCCGGCCCCGCTATCGTGTTCAATACATAGCCGGCGAGCAGCACGCCCAACGCCGCCCATGCAACAGCAAAACCCTCCCCGAAGACGCCCAGCAGCCAGCCGCCGGCAACGCCCAGGCCCGCGGCAACCGGTACGGCAAACGCCGTTGCCGCCAGGGCGGCCCGACTCGCCGCCCGACGCATGGCGACGGAATCCTCTGACGCATGGGCCGAGGCAATCATCGACGCGGCAATGGCGTTGGCGGCCACGTTGCCGAGCATGACCAGCAGGGAAATCTGGACGGCTGCCTTGTAGGCGCCGGCATCGCCCATGCCACGCAGGACGCCGAGCATCAACAGATCCGTCTGGGAGTTGATCGTATGCAGCGCTGCCGTAATCATCAGCATCAGCCCCACGCCGGTCCATTCCCCGATGGCGTAAAGCGGCCGGCTCTGCCGTACCGACGGATCCAGGCGACCGCGCAGCGACAGGTAAAGCAGCGCAGCGGCCAGCAGCATCGCGCCGGCATCCAGGCCGAGCGCAACGGCCGCATCGATCTCGACCGGGTGGATAATCACCCAAGCGACGACGGCTGCAGCCAGCAGACCGGGACGAATGATGAAGCGCGGCAGGGAGGCCAGCGCCGGCCGCCCCAGGGACCGCAGGGACGCCTGAAGGACCGTGATCAATGCAACCGCCGGCAGCAGAGCCGACAACGCCACCAGCAACGCCGCCCGAAGGTCGGGTGCGATCCGGTCGCCCAGCAACACCACCACGCCGCTGCCGATGAGTCCGACGCCGGCGGCCGCGGCGACGGCGACCCAGACGCCCCAGCGGATGACGCCCCGCAACTTCGCCCAGTCTGCCGTGGCACGGTAGGCGGCAACGAATCGCAGCAACACGCCGTCCATCCCCAGACAGGCAAGAACCGACAGGATCGTCACGATGGACGTGGCGTAACTGAACCGGCCGAATGCAATCTTGCCCAGCAAGCGGGCAAGCAGCACATTGAGGCCGAATACAGCAGCAACGCGAACGACCTGAATGGCCAGCGTGCCGGTCGCGCCGCGCGCAAAGACGTTGCGCTCGTGGCGTCGGGCGTCGGGCTGTTCAGGGGCGTCCATCATCGATCCATGGGGGCGGACACATTCTCTGCCGTCGATGCGTCGCGAATCTCGTGTTCATCGAGGAGACGGCCGAACAGGCTGACGCGACGCCCGATCGTCTCCAGCGACTCGTCGACGGGCACGTCGATCTCGACACGGAGCAGACGTCCGCCGGCCCGGCCGGGCACGGGAATGCTCAGGTGCATCTGCGGCACGTCGCCGTCGCCGCCCGGCGGTCGACGATATGTCAGCGTCTCTTCATCATCGCCCGCCGATGAACGGAAGACGATGCAGATCTGGGCAAAGCCCATCCGCCGGGCCATCCGCCGGACCGCCCGCCACCACTGATCGAACGTCCAGGCCGCCCGCAAGCGGTTTCGCATCGATTCAAACTGTCGACGCTCGCGGCGAATCGCCCGCTGCCGATGGAGGTTGTCGCGTACCTGGGAGAACATCTCGCGAAAGCGGATCATCCCCGCCAGCCGAAAGACAACCATCAACATCACCAGCGTGATGAGCACGACGACAACCTCGCCCTCACCACGCCAGACCATCAGCAGCAGTCCGGCGCCGGCAGCGAGCAACGTTACCAGGTAGATCACGACCACCGCCTGCGGGTGCTTCAGGCCACTGTCCAGCAGCCGATGGTGAATGTGGCCGCGGTCGGCTGCAAAGATGCTTCGCCGCTCCAGCAGCCGGCGAAGCACCGTCAGCATCATGTCGAAAAGCGGTAGTCCCAGCGCCAGGGCCGTGATGACCAGCCCCATGACGGTGGCGACTTTCGTCGCTGAGACGATGCTCGCCGTGGCGAGAAAGAACCCCAGGAACATGCTGCCGGAATCGCCCATGAAAACGCGTGCGGGATTGAAGTTGAACAGCAGAAACCCCAGCAGGCTGCCCAGCAATGCCAGCATCAACACACCCATGGCCACGTAGCCGGTATAGAAGTTGAACACAGCAATGACGGCACACGTCGCCGCCGCGATGCCGGCGGCCAGCCCGTCCAGACCGTCGATGAGATTCACAGCGTTGGTGATCGTCACGATCCAAACGATCGTCACCGGCCAGTCGAGCCATCCAAGGGAACCGAGCTGGGGGATGAAACCGATACGCACGCCGAGAGCGCAGAGACCCACGGCCGCCAGCAGTTGTGCGGCGAGTTTGTACATCGCTCGCAGGCCGACGACGTCGTCCAGCACCCCGACGATAAAGACAAACGTGCTGCTGACGAACAGGACGATCAACTGATGCCGCATGTCCGCAAAGATCGAGCCCAGCCGTTCGTCAAAGGCGATCGCCCCCAGGCTCGCGCCCAGCACGGCCAGCACAATGGCTACACCTCCGACGCGCGGCGTCGGCGCGTGGTGCACTTTGCGTGCATCACGCGGGTCGTACAGTTTCCAGCGCCGTGCCAGCAGGATGACGATCGGCGTCAACACGATCGAGGCGGCCGCCGCCGCCGAGAAAACCACAATGTATGGGAGCAGTGTGTTCATGGCACGTCTGTCCAGCAGAGCAGATTACGGTCTTGCGGCCTCCATGGCGAGTCGAAGTTGCGCGAGTGTTTTGGTCGTAGCCCGGTCCCAACTGAAGCATTCCCTCGCGCGGTCGACCGTCGCTCGGGATCGATGGGCACGTTCCTCGTCGGTCATGTCATCGACCGCCGCCAGCAGGACAGCCAGTGCCTCGGGCTGTCCGGCGTCGTAGTACATGGCGACGTCATCGAACATCTCGGGCATGGGCGGGTTGGTCGTCGAGAGGATGGTGCAACCGTGGCTCATGGCTTCCAACGTGACGTTCGGGCAGGCCTCGATCCGCGATGTCATAACCATGGCCTTGCAGTGACGGTAGCACCAGGCCATCTGCTCCGGCGGGATACGCCCCAGCAACGTCACGCGATCGCCAACGCCACGGGCCGCGATCAGCTTCTCGACGCGGCCCTGCTCGCGCTGCAGCCAGGGAATCGGCCCGCCGGCCAGAAGGACGCGATCATGGCAGCCGCGGTCGCGGCGTGCGGCCACGGCCTCGACGAGGTCTTCGTAGCCACGATACGCCGTGAAGTCTCCGGCGGAGAAAACAAACAGCCCCTCGTCAACAGCAGCCGCAGCCGGGGGCCTGGCCATGTGCGAGTCCGGGATGGGGGCCTCGACGCCGTGATGCACAACGCCCACCGTTTCACCGTCGATACCCCAGCGGTCGATGAGCAGGTCGCGCACGAACCCGCTGACGCCAATGACGCGCGTCGCCCGTCGGGCTGACCGCTTTGTGGCCATGCCACGCAGGACGCAGCGTAAACCGTGTCGCAGTGGATTGCCTCGCAGCGGGCGCACCATGGGTTCGCTGTTACGGACGGTGCAGACAACGGGAACGTCACCGACGTCGATCCAGTGTGCGTTTGTCAGCAGCAATACGTCAGGCCGCAGTTGGCTGCAACGCTCTCGAAGCCAGTCGCAGGCGCCCTTCAGACCGGCATTCGCGGGCCAGGTCTCAACCGGCAGATCGCCCAGCGATGCCTGCTCGGCCTTCGGCACGCCGACATGCAGTGCCTCGACGGCGTTGCTGTCGAGCAGGCGCGGCACGAGACTTCGCATGGTCGTCCGGCCGCCGCCGCTGAACTCGCCTCGGCTCGGAAATGCCATCATGATCTTCATTGCGTCCCTCCGCATCGGGGGGGCTGAATGTCATAGTGCCGCCGCCACAGCTCCAGCATCGTCAGCGCAAATAGACGTTGCGTGTGACGTCGGCCGCCCTGTTGCTGCGCAAGGAGCCGCTCTATGAATGTGCGATTCAGGACATCCGGACTCGCCTCGGCGAGCACATCGCGGGCGAAGTCGCCCCATCGGCCTCGGAACCAATCCTGCAGGGGCAACTCGAAGCCCTGCTTTCTCCGGAGATCGAGTTGCGGCGGCAGGAGCTGCTCGGCAAGACGGCGAGGCAGGATCTTCTTCGCTTCTGGCGTCGCGCGCAGGTCGTCCGGCACGGCCGAAAAGGCGAACTCAATGATGCGAGGGTCGAGCAGCGGTGCTCGGACTTCAAGGCTGGTAAGCATGCTGGCCCGATCCACCTTCACGAGGATGTCATCCACTAGGTAGGTGCGGAAATCCATGGCCGTCATACGCCGCAGAGGCGTCTCGAATGGCCGCTGATTGGCAAGCCGGCGGGCCTCCGGCGCGAGGCGGACCGCGGTCGAGCGATCCCGTAGCGGCTCGGCCAGAACCATATCCCGATAGCGAGGATCGAAGAACTTGTTGATCTGTGCGATGGCGTCGGGTAGATCCGCCGCAGCGGCCAGGGCGGCATTTCGACCATGCTTACCAAGCGAGAACCAGCGGTCTGCCACCGGCCGCACCGCTCGTCGCACCGCCCGTGGCACGCACCGCATCCAGCCAAGCCTCTGGATGAGTTGGTGGAACGGGTAGCCGCCGAAGAGCTCGTCGCCACCGTCGCCGCCAAGAGCAACGGTGGCGTGCCGGCGAATCAGCCGGCTGACCATGAACGTCGGCAACATCGAGGAGTCCGCCATCGGCTCGTCGAACTGCCCAGCCAATTCGGGCAGACAATCGACGGTCGTCGCCTCGGCGGTCAGTTCGGTATGGTCCGTGGCGAAGTGTTCGGCCACGAGGCGAGCATAGGGGCTTTCGTCATGGCGGCCGTGCCCGGGGAAAGCGATGGTGAATGTCTTCACGGGTGCGGTGGACACCTCGGCTGCAGCGGCCGTTACGATGCTGGAGTCGATCCCGCCCGACAGCAGAATTCCCACCGACACGTCAGCCACGAGACGACGCCGGACACTGTCGCGCAGCAACTCGTGCAGTCGCTCCGTCAGTTCGACGGCATCGGCTCGCTCGGGCGGGCCGTCAACCGGCAGCGACCAGTACGCCTCGATGTCAAGCGAGCGGGTCGCGATGTCGTATACGGCCTGGTGACCCGGCAGCAGTTTGCCGACCCCATCGAGCATGCACATCTCGCCGGGAACGTACCCGTAGGCCAGGTACTCCTCCAGGGCATCAGCGTTGATGTGTCGGGGGCAGCCGGGCTCGGCGAGCAAAGCTTTCAGTTCGGAAGCGAACCGCAGCCCGGTTGCGGTCTGCCGATAGTAGAGCGGCTTCTGGCCGGCTCGATCCCGGGCGAGCAACACGCGGCGGCGACGGTCATCGTAAGCAGCGAATGCGAACATGCCGTTGAGGCGATCGACCGCACCGGTGCCCCACTGCCGGCAGGCGGCCAGCAGGACCTCGGTATCGCTCGTGGAGTGGAACGTGCGCCCGACCGCACGGAGTTCGTCGCGGAGTTCCGCACAGTTGTAGATCTCGCCGTTGTAGACGACCGCGAGGTCTGCTTCGCCATCGAGCATCGGCTGGTGCCCCCCGGGCGAGAGATCGATGATCGACAGCCGCCGATGGGCCAGGCCGACACAGCCGTCCGGCGAGCGCCACAGGCCGGCATCGTCCGGCCCGCGATGGCGCAGGGCATCGCGCATCGCTTCCAGAACGGGAAGCTCTACGGGCGTTTCATCGACAATACCGACAATTCCACACATAGCTGATTCCACCTGCACCCGGTCGCTACCGGGCCGGGCGGGCGGCCGATCATGCTACCATGGCACGCCGCCCAAACCCCAGCGAGAAACGTCGCTGGAATCTCCCCCGGCGGTTGCGATATGATCTCGGCACCAGACGGAATCAGGCAGACAATGATCGCGACAGGCCCCAATGAGGGCCACGGCGGTGTTGATCAACGTGAAGCGACCCAACTTCTTTATCGTCGGCGCCCCCAAGAGCGGCACCTCCGCGCTGAGTCAGTACATCGACGAGCACCCCAACGGATTCCTGTGCGCATGGAAAGAGCCGAACTACTTCTCCACCGATTTCCCGAGCCACCGGCTGGCCCGTACAGAGAAGCAGTACCTTTCGCTGTATGCGCGTGCGCGCGATCATCACCAGGCCGTCGGTGAAGCGTCAGTCTGGTATCTGTACTCCGAGACGGCCGCCCGGAATATTCACCGTTTCGATCCCGACGCCAGGATCGTCATCATGCTGCGCAATCCCGTGCAGATGATCCGTTCACTACACACGCAAATGGTGCGTGACTTCGCCGAGACCGAAGAGGACTTCGAGCGTGCCCTCGACCTTGAGCCACAGCGCCGCGCCGGCAAACTGCCCGAGCGCCGTTACAAAGTCTACGATCCGTCAACCTACCTCTATACGGACGTCGGCAAGTACGCCCACCAGGTCCGACGTTATTACAACGTCTTCCCTGCCGAACAGATCAAGGTGATCATCTTCGACGACTTCGTGGCCGACACGAAGGCCGTATACGAAGAGAGCCTGCAGTTCCTCGGCCTGCCGCCGGATGGGCGGACACACTTCCCTCGCGTAAACCCCGCTGAAACGTACCGCTGGCCACGACTGGCCAGGCTGATGTTTGATTTCTGGCAGACCGCCTCATCCATCAAGCGGCGTCTCGATATTGTCTATCCCTTGGGCATCTGGCCGATGCTGCGGTGGTTCAGTGTCGAGCCTGCCGCCCCCGAGGCGATGCCCGCCGCCCTCCGCGAGCGGCTCAGTGACGTATTCAGGGACGACGTACGGGAACTCAGCCAGATGCTTGGCCGGGACCTGACGCACTGGACCGGCGATGCCCGCGTCGAACTGGATCCGCAAGCCGATCTGCCGACCGGCGGCGCCGACGGCGCTGCTACCACACCCGATGCCGACGTTGGCGCCGTCGAGCCGAAAGCAGCCCTCCCGGCCGGGACACCCGAGGGCCGACGCAAGCAGTCCTGCACCAGCACAGAGTCCGAACGACCGTTGAGGGTAATCTATACGATGGCCGAGGACATCGGAGGCCAGAAGGGCAGCTCGCAGCACTACCGATCCGTCGTCGAAGGCCTGCAGACATGCGGACACGAGGTTTTCGTCGTGGCTCCGAGTTTCCGCCTGCCACGCAACCGCCGAGAACTCGGCGACGCCAACCTCTTCATACGGCTCGCGCCGGTGCGAATGATGTTCCTCGTTTTCCAGGTACTCCTGATGGCCGCTCTGCCAGCCGTCGCCTTGCTGTGGCAGCCTGATGCGATCATGATTCGCGCCTTGCCCGGAGCCTACTGGACGGTGGCACTTCTGGCAAAGCTGCTTGGCATACGTGTGGTGGTTGAGGTCAACGGCATTCCGTGGGAAGAGATGCACTCGCGAGGCCTGCCACGTCCCGCCAAATGGGTCGCCCACTGCACGATGCGACTGCTGTGTCGCTGTGCCGATACGGTTGTCAGTGTAACGCCGGGCATCAGCCGGGAACTCCAGCGGATGACGGGCATGCGGCCAAGTCGGTTTGTCACAGTCCAGAACGCGACGGATGCTCGCCGCATCCAGGGCGGCGACGGGCACGCCATACGAAAACGTCTTGGCATAGCCGACGATGCATTCGTTGTCGGTTTCGTCGGTACATTCGACATCTGGCACGGAACCCAGGAACTCGTGGCCTCCGCCGAACATCTGTCCCCGGAACGCCGCGATACGGTCGTATATCTTCTGGCTGGCGACGGCGAATGCAGGCCCGCCACCGAAGCCGCAGCCGAACGCTGCGACGGCCGATTCATCTTTCCCGGCGCGATACCGCACGAGGAAGTAAAGCATTGGCTGGCGGCATTTGACCTCGGCGTGTTCGTATCGCATGACCGTCGAAAATGCCAGTATGGTACGAGCCCACTGAAGTTCTGGGAGTATCTCGCAGCGGGATTGCCCGTGCTTGTCACGCGCGATCCGAACCTTTCGGCCATCGTCACGCACCACGACATGGGCTTCGTCATCGATGAGGCATCGCCGGCAAGTATCGCCCATGCGGTCGATCTGGCATACCGACAGCGGGAACGTCTGGTGGACGTGGGCCGACGCAACGCCGAGTGGGTTGCCTGCCACGGAACATGGCATCGTGCCTGCCAACGTCTCGAAGGCATACTTCGCGATGGCCTGGCCCCGCCATCCCCATGACAACCAACGTATCCCCCGAGCCTACCGGCTGACATGCCTCCCTTGCCTGTCGGCCCTCTCTCTGGTTCAATGGGCATACGTGGTATTACCCGAAGCGTGCTGGAAAGGAGTGGCAGCGATGGGTCGATCGACTCGAGTGCATATCTGCGTTGCGTTACTCTCGGTGATGGGGCTGGTCGGCTGTGGTGAGGATGAAGCCACCAAAGCCGAAGAACGAGCCGCCG
This sequence comes from Planctomycetota bacterium, assembly GCA_009908915.1. Taxonomy (GTDB): domain Bacteria; phylum Planctomycetota; class Phycisphaerae; order SM23-33; family SM23-33; genus JAAAOJ01. The sequence continues at coordinate 21,317 of JAAAOJ010000040.1, forward strand.
AACTCGCCCGAGCCGACCGCCAGCGAGCCGTCGAGCAGTTGCAACGCAAAGTGGCTGATCTGAAAGACGCCGCCGCAGAGACCGAAAAGCGACTGCAGCAACGCAGAGAAACACTGCGCGAAGCCGAACGCAACGAGCCAATCGTCTCGCTCAGCGCGAGGGCCAAGCAATTGTCAGCCGACGTCGAGACGATGGATGACAGACTGACTGTCCTGAAGAAGACATTCCAGACCATGCAGGCCATGACGGGCCCGGCCATCCGCGAACAGCCGGAGGTCCGACAGGCCTTACAGCGGGATGTGTCGCTCCAGACGCTGGAGGCCATGCTGGCCGGCCAGGAGCGTCGGCTCGAACTGGCACAACAGCGCGGCGCCAGCAGCGAGGACATTGCAACACTCAAGCAGCGAATCGCCGCAACAAGAGACGAATACGACCGTAAGCGGGCGGCCGTGACGTCGGACATCTGGCAACGGAAACTCGACGAGCAGGCCCAAGCCATCACAACGCTCGAAACGCAACGGCAGACGTTGGCGAACAAACGGACGGCCTCGCAGGAAGCTCTCCAAAAGGAACGCGAGCCTCTTGCCGAACGCATCGCCGCCCAGACGCGAACGCTGCGAACGCTCACGGACAAGATCGCGCGGCTGCAGGCACGCATCCGCAATATCGAGGAAGGCGGTCCGCTGACGCCGGCTGACCGGCTGGGCACCACCGACCCCGGCCCGACGACACAACCAGCACCCGAGAATTGACGGCATCGCCGATATGGAAAGGCACCTGCAATGGCACGACAACGTTTCCTGAGGCGACTGCTTCTTCGAGCCGTAATCCTGCTGGCGGTGCTGGTTGTGCTCGGGCTGGCAGCGGCGTGGCTGCTGGTCGACCGTCTGGCAAAAACGGCGATCGAACGCGGCGGCACGTATGCATTGGGCGTCGAGACGACGATCGAAGACGTCGACTTGAAGATACTCGGCGGCACGTTGCGGATCGATGCGATGACCGTCGCCAACCCCGGAGGCTTCGACACGCCTCACGCGGTGCGGTTCGATCAATTCGACTTTGCCATCGATACTGGCAGCATCCTGTCCGACCCCGTCGTCATGCACAATATCGAGATGACCGGGTTGGAGGTGCATATCGAGCAGAAGCTGGGCAAAAACAACATCGCCACGATCCTCGAGAACGTCCGACGCTTCGAAAGCAAGAGCCCGGCAGAGAAACAGGAGGAAGGAAGCGGTACGCGCATCGTCGTCGACCGCCTGGTCATCAACGAGGTCAAGGCGCATGTCCACCTGTTCTCGGCCCTCGGCGGCGACATCGAACCGATCACCGTCGTCGTGCCGCGGATCGAACTGGCCGGGCTCACCAGTGACAACGCCAGGGGCATGTTGATCGGCGAATTGTTCGCCAAGGTCATCCCGGCAATCATCGAAGCCGTACTCACGGCCGGGGAAGGTACAATCCCCCTGCCGACCGTCCAGGATCTTCGAACGCACCTGACCGCGACGGCTGAGTCGCTCGGCGGCATCGCTGAGTTGCTCGATCACGTGCGGGAGGAAGACCCCGCCGGCGAATGAGCGGCGTTACTTGCGATCCTCGCGGGTCATCCGCTGGTAGGTATAGCGTTTGGCGGGCGTGATGTAGTTCACGACGGTCTCGCTGCGTTCGACGACCGTGCGCGTCTCGATAACATCGCGTACGACGCGCTTCCGCCGCACGTCCTGCACGCTCAGCATGCGCCGCGGATCGTCCGTATCGCGCGACGACTCCATCAACACGGCTATGTTGATCAGTTGATCGCCGCGGCTGCGACTGTGCCTCGCCAGGCGGATCTCCCGCAGAGGGCCGCTGTCCAGCGGGAAGGCAAACAGCCGGACGAGCCCGTACAGAAGTCCCTCGAATCGAAGCTCGACGGCCCCGTCTGCGACCGGATCGAAACTGACGACCGCATCGCCCGTCGGCGTGCCGCTGGGAAGCACGCTCACGCGACTGCTGCCGCGCAGCACGATCGCGGGCACGCCGGTCATGATGTGATCGATGCGTATCTCCTGGCCAGCCTTCACACGGACCGTCAGCACGGCCGCTTGGCTGCCGTCCGTAGTCGATGCCAGCTCGACGGTCATGCTCCGAATCCTGGACCACTGGGACAGGAAACTTTCGAACATCATGATGCCCTTCGGACCATAGGTCAGTACCGCTTTGACTGCTTCACGGTTGCTGCTTGCCGCAGGAGCGGCCCCGCCGAGCTGTTCGGCCAGCCATTCGGTCAGGTCGGCTTGAGCGGCGTTGAGGTCGTCGGCGTCGCGCAGCGTCGTCGCCGCGCGCGTGGCCATCTCCGGCGTCGACTGCCGACCTGCAATGTCAAACCCCATCCGCACGATGATCTGAACCAGCGACTGGCGAAGGCGGCCCACGTCACCCGTATCGAGTTCGGCGAGCAGGTCCTGGCCGGATTGCGTGTCTATCAGCGATGTCAGGAGGTCCAGCATCGGCCGCCCGGCCAGCCCGACGCCGGCTTCGCCGCCCGTCGCTTCGCCCGAGGTCTGACGTGCGACGGCTTCCACCGTCACCAGCGCCTCAGCCAGTGCCCCCGCCCAGGCGGCCTGGTCGACCTCGCCGGAGACGCCGAGCATCTCGTTCATATCGCGCATTGTCGCACGAACGTCGGACAACATCTTCAGCAACGGCTCGATATGCTCCTTGGCAAGGGCAAACTCCACGCGGTCCGCTCCGGCATCGATGGCGTCCATGGCCCGGACGAGCGAGACGGTTGCACCGATCACACGGTCGCTGTGCCGGATGTTCCAGTGGCGCGGCACGCTCAGCTCGCGGTCTTCGGGCGTAGCGTTATCCGCGGGCAGAACCAGACGCTGCTCAGTGTCGGTCAACGCCCACCACTGGTCTATCTCTTCATGGCTGACGTCGTGACTCGCAATGCAGCCGGCGAACAGCAGCACGGTCACGGCGAGAAGGCAACCGGGGTGTTTCACAGTGATCTCCTTGCCCAGAGGCTCAGTCATCTTCCACGTCGCGCAGCTTGCGACGTGCATCGTCAGCCAGTGTGTACAACTGCGTCTGCATATCCGCACGCGGGTAGCTCTCGCCGTCGAACAATGCTTTCTCGATCTGCCGCCACCGGGCAACAACCTCGATCTGCTTGTCCAACGCGTCAAGATCGTTGGCCAGTTCTTCGTACGGCTCCGGCTCGTCGGCGTGGGGCATCTCGATGATCAGAAATGCCCGCAGACCGTTCTCGTGGTAGGCCTGGGCGTCGGAGAGCTTGTCACCGATGCCGATGCGGACATTCTTGAAGCGTTTTCTGAGTTCCGCCAGCTCGCCGCTCTTGAACGCCCCGCTGCCCTTCATGAAACCGCTGACGCTGCTGAGCAGCAACGGGCCGAACGGGTAGCCCCTGTCATCAAGGAACTGGCGACTCTTGATGCCGAACAGGTCCGGCCGGTGCGTCAGGTAAACGATTGTATGTTTCCGCCCGAGGCGTTTCAGGACGTCCTGGGAGTTCGCCATCGGAGCCGGCGAGCCGATCAGAACGGTGTGGAACCCCGAGGCCACGATGGTCTTGTCGAGGTCGACGATGACGATGGGCTCGTCAGCCTTGCGGCAAACCACATAGAACGTCGCCGGCGAGGGCGGATCGTCCTCCAGACCGGTCGCCACGACCTCGGCGCGAAACGGGTAGTTGCCGGGCCTGGGGGGCGTGAAGGCAACGGTGGCGACGCCGGCGGTGTCGGTCTCGGCAACTTTGTAGAACTCGCCGCCGCGAAAGAACCGTACCGGATGCCCGGCCGCGCCCTGCAGGAAGTCGCCCGCCCGCAACTGCGCAGCGATGTCCACACTCTCGCCCGGCAGCGCCAGGGCGTCCGAGGCCACGAAGACGTAAGAACTCTCGGTGCCGAGCAGGACCTTCTGTGCGCCGCATCCGCCGGCCAGCAGCCCCAGCATGGCCAATGTCATCCACGTTGCGTGTTTCATACCAACCTCCCGCGGGAAAGAGACAACGCTCATCACGCATCTGTCACGAGAATGATAGGTGCAGAAAAGCGCCGCGACAAGTTGCCGTCACTGCAAAAGGCGTCTAGCATATGACAGTGACCCGCAGATACTCGAGAGGCAGACACATGGCGAGAACTGTATTGCTGACGATGCTCGGAGCCCTGCTGGCCGGCTGCGCCGGGCCGGTCGCGGCCATTCGGCATACCTTGCCGCCCGCAATGCCACGTCCGGACGGCCTGGGCACACCGGAGCCGGGCGAGGTGGTCATTGCACGCGTGCAGCCGCCCGAGCGTATCGACGCCGCGCAGCAGGCCGACGCCCTGGCCGTCTGCCTGACGGCGCATCTCGGTGTGGCCGACGACCGACCGGGCCCGAGCCCGACCGTCGACGGCGAAGCTTACGTGACCGTCAAGGACGTCGCTGGCGAGCGAACAATCCGCCGGTGGAACGCCGAGGCCGGCACGACCGAAGAGACGACCATTCCGACGCTCGTGCGAACAGTCGATCTGCGCGTCGACTGGACGCTGCGCGGCCCGGACGGCAAGACCCTTGGCGAGGCCGAGACGCGACGGTCGTACAACTCGGCAGCCGACCCGAAGGTCCGCGGCGAGCTGGGCCTCGACCGCCCCGACAATCCGGCCAACGTTCCGTCGGCCAAGGTCATTCTCAGCGAGCAGTGTCGCGAGTCGGCAGCAGAACTGGCGTCGCTGGTTCTGCCCGTTGACGTGGAGGTCAGCATCGAACTGTTTGCCGCGGGCGGCTCGGACGGCCTGAACGCCGCGGCCGACGGACACTACGCCGCCGCGGCCGATGCCTTCAAAGCCGCCCTGGACGAGCGTGACAATCCGCAGGTGCTCTTCAACTACGCCGCAACCGCCGAGGCGGCCGGCCGGTTGAAAGAGGCCGAGGACGCCTGGGCCGAAGCCGCGTCCAGCGACCGGCTACCGCACGAGAAGCGGAACATCGCCCGGCGCGGCAAGGCTCGAGCCCGCCGTGTACGGCAGGTGCTCAGCGGTCAATGACCGCCTGGATCGTCAGGCCGTCAATGTCTTCGTCGATGCGCGCGCGGACATTCTCGATGCGGCTGCGGATCTCATCGGCGAAATCGTGAGGGTGCGTCAACGGTCCATACCGCTGGCCCACCTGCAGCACGTCGCCGACAGCAACGTGTGACGGCCTGCAAGCAGGCAGATACTGGTCTCCGCCCGGTTCGTCGGTCCTGCACAGCAGGTCCATCTCGACCAGTCGGCTGCAAAGCTGTTCAGCCAGTTCCGAGGACAGGCGCAGTTGCTCGCCGACGACCTCGACCGGGACGGGCCCGTCGCGACGGTCGTGCTCGATCGCCACCACCAGCATCGCCCCCACCTGATCCCAGCCATCGATGCCGCGTTCGTGACCGATGCGGGCCGTGTCCATCCGACGCAGGTCGCGGAGCGTGTGGCACAGTTCGGCCCCGAACAGGAACGACCACCACGAGAAGTTCAGCCACACCAGGAACAACGGCACGAGGCCCAACGCCCCGTAGATACTCCGCTTGCCGACATTCTCGACATAGCTGACGAACGCCCAGCGGCCAAACATCCAAAGCAGCACGGCCGCGGCACTGCCGACGACGGCCGCCCGATAGCCCACGCGGGCGTTGGGCAACAGACGATACAGTAACGACAGCAGCAGCACGCCGGCCAACAGCGGTCCGATCCATGCCAGCACGCCGAGGACCCATGACAGGGCCGGCACGCCCTCGACCGTCCCGGCCACGCGGCCGCCCAGGTAAGCCACCACTGTCAGCAGTAGCGGACCGAGTGTCAACGCCGACCAGTACAGCAGCACGCGCCGCACCCACGAGCGGTTGCGAGGCGCCTCGAACACGCGGTTCAGTGAACGCTCGATTGTTGCCAGCAGTGCAATGGCCGCCCAGATCAGAACCGCCACGCCGACCGGCCCGATGCGTCCGACGGTCAACTGGCCCTCCACCTGCGCGACGACGTCCTCAATGGTCTGCGCGACGGTCACCTGCTGGACCGGCTCGGGCGCTTCCTCCGGCAAGACTGTCGTACCGAACGGATACTGATAGCCGACGGGCGAGACGGTCGCGCTGTGCTGCACGTAGATCTGGTCGAGTCCCGCCTGGGCCAGCACGTCGCGGACAAGTTCGCCCTGCTGGCCGCTGAGGCCGAGCGACTTGAGCATGACGAAAGCGAGGATCAGCATCGGCACGAGCGCAAAAATCGTCCGGAACGACAGGGCCGCGCTCATCGCCATGGCGTTGGTCTTGTGAAGTTGCTTGATGCAGTAGCTCCACAGGTGAATCTGATAGCGAAGGAAACGCGCCCAGCTGCCCAGTTCCTCCCACGGCGTGCGCAGCAGGTTGCGGATACGGTCGCGAATCCAGTCATAAAGCTTCATGCGTCTCTCCCGGCCTCGCGCGCAGCGAGACCCGTTGTCTGCATCGGTCGCCTCGGGCGAACGGCCTTAGCGTCAGTCGCCGCCGTCCAAGCCCTGCTGCATGATATCCAGCAGCGCGTTGCGTGCCTGCTCCTCGGCCATTGCTTTGAGGGCCTCACCGACAAGCTTGTCGATGCGCTGTCTGTCAAGCCGCAGGCGCGGCGCCAGGCGCGTGCCCTGGATGGGAATCTCGATTCGGACGCCCGTTCGCTGCAGCACCCGTGTGATGTCCAGCACAGCCCCCTCGACCTTGAAGGCCTCGAGGACACCGGCATGCACCGGCACCGAGACCCACAGGTCCAGCGTGTCATCGAAGCCGACCGACCCGTGGAAGATCATGTCGACGTCTTTTCCGAATATCATTCGAACGTTGTCGTAGTGAATGCGGCCGTCCCTGATGGCGAAGTCGACACCCTCCACACGAACTTTCTGGAACTCGCCGCTGGCGGCGCCCCACATGCCGACCAGCGCATCGAGCAGGCCGGATCGACTCTTGACGCTCATCATCGAGAGGTCCAGGTGACCGCTGCCCGACCCGCCGGTCTTGATCGCCTCCCCGAGTGGCAAGACCAGGTCGCGGACGCTCAGGCTCATCGTCCCTTCCAGGCCGACGAGCTTGGCGAAGACCGGGTTGAACCGGCTGAGCAACTGCGTGCCGACCTCCGGCTTGAGTGTGACGTTCTCGATAAGCCTCATCTCGCCGGGCAGACGATAGACAGGGTCCTCGCCGGTGAAGTCGACGGCCCCGCCGGGTCGTAGCGTCCCGCCGGAGGCCGGGATCGGCTCGGCCTGGATAACGAGGCGCCCCTGTTCGAGTGTCGGACGAATGACGGCCTGGCCGAGTTCGATGCCGGCCACGCTGCCGCTCGTCCAGCCGATCGCCGTCGAGGCGTCAACGTTGCGAAAGACGGGCCGGACGTTCGGCTGCCGGGCGGGGCCGGTCGCCGTGAACGTGCCCTTGCCGCTCTCGCTGCCGGCCGGCGCGAGCGGCCCGGTGAAGCGGACGACGATTGCGTCCTCGTCGTCTAGCGACGGCTTGACGGCGTAGACCAGTTCCATCACACGGTCCCACTGGCCTTCGAACGTGCCCTGCAGGCTCAGCTGCCGCGTGTTCTCGTAATCGGCGATCGTATTCTCGCCGGTCAACTGCACCGTCAGCGGCGGCGACGTAAAACGCATCTCAGAGATGCGGACGACCTTGCTGGCGTCGTCGGCCGTCGCATCGAGCACGACCTCGGCCGTGCCGAAAGGGATATCGCGACCGTCGCGATTGATGGCCACGTCGCCGGCCGTCACGTCAACGGAGAAATGCCGGACGGTCGTGGTCTCGCCCGTGCCGGCCGAGACGCTGCCGCTCAACGACGGCACGGCGAGCGTCTGGATGGAGGCATCGGCGTCACGGCCCGTCCTGGTCACCACCTGAAGTGCCCGGCCGTCGATGCCGACGTTGGCCTGGCTCTGGCGCGACGCGTAGTCGTAGGCAACCGTGCCCTCCTGCAGGCTAAGCGATGCCAATCGCACGCGTCGATCGTCCTGACGCAGGTCGAGATCCGCCAGGGTCATCTCGAACGCGGCGGCAAGGCGGCCGGTCTTATGCGTCGGCGCGGTGCAATCTCCATGAAGTGTCAGGCGCCCGGCCATTTCGCCGGGCACATCGGCGCCGAACGTCCGGGCCAGGGCGACCAGCGAGGCGACGTCCTGGTTGTCGATGTCGACCGCCGCGCGTACCGTGCTGGCGGGCCGATTATACGCACCGGACATCGCCACCGTAGCCTGGCGGTTGACCGTCAGCTCGGCTCCGTCCCACGCGACGCGCTGCAGTGTCTCGCCTGGACGACGGATGACCAGCGGCAGCAACAGTTCCGCGCTGTCCAGCGTCACGTCATGATCGGCCGAGGACAGCCGCACATTCGAGACCGTCGTGTTGACGGTAATCGGTATCCGCGTCGTGTCCCTCGCAATACCGCCAGCGGTCAGAACGACCCGGCCGGCCAGCGTTGGCTCTCCCATGTCCACAACCGAACTCCATAACTGCTGTGCGGCCCCGAGATCAACGTTGACCATCGCCGTGAAGTCGTTGAGTGCGCCCTTCGCGGTGGCTGTGACAAATCCGGACGTCAACTCGGCCTGGTTGACACGCAGACCCTCGCCGGTGACGATTGCCACGTCGAACGTCGAATCGGTCGGCGCCCATCGCACGACCGCCGATTCGCCCGGGGCCGGATCGGGCCGACGAACGGTAACATTCTTGAGGTGCAGTTCGCCCACGGCCGTCAGCGGACGCTTGCTGTCACGCGTGGCCGGTCCCGTGACGATTTCGAATTCCGACGTCAGTTGTCCGCCCGTCAGATCCGCCTGCTGCGCCAGGTCGATCAGTCCGGGCAGCGCCCGGGCGATTCGAGACAGGTCGATGTTCGCATGACCAGACACCAAGGCACGCGGCAGCGATATCGCTTCACCGTCGACGGCCGCCGCCGCGAGGGCCTCGCCGCCCATGCGCTGCCACGCCTTGAGGTCGTTCAACGCAAGCTGGAGCGTCGCCTTGCCGGCGGACGTGCCGAGCGAGACGGTTCCATCGGCACCATTCGCGTCCAGGCGGCCGTCGACGGTGAGTGTCACATCCATCGGATCGACACGTCGGCCTTTCACGTCGGCCCGCAACCGCTCGATTCGGAGCGTCACGTCGGCCTGGCCCGTGTTCCCCCGGCGAACGACCTGCCCGTCGAGCGTCAGGTGGCCGGCGACGTCGCGTCCGGCGGCAAAGACCAGCACCGGCTGAAGATCGACGGGCTCCGGCGTGGCGAGCGCCACCTCGACCGTCGACGACACGTCGCCCGAACCAGGCTCGTCCAGCCGGTAGGCGATGTCCATGCGCCCACCGGAAGCAAGGCGAAATGACGACTGGCCGCTGATCCGCTGTGAACTGGCGACGTCCACCGTCGTGTTGATGTCGGTGATCCTCAGGCGTCGACCGTCCAGCCGCACGATCTCGACGGAAGCATTGTCAATGACGATCCGCCCGTTCGGCTCGGGACCTGGCTCGGCCGGTTCTTCCGGCTCGGCCGGGCCGGGCGCCGGGCCGACATTGGCCATGGAGAATCCGCCTTGCTCCGTCTCGTACAGCGTGATATTGGCGGACCGTACGGCAAGCTCACCGAAGGCCTCCGGACTCGTCATGGCCGCCCACACACCGAGCTGCGCAGTGACTTCAGAGGTGTCCACGACGAGACGGCCCCGCCGGTCGTACAGCCTCAATCCCGAGATCTGCGTGGACGAGCCCCAACCGAGGCTCAGATCGTCCATCTCGATTCGACCTCGCAGTTGACGGTTGGCGATCGCAACGACCAGCCGCGTGCCGGGGCCCGTGCTCAGTAGATACGGGGAGGCGACGACGAGAATCGCCAGCAACACGAGGACGACGGTCAGAACCCGCAGCCAGCGTCGCCGTTTCTTGCATGGCGGCTCGTTCGTGGCCTTGGATGCAGGCGGCTGGTCGACGGGACAACTCTCTGCGTGGGTCATGGTCGCTCCCTGCCGCATGGCGGCGTCGTCTACATTGTAGACGACCACCGTCTGCATGGCACGCCCTGGCAAGGCCCGCGACGCGATCCATGTCTAAACGGACTGCCAAGCGGAAGCGCGGCCAGTTCCCTAGAAATGCGACGGCCACTGATCAAGGCCGTCGGCCTGGACTCCGATACATAGATGGGCACGAGGGCGGATATTTGTGTGCAACCGCGCCATCCGCCGTACGTGGATGGATGCACAAGCACCATGCTCGGCAGTCGGTCGACACCGGCTGTGTGGATGATGAGGGGTCTTGGGATGCAATCCGTGCGAATCTGTTGAGGAAACAGGATGGCGGCGAGTCACGGCGGAGGCAGAACCCCCGGTTGTAGCGTGACCGTGACGGTTGAGTACTGAGACGATGATGATGGAAGAAGAGAAGACAACCAAGGCCTTGGTTGTTGAGGACGATCCCTCGGCAACGCACCTGCTGCAACATCCCCTTGAAAGCCTGGGCTACGGTGTGCTCACGGCCACAAATGGGAAGGATGCGTTCGACATCATTCGACAGCAGCGGTGTCGGCTGGTTGTTTCTGAATGGACGCTGCCGGAAATGAACGGCGCTGAGCTGTGCCGGGCTATTCGCAGCCAGATCGTAGATGCATACGTCTACTTCGTGATGGTCAGCAGTCGCGGCGAGACGCGCGATATCATCGATGCCTTCTCCGCCGGTATCGATGACTATGTCGTCAAACCGTTTGAAGCTGCGGAATTCGCCGCCCGCTTGCGAACGGCCGAACGTATCTTGTCGCTGGAGACGCGCGATATGGCCATCTTTGCCATGGCCAAGCTTGCTGAATCCCGCGATCCGGAAACCGGCGGGCACCTCGAACGGGTCCGTGAGTACTCGCGGGTGATTGCCTCGGAGTTGTCCTTGTCCGGGCCCTATGCCGATGTTGTCGATACCGAATTCGTCCATCTGATGTACGTCACCAGCCCGCTGCACGACATCGGAAAGGTCAGCATTCCGGACCACGTCCTGCTTAAACCCGGTCGCCTGGATGACCGCGAATACGAGATCATGAAAAGTCACGCCGAGGCCGGCGCCTGGACATTGGCTCTGGCGTTGAACCAGTATCCTCAAGCCCAGTTCCTCCAGATGGCCAGTGACATTGCCCTGTATCACCATGAACGCTGGGACGGCAACGGCTATCCGATGGGCGTGGCGGAGCAGGACATCCCGCTGTCGGCACGGGTGTTCTCCGTTGCCGACGTCTATGACGCCCTCAGCTCAAAACGCGTCTATAAGGAAGCCTACTCGCATGACATCGCTCGGAGCATCATCGGCAAAGGCAGCAGGTCGCAGTTCGATCCGGAAGTAGTCCGTGGCTTCCTGGCTGCGGAGTCAACCGTCCGGGAGATTCGAGCACGATATGCCGCCAGTGGCCGGCAGCGTGATCTCGAACCGCCGGTCCGATGGTTTTCCCCCTGAGGAATTGTCTCGCGAGGCGCTTCGATCAGGTTTTTCCACCGTTACAATGTCCGTGCGCTTATAATTGCAGTACATGTGCATCTGAGTTCGTAATCAAGGGATACAACGCATGGCGGAAGAGGCAGCCGCGGTTCACATCGGTCGTATTGCGAAACAATGGGGCAAGAAACGCGGCTCGTTGATCATGATGCTCCACGCCATCCAGGATCAGCGAGGCTATGTTCCGCGAGATGCGGCACTGGAGTTGGCGAGGCAGGTTGACGTTCCGCTTGCACGTATCTACGAAGTCCTGACCTTCTACAACTACTTCAAAACCTCCTCGCCGGGCAAGGCGGTCGTCAGCGTCTGCACCGGAACCGCCTGCCACCTGAAAGGCGCGCCGGACATCCTGGCCGCCCTGGGCGAGGAACTCGGCGTTGCCGACGGTGAGGCAAGCGAGGACGGCAATTTCCACCTGCAGAGCGTTCGCTGTGTGGGGTGTTGCGGCCTGGCGCCGGTCGTCACCGTCAACGCGACGGTGTACGGCAAGGTCAAGCCGGCCGAGATGCGCGGAATCATCGGCCAGTGGCAGGATAGAATCGACGCAGGCGAACTGTAGGAAGAACTCCATGGCAGAAAAAGCCGACATTGGAACACTCGCGGCCGAAGAACGAAACGCTCAGGCCGCGCGCAAGGCACGCCTGTTCTGCTGCGGGTCAACCGGTTGCCTGTCCTCCGGGGGCGGAGCCATCGCCAACGCGCTGACCGAAGCCCTCGCGGGCCACGGCCTGGCCGATGCGGTCGACGTCGTGCCGACCGGCTGTATGGGCCTCTGCAGTCTCGGGCCGCTCGTCCGCGTCGAAGTGCCCGGCCGGGACCCCGTTCTCTACAAGGAAGTCGACCCGATGATCGCCCGGCTGATCGTCGCCGAGCACGTCGTGCCGGCCGCCGGTGCGGGCGACGAGGGGTTTGAACTGCCCGCGTTCTTCACCGAACACATCCTGCCGATGGACATTCCGTTCTTCACGAAGCAGACCAAGGTCGTCCTCGCCGACAGTGGACGGGTCAACCCCGAACGCATCGAGGACTACCTCGCCGCCGATGGCTATCAGGCCCTGCAAAACGTTTTGGCGAACATGACGCCGCAAGCCGTCATCGAACTCATTGCCGACAGCGGCCTGCGAGGCCGCGGGGGCGGCGGGTTCCCGACCGGGCAGAAGTGGGGTTTCGCGCGACAGGCCGAGCCCGTCAACGGCGAAAAGTTCATCATCTGCAACGGCGACGAGGGCGACCCCGGCGCCTACATGGACCGCAGCGTCCTGGAAGGCAACCCGCACGCCGTGCTGGAAGGCATGCTGATCGCCGCCTACGCCACCGGCGCCACCGAAGGCTGGTTCTACATCCGAGCCGAGTATCCGCTGGCGGTCGATCGCGTGGAGAAGGCGATCAAGCAGGCGCGCCGCAACGGGCTTGTGGGCAAGAACATCCTCGGCAGCGATTTGAACGTCGACTGCCAGATCCGCCTCGGCGCCGGGGCGTTCGTCTGCGGCGAGGAAACGGCCCTGATCCATTCGATCGAGGGGCAACGCGGCACGCCGCGACCCCGCCCGCCGTACCCTTCGGTGCAGGGCCTTTGGGACCGGCCGAGCGTGGTCAACAACGTCGAAACGCTGGCCAACGTACCGGCGATCATCCGCAACGGGCCCGAGTGGTTTCATGCCATGGGCACCGAGACGTCCAAGGGCACGAAGGTCTTCGCGCTGACGGGCAAGGTCGAACACAGCGGCCTGATCGAAGTACCAATGGGCATGCACCTGCGGGAGATCGTTGAGGACATCGGCGGCGGGAATCCGGCCGACAAACCGCTCAAGGCCGTTCAAACCGGTGGGCCCAGCGGCGGCGTGATTCCGGTCGACCAACTCGACGTCCCGGTCTGCTACGAGCAGTTGACGCAACTGGGCTCGATGATGGGCTCGGGCGGCATGATCGTGATGGACGCCGACGACAGCATGGTGGAAATCGCAAAGTTCTACCTCGGCTTTGCGGTGGACGAGTCGTGCGGCAAGTGCGCGCCGTGCCGCATCGGCGGCACGCAGATGCTCGCGCTGCTGCAGAAGGTCACTGACGGGAAGGCGACGCTGGACGACCTGGACCTCATCCGGCGGCTCTCGCGGGCGATGCAGCAGGCCAGCCTCTGCGGCCTCGGCCAGACGGCCCCCAACCCGGTCATTTCGACGCTTCGGTATTTTGAAGATGAGTACATGGAAGCAGTGATCGTCTACAGCGACCCGTCCAGCCAGGACTGGACCCCGCGTGGAACGTAACACAGGAAGCACGATGGCAAAGGTAACGATCAACGGCATCGAGGTGCATGCGGAAGACGGCCAGACGATTCTGGATGCCGCGCGGCTGGCGCAGGTGCGCATACCGACGTTGTGCAAACACCCGGACCTGCCGCCGACGGCGAGTTGCGGCGTGTGCGTGGTGAAGATCGCGGGACAACGCGGCATGGTGCGGGCCTGTACGACCCCGGTGCGTGACGGCATGGAGATCATCACGCAGGATCCCGAAATCGCCGACGTCCGACGGACGGTCGTCAAGCTGATTCTCTCCAACCATCCCAACGCCTGCCTGACCTGCGGCCGCAACGGCACGTGCGAGTTGCAGGCGCTGGCCTCGGAATTCGGCATTCGACGGGAGACGTTCCCCAACATCGTCGCCGACCTGCCACGCGACCCTTCCACGGGCGCAATCGAACTGGAACCCGCCAAGTGCATCAAGTGCGGCCGATGCGTCATGGTCTGCCAAACCAACCAGGATGTCTGGGCGCTGAGCTTCCTGGATCGCGGCATCGACACGCGCATTAGCGCCGCCGGCGATATACAACTGGCCGAAAGCCCGTGCATCCGTTGCGGCCAGTGCTCGGCCCATTGCCCCACCGGGGCGATCTTCGAGTACAGCCAAACCGAGCAGGTCTGGGACATGCTCATGGACCCCGAGGTCCACTGCATCGCCCAGATCGCCCCGGCCGTTCGCGTCAGTATCGGCGAGGCCTTCGGCTACGACCCCGGCACAAACCTTACCAGCAAGCTGTACGCGGCTCTGCGTCGGCTGGGTTTCGCGGCCATTTTCGACACGAACTTCGGCGCCGACGTAACGATTATGGAAGAGGCGACGGAGTTCGCCCGACGGCTGGAAAACGGCAAGGGGCCAATGCCGCTGATCACCACCTGCTGCCCGTCGTGGGTGGACTTCATGGAGAAGTTCCACAGCGACATGATCCGGTACTTCAGCAGCTGCAAGTCGCCGCACGCGATCCTCGGCACGCTGGCCAAAACGTACTACGCCGAGCAGGTCGGCCTCGACCGGGACAAGATCCGCATGGTCTCGATCATGCCATGCACGTCCAAGAAGTACGAGATCATCCGCAGCGATGAGATGTTCGCCTCCGGCAGCCAGGACGTCGACATCGCCATCACGACTCGCGAACTGACGCGAATGATCCAGCAGGCCGGCATTGAGCTGGCGAACCTTCCGGCCGAGCAGGCCGACAACCCCCTTGGCGAGTACAGCGGCGCAGGTACGATTTTCGGCACAACCGGCGGCGTCATGGAGGCAGCCCTCCGCAGCGCGTACTACTTCATCAACGGCAAAGAGCTTGACGACGTCGACTTCAAGCAGGTCCGCGGTCTGGATGGCGTGCGGGAAGCCGAGGTCGATATTGACGGACGGACGATCCGGCTGGCCGTCGCGCACGGCCTGGCGAATGTCGAGTACGTGCTCAACAACATTCGCGCCACGGCCGAGGCGGGCGACGAACCGGCCTACCATCTCGTGGAAGTGATGGCCTGCCCGGGCGGGTGCATCGGCGGCGGCGGACAGAGCTGGGGCGTCACCGACGAAATCCGGCAGAAACGCATCGACGGCCTGCACGGCGACGACCTCGCCCACACGATCCGGCGCAGCCACCAGAACCCCGCCGTCCAGAGACTCTACGACGACTTCATCGGCAAGCCCATGGGCGACCGGGCCCACCAACTACTCCACACCAGCTACACCGCCCGGCCTGAATATCGGCGATAGCCTCCGGCACCACTCGTCGGACGTCTGCTGATCCTGCGCCAATCGGTCAGGGCTTGCACATCCAGTTTCTCCTTGGATGGGCCGGTGAGGACTTTGAGCAAGTAATTACCGAACGCGGACCAGGCGGCGAAGGCCTTTCCACTTGTCTCGCTCGGCAAACCATCTCACGTCCTCGGTTGCACAGATCGTCCGCCACTCGATACGGCCACGGCCTTTGTTGATCGTGCGGGCCGTCGTGTGCTCGATGCCAAGACAGTCGTCGCGAAGGCATTCGTCAAAGAGGGTCACCGTCTCGGCGTGCAGACCGCCCCGGTTGCCCTTGAGTTGCAGAACGTAATTGCCACTATTGTCCATGATCGTCTCGGCGATCTCCTTTGGGCAGCCCATTGCGTCGATCGTCACCACGGCATGGCTGGTACTTCTTGGACCGGCCGAGAAGATCGATCTTCGTCCCGTCGTCGGCCCCGCAGATGGTGGCGCAGATGGCATGACGACAATGTCGGTAAGGTTGTGTCGTTCGATTCGATCCATGCGGGAGACTTTCAGGTCAGCGAATGCGCGCAGCACACCGTGCGGTGCGTCAACGTCCATCTCCAGCACTCAGCAGTTCGTTTAGAATTCGTTTAGAAATGGATCGCGTCGCGAGGCGAGCCACTTTTTCTATGAATGGAATGCGGCGTTGCGATAGGCCCACCCATGTGGCGACGACCACGGCCACGCTTTCGCCGATGTCGCCAGGCCGTTGCCGTGTTTGACAACGCGACTGACGATACCGGATGTTGAGCCACGTGCGATCCGTGGCATGGCCGTACCATAGCCCCAATCCGTTCCCTTGGACACCTTCGATATGCGAAGACCTGCCGGGAGCCCAAACCGCACTGGAACGATTGGGTCACCCGCCAATGTCGTTCATTGCGAGACTTGAACAGTCCCGGCCACGGGGATATAATCCGCTCATCACGTCCGGAGGCGGTCTCCGGAAACGAAGCTGGCCTTGCGAAGGGGTCGAAGGTGGTTCTGATGCCAGATTTCGGCGTTGAGAATGACGGAACGAGCAGCCCCTCCCCCCTGCCCAGCCACCGGCGAACCCGTCCCGCCGCCCCGCGACAGCAGGCCAGAAGAATAGAGTCCAACCGGTCCGCATTGCCGGCTCCCAGGTCGATGCGGTTGCCGACGAGGCCGGAAATCTGCACGTTCTCAGCAGGGAATACGTGCAGATCTCGCCCGAGGGCGAGGTGCTCGCACGCGAGCAGCCGGGCGGCAAGGCCATGGACGACGCCCAGGGCAACCTGAGCTTTCCGCCGGCGATCGCGGTGGACGGCCAAGGCGCCGTACATACGTTGACCCGGCACGGCGGCGACATGCGCAAAGGCCACCAGTTGCGGTATCGCCGCCGCTCCCAGGCCGGCCAGTGGGCGACGCCGATAGACCTCGGCATAGTCGAGCCACGCAACTACACCGTCGCGATCGCCGCCCCGGACGGCGGACCCGTATACGCCATGCACGGCAGCCTCACCGGTCAGGACAACGTGTGGGGGCCTGTGGTCGTCTGGGCAATCGACGGCACCCGGACCGCCGAGCTCGGCCGGATCAAGGGCTGGTGGCGATGCGACAACGATTGTCGCCTGCGCAGCCACGACAACATGGTCTTCGCCGTCGTGGGCAAGAACGACCGGTCGGGCACGGTGCGCATCGCCGCCGCACGAGCCGGCGGCAACATCATCCGGCAACTCAAGGCGAACGTCCGGGTTCACAGAGGCGGGAAGGGTCGCAAGGGCATGCCGGCCCTGGCTATCGACGGGCGCGGGGCGACGCACCTGGTCTACGGGGCGAACCAGACGGTGCAGTACCGGCGCTTCAACCCGTCCGGCAAGCCGGCGATGCGTCGGGATGGGGCGCTGTTTGAAGATCTCGGCGAATGGCATCTGTCGCTCGGCCTTTCGGAGGTCGCCGTCAGCGCCGACGGCCGCCACGTCCTTGCCGTGGCCATCCGCAGCGATGGCTCAAAGGACGTCAAGCACGGCGAGGTGCTGTGGCGCCGCAGCGACAATGGCGGCCGAACGTGGACGAAGCCCCAACCGATTGACGGCTTGATCACGCACGGAGGCGAGGGCCGGCGCCGACCCCGTCTCGCCTGGCAGAAAGACCGCTTCGCGCTGGTGATCTATGACGCCGAGCAGGGGACACTGCGCCTCTTCCACCACGTCATCGACTGAAGCGACCCCGCCGGGGCGCCGCACCGGGCCGCCCCCTACCGTCGATAATCGAGGCAGGCCACGGCGATGCTCACAGTCACCGACCGGGCCTGAAGGCCGATGAAGCCCGCGTCGTGTATCAGCCCGATGATGCTCGCGCGGTCCATGAAGGTGTTGACCGATTCGAGCAGGCATCTGTAGGCTCCGGTCCGATCGCCGGCTCAGCGTCTGGCCAGCGTCTCGCGGACAACCTGTTCCATGACGTTGCGCGGAGCCGAGACGTCCCGATCTGCCAACCAGAAGTCGAACTGGGCAACCGCCTGGTTGACGAACATCGCCACCCCGTCGATCGTGCGTCGGCCGGCGTCTTCGGCAAGCTGCAGAAGTCGGGTGCGAACGGGGTTGTAGATGGTGTCGAAGACGATTCGAGAGGCCGACGGAATGCGGTCCAGGGGCGACTCATCCACGTTGGGGTGCATACCCACCGACGTGCAGTTAATGAGGATCTCGGCGTCGGTGGTCTCGGCCTCGCCAAGCGAGGCGGCCCGGCAGCCGAACTCGCCGGCCAGCCGCCGAGCCCGCTCGAGCGTGCGATTGTAGACCGTCACGTCGCAGCCGTAGTAGCTCAGCGCGGCAACCAGCGCCCGGGCCACGCCACCGGCGCCGAGGACGGCCACGCCGCGCCCGGCCAGGGCGTCGCGCCCGATGGCCATTGCCTCGCACAGGGCGTCCAATGCGCCGGCGTAGTCCGTGTTGCAGCCGGTGGTCCGCCCGTCGGCGTCGATGCGAATGGTGTTGATCGCCCCGATCTTGCAGGCGAGTTCGTCGCAGTTGCTCTCACCGACCCAGGCGAAGGCGGCTTCCTTGTGCGGCAGGGTGACCGACAGGCCCCGCACGTCCAGCCACGGCCGTCGGCGAATGGCGCGCAGCAGACGATCGAAATTCCCGGCGCCCGGCTCGACCCGCAGCGGCAGGTAGACGCCGTCGACGCCGGTGGCGCCGAAGGCGGCGTTGTGAATGGCCGGGCTCATCGAGTGGGCAATCGGACAGCCGATCACGCCGAAAACGTCCGTCGACGCGCCGATGTGCTCCCAGCGATAGAGGGTCCGCATCTGCCTGATTGTTGTCTGGCCGGGGGCCGACTCCAGGCCGCCTTCCAGGGCGGCGAACGTACCCCACGCACCGAGCTTGCGGGCGAGGATGCGACTGGCCACGCCGGCGTCGCCCATAGCCAGGGCGATCGTGGGCTTGGAGCATCGCCGCAGTTCGTCCAGCACGCGGAGGGCGTCTTCGGGGCCGTTGGCGGTGACGACGACCTTGTTGATCGGCTCGACGGCGGCTTCGAGCTGGTCGACGACGGCCGAGAGATTGTGCGGGCAACGGTGGAAGTCGTGGTAGCTGAGGATGCGTTGGGCCCGGCAAGCGGGGCGGAACATCGGGTGGGTGTCCAGCTCGATGTCCACGGCAGCGACGCGGTCGAATGCGCCCGCCTTCTTCAGGACGACCAGTCGCGGCGACTCGGGCCCGGCGTATCGCCCGCCCTGGCTGGCGGGGCGGCAGGTGGCGACGACGGGGCAAGGCGGCTCGACGAGCAGGTAGGCCAGTTCGTCGTCGGTCGGCAGGACGTGGCCGTCGCCGGCGAGATAGTCCAGGCGACATTCCACGGCATCGGCGCCGGCGCTGGCGGCACGGAGCATGTCGGCCCGCATGGCCTCTATCGTGTCGGCCGTCATCGGGCAGATCAGCAAGGTTGTGTGGGCGTCGACTTCCATAGAGCGGCCATGATAGCCGCTGAGCGCTCGCCGGGCAATGTTCGCTCGCAGGAGGGACCTCAGGGCATCGGCGGGGCCGGGGCAAACGGCGCGGGGGCATCCGGGTCGCCCGCGTCCGCCTCGGGGGCGTCCGTCTCGGCGGCCTCCTGCTGTCGCAGCTCGGCGCTCAGCAGGTTCCACAGGTTCTCACTGCGACCGACCGTCCAAAGACCGTCGCGCTGAATCCAGGCGATCTCCTCATCGTCCAGTCGGGCCACGTGAAGTGTGACGGTCCGCGGCCCGGCATCGTCGCCGGCCTCGCCGGTCGGCTCGACCGTCAGTGTCGCGGCAATCTGCTGGGCGGCGTCGCTGAAGCGGCCCGAGAGCGTCTCGCCGACGTAGAGGATCTCCGCGGCGGAAAGGTCGCCCAGCGTACGGGTCATGCGGGTGATTCCGTCCATGTCGGCGTCGGCCTCGACCGGTGACGTCAGCCGCCAGTAGCCGCCCGCCAGGCGTTTGAGTTGCACGGTCTCGTCCGGTCGATTGAGCGTCATGGCGGCGATTCGCTCGTCGGGTCCGATCTCGGTGAGTTGCGTCGGCCAGTACGCCTCGGCGCCGGCCAGCAGCGGTTCGAGCTTGGCCAGCGTCACGAGCGCCGGCGCTGGCGCCTGGGAGCTTCGCACGACATTCCGCGGTTCACCCGGGCTCTTGCCGCCAATGGTCAGCGTGACGGCCGCGAGCGTCTCGTCCTCCGGCTCCATCGTCAGGGTTGCCATCGGCGAGTCGATCTCGAAGTCGCCAGCGAGGGTCAACCAGTCGTCCGCCTGAAGGCTCGACGCCTTCCGTAGCAGGTCCTCGACCGCCGCCGTCTCGGCCGGCCCGCTCAGGGGGGCCCGGATCGTCCAGGTCTCGCCGTCGCGGACGAGCTTCAGTGTCTTGCCACCGGCCCGCTCGACGGTGATCGCGGCGATCGCCTCGGGGTCGAACTCCAGCAAGTCGTCGCTGCGGACCTCGTCGAGTCCGGGGTTGAGGCTGTCCAACATGGACTTCGGCAGCAGGAAGACGGTCGGCCGGTCTTTCAGCGTCGCGCAGATACTGTCCTGCCGGACGTTGCCCAGCAGCAGCGTATGCGTCGTCGGCTCGTCGTCCGTCGCCTCGTCCGTGTCGCTTGCGGCCGGTGCGACGGTGACCGTCACCACGAGCTGGGGCTTATCCAGACCGTAGTCGCGAAGGTCGTCGGGCGCTTCGGCGAGAACGCGCTGGGCCTGCAGGCCATCGAGCTTCCGCAACAGGCCGGTGACCGTGCGGGTGATGGCCTTGCCCGCCCCGGGATCGGTGACGGCCCAGCCGTCGTCGCTTGTCTGCACGGTCCACGTGTGTCGGCCCTCGACGCGCAACAGCTTCGCCCGTTCGACGGGGACGCTGAGCATCGTCAGGTCGCGATAGTCGGTCGGGTCGGCGGAGTGGATGTTGCGGCGAGATCCTGGGCGACGACGAACGTCCGGCCGCTGCGTGCGGGGCGCACGTAGGTCTCCACGATGCCCGTGCCGAGCGTGGGCGCTTCGCGACCGATCAGCAGGCGATACTGTTTGCCGTCGGCGTCGGTGAAGCTGACGTCCAACCGTGGCTGATCAAGGCCGGTCTGGGGATCGCCGAGGCCTTCCTCGGCAGCGGGGGCGAACGCGCGGGTGTAGCTCAGCGTCTTGAGCAACTCGACAAGCGATGTGGCCTTCTCGGCATTGGCGGGAGCCGAGACGGGCTCGACCAGGCGGGCCGCCTCGCCGTCCAGCACGATCTCGATGGCCTGGCCGTCGGCGGGTTCAATCCGCAGCGTGCGGATGGCTGCATCGAGGTCTTCAAAAAGGGTCCGGCTCGCGCCGGGCTGGCCACGATCGGCATCGCAGTCGATGCGGTCGATGAGAAGCGCGACCGCACAGACGGCCAGCAGCGTCAGCAGAACCAGAATATTCCGGGCTTTCATGGCGTTGTCTCCTGTCGAAGGCTCTTGGTTCGTCGGGCGGCGACGCGATGGAGCTTGATTTGTCTTGGCGTTGTCTCAGCCGCGTCGCCTTAGTGTCAGGACCAGCCCGCCCGCGGCCAGGACGACCAGCGGCAGGCCGATCACACAGATGATCCACAGGGCGCTCTGCGTGTCCTGGGAGATCGGCGCGACGGGTTGGACCGTCAGCGGCCCGGCGAGAATATACTGCTCCCGGCCGATCAACCAGTAGCAACCGTTGACGATCAACTCCGGGTTGGCCCGCGCCGGTTCGAGGGTCCGCAGCCCGCGGTCGCTCATGTACATCATCGGCGAGCTGACCACGCCGTCGGTCATGCCCCCGCCGATGCCGAGGACCATCAGTCGCGCCGCCGCCCGGTCGGCGTCGCCTGGACGCGTTGCGGCAACGGCAAGCGTGATGGGCGGCAGCAGGTCGCCGTTGTCCACGTCGGGGGCGATCTCGTCCCGGCCTTGCCGAAACCGTTCGCTCAGCCCCTGCGCGTCGGCAACGGCCCAGATATGCTTGTCGGTTTCCGGGACCTCAAGGAGCGGCTCGGCCTGCACGCCGCCCGGCAGCGACTCGCCGTCCCACGTCACGGGGCAGGCGTAAGGCCAAAACAGGCGCCGGCCGCGGAGGGGCTTGCCGACCCGTTCGGCGACCTCACCGGAACCGAAGCCGCTCATCCGCAGGAAGTAGAACGTCGGGCCGAGGCGGTACTGGCCCAGCGTCTCACCGGGCACCGTCTCGATGACCCATTTGTCGACCTCGACGCTCAGGCCCCAGTCGTCTTCAAGGTAGCGGTTCCAGCCGTACCGGGACGGCATAGGCATGCCCATCGGGCCGCGCCGGGGGGGCAGTTGCTGGGCGAGGAAGATCGCGCTGGCGCCGTCGTCGATGGCCTGTCGCACGCGGCCGAGCTGCTCGTCGGACAGCCCGCCCATGGGGGGGGCGCCCCGCATCATCACCTGCGGCGCCGGCGGCAGGACGAGCAGGACGGTCGGCAGGTCCGGCTTGTCTTTCGTCGCCGGTTCGCCGTCAGTATCCGGGCCGACGGGACCGGCCTCGTCGGTCTCCGCGCCGTCCTCGCCGGTGTCGGCCCGGGGCATGGGCTCGGCGAGGTTCCACTCGGCGACGCTGAAGTTGGCCTCTTTGAGGCGCTGGCGGAGCTCGGTCAACGCCCGCGGCGGAATCGGCCCGGTGGGCGGGTTGAACTGCATAGGGCTCACGCCCGGCGGCGTGGGAATTTTCGTGTAGGCCAGCAGTACGCGGGCGAAAGGCTCGTCGTGCGTAAGGTCCAGCAGGGCCGAGGCAAGGGCGGCATCGCCGTTGAAGAACCGGCGCGTGTCTTCCTCGGTGTCCGGCCCGCCGGCAGCGGCAACATAGGGCGGCCAGACATCCTCGTACGACAGGACCTTGATGGTCTCGCCGGCCTCGATGACGATGATGTTCTCCTGGCTGAGTTCCGCCGGCAGCTTGCCCTCCTCGGTGGGCGCTTCAAGCGTTTCGGTCTTGTCGAGCAGCCGGTTGACACGGTCGGTCAGCAGTGCCGACAACCGCCCGAGGGGCTTGCCGTCTTCGGCGGAGGCGAAGAGCCGCTTGCTGGCGGCGTCGACGTTCTGTAGGGCCTGAAGGCTTTCCGCCGCAGTGGACCGGGTGGATTGGGCGAGGGTGACGATCTCATCGAGCGGTTGGCGGATGTCCGCGACTTCACGTTTGAGGGCGGCTTCGTTGGCGTCCTGGAGCATGACGGCCAGGCGGGCACGGAGGTCCTCGATCTGGCGCGCGATGAGCGACAGGCGGTCGGGCAGCGTGAGACGGAAGTCGGTCCGCCAGGCGCGAGAGGCGGCGAGCACGCTGCGCACGTCGGGGTCGTCGCCGGCGACGTTGTCCAGTTCGGTGGCCGCTTCCCGCATGCGCACGGCGGCCTGCCCGACGGCGTCGGTGAGTCTCTGGATGATCTCGGCGGGCTCGCCGGCGGGGTCGGGTGCGTCTGGCTTGCCGACGATCGTGCGAGCCTCGGTCACGGCGCGGGTGGCCCTGGCGAGGGCGTCGGTCGCGGCCGGGGCGTTCTCGCGGGCAGCCGGCGGAATGGCCGCCATCTGCTCGAGTCGCTGAGCGACGGCGTCGTTGACGCTCCGGACGGTGTCGATGGCCCGGGTCATCTGGTCGAGCAGGGCGACGTAGTCCGGCAGGGGCGAGGCGGCGAGCTGGTCGCGGACGACCCGGTCGGTCTGTTGGAGGCTGCCGGCAGCCTGGGCGAGCGTGTCGGCAACGGTGGCGCCGAAGTCCCACTGGGCGGCGACGAAGCTGTCGTCGGCAATGGCCTTCCAGGCGGCCTGTTCGGCGTCGACGGCCTGCTTGAGCTCCTCCACGACGGCCAGGAGCTGGTCGAGCAGGGCCTGGTGCTGGCCGGTTCGGCCTTGCTGGCGTTCGCGCAGGCGGGCCATCAGCAGGGCGCGGGCGGCCTCGCCGGAGGCGTCGGCCACTTCGATGCGCGGGTTGGCGCGGTGGACCTCGACGAGCAGTTCGTTGACGCGCTGCAGGCGCGCTTCGGCGTCGGCCTTGGCCGTGCGCGCCTCGTCGGTGCTGGCGGCCGACGTCGCGGCGGTGTAGACCGTGCTGATGGTCATGGGCTCTTCGACCTGGCGGACGATATCACGCGCCCGCTGGCTGAGGCCGAACCGGCCGAGCTGCTCGAAATCCTGCTGGACTGGGTTGGCAAAGCTGATCATGTTCACGACGGCCACAACGACGACGACCGAGACGACCGAGACGCCGACGAGGCTGCCGTAGCGGCTGCGCGTGCCGTCCGGCACGGCGGCTACCAGGACCGCGACAATGGCGGCGGGCACAAGGATGGCCAGCAGCACGACGGCGATACCCCAGCCGACTGACAGGCCAAGCGGCACGCCGCCTCCGAGCAGCCAGTGGAAGGCCGCCAGCACCGCTGAGGCGGCAATGACCAGCCAGACAACCATCAGGAAGAACGCGGCGGTTCGTCGCCCGGCCAGCAGGTACGCGCCGGTCACGCCGACGGCGCCCATGAAGGCGAACCAGACAACGGCGATGATCTGCTGCGACCCGGCGAGGGCGTCGGCACGGACGAGCAAGACGGCCAGGGTGACCATGGTTCCGACGGCCAGGGCAAGTGTGGCGACGGCGGCGGCCATGGACAGGCGGCGGTCGAGGGTCATTTCGGGGGCGCGGGATTCGTTGCTTATCGCCATCGTTTCGACTCCAACATTTTGACCGACAGGAAGAGGAACCCGGCGGTGAGGCTCAGGAAGTAGATCAGGCCGCGGCTGTCGAACATGCCGCGGGCGAAGTCACGGAGGTAGGCCTGTGCGTTAAGGTTGGCGGCCACCTGGTTCAGCGGCGCCGGCAGATGCGGGGCGAGTCGGCCCGGGAAGATGCCCAGCAGGCTGACCACGCCGATGCCGATCACCGCGGCGAGCAGTTGATATCGGGTCAGCGTGCTGGCGAACAGACCGGCGGCCAGGAACGCCGCCCCCAGCAGCAGCATCCCGAGATACCCCATGATCACGACGCCGGCATCCGGCGTGGCGAAGATGAGCATCAACACGAGGAAGACGACGGTGCTGGCCAGCAGGGCCATGTAAAAGCCCATCACGCCGGCGAACTTGCCGAGGATGATCTGGGCGTCGGTGATCGGTGCGGTCACGAGCGTCTCCACCGTGCCGCTGCGGACCTCCTCGGCCACCAGCCGCATCGTCAGCAGCGGGGCGGCGACGACCATGGCCACGCCCATCATTTCAAACAGTCCCCGCAGGGAGGCCTGCTGGTGCGGCACCAGGATAAACGCGTCGCGCGAGCCGCTCCAGAAGGCGGGCGGCGGGCAGAACTTGAACGCGCAGGCACAGAGGAACAGCGCGCCGACCACCCAGGCCAGCGGGCTGAAGAACGTGCCCGCCAGTTCACGTCGGGCCAGTGTCCATATCTTTCCCATATCGTCTCTCCACGTATTGTCGGGTGTCTGCTGTCAGTTGTCATTCGTCAGTCAGGCATACAGAAAGGTCAGGAAGCACGTTGCGGCGCGTGGATTGCGTCTTCAGCGACGCGGGGTTCCCGACGACGGATGACTATCCTGCCTGTTGCATGGATTGTTCGTAGGTCACCTGGACGAAGAAGTCTTCCAGGCTGCCGGTGGCGCGTCGCAATTCGCGCAACTCCCAGCCGTTGTTGTGGGCGAGCTTGTACAGATCGCCGCGGATATCGGTCTCGCCGCGCGTCGTGACCTCCAGCCGCGTCCAACCGTTGTGGTCGCTGTGGTCGACTCTGGCGGCGTTGTCGAGTGTGCCGGCGGCGCCGGCGATCTGTTTCGACTCGGCGCCGCGGATCTCGGCGATGACCTTGCCCTGCCCGACGACGCGCTGGCGAAGTTCATTCGGCGTGCCCTGGGCCACCAGCCGGCCGCCCTGGATGATGACGATCTGGCTGCAGGTCTGCTCGACCTCGGCGAGGATATGGCTGGAGAGGATGACCGTGTGGTCTTCGCCCAACTCGGTAATCAGAGCACGCATGGCACGGATCTGTCCCGGGTCGAGGCCGATGGTCGGCTCATCGAGCACGAGCACCGGCGGGTCGTGCAGCAGCACCTCGGCCAGCCCCACACGCTGCTTGTAGCCGCGCGACAGATCGCCCAGCCGCCGCCGGGTCATGTCTTCCGGTTCACTCAGCCAGCATCGCTTGCCAACGCGCTGGACGGCGGCGCTTTGCTCCTTGGCGGGGATATCCCGCAGCGAGGCGCGAAACCGCAGGTACTCGCCGACCCGCATCTCGGGGTAGAGCGGCACGCTCTCGGGCATGTAGCCGATCCGTCGGCGTACCTCCAGTGAGTCGCTCAGCACGTCCAGACCGTCGACCGTCACACTGCCACGCGTCGGCGGCATGTAGCAGGTCATGATCTTCAGCGTCGTGCTCTTGCCGGCTCCGTTGGGGCCGAGGAAGCCCACCACCGAGCCCTTGGCGACCTCGAAGGAAATATTGTCGACCGCCAGCACGCGGCCGTACCACTTCGTCAGGTGTTTTACGTCGATCATGCGTCGTGTTCCCGGTATGGCGAAACCCACCGTCCTCGGCGGGTTCCATGTGCGGTTATGTGATGATCCCGGCGCGTCGGCCGCGACGCCTGTCGCGACCACGGCGACCACGGAAAGAAAGTTTTATGACCGCGATAACCAATTGTCAAGCGTAAGCGTGCTTCACGGCAGGACTTTGGGCTTGTCGCGGCGGTTTGAGCTCCATACGATGGGTCAGCTGGCCAGGTTCACAGGAGTTGCCGCATGAGCAGGATATTTCGCGCTGTTTCGCCCGTTCTCGCCACGGTCTGTTTCCTCGGCGCCACCCAGGCCGAGCCGCCCACCGACGACCCCGCCATGGGCCGCGCGCTGCAGCACGTCGAGCAATCCGACCGCTACCTCCACCACAGCCGCCTCAAGCGAGGCATGAAAGGCTACGGCCTGACGGTGTTCGCCGGGACGACGGTCGAGACATTCGACGTCGAGATCGTCTCGGTCGTGCAGAATTTCGATATCGGACAGGACGTCATCCTGGCCCGTGCGTCCGGCCACGGGCTGGACGAGAGCATGATCGCCCAGGGCATGAGCGGCTCGCCGGTGTTCGTCAAGGACCCCCGCGACGGCAAGGACAAGATGATCGGCGCGATCGCCTACGGCTGGCCGTTCAGCAAGGAACCGCTGGCCGGCATTCAACCGATTACGCAGATGCTGGCGATTGCCGGCGTGCTGGACGAGCAGGGCAAAGGACAGAGGGCAGAGAGCGGAGGGACTGGGATCGGCGGTGGCGACCACGGGTTTGCCGAGACCGTCCTTGCTGTGGAACTCGACAGGAAACAGATGAGGACGTTTGGCATCACTGACGCGCAGGTCCGGAGTCTTCTCCCAACGGAGAAGAGGTCTTCGCTTGATGGAGATGTGATCCGTTTGACTGTCGTCGACGCGGCAGAGGTGAGCGAAATTCAGAATCTGAAAATCATGGAGCGCAACGGAGCCGTCGTCCATTTGGGTGATGTGTCTCGCGTCCGTCTTCTTGGTGCATGGGAAGGGGTTTCTGACCTTGAGAAGCAGAAGCAATCGGATGGCCGCGGGGCCCCAGCGGGGGCGAGTCGCATCGCGCGGGATCGGCGGGCGTTTCTGCGGGTGGTACTAAGTCCGAATCGCCAGGGGTTGAACAAACTCTACGAGCCGATCCGGACGACGTTGACGGCCCGGGACGGCCGATCGCTGGCCCCGCTGGCCACGCCACTGAGCATCAGCGCCGCGCGGCCGGCCATGCTGGCATGGATTCGCAAACGGCTGGCCCCGGCGGGCCTGGCGCCCGTCCAGGGTGGTGGCGTCGGCGGCGCCAATGTCGATGCGCTCCAAGCGGTGAAACTCCAGCCCGGGGGCAGCCTGGCCGTACCGTACGTCATGGGCGATGCCGACTGGGTCGGCTTTGGCACGGTGACCGAGGTGATCGGCGACCGCGTGTTGGGTTTCGGCCACGGCATGGCCGGCGAGGGCAGCATGGAATTGCCCATGGGTACGGGGTATGTCCACACGATCGTTCCACTGATGACCAGCAGTTTCAAGTTCGGCTCGTCCATCCGCATGGTCGGCACGCTCGACCGCGACGAGTACGTCGGCGTCGGCGGCCGCGTCGGCGAGGTCCCGGCCATGATCCCCATGACCGTCACCGTCGACCAGTGCCGGGATCAGCGCACGCGAACCTTTGAGTTCAGAATCCTTGACCACTGGTACCTCACGGGCCGGATCGCCAGCATCCTGACGGTCTACTCCGCCTCGGCACTTCGCGAGCCGCCGCAGGAACACCATGTCACCTATGACATCACGGTGGACTTCGGTAAATTCGGTCGCTACACGGCGACAAATACGGCCGGCACGGGGGGGCTGTACGATGCCGGTCGCGACACGGAACTGCCCGTGGCGGCAATGATGTACAACCCGCTGGGCGAGCCGGTCACTCCACTCCAAGACGAATCGACGTGAAATGCGCGATCCGGAAGGGCAATGTCGATGCGCAAATCGTTGAGGCACGGCTCGACGGCGAGGTCTACCAGCCGGGCGACACGGTCAAGGGCTACGCCTTGATCGAGCCGTTCCGGGAGGACCGCCGCAAGGTGCCCTTCACGCTGAAGGTACCTGGCGACCTGCCCGATGGCGAGTACCCACTGACGGTCGGCGATGCAATGGTCGGACTGCATCTGCAGCAGCAGGCTCAGCCGCAACGCTTCGAGCCCCGCACGCCACGGCAGCTTCTTCGGGCCGTCCAGCGCGTCGTGCAGCCAAAGCGCGATCGGCTGCACCTGCATCTGGAGATTCCCGACGGCAGCGGCCTGGCGATCGGCAAGACCGAACTGCCCGACCTGCCGGCCAGCAAGGCGGACCTGCTCCGCGGCCTGGACGTGCCGGATACGTTTGCCACCCAGGGCGCCATCACGAAGACGGTCGAAAGCGACTACGTCCTGCAGGGCCGAAAGGAACTGACCGTCACGGTCAAGAAGCACCCGAACGAAACACCCGTACGCCGGTAATCACCGCCGGCCATCGGCTGCCTATCGAAAGGATGAGCAGTGCAATGCACAAGATTATGCTGACTGCAATGACCCTCACGCTCGCAGCGGCCGCGGCCGTGGGCGTAGCACCCGGCCAGTGGCACCACAGCAGCGAGGCCGATTTCCAGTCCGCCCAGCGCGACGGGACGGTGGTCAACAGCCGCGGTGACGTGCTGCTCGGCCGCAAGATCGATATCCTTCTGGCCAGCGAGGACGCACCGGCCGCAATCTCGGCGGTGGTTGTCCGCGACGGCGTGGTCTACGCCGCCAGCGGTGCCGACGGCCGCATTGTCCGCATCGACGAGGACGGCAAGGTGGATACCTTCGCCACCATTCCCGCGGGCATGGTCACGTCGATGGCCCTGCGCGGGCGGACGTTGCTGGTCGGCGGCACCGGCAAGAAGGCGGGCATCTATGTCGTATCGCCGGAGGGCGAGAGTCAACGGCTGTTCGCCGACGAGGACGTGACGTACGTCTGGGATATATTGCCGACAGACGAGACGACGCTCTTCGCCGCAACCGGCCCCAACGGCCGGGTCTACCGTATCGACGCCGACGGCAAGGGCGAGGTGATCCTCGACGCCGGCAGTCTGATCAAGAACATCCTGTGCCTTGCCGCGTCGGACGACGGCGACATCTATGCCGGTACGGACCGCAAGGGGCTGATCTACCGCGTCGATCCCAAGACCAGGAGGGGCCGGGTGATCCTGGACGCCGAGGAGGCCGAGATCGCCGCCATCGTGCCGGACGGGCGAGGCGGCCTGTACGCGGCGACATCCGATGCCACCAAGGGCCAGGGCGAAGCCCCCACCGGCGAGAAGACCGGCCGGGCGGACACCGAAGCCGTCGTGGGCGAATTGGGTGATGACGCAGGCGACGGCGACGACGATGAGCCCCCTTTGCC
Source organism: Planctomycetota bacterium (assembly GCA_009908915.1). Classification (GTDB taxonomy): domain Bacteria; phylum Planctomycetota; class Phycisphaerae; order SM23-33; family SM23-33; genus JAAAOJ01. Next base: position 51,278 of record JAAAOJ010000040.1, read on the forward strand.
AGACACCCCCGACGACGACGGCGATGGTGGCGATGACGGCGAAAACGCGCCGGAGGAAAGCGATGAAGGCGCCGTCGTGCCACCTGTCGACCTCGATGCCGGTGCGGATGCGACCGTGACGGGTAGGCCCGGACCCGGCGAGAAGACCAAGCCAACGCCCGTGGCGCCGCAGCCGCCGCGACCGGGCGGAAATGGCGGCGCAAAGCGCATTCGTACACAAACGGCCGACCCGCCGGCGGACCGGCGGCGGCCCCGAGCGGCAAGGGCAACGCGGTCTATCACGTCGACGCAAAGGGCTTCGTCCACGGCATCTACCGGCGCCCCGTGGTGATCCACGCGATGGTCGTCTCCGGCGGGCGACTCGTCCTGGCCACCGGCAACGACGGTACGGTGCATTACGTGACGCCCGATGGCACCCGCAGCGGCCGACTGGTGGACACCGAGGCCGCCCAGGTTGCCTGCCTGGCCGCCGAGGCCGACGGGAGCGTGGTCTTCGGGACGGCCGACGCCGGCAGCGTCGGGCGCATCGCTGCGG
>JAAAOJ010000002.1 GCA_009908915.1 Planctomycetota bacterium
GTTTCGAAAAAAAACAAAAAAAAAACCTCCCGAGCGTCATGGGCGTCTCGCTCATGAGCTGCACGGGCATCCTGCCCCTCATTGTGGCGTATTCGATGCATGTCCACCGCCGAGACGGCTGTGATCCTCACGTCCGTACGGACGCGCCACCTTTGCATATGGACGTTTAACGCCCGACGGGCCGACGTGAAAGTCGCCGGAGGTGTAGCCCGGCGGAACCTCCGGAGCCCGACCCACGCCTCGGACAGCCGCGATGAGGCGGAGGCGGCTTCCTCCCCGCTGTCTTTCTTCGAGGCTCCCAAATTCCCAAATTCCCAAATTCCCAAATTCCCAAATTCCCAAATTCCCAAACTCACAAACTCACAAAGATGAATCCCCGTTTCCGCACGTTTCGGCTACGCCTCCACGTGCGGTCACTATCCAGCGGCGCTTCGAGCCTGAGGGTGCGTCAACACGCTGCGTGCCACTGTCCCCTGACCCGCGTTTCCTACGCCTCTTCCTCGCCGAGAGGCCGGGTGAGGGTCTTTGCTTCACGCAGGTCCTCGATGCCTCAGACCACACCTCAGCAGCCCGTCGTCTGCCTCTTCGCTCCGTTTGTCCGCTATGTCCAGAGGCGGCCACACCGGCCCTGAGACGCGCAGGCAAGATGCCTGCGAGGCGAACAACACGGCAACCGGCGCCGTGTGCGACACGTTTCGGTGGCGGCGAAGACCTTCCATTGGCCCAGGACCTGCCGGTGTTCAGCCCCGGCAGGGGCGGCGTTCAATAGCCCCCACGCGTGAGCGTGGGGTCCGGATCGTTCCCGCGGTCAAGCCCCGCCAGCCGTCCGTTTAGCAATGGATCGCGTCGCGAGGCCGAGGCATTTTGCCAAGCATCAAGGAGCGGACACGCAGGTGAATGAGTACATTCATCGAGTTTTCGCGACAAGGACGCGCAGGTAAAAGGCACGGCCGCGGCAGCGATAGCTTCCTAAACGGGCTGCCAGGCTTTTCTAGCCGCTACTCGTCGTGCCTCCTCTACGCCGCGGCAGCGATAGCTTCCTAAACGGGCTGCCAGGGGCGCCTTGATGCCGCGAAGCGCCACGACGCTCCTGCCGGAGCTTTGTCGTTGACGCCTCCGAGCCCCCGGGGCTGACGCCGCGGGGCTACTGAACATCATCCCTGCCGGGATTCAGGAAGGCCGGCTCGTGCGACCCCAACAACGGGACGCCCCCATTTCATGTCGCACACGAGGCCAGAAAGCATGCCGCGGGCTTCCAGCCCGCGCGCGGCGAAGGCATCTTGCTTTTGATTCTTCGCCATGGTCGCGCGTCTCGCGGCCAAGATGGCCGCGAGACGCGCGGGCAAGATGCCCGCGAAACCCACAACGCAACCGGCACGGCGAACGCAAATGGTCCTCGAACGCTGCCGTCGATATGGTATCATGCGCGGTCCATGAGCAGCGATAACCGACCCATCGGTGTGTTCGATTCCGGCCTCGGCGGGCTGACCGTGGTGAAAGATCTTGCGAAGATCCTGCCGGGTGAGGATATCGTCTACCTGGGCGACAGCGCCCGGGTGCCGTACGGCATCAAGAGCCTGGCGACCATCCGCCGCTTTGCCATGGAAGATGCCGCCTTCCTGGGCCGCTTCGACCCGAAGCTGCTGGTGGTGGCCTGCAACACCGCCAGTGCGGCGGCGATCGACGCGATCACCGCGACCGCGCCGTGCGACGTGGTCGACGTGGTTCGCCCGAGCGCGGCGGCGGCCCTGGCGGCGACGGATGGGCCGGTTGGCGTGGTGGCCACGGAGGCGACCGTTCGCAGCGGCGCCTACCAGCGGGCGCTGGCGGCTGACGGCGCCGGCCGGGAAATACTCGCCGTGGCGTGTCCGTTGCTCGTGCCGATCGTCGAGGAAGGGCGCGACGGCGACGACCCGATCGTCACCCACGTGTTGTGCGACTACCTGCGCAACCTGCAGCGGCTGCGACCGGGCGCGATGGTCCTGGGCTGCACGCACTATCCGCTGCTGGCGGGGCCGATCGGCAAGCTGATGGGCCCGGCGACACAACTGATCAGTTCGGCAACGGCCGCGGCCCTCGATGTCGCGCACCGGCTGGACGCCGCAGGCATGCGACATGCGCGGGTCGAGGGCGGCTCGCTGCGATGCCACACGACCGACAACCCGCAACGCTTCGCCGAACTTGGCGCGACATTCGGAGGCCGGCCGCTCGACCACGTCGAGTACGTGGGCACGGACGAACTGGAAGGACTGGTCGCGCGACGGCCCGTGAAATCATGAGCAAGCTGCAGACGACAACCTGGCTGATGGTGGCGGTCCTCGCCGCGGCGTGTCTGGCCTCGGTGGCCGGCGGCTGCAAGAGCGACAACAAGGACAAGTACACCGTCGACTACCTCATCAAGCACGGCATCTTCAAGGTCGGCGACACCTCGCCGGTCGAGCAGGCGAAGATGGCCTTTGACGAGCGCGACCCTGACATCCGCCGTGCCGCCATCGAGCAGCTGTCGCACAACGGTTGGGCCCTGCGTGAGCCTTACCTCAAACGCTTCGCCCAGCTTAGCCGACCGATCGAGGAAGATGACCCTTCGGTTCGCGCGGTGGCGGTCCGCACGCTCGGCCGGGCCGGCGACGCGACGTACATGCCGGAGATCATTGCCGCCCTCGACGACCCCGACCCGATGGTACGCTGGGATGCCTGCGTTGTGCTCGATCGCATGCCGAGCGACAAGGCCGTCACGCGCCTGCGGCAGATGGCAATCGATCCCGAGGAGACCGTCGATGTGCGGGCCTCGGCCGCGACCGCCCTGAAGCACTACCGCGAGGACGCCGTCTACCGTACGCTGCTGCGGAGCATGAACGACCGGAATTTCACTGTCCGCAATGCAGCGCACGAATCGCTCGTGGCCATGACCGGCCGCGACCTCGGCTACGACCCGATGAACTGGTCGGACGACCCGGCCGACGTGGGACACGAGACGCTGCCCGAGCCGGAGGTCCGCTACCGCAAGCGCCCGTGGTGGGACTGGATGAAGGTCACCTCTGAGACCGAGTCGCCCGAGTCGCCCGAGGCGACCGGCTGGGATCGCCCGTGGTGGGACTGGGGCGGCATGACGCGGCCGGACGATGAGCCGGCCGAGATGCAGAAGCCCGGCCCGGCCTACGTTCCCACCGATACCGGCCAGCCCGTTGTGGGGGATTGAACGGCCGGCGTTGTCTTGACTTTCTCAGACGCAGCGGTGACAAGCAGGGGTATGAAGGCGATATGTTTCGACGGCGACGAGGCGACATTCCGCGACGACCTGCCGCAACCCAAACCGGCCGGCGGCGAGGTCCTCATCCGCATGCGGGCAGCCGGCGTGTGCCGCACCGACCTGGAAATCCTCAGGGGGTATATGGGCTTTGCCGGCGTGATGGGCCACGAGTTCGTCGGCGAGGTCGTCGACGGACCTTCGGGTTTGGCCTGCCGGCGCGTGGTCGGGGAGATTAACTGCCTGGCAAAGAGCCCTCACCCGGCCTTTCGCAGAGGCAGAGGAGTGAGAAACCCCTCCCCCTTCGGGGGAGGTGGCGAGTCCGCAAGCCGGTGGGGGTCTGGCGGACATTGCAGAAGACTCCTCACCCGGCCTCTCGCAAGGGCAGAGCAGTAAGATAACCCCTCCCCCTTCGGGGGAGGTGGCGAGTCCGCGAGCCGGTGGGGGCGATGGCGGCTTGCCGAAGAACCACGACCCCGGCCGCACCGTCCTTGGCATTGCCGGCCGCGACGGCTGCTTCGCCGAGTACCTCACCTTGCCGATCGAGAATCTTCGTATCGTGCCGGACAGCGTCGACGACGATGCCGCCGTCTTCGTCGAGCCGCTCGCCGCGGTCTGCCGCATCTTCGAGCAGGTGAAGGTAAAGCCTGACGACCGGGTTGCCGTCTTCGGCGACGGACGGCTGGGCCTGTTGTGCGGGTTCGTCCTTACCACACGGGCCGAGCACGTCTTGCAGGTGGGGCGTCATTCGGACAAGCTGGCCTTGGCGGCAAGCGCAAGACGCAGGGCGACGAGCCGGTGGCCTTCACGGCCGAGACCGATCGGCCGTATCTCGGGACGGAGTCGACATGCATCCTCGACGACCCGACCCTGGGTCGGCGGATCGTCGTGGGCAAGAGCGGTTTGCGGTCGACAGTCGTGTGGAATCCGCACATCGCCAAGGCCGTTCGCATGCCGGACTTCGGTGAGGAGGAATGGCCGCGCATGGTCTGCATCGAGACCGCCAACGTGCATGACGACGCAGACATGATGTCGAAGAAGGGTGCGTCAGCAAGTTGCGCACCCTACCAGATTTGAGCACGTCGTTTCCCGGCGAGGTGTTTAGCGGCGTTCGGTACGAACGCCTTCCGGCGTGTATGGGCGCGACGGGCGCTGCGAGTTATCGCAGGCCGAGGCTTTCGGGGATGGGGATGATCTGCCCGTCGGAGTTGAGGCAGGCGAGGGTGGTCTCGGCGGTGGCCAGCAGCAGGCCGTCGGCCGTGCGGTTGAGTTCGTAGGCGTGGTCGATGCGGGCGGCGCCGACTTTCATGATGCGGGTCGTCAGCGCCAGCACGTCGTCGTAGCGGGCCGGGGCCTTGAAGCTGGCGGCACACTTGGCGACAACGAACAGGACGCCCTCGCGTTCGAGGTCGGCGTAGGCCACGCCGGCGGCCCGGAGCAGTTCAGTGCGTCCCATCTCGAAGTAGACCCAGTAGCGGCTGTGGTGGAGGGCGCCCATCGGGTCGACCTCGGCGTAGCGGACGCGGATGTCGATGGTGATTTCCTGCGGGGGTTGGTTCATGACGACAGGCTACCGTCGCGTCGGCGGCGAGGCAAGCGCGCCTCTGGCCGGTTCGCCGTCGCGGTGCATCGGCAGCGACAGCGCCCACTGCCAGCCGCTACGATTCCAGTTCCAGATGGCGGTATCCATGGGGCCGTCGGTCATGCGCAGCGCGGCGGGCCGACATTGCTTACGGGCACGCCCGACCAGCGGTACTTCAGCGACTGGTGTGGTCGTGGCCGTGGAAAGTCGCGACTACGTCATAGTCGGCGATCGTCTCGGCGAATGCCCCCCTGTCGCGGTCGCCAGACCAGTCGTTGTATGGGCTTAGGATGCTGTAAAGCATCAATACCGCGTCAGTTGAGTGCGACGATGGCGGCGTTGAGGGATACGGCAAAACTCACCCACAGTAACACGGGCACGAGCAGCAGCCCGCTCAGCAGCCGGATGTGGTAAAACATCGCGATGTTCACCGCGACGGTCGCCCAGAGCAGAATTGCATCGACCAGGGCCGCGTCGGGATTCCGCAGGCCGAAGAACAGGGGGCTCCACGCCGCATTGAACAGCAGGTGTAGGCCGTAGACCGCCAATGCGCCGGTGATGGCTTCCTTTTCGCGTCGCAGCCAAACCAGCCAGGCCGCTACCGTCATCATGAGGTAGAGCACGGTCCAGACCGGCCCGAAGACCCAGTTGGGTGGCGACCACTCGGGTTTGTCCAATCCGGCGTACCACCCCCGAATGGCACCGGCGCTGACGGTGCTGCCGCTGACAGCCACGAAGGCTGCGGCCAGCAGGAGAACTCCGCCGCCAAGCCAGTCATGGCGGTCGAGCTTGCGGTTGAGGTGGTTGTCGACGCGATGTGCAGTCAGTTCGCGCATTGCTTTCATTGTAGGCGCGGTGACGGAGCGGTCCCGGCTTGTTCGCCGTCCACCGATGCGGAGACGGCGGGCGCCGGCTGGCAGAATCGGCGGGCGGGACTGAAGAATTTCTCCCAAAAGACTTGATTCATACGGGGGAGCACATAACATAGCACGACTTGGACGGCCTCCATGCAGTGGAGGTCTGCGCTAATTCCGAACTGTCAGACAAAGGACCAGAGACGCCCATATGATCAAAGTCAAGGCACGAGGCAACGAATCGGTCGAGCAGATGCTCAAGCGGTTCAAGAAGATGTGTGAGAAAGAAGGTCTCACGAAGGACATCAAGCGAAACAGCTACTACGAGAAACCGTCGGAGCGTCGCCGGCGCGAAGCCCGCAAGAGCGCCAAACGCGCCGCTTCCATGGGCCGCTGATCTCTGACGTTCCGACCATCTGAATCGAACCACCCCGGAAGTTTCGGGGTTCCGGCGGCAGGCGGAACGCCTGTGGCATCCTACCTCACAGTCCCTGCAACGATACAGACAGGAGCGTACAAACGTGACCGCACCACAATCGCGCCGAACGTCCATCGGCATCGTGTGGCTTGCCGTACTGGCGGCCGCGGCGACCCTTACCACCGTTGTTCCCGCCGCGATGGCCCAGGAAATGCCGGATGAACCGGACGAGGTCATGTCCGAAGGCGACATCGACCCGGCCGATATCGACCCGGCCGACAATGCCGGGGAAGGCAGCCGCCTGGGCAACCTTCCCCCCGTCTGGTGGATCGCCCCGATCGGTGCGATCATTGCATTGGGCTTTGCCTACAAGTTCTACCGCGAGGTCCGCGGCGCGGATCCCGGCGATGAGAAGATGCGGGAAATCGCCAAGCACGTCTCGGACGGGGCGATGGCCTATCTCAAGCGGCAGTACAAGGTCGTGGCGATCTTCTTTATCGTGGTCTGCGGCGTTCTGGCCTTTATGGCTTACGTCCTTCACGTGCAGCACGGCATCGTGCCGTTCGCCTTTCTCACCGGCGGGTTATTCTCCGGCCTGTGTGGCTGGTTCGGCATGAAGACAGCCACGCTCGCCAGCAATCGTGCCGCCCAGGGCGCCAAGGAAAGCCTCAACAAGGGCCTCACCGTTGCCTTCCGCGCCGGTGCGGTCATGGGCCTGCTCGTCGTGGGCTTTGGCCTGCTGGATATCTGCGGCTGGTTCCTCGCGTTGAGCCTCTTTATTCCCCACATGAGCCTCGTTGAGGTTACCGTCGTCATGCTGACCTTCGGCATGGGTGCCTCCAGCCAGGCCCTCTTCGCCCGTGTCGGTGGCGGTATCTACACCAAGGCCGCCGACGTCGGTGCTGACCTTGTCGGAAAGGTCGAGGCCGGGATTCCCGAAGACGATCCGCGTAACCCCGCCACGATCGCCGACAACGTTGGCGACAACGTCGGCGACGTCGCCGGTATGGGTGCCGACCTATACGAAAGCTACTGCGGTAGCATCCTCGCCACGGCTGCCCTCGGCGTCTCCGCTGCCGTGAGCCTCGGCCTGGGCATCGGCGACCAACTCAAGCTGCTGGCGGCTCCGATGGTGCTGGCCGGCATTGGCATTTTCCTGTCGCTCATCGGCATCTACATGGTTCGCACCAAAGAGAACGCGACCATGAAGCAACTGATGGCCGCCCTCATGCGTGGCGTGATGGGTTCCAGTCTCTTCATCGTTATCGCCGCCGGAGCCATCTGCTATTGGCTGCTCGGCGATGTGACCAACGCGGCAGATGAACAGGTCATTCGCTGGTGGGGCGTCTGGGTGGCGATTGTCTTGGGTATGGCGGCCGGCCTGGTCATCGGCAAGGCCACCGAGGTCTACACCAGCTACGACTACAAGCCCACCAAGGATGTCGCCAAGAACGCGAAAACCGGCCCGGCGACCGTGATTATCGCCGGTATCGCCGAAGGCATGAAGTCTACATGGATGAGCCTGCTGACCGTCATCGTCGCGATCATCGCGGCCTACAGCTTTGCCGGGGGCGGCGAGAACGCCCTGCTCGGCCTGTACGGCGTGGGCATCGCGGCGGTCTCGATGCTTGCGACGCTGGGCATTACCCTGGCGACCGACGCTTACGGCCCCATCGCTGACAACGCCGGCGGCAACGCCGAGATGACCGGCCAGGACCCCTCGGTCCGCGAGAAGACCGACGCCCTGGATTCGCTCGGCAACACCACCGCCGCGATGGGCAAGGGCTTTGCTATCGGCTCGGCCGCCCTGACGGCCCTGGCGCTGCTGGCTGCTTACGTCGAGGAAGTCCGCATCGGACAGAACCGTGAAGCCAAAGAAGCCATCGTCTCCGTCGTCCCTGAGGCCACCGAGCAGGCCGACGCTGGCGTCGGTACGGTCGTGTACATCGGTCACGGCAAGGGCGCCGAGAAGTTCGAAGGCGGAACGCATGAAGAATCCTTCGCTGCACTGATGCTGCTGGGCGAGGTCCCCGACGATCTGCCCGTCGGCGAGCCGCTGGTTGGCACGGTGTCGTACAAGGACGAGAATGGCTCGGTGATTACCACGCCGATCGGCACCCCCGCGGGTCTGCCGGAAGGTATCAAGGCCACCGACCATGTGCTGAATCTCTTTGTGACCTACAAGGGAGCCAATGATGAGGCCAGGACAGCCCGCATCGATGCGGTCTCCTCGCACAAAGCCAGCCTGCGCCAGTACATGGACTACTACGGCGTGAACCTGATGAACCCCAAGGTGCTGTGCGGCGTTTTTGCCGGCGTGCTCTTGGTGTTCCTCTTCTCGGCGATGACGATGAAAGCCGTCGGCCGGGCCGCCATGGCGATGGTCAACGAGGTCCGGCGTCAGTTCAAGGACATGCCGGGCATCCTCAAGGGTACGGAGACGCCGGAATACGGCAAGTGCGTGGATATCTCCACCAAGGGCGCCCAAAAGGAAATGGTCCTACCGTCGCTGCTGGCCTTGATCGTTCCGATCGCGGTCGGGCTGCTGCTGGACGTCTCCGGCGTGTTGGGTCTGCTGGCCGGCGGGCTGGCGTGCGGCTTTGCGATGGCGATCTTCATGGCCAACGCCGGCGGCGCCTGGGACAACGCCAAGAAGTACATCGAGACGGGTGAGCATGGCGGCAAGGGCAGCGATGCCCACAAGGCCGCCGTTGTCGGCGATACCGTCGGCGACCCGTTCAAGGATACATCGGGCCCGAGTTTGAACATCCTGATCAAGCTGATGAGCATGGTCAGCGTGGTCTTCGCCGGCCTGATCGTCAAGTACGCCCCGGTCATCGGGTCGTGGCTTGGCCTGAACTAGAATTGACGCAAAGGCGGACCACAACGGGCACGAAGCTCCCAGAGGCCCGCAGGAAGCAGTCCCGGGACAACCTTTGTGTCCTTCGTGTCCTTTGTGGTTCAATCTTTTGAGCATTGGAGCGCGAGTACGTGGCCCAGACGCAGGGCAACAACGACGGTGGAGCGCAGGACCTGGCCGTGGCCATCGCGCGGCTTGCCGGCGAACGCAACTGCGAGGACATCGTGGTCCTTGACGTGCGGGAAACCTCCTCGGTCACGGGCTATTTCGTCATTGCCACCGGCACGAGTGATCGGCAGATCCGGGCTGTCTGCGATGAAATCCAGCGTGAGGCCGCCACGATTGGCGAGAAGGTCTGGCGAGTGGCCGGACGCGATGCCGGCGACTGGGTGGTCATGGACTTCGTCGATGTGGTGGTCCACCTCTTCAGCCGACCGCTGCGAGAGTACTACGACCTCGAACTGATCTGGGGCGAGGCCCCCCGCGTCGATGTGCCGGGCGTCACGGCGGTCCCGGCCGAGAGCGAATGAGCCGACTGTCCCCGGCTGGCCCACGACATCCGCCGGCAAGCATTCATTGAAAGGAAGGCGGCGTAATGGCTGGCGACGAGGATCTCAGGCAGCAGTTGGCCGACCGCTTCGCCAAAGGTATCCGTAAAAGCTTCACGCCGTGTCCATTGATCGGGCCGAAGTGGATGCAGGTCTGCCCGGGTGGCAAGACGGCGGATTTCCGCTTTGTGGGGATCCGCAAGCTGGCCAAGGCCATCGGCTGCTCGCCCGCGCGCATCCTGCAGAAGATCATGCCCAACATCTCGCTCGACGGCCTGGGCGTCGATGTCGAGATCACCGACGATTTCACGGTGCTGATGCGGCGCACGGCCAGCGTTGCCCCGGCCGCCAAACCGAAACCGAAACGCGACACCTCCCGCAACGCCCGGGCCGACGCTCCGCAGGGACCACCGCGGCCCAAACCCAAAGGCGTCGGCGGGCCCAACCGAAAAAAGCCCCGAACGCCCAAGCCTCGCGAGGAATGACGTAGGCTAAAACGCCAATAGACAGTCGAACGTGATGCTTGAAAGGTGGAACTTGTTTACTGATATGGCATGTGACGTACACGTGTTTAGCTGGTGGCGCAGTTACCTGTTTCTTCTGGCCCCGGAGGGGCCTGAGAGGAATAGCCGTGGGCGCAAGCCCACGGAAGGGTAGGAAGACGCCTCGCTCAGAAATCAAAGGACGTGTCGATCAGCGACGTTTTCGTGACATGCCGTCTTTGTTTGCGTTGCAAAATCGTTCTGGTTTTCCGCCCACCTGACTTCTGAGTGGTGCGTAACTTGTTACGCACCGTTCTGTGGATACGGTGGCGACGTTAAAGAAGATCCCTCACCCAACCTCTCCCAGCGGGAGAGGAGTGAGAAACCCCTCCCCCTCTGGGGGAGGTGGCGAGTCCGCGAGCTGGTGGGGGCCTGGCTGCTGAAGGGCCTGAGGCCACAGGGCCTGAGAGCCTGAGTGAAGAGAAGCGCCCTCACCCAACCTCTCCCAGCGGGAGAGGAGTGAGAAACCCCTCCCCCTCTGGGGGAGGTGGCGAGTCCGCGAGCCGGTGGGGGCCTGGCTGCTGAAGGGCCTGAGGCCACAGGGCCTGAGAGCCTGAGTGAAGAGAAGATCCCTCACCCAACCTCTCCCAGCGGGAGAGGGGTAAGAGAGGAAATCCGACCCAATGAACATCCGAACGGAACTCGACAAACGCATCTCCGCCGCCCTGACGGACGGCGGCGCCCCCGAGGGCACGCCCGCCATTATCAACCTATCCAGCCGCCCGGAGGCCGATTATCAGGCCAACGGTTGCATGGCCGCCGCCAAGAAGCTCGGTACGAACCCGCGCGAACTGGCCGACAAGGTCGTCAAGGCCCTCGACCTGTCCGACCTCGCCGAAAGCGTCGACGTCGCCGGGCCGGGCTTCATCAACATCAAGCTCGACGACGAGTTCCTCGCCGCCCGCGCCAACGAGATGGCTGCCGACGATCGCTTCGGCCTGCCGACGCCGGCCGAGCCGCAAACCGTCGTCGTTGACTACTCCAGCCCCAACCTCGCCAAAGAAATGCACGTCGGCCATCTGCGATCCACCATCATCGGCGATGCCCTCGCCCGCGTGCTTGAGTTTCAGGGACACAACGTCATCCGCCAGAACCACGTCGGCGACTGGGGTACGCAATTCGGCATGCTCGTGGAGCACATGATTGACGAACACATGGGGTGGCTTGTTCGCGATGGGCACAGGATTATCATTGAGGATCTGGAGGAGTTCTATCGAGAAGCAAAGCAGAAGTTCGATGCAAGCGAGGAATTCGCTGACAGGAGTCGTCAAAGGGTCGTGATGCTGCAGGCCGGCGACGCAGAGTCGCTGAGATTCTGGCAGGCATTCCGAAAGGAATCTCTGAAGCACTGCCATGATGTGTATGAACGGTTGGGTGTACTCCTGACGCAAGACGACATGCGAGGCGAGTCGGCGTATAACGACGATTTGCCAAAGGTGGTGGCGGACCTCGACGCTGCAGGAATGCTTGCCGAGAGCGAGGGGGCCAAGGGCGTCTACCTTGATGAGTTCACGAACAAGGACAACGAGCGGGCGTTCGTAATCGTTGTGAAGTCCGGTGGCGGGTATCTGTACGCCACGACGGACCTGGCGGCCCTGCGGTTCCGGGCCGGTAAGGGCAAGGAAGAGGGGGTGGTGGACTGGGTGGCTGACCGCGTGCTGTACGTCACGGACAGCCGGCAGGCCGAGCATTTCGACAAGGTCTTCCTGATTGCCCGCAAGGCTGGGTTCGTCCCGGAAGCGATCTCGCTGGAGCACGTGGGGTTCGGCATGATGCTGGGCGAGAACAAGCGGCCGTTCGCGACCCGCGAGGGCGGGACGGTCAAGCTCATGGACCTGATCAACGAGGCTGAGCGCCGGGCGAAAGAACTGGTGGCGGCGAAGGCCGAGGAACGCGGCGAGGAGATGAGCGAGGCCGAACTCGACGAGATCGCCCACAAGGTAGGCATCGGGTCGCTGAAGTACGCGGACCTCGCCCAGAACCGTACGAGCGACTACGTCTTCAGCTGGGAGAAGATGCTCAGTTTTGAGGGCAACACGGCCCCGTACATGCAGTATGCCTACGCCCGTATCCGCAGTATTTTCGCCAAGGGCGCAGCAAAGCCCGAGGGCGAGGATGGGTCCACAGATTTCGCAGATAGCACAGATATGTTTGTCGGACATCCGGCCGAGCGGTCGCTCATGCTGATGCTGTCACGGTTCGCCGAGACAGTTCAGACGGTGGCCGACACCTGCCAGCCGCACGTGCTGTGCGCATACCTCTACGACCTGGCCGGGGCGTTCATGGGCTTGTACGAGAACTGCCCCGTGTTGAAGGCCGAGGGCGCGACGCGCGACAGCCGCCTGGCGTTGTGCAAGCTGACGGCCGACGTGATCCAGCGCGGCCTGGGTCTGCTGGGCATCGACACCGTCGAACGAATGTAACCGAGAAGTTTCAGGAAGACAGAAGCTGCAGGTTCCAGCATTGACCACAGTAAGCCGATGGTGGACGCTGTTTCTTGCTTGGAGCTTGGATCTTGGAGCTTGGTGGATTTGCATCTGGAGCTTGAAATGCTTGTGGCAGGCATAGACGAGGCGGGGCTGGGGCCCGTGTTGGGGCCGCTGGTGATTTCCTCGGCTGCGTTTCGCCTCGATGACGCCGACGCCGAGGTCGACCTGTGGAAGTGTCTCAAGGGCGCGGTCAGCAGGACGGTCTCAGCCTCGCGCAAGCGGAAGGCCGCTGCCGCGGTCGCCATCGCCGACAGCAAGGCGCTCTACAATCGCCACTCGAAGCGCGGCATCGAGCCGCTGGAGACGGCCGTCCTGGCCATGTGGACGGCCTGCCGCGACGGCGAGTCCGTGCCGCAGCGGCTGGCCGACCTGCTGGGCGCCTGCGGCGACGGCTGTCTGGGCCGTGCGGCGACGTATCCGTGGTATGGCGAATGCGGCCTGGCCCTGCCGCTAAAGGCCCGGGTCGCGGACGTCGGCTTTGCGGTCAACAGCGTGCGCGTGGCGATGCGCCGGGCGGGGGTCCAGCCGGCCGGTGTTCGGGCCGAGCCGATCTTCGTCGGCGAGTACAACCGTCTCGTCGGCGCGACGCACAACAAGGCGACGGCGGCCTTTGGCGTGGTGGCACAGTTGCTGGCGGAGCTCGGCAGGCATGCTCGCAAGACGGGTGAGCAGCGCCTGCGGGTGGTGGTGGATCGACAGGGCGGGCGGATGCGCTATCGCGAGCCGCTGCAGCGCGTGTTTCCCGACGGGCGCCTGCGCATCGTGGAGGAGTCCGACGACCGCAGCGCCTACGTGATCGACTCGGGCGGTCTGTCGGCGGAGATCAGCTTCGACGTCGGCGGTGAGGAACGCTCGCTGCCGACGGCCCTGGCGTCGATGCTCAGCAAGTATCTCCGCGAGTGCTGCATGGAGATGATCAACGGCTTCTGGGCGGGCCACGTTGCGGGCCTGAAGCCCACGGCGGGCTACCACGAAGACGGCAACCGCTTCTTTGACGAGATCGCCGAGGTCGTCGAGCGTCTCGGCATCGACAGGGCGACTGTCTATCGCAGCCGGTAGGCGTTTGATTCGCCTCAAGCCTTGACCGGACGGCGCCCTGCGCGTAGGCTAGCGGTTACGAAGGATAAAGGAACGCCAATGGCTATTCAGAACTGGTCCGACGATATCGTAGTGGTCGACCTGCAGGACGACCCGCAATTCACCGACGAACTCTCTGCGCTGATGGACACGCTGGAAGAAGAGCCCCGCAACGTGGTGCTCAACTTCGGAGCGGTCGGCTTCGTCAACAGTTCCAACATTGCCAAACTGTTGCGGCTGCGAAAGGTGATGATCACCATCGAACGCGAGCTGGTGCTTTGCGACGTCAATACGCAGGTCTGGGGCGTCCTGATGGTCACCGGCCTGGACAAGATTTTTGACTACACGAACGACGTTGCCACCGCGCTGGCGATGCTGCAGATCGGCAAGAGCGACGAGGACGAAACGTAGACCACGCCGAGGCCGCATGTGTCCGGGCACTCGCCTGCGATGAGCCGACGATGGGGTGTTCGCGATGAGTGTTTCTGCTTTTTGTTTTTTTGTGACACCTCCCTCAGAGGTCAGATGGCCGGAAAAGCAAAACCTTTCTGTGACACAAACAAGAAAGCTAGGTCACGAACATGGATCTGTGGGGGTACTGCCTCGTAGTTTCGAGAGAGGCGTCTGTTTTGGCCGAGTCGCCGCATGCCGGTAAGACGCACCGGGGGGATTCTCACACCATCGGAGGGAACCATGTTGGACCGACCTGCTGGCCATTGCGACCTGCGCCGTGATCGTCGGGGTAGGAACGTGGCGTGAAATCACTTGCTTCGGACGCTGCAAATCGCCCTGGTTGCGGCAGGAGGCGTCGAAGTACGCGTTGCGGAAGGTCCACGGGAGGTCCATGGGAGAAATGCCTCAACCGCGCGCTGTGCCGGCGGGAGAACGGCTGGCGTGCCGGGATGCTTCCGGTGCGTGTCCGTCTCGCACAGGCCGAGTAATCTCCTGCGGTTGCGTTGCGCCCGATGTGACGCGTCCGCAGCGGATCGTCTCTACTGCCTGACGGCACGGAGAAAGAACAGATCGTCGCGATCAATCAACTCATTGCGCCGCAGTCCTGCCGACTCCAACAGGGCGTCCCAGGCCGCTTCGCCTGAAGGGAGGACGTCGATGTTTACGGGGGCATCCAGCGTTGCGTGAAAGCTGTTGATGTGTCGGCTGCCGCGCATGTGCATCACGATCAGCCGCCCATCCGGCTTGAGGGCCGAGGCCATATTCGCCAGGGCGGCCGTCTGGTCGCGCAGGTGGGGGAAGCAGTGGAAGCAGAAGACCACGTCGAACGCTGCATCGCCGAGGTCGTCACAGCAGATATCCGCGCAGCGGAACGTCGCATCGATGCCCTTGGCCTGGGCGGCGGCGATCATGCCCGGTGCGAAGTCTACCGCCGTCACCCGACCCGGCGCGACCTGTTCGGCAAGCCAGGCCGTCGTCTTGCCCGTCCCGCAGCCGAGTTCCAGCAACGTCTTGCCGGGCGTCAATGCCAGCCGGTCCGCATGGCGTTGCAGACACGCAATCATCTCCTCGGCGGTCGGGCCGTCGTTATCCCACGTGGGAGCCATGTCGTCAAAGTAGGCAATGCGTGGATCAGTCATTATTGACGCCTCCCTCAAAAGTCAGGCGGGCGGAAAACCAGAACGATTCTGCGACGCGAACAAAGAATTTATGTCACGAAAATGGTGTTGATCGGCACGTCCTCGGATTTCTGAGGGTGGCGTCATTATTACGGTCTCCAGAAAAATCATATTTTCGGCTTGCACGCCACTGCTCGATTATTACACTGTGCATCAACGTAATATTGTCCGGCGGTTACTGTCAAGCTCGTTGCTCATATTCGACCGGCCGGAACCACGCTCACAAACCAGAGAAGGAGATGCTCACATGCTCACTGTCCGTTCGACCGCGCTTTGTGCCCTCATTGTGCTTGCCATTGTCGGCCCTGCCGTCGCGCAGGATTGGACCACCGTGCCCTACATTAAGCATTCCACGTACCAGGCGGTCAACGCCGACGGCAGTAGCGCTTACGGCGAGACGTTCCCTGTGAAGTTCGTCGGCGTGGTCTTGAACGACACCGAAGACTGGCTGGACCCGACGGCGGCCTATGATCCGGGCGTGAACTTGTGGGAAATGGGCGGAGAAGCGGAGTTCTACGTGCAGGCGGTAAACCTGGACGCTACGGCCTACGATCCGTTTCCTACGGCGCCCTTTGCCGACTTGGGCGGTACGGCCTGTTGGATGGGACAGAACTACGGAAACCACATCAAGAATCAGGACCCGGCATGGAACTACACCGACAGCGAATGGTATGCCGAACTCGACCGCCTGGGCTGCTGGCGGCCGGGCACACCGCTGACGGACAGCGATCTGGTTCGCGCGGGCGACCTCGTGGAAATCCGGGCGAGAGGCGGCCTGGCGTACAAAGGGAAGATGAACGTCAATGAGATGCACAGCAACGACGCGGCGCACGATTTTGACGTCGTCAGTCTTCAGAAGGGCTTTGGCCTGCCCGAACCGACGCCACTGGACCTGTCGGACCTGAAGACGGCGGATGATGCGTTCATTTTCGACGAGACCCGCCAGACCGGCGGCGAGGCGTGGCAGTCGTCGCTTGTGCAGCTGACCGGTCTGCAGATTGCAGGCGATGCGGATTGGTCGGCTGGAAGCGACATCAGCGTCACCGATGGCCTGCGCACAATGAACCTGCACATCGGCCTGAACGACGGTTTTGACGGGTCGGCCCTGGTTGCGCCCGGCGAGACCTTCTCGGCCATCGGCGTCCTGGACCAGTCGTCGTTCAGCGGCGTGGACGGTTATCAGTTGCTGGTGATGAATCCGGGCGACATCTCCGTCGTGCCCGAGCCGATGAGCCTCTCGGCCTTTACGATGGCAGGGTTGGCCCTGCTTAGGAGACGGCGCCGAACGTGACTCGCCGCCTGCGACAACACGCGGGCCGCAGCCCGGCCTTTACCCTTATCGAGCTGCTAGTGGTGGTCGCCATCATCGCGCTGCTGGTGGGCATTCTGCTGCCGTCGCTTCGCACGGCTCGGACGCTGGCGAAGATCGTCACCGCCCACGCCGAACTGCGGGGCGTGACGACGGCATTGAGCGTTTACCGCGAGGAGCACCAGGACCTGCCGCCGACGCGGTTCAGTTGCAGTTCGCAGGTTGCGTACGAGTTGCCGTGCGAACTGGCGGAGGGCGGATACCTGCCGGCTGCCGAGGTTAACGGCGTGTCGGTGGCCCGTATTCGCGATCCGTTTGACGGGGACGCGAACTACCGCTATCGTGCCGTCGGCGATGCGATCCAGAATGAGACGACGCTTGTCAAGAACGGGGCGAACATCTGGGTGCCGGACGGCTGGCCCGATGATGAGCGGGACAGTGGGCAGTACTACGACGACCCGGAGGTCAGCCCCGTTCGCTATGCGGTCTGGAGTTGGGGACCCGATCCGAACGGGGCGGTGTTTGACATTCCGGGGCGTGTCCCCGTGCCGCAGACCTACTGGCTGAAGGACGCTCACGGGGAGGGCGTCATCACGCATATTGAGACCCTGGAGCGACAGGTGGTGATGAGCCCATGATGATGCGACGAATGTCCACGGCGGCTCAATCGGCTGGATACGCACTGCTGGTGTTGTGCATGGTGGGTTGCGGAGAGCCGGATGAACCTACCTCCCCGGCCGACGTGGCCGTCAGCAGCACGTATCTGGCGGCAGCGGTGCGAGATGTTCTTGGCGCCGATGCGGCGGTGGACTGTCTGGCCGGGCCGGGCAACTGTCCTGGACATTTTGACGCCGCGCCGGATCAGGTCGTTCGCCTGGCGAGGACCAAGCTGCTGCTGCGGTTCGCGTTTCAGAGCCGCCTCGACGCGAAGCTTCAAGCCGCCGTGGATGAGGGGCTGACGATTGCCGAAGTGCGGACGACGGCGGGGCTGGGCCTGCCCGAGACGTACCTGACTGCGTGCCGGCAGGTGGGCGATGCGCTGGTGGATGCGGGTATGCTGACGCAGTCGGCGGCTGATGCGAGGCTGGCTGAGATCGGCCGCCGCGTGACGGAGACATGGGCGGACGCGAAGGCGGCGGTGGCCTCGCCGCCGGCGACGGATCGGCGAGCGATCGTTGCCGTGCATCAGGCGGATGTCGTTCGCGGGTTGGGCATCGAGATTGTCGCGACGTTCGGCGGGGCGGATGATCCCGGCGAGCTTCGGCGGGTGGCGGAGGCGGTCGGCGAGGAGCAGGGGCTGCTGGTGATCGGCAATGTTCCGCAGGGGCGCGGCATGGCGGACAAGCTCGCCGACGTCGTGGGCGGCCGCGTGGTGATGTTCGAGAATTTCCCTCCCAATGCTGCCCGATGCGACAACTACGACGGGATGCTGGCGGTTAATGTCTCGCGGCTGCGGGTGGCGTGGGAGCAGCCGTGAGCGGTGTGATCGACATAACGGAACTGGAGGTCCGGGCCGGGCGCACGCGGTTGCTGCACGTGGATCGCTGGTCCGTGAAGGCCGGTGAGATGCATGTGGTGCTCGGACCCAACGGCGCCGGCAAGAGCACGCTGCTGCGGGCGTTGACGGGGTTTGTTCGGCCGGCATCCGGCCGGGCGTGCGTGCTCGGCGAGGACGTGACGACGCTGGGCTTTCGTGCGATGGGACACCTGCGGCGGCGGGTTGCGTACATGCCGCAGGTGCTGCCGCCCGGCGGGGAGATGCCGCTGACCGTTCGCGAGGTCGTGGCGATCGGGCGGACGGGGCTGGTCGGGCTTGGCCGGCGACTGAGGCGCGAGGACTGGCGGGTGGTCGATGCGTGGATCGACCGGCTGGGCCTGGCGCCGGTGGCGGGGCGTCGCTACAGCGACGGCAGCGGCGGCGAGCAGCGTAAGACGCTGATCGCCAAGGCCATGGTGCAGCAGCCGGAACTTCTGTTGCTCGACGAGCCGACGGCGAATCTGGACCTGCGGTGGCGGGAAGAAGTGGTCGATGCGATCGAAACGGTGCATGCCGACGAGGGCGTGACGACCGTGATGGTCTGCCACGAGCTGGATGTCGTGCCGCCGTCGTGCGATGGCTTGCTGTTGCTGGAAGACGGCCGGGCCGTTGCGGCAGGAACCGAGCGGGAGGTATTGACGGACGTGAACGTGGCGAGGTTGTTCGGTGCGCGCGTTCACGTGGTGTGGTCGGACGGCCGTGCGGCGGCCCTGCCGGTCGGTCGGGGAGGCGAGGATGCCTGATCTGACACTGATGCTGAAGCTCTTTGCGCCCGTGTTGGCGGCGGGGGCGCTGTCGGGGGGGTCGACGGCGGCCGTCGGCGTGTACGTGGTGGGAATGCGCGTGCCGCTGCTGGGCGTGTGCATCTCGCACGCGGCGCTGGCGGGGGCGGTGCTGGGAGCCCTGGCGGGGCTGAGCGGCGAATGGCTGATGGCCCCGGCTTTGGGGGCGGCCATGGCGGCGGCGTTGCTGCTGGGGCTGCTCGATCCGCGCCGCCTGCGGGCCGACGCGAACGTGACGATGGGGTTCCTGTTCGTGCTTATGCTCGGGCTGACATTCTTGGGCATCGGGTTGCTGGAGCGGCAGGGCAGCGGACGCGAGGCGGCGATGGGGCTGCTGTGGGGCGGGCTGACCTTCTGCACGTGGCGGGACGTGGCGTATATGGCGGTGGTGGCGGCAGCGCAGGTGGGCTTCCTGGCGACGTTCGGCAAGGAAATGCGGGCGATTCTGTTCAGCCGCGACCATGCAGCCGCCAGCGGCGTGCGGGTGGGGGCTGTGTGGACGGGGTTCCTCGTACTGACGAGCGCGGCCCTGGCGGTGAACTTCCAGACGGTGGGCGGGCTGATGATCTACGGGTTGATGGTCTGCCCGGCGGCGGGGGCGTTTCAACTGGTGCGCGGCCATGGGCGAGCGCTGTTGGTGGCGGTGGCGATGGGAGCGGCCAGCGGCGTGGGCGGTTTCCTGCTGGCGCTGTGGGGCAACGTGCCGAGCGCGGGCGCGATGATTGTGCTTCTGGCGGCCGGGCTGGCCGTGGCGGCATGGATGGGTGGACGGCTGCGACGGGGGTAGGGCGGCAGGGAGGCCGACGTGGCGCATCAAAGCGCGGCGTCCGTCTGGCCGGACACCGCGCGGGTGTCGTGTCGCTCACGGAGGACTGCTAGGCCAGCTTGTTGCTGATGATCTTCAAGAGACGTTCTTTGTTGACCGGCTTCTGGAAAACGCCGGCGAGGCCAATCGCAGACGGGTCGATCTGGCGGCTGAGGTCGTCGCCGACGCTGGAGAGCATGAAGACCGGGGCGGTATTGCCCTCAAGCTTCAGATCCTTGACGAACTGCGTGCCGGCGTCCACGGATTCCATCATCAGGTCGGCGATGACGATGTCCGGGTTGGACTGTTTGTAGGTCTTGAGACCTGCTTCGGCGGTATCGGCACGGATGAAGTTGTAGCCCTCGGCTTCCAGGACAGCCCGGAGGTACTCCAGGACATCGGGGTCGTCGTCAACGCAGAGAATCGTGTGTTTCTTGTCGTTCATGTCGTCCTATCCTTCATGGTGCGGGCGAATCTCACTGAATTGCCCTTTGCGAATCATATCTGTCAGTGCCTCCAGAGCCTGGTCCAGATTGGCCCGGGCGGTCTCACTGAGCCGCTCGCCAAACGCATTGAACTCGTAGCCACGGATAGCCAGCACCCAGGCCTTGACGTCGGCACCGAATAGTTGCACGGCCAGGCCGAGCGCTTCGGCCGGCGTGACGCTGTGCGTACTGAAGCTCAGCGTGTCGGCGGCCGGCTGCAGTCGCGTGAGACTGAACGGCTCGGGGCCGTTCGTCGTCGCATCGGCCAGTACGGCCACATCGTGGGCGGCGATGGCCTGGGCGTCCTCGACGTTCAACTGGTAGTCGCTGTCGACCGTCACGCCGTCGGGCAGGTCGCACTGGGCGAGACGCTCGGCGAGCGTCGGTCCGAGGCCGTCGTCAAGACGCCCCGGATTGCCGTAGCCAATGATCAAAACCTTCATTTTGTAGTCGGTAGTCAGTAGCCGGTTGCTCGTGCGTGGTGTAGCACCTGCTGCACCATGTCTCATGGTTTCTCCGGACAACTTGGCAGAGCAGGCACTCCGCCAAACACAGCATCGACAGTGGTCACTCGTTGATAGTCAGTTGCGTTCAGCGTTGTTTTCTCTTCCTGACGACGGGATTCGGGCTCCCGACTACCATACTTCATGTTCGTTTGTGGTCGACGACCTGGCCGGACGCGTCAAGTAGTTCGACGTCGAGCGGCATTCTGCCGAGCGCGTGCGTGGCACAGCTCAGGCAGGGGTCGTAGGCACGGATCGCCACTTCCACGTGGTTCAGCAGGCCTTCAGTAATCTCGGCCTGGCCGGAGATATGGTCGGCGGCGACCTTCTGGACGGCCCGGTTCATTGGCACGTTGTTGTGCGTTGTCGAGACGATGAGGTTGGCCATGGTCACTTGGTCGTTCTCATCGACTTCGTAGTGATGGAAGAGCGTGCCGCGCGGGGCCTCGATGAGGCCGACGGCCTCGCCGCGGCGCTCGCCGGTGCGGACGAGTTCCTCGCCCTGCAGGTCCGCATCTTCCAGCAGTTGTTTGATCTTCTCGCAGCTGTGGAGCAACTCGATCATGCGAGTCCAGTGGTAGGCCATCGTGATGTTGCAGCAGGCCGTGCCGGTCGCCTTGCGGAATTCCTTGAGTTCGGCGTCGGCTTCGGGCGTGTCGATGCTGTCGCAGACGTTGATACGGGCCAGCGGGCCGACGCGGTACCATCCGTCTTTCGGGCCGACGGACTTGATGAATGGAAACTTCATGTACGACCACGGGCGGACTTCTTCCTGGATGTAGTCGGTGTACGTTTGGTAGTCGATCTGGTCGAAAATCTTGTTGCCGTCCTTGTCCACGGCTCGCAGGTTGCCGTGGTACAGGTCCATCGCCCCGTCTTCTTTTACGAAGCCGAGGTGGTTGCTGTCGAAGCTGCCGAAGTCGGCAACGCTGTCGAGATTGTCCAGCGTATAGTCCTTGGCGATCTTCAACGCGCCGCGCGACCATTCCAGCATCTGGTCAATGCCGGGCATGTCGCCGAAGCCGTTGATCAGTTCGTCGTGTTCCTCGGTGGACAAGTTCTTGTTGATTCCGCCGGGAATCGCGCCCGTGCCGTGGATCTTCTTGCCGGCAGTGCGTTTGATGACCTCCTGACCGTACTTCCGCATCATGACGCCCTGGACGGCGAGGTCCGGGAACTTGCGGGCCACGCCGATGACGTTGCGGATGGCGACGTCTGCGTCGAAGCCGAACAGAAGGTCCGGACTGCAGAGATGGAAGAAGTGCAGGGCGTGGCTCTGGAAATGCTGGCCGTAGTGCATGAGGCGACGCATCTTTTCAGCGGTGGGGCTGAGTTCCTCGACGCCGTGGATGAGGTCCATCGCCTTGGCGGCGGCGAGGTGGTGGCTGACCGGGCAGATGCCGCAGAGCCGCTGGACGAGGACGGGCACTTCCCAGTAGGGCCGGCCAAGGATGAACCGCTCGAAACCGCGGAACTCGACGATGTGCAGCCGGGCCTGGGTGACCTGGTTGTTCTCGTCAAGCTGGATCGAGACCTTGCCGTGGCCCTCAACGCGGGTGACCGGCTCTATGTGGATTGTCTTCTTTGCGCTTACCATATTTCAGCTCCATGTTTCCCATGCCCGGTCTTGCGGGAGGCAGACATTTGGGCATTAGGCATTGGCATTGGTCATTGCCGACTGGTTCAGTCGTACTTAATCAGTTCGTAGGGCAGCTCGACGGGTTCGTCGGTCAGCAGGGCGACCAGCGACTGCCAGATGGTATCGGCCGGAGCCGGGCAACCGGGCAGGAAGTAGTCGATCTTGACAACGTGCTGCACGGGGTAGACCTTGTCGAGCAGCAGGGGTAGCTCGGGGTCATTGGGAATGATGTTGTCCGGATTGTGGACGGCCGGGCCTTTGCGGTTGTCGGTGGAGTAAGCCTCGTCGAGGCACTCCTTGACGGACATGTTGTTTCGCAGGGCCGGGATGCCACCCATGGTCGCGCAGTCGCCGACGGCAATGAGGATGTCGCAGTGCTCGCGGAAGTCCTTGAGCGTCTTGACGTTTTCGTCGTTGCAACAGCCCCCTTCGAGCAGCCCGACGGCGCAACGTCCCGTGAATTCCTTGATGTCGTCGATCGGCGACTTATCGAAATCGACCAGGTCGATCAGCTTGAGAATGCGTTCGTCAATATCCAGGATGGACATGTGGCAGCCGAAGCATCCAGCCATAGAGGTCGTTGCTACTTTCGGTTTTTCAGCCATCGTTATGATTCCTTATTGCTTCTTGCTGGCGCCGGTTTCAATGTCGGTGCCGATGGGCTCGTGGTCGTACTTGCGCTGCCCGATGGGGATCTTGTAGCCTTGTCGCTTGAGCATCAGTGATCCGACGGGGCAGACCTGCACGGCCTTGTCGTCAGCGTCGACGGGCGTGTGTTCGATACCGTCGGCGGCGTCGACACTGATGTGGCGGTTCGGACCGCGACCCGCGAAATCGAATGCGTGCTTGCCGTCGACGTCCTTGCTGGCACGAATGCAGCGGGCACAGAGCACGCAACGGTCGCGATCGATCCAGACGTTCGGATGGCTGGCGTCGACCTCGCGCTTGGGGAACTGGTAGGGATAGCGCGGCGTGGTCACGCCGAAGCGATAGGCCAGGGCCTGCAGTTCGCAGTTGCCGGACTTCTCGCAGAACATGCAGTAGTGATTGCCCTCGACGAAGAGCATCTCGACGATCTGTTTGCGCATCTCATTGACGGTGTCCGTGTCGTTCTCGACCTCCATCCCGTCGGAGATCGGAAACGTGCAGGCGGTCTGCGGTCGGCCGTTGACCAGGCACGTGCAGACGCGGCAACTGCCGTACGGCGCGAGGTCCGGATGGTGGCAGAGGTGCGGGATGTAGATATCGTTGGCGAGGGCGGCGTCCATGATGGTCTGGCCCTTCTCGCCGGTGATGTCCTTGCCGTCGATGGTCAGTGTGACGTTTTCGCTCATCGTGGCGTTTCCTTTATTCGGCAAAATGTGAACTGGCTCGTCCGGCGATGGCCTCGGCCGGTCGCAGGGCGGCTCGGATGTCAAACTCGGGCTGCGAGCCGTCTTTCAGGGCGGGCTTGAGCGCCGCCTCGTATACGTCGCGGAACGATTCCAGGCTCGTCAGCACGGGGTTCGGCGAGGTCTGGCCCAGGCCGCAGCGGCTGCAGGTCTTGACCGTCTCGCCGAGCGTCTGGAGATACTCCAGGTCGGCCGGCTCGCCTTCGCCATTGACGATGGCCTCGATCTTCTTGCGCAACAGCACGTTACCCACGCGGCACGGCGTGCAGTAGCCGCAGCTTTCTTCCTCGAAGAACTCCATGAAGTTCAGGACCTTCTTCAGCAGGTTGCGCTTCCGACTGAAGACCATCAACGACCCGCCCGTGGCGAGGTGATCGTAACAGATCTGGTCGTCCATGCTGTCCTTGCCGACCAGCCGTCCGCTTGGGCCGCCGATCTGCACGGCCTGGACGTCCTCGGCGCCGCAGAGGTCCATGACCTCACGCAGCTTGATGCCGAAGGGCACTTCGTAGACACCGGGCTTGTGGCAGTCGCCGGAGATACTCAGAAGCTTCGTGCCGGCCGAGCCTTCTGAGCCGATCTCGCTGAACCAGCCCGGGCCCTTTTCCAGGATCCGCGTGACTTTGCAGAACGTCTCGACGTTGTTGACGGCTGTGGGGCAGTCCCGATATCCCTTCTGGGCCGGGAACGGCGGGCGGTTCTTCGGGTCGCCGCGCATGCCCTCGGCGGAACTCAGCAGGGCGGTTTCCTCGCCGCAGATGTAGGCCCCGGCCCCCATGACAATGCGGATGTCGAAGTCGAAGCCCTTGCCGCAGATGTTCTTGCCCAGCAGGCCGGCGTCGCGACGGTTGGCCAGCACGTCATCGAGGAAGGCACGCAGGTAGGCGTACTCGCCGCGGAGGTAGAGGATGCCCTCGTCGGCGCCGATGGCATAGCCGCCGATCGTCATGCCCTCGAACATCAGGTCGGGCTTCTCCGTGAGGATCACGCGATCCTTGAACGTGCCCGGCTCGCCTTCGTCGGCGTTGCAGAAGATGTACTTTTTATCGCCGTCGGCCTGCCGGGTGAAGTCCCACTTCATGCCGGTGGGGAAGCCCGCACCGCCGCGGCCGCGGAGACGCGAGTTCTTCACGTCGTTGATGACCTCGCGGGGACTCATCGCCAGGGCCTTCTTCAGACCGTCGCCCTTGACGATGCCCTCGGCAAAGACTACCGGGCCGGCGTTACGAATGTTGTTGTGGACCATCGATTTGACGAGGTCGTTGGCGTTGTTGCCGTCGCCCAGTCGTCCGACGAGCTTCGACGGGGCCGTACCTTCCTTGAGCTGGCGGGCGATGTTCCTCGCGCCGTCGCTGCCGAGGTAGGTGACAACCTCGTCGTTGATCAGGGCCGCTGGAGCCTGGTCGCTCATGCCGATGCAGGGCGTCCATTCCAGCGTGATCTTGCCGTCCGGTGTGGTCTCGCCGAACTCGATGCCGAGTTCGTCGCGGAAGGCGTCGGCAGCGTGATTCGCGCCCTTCATCAGGTCGATGACGTCGTTGCACAGGCGAATGACCACCGTGCCCTTGGGTTTCTCGGACAGGAAGCTGTAGAAGCTTACCACAGACATGACCTCCACGCGGTGGCAGTTCATTTGCTGGGCGATCAAGTCCATGGCCTCGCTGCTGACACAGCCGAAACGGTCCTGTACCTGCTCGACGATCTCCATCATCTGTGTGCGATCGTTGCCGACCACCTCGCAGATCTCCTTGATTGCTGACTGGAGTGACTCGCTCATCGTCAACCTTTCTTGTTTCGTATGGCAGACCTCTGGCCCGCCGAAACTCATCGCCGTTGCCGGCCTCCCGCCGCCGTGAAGGCGACGAACCACGCGGCCGGGTGTTCTTCATCATAAAAAAGCAACGCCGATACCGCGTATCGACGTTCTTATCACAGTTCGTGAAAAACTTCACAACCACGTCCAGTTCTATCCTACGCAAACCGACACCCCCCATCAAAGCCCCTTCTTACTAATATCACGTTTCTGGGAAGTTTAGACGTGGTCTCAATTGCGACCTGTTCCGTTTGGGGAGCATGCCTTCTGGCCCCGTGGCACAAATGTGATCGGTTCGGTTACCAGCCCAAGTGCAGTCCATATGTCATCGCGTGGTGAAAGACCAACGTCTGTAACCATGCTAGCATCCGGCGGGGCCTCAGGCCAGGTATTGCTTCAGGCTCAGGGCCTGTAGCCGGCCTTGCGGAGGATTTCGTCGGCCTGGTCTTCGAGGCGCTGGCGATGCTTGATGTCGTAGCTTTCCTTCTTCCGCTCGACGAGTTCCCGCTTGGCGGCCTGAGCCCAGAGGGTCAGATCGCTGTCCATGAGGGTCTCGGCCATCCATTCCACGTAGCCTTGGGGCACCTGGCAGAGCTTTGTGCCCTTGTGCTTGCCGAACGTCAGTCTCGTGTTGCGTGTGATCGTCTGCATGGTGGGTTACCGGGCGGGTAGGTAGCGTCAGATGAATTCTACCGTCTCCGGGACGCGTTCGTTCCAGCCCTGAGGTGTTGCTCGGTCGGGGTTCATTTGTTCTAATACGCTTTCGCATGGGCTTACACCCACGGTTCTTCCGGTCAGGCCCGCTGCCCACACGGTCAGGGCAGGCCGGAGTGTACTGGATATGAAGACCGGTATCGAGAGTGTCTTCATCCCATCATTCTGCTGGCCCTGTTTGTGTTGGTCTCAAGCTGTTTCCTCGGCGAGGCCCACAGCATCGGACGGCAGGCGACGGCTTCGGCTGCCGGCAAGTAGGCCGCATCCAGCGTGTTGATTTCGCGGGCCAGGCGGCCTAGCATCTTGGCATGGCATCGGGAGACGGTCACAGCGATCTTGCATTTCAACGCTTCGGGCGCAGCTATCACGTGCGCATCGGCAGCGCCGAGGATCTGCGCCAGGCGGTGGATCTCGACGAAGCGTTGTGGGTGGCCACTGGCGCCCCTGTCAGCAGCTTTGCCTGCGACGCGATCTTCCTGAAACTCCTCGACAGCGACGTCGACGGCCGCGTCATGTGCGACGAACTTCGCGAGGCGGTGCTCTGGACCATGCGGATACTGAGCGACCGTAGCGACGTCTCGGCCGGTCTGGATCGTCTGCGCCTCTACGCGGTGGACACCTCCGATCCGGACGGCCATCGCATCGTCAGCTCGGCCCGGAAGATGTTGCGGCGACTGCCCGACGGCGGCGACCAGGACGTCATTACGCTCGATCAGGTGCGGGGCATCAAGGCACACGTCGAGGCCCAGCCGATCAGCGAGGCCGGCGTGGTCCTTCCGTCGGCGACGGCCGACCGCGACGTTCGGGCGATGCTGGAGGCCATTGTGGCCTGCACGGGCGGGGCCAAGCATCCCGGCGGCGAGCGCGGCGTGGGACAGGCCCAGCTCGATGCCTTTACCGGCGAGGCGAGGCGGGCACTGGAGTGGCACCGCCGGGGGCAGTTGCCCGACGGTGCGTCGATGAGCGATGTGCTGCCCCTGGGCGAGGCGACGGCCAAGGCGTACGAAATCGTCCAGGCGCTGGGACCGAAACTGCAGCAGTTTTTCGCCCGGTGCGAGGCCGTTCGTCTCGATGCCCGACTCGCCGAACGTATCGCGCTGCAGGAGGCCGACCTGGCCGGGGGCAACGTCGACGATCCCGAGGCCGTCGAAGCGTTCCTGCGCGACGCGCCGCTGGCGCCACCGACGCCCGAGGCCGTCCTGCGATACGACGTGCCGAAGAACCCGTATTACATCCAGTTGCTGCGGCGGCTGGACCGCTACGTGGTCGAGCCCGTCCTCGGCGGGCCGCGCGATTGCCTCAGCTGGCCGCAGTGGGACCACATCCAGCGGACCCTCCAGCCCTACGCCGACTGGCAGGCCGACCGGCCGGCCCAGCCGTACCTCGATATTCCGCCCGAGCGGCTTGGGGAGTACCTCGCCGACGAGCGGGTCGACCGCATCCGACGGCTGATCGCCGAAAGCGCCGACACCGCCTTTGAGCTGGGCAATATTCGGCTGGTCGAGAAGCTCATTCTCTTCCAGGCGAATCTTG
Source organism: Planctomycetota bacterium (assembly GCA_009908915.1). Classification (GTDB taxonomy): domain Bacteria; phylum Planctomycetota; class Phycisphaerae; order SM23-33; family SM23-33; genus JAAAOJ01. The sequence goes on from JAAAOJ010000002.1 coordinate 27,760, forward strand.
TGCAGTTCGCCAACGCCTTCATCAGTTTCCCGAACCTCTACGACTCGAAGCGGCCGGCGTTGTTCGAGCGCGGCACTCTGGTCATCGACGGTCGCCGCCTGACGCTGGCTGTCGACGTGCCCGACCGAAAGGAGCACATCCGGCGCGCCGAGGCGGCCCACATGTTCGTGCTTTACATCGTGGCCATTCAGGGCGAACGGCGGCGCGAGTTCTGCCTGCCCGTCACCGACGGCGGGAGGGGCAATATCGTCGCCGGTAAGCGGGGGGTGTTCATCGACCGCGACGGCGGTGTGTGGGATGCCCGCGTGGTACATGTTGTCGAGAACCCCGTCAGCCTCGGTGAGGCGCTGCTGGCCCCGTTCCGGCGGATCGCGGCGCTGGTTTCGGGCAAGATTGACTCACGGACCGCCGAAGCCGCAGACAAACTCGACGCCACGACGATGACCGCCCTCGATCCCCACACGGCCGCCCCCCCGGCGGCAACCCCGCCGGCCCAGGCCAAGGGCGGCCCGTTCACCGGGGGGGTGCTGATGGGCGGCGGCGTGGCGATCGCGGCCCTGACATCGAGCATCGCCTACATGGCCGAGACGTTCTCCGGCATGGCGGTGCTGGACATTCTTATCGGCCTGGGCGTCGTCGTCGGTGTGGCGGTGCTGCTGGTGGCCGTGCCGACGCTGATTTCCGCCAAGCTGCGACTGCGGAAACGGGACCTCTCGGCGATCCTGGAAGGCAGCGGCTGGGCCGTCAACGCCCGGATGCGCCTGACGCGCCGGCAGTGCCGGACGTTCACGCATCGGCCGCCGTTTCCGCCCGGGGCCAGCGGGGTGGCGAGCCGATGGACGCGGGCGCTCGCACTGGTGCTGCTGGCGGGGTTCGTGCTGGGCCTGGGGGCCTTCCTGAAATACGGCAAGCACAGCCCGCTGCGTCGGGAGGAAGCTCCCACAGCGACTGCTCCTGAAGGCGATCGACCGTAGAGGGCGGGGCGTCGCCACGGGGGACACGACTGCTGAAGCAGTCTTTCCCAAAGCGTTCCAGAGCAGTCGTCGTGCCTGTGATGCGCGTGTACAGACGGTGGTGGGCCGTCCGGGCCAGCCCCCACAATCCTGGATTTGGTCGTGGCGCAAGCGTCTACCAGAACGCGTACCGGTTGCTTACCGCTCGGGCGCGGTGGCGACGGCGTGTTCGTCGTCGGTATTGTGGTCACCGAGGATCTGGAGCATCTGGGCCTGGAGGATGGCATGGTCACGCCAGGCGGCTTCGAGTGTCTCGGCAAAATGGCGGTCGTCCGGCGTGGCGAGGGTTCGCTGGAGGGCGTCGTGGACATCCCGGCCGCGCCGCAGATGCTTGAGCAACTCGCCGAATTGCCGGCGATTGAGTCGCGAGTGCAGGAAGTCAACGAAGCTGTAGCTTTCGGCATAGAACAGCGCGGGTGGCGCGGCCTGCTCGTAGCGGTCGATGTCGAGGAGATCCTCGAGGGGGATGTGCTGTTCGGCGGCGGCTGCGGCGCCGGCCAGTTCCGTCTGCTCGTTGGAGCCATCGTTCTCGGCGAGTCCGGCCAGGCCTTCCTTCATGGCCAGAGGCAGTCGGGCGGCGTTGCGTCGCCCGGGCACGGCTTGGGCCATGAATTCCTCGATCATCAGGTGGCAGATCTCGTGCGGCAGGACGTTGGTGAGCATGGGAATGGACAGTTCGCCGTCGTCGTTGCGTTGTAGCAGGTCGATGCGGTGGCCGTCGTCGGGCTGGCGGCGGGGGGCGGCACAGCCGAGCGAATCGGCCGGCGCGTGCGGGGCGTTCTTGCGGTACGCCTCGCGGTCGGGCCAGACGTGGATATCGGCGGCCAGGGCAATCGGCGCCTCGGCGGGAAGGATCTGCTCCCGCAGGCGGGCCATCTCGGCCTCGGCCTCGCGGGCGATGAGTTCCAGAAGGCCCTTGTTCCAGCCGTGGACGGTGAAGTGTTCGCTGCGCTCGATGGAGGGTTCGGTTTCGACGACGGCGAAGACGTTCTTTTCCAGCGGCGAGAGCCGTTCTTCGAGCGAGGGTACATCGTCGTCGCGGGCGTCGGTCAGGCCGCGAAGCTGGCGTTCGGCGTAGCGTCGCATGGCATCGCCGGGGCGTGTGGCGAGGAATCGCCGCAGGGCGGTTTCAGCCTCTGCGTGGCGTCCGGACCGCTTGCAAGCCACGGCGGCGACGAGCCAGCCGCGTGGCTGGGGCTGGCGGCGATCGCGGGCGGCGTCGACGGCGAGGCGTTCGGCCTGGGGGTAATCCTCGGCCTGCAGGGCGAGGAGGGATTGGTGGAGCCGCTGTGGCGCGTCGGTAGCGTCGGGCTGTTCGGTCGCGGGGGTGACGGTGGCGGCTAGCAGCAGCGGCAGTAGAAGCAGGCTAGGGCGCATTGGCCACCTCCCGTGTGTCCATCTGGACGCGGCGGCGTTCGCCAAGCAGCAGGCTGCCGAGGCGCTGGAGCGTACCGAGGTCGCTGCGTGCCAGTGCCAGTTCGCGGCGGAAGGTTCGGCGGTCGCGGTTGGCCAGCCGGATGATCATGTGCAGTTCCTGACGGACGACCTCGATATCGTTCAGCAGCCGTTTGATCGATCGGACGTAAGCGTTGGCATTGTTCTGTTGGAACTGCAGGGCCTCCATGCGGCGGTCGAAGGTCTGTGCGTGTCGCTCGGCCCGGACGCGGTGGATGCGTATCGTCAGCCGCCGGTGGTCGTCGCGTTGCGGCTCGGCGATGCGGGCGTGGAGGGCGTCGGCCTGGTCCAGAAGGGAGGCGGCCTGGGTGAGCTGCTGCTCGGCCTGGTCGGGCAGGGGCGTGTCGCCGGCGAGGAAGGCGGCGGCCTGGTCGTGGCACTGGGCGGCCTGGGCGAGTCGGCGCCGGGCCTCGTGGTGCATGGCGGCCTGGACGGCATGCGGCACGGCGAGGCTGACGGGCCCGGCGGGCAGGTCGGCCTGGTCGGGGCCGAGCAGGGCGGCTTGAGGGGGCCAGGGGGCGTCGAGGACGATCACGCCGTCGGGATGTTCCTCGAGCAGGTTGGCCATCGCCGCATAGCGGGTGCGGCGTGGTTCACCGGCCCGGCCGGCGAGGCCGCGGTAGGTTACGGCAGCCTCGTCGAAGCGGAGCAGTTGCATCTGGGCCTGGGCTTTGACTTCCAGCAGGTCAAGCAGGGCCGTGTTCTCGGCGTGGCGCTGCACGGCGGGGACGACCTCGCGCAGGACGAGGTCGGCCTGGCCGTCGCGCAACAGGCGGCGGGCCTCGGCGAGGGCCGTGTGGAACGGTTTCCAGTGGCCTCGCACATGAACATGGCCAACGGCGCGGTTGGCCGCTCCGTGCAGGGGGTTGCGTTTGAGGGCTTCCTTGTAGGCGTTACGTGCCTGCGCGCGGAGCTGGAGCTTCTCCATCCGACGGCCGATCAGATACCAGTCGTGGGCGGCGCGCGTCTCCTGGCCGGGCAGCGACTGCGGGGCGATGAGCGAGAGGGCCTGCTGCCGCGAGGCCACACGCTTGACCTGCTGGAGCGGAAAGCTGCTCTGGCCGTTGCGGTGGAGCAGGATGACGTGATTTCCACTCAACTGCACGTGGCCGCGGAGGTCGCGACCGTCGTTAAGCCACAGGCGATCATTCCCCATCGCGGCTGTTGCTGCGGCAAGAACGACCAGCATGCTGGCCACGTTGCGGATCACCGTCACTCCTTTGCTCAGGCTACGGCGGTTGGCGGCCGCCGCAATGGAACTCACACTATACTCGCGGGCCGGGCGGAAGGCACGCGGAAAAACCGGCCGTCCTTCGGGCCTGCACCTTGTATTCAGATACGCAGTGGGGGCGTTGGTTACAGGAATACTCGATTTTCTGGAATGTTGGTTGCGTGGGGTGTGGGGTCAGCGGACGCCGGGGCAGATGCCTCCGGAGGGACAGCCGGCCCGGCTTACGGGGCAGGCATCGGCGTTGCGGCAGGCGTCCCCGCCGCCACGGGCAGCGAAGGTGGAGAGCTGTCGCGAAAGCTCCGTCGAGCCGCACTCGGGGCAGTCGGACGTCGACGCGGCACTCGCCAGGAGCACCTCGAAGGCCTGACCGCACTTGTCGCAGATGTACTCGTAGATTGGCATGTGTATCGTTCGTCGTGTAGCCACTGTACCGCGTCCATTATATCCGCATATGGCGGGCTGTGAAGTCAAATATGACGTCACGCTTGCGTCGGCGGCCGGCCTGATCGACTTGTCTAAAGGGTACTACCGGGCCTACAATGTCAGAAGAAGCGAGGATGGAACCGCACCTTCTCCCAGGCCGTTATGCATCACACCCAATGCATGAGACGACGCATCCTGGCACTCAACGCACTGCCTGTTATCGCCATCGTGGCGCCCCGGCAGTCATACCTGTGATCGTCCGCGGCTGTGCTGTACTGACATTCGCATTGTGCACAACCATCCAGACCCATGGAGGTCAACATGAAGCTTTGCGTTCATATCAAGAAAGACCACGAGGGTCGATTCGTTGCGTACTGCCCGTCCCTGCCCGGCTGCAAGACCGGCGGCCAGACGCGCGAGGAAGCTCGTGACAATCTCGACGACGCGATTCGCGGCTACATCGCGTCGCTGGATCATTTCGAGCCGGACGAAATTGTTCAGGACGTGGTCGAAATCTGACGGACCATATGTTTTCAGGGGACTCTGGAAATCGCATGCAGGAACCTTCACTGCGCTGTGTAGCCAGTCCCCAGATCATCTCGACTCTCTGCGGCTCTGTGGCTATGCACTGCCCGGGTTAGCCGCGGGGGTGGAACTGCTTGTGGACGGCCTTGAGGCGGGCGGCGTCGACGTGGGTGTAGATCTGCGTGGTCGAGATGTCGCTGTGGCCGAGCATTTCCTGCACGCTGCGCAGGTCCGCCCCGCGGGCGAGCAGTTGGGTCGCGAAGCTGTGCCGCAGTGTGTGCGGCGAGACCTTGCCCTTGATGCACGCCCGGTGGATGTATTTGCGGACGATGCGGTAGATGTCTTCCCGAATGAGCGGCCGCCCCGTCCGTGAGAGGAACACGTGGTCGGGCTCGTCGGTGGTGATCAGCAGGGGGCGATAGTTTTCGATGTAGTCGAGGGCGGAGACCAGCGCCTGACGGGCGATGGGGATGATGCGCTCCTTCGAGCCCTTGCCAAGTACTCGCAGCACGCCGAGGTTGGCGTTGATGTCGCTGAGCCTCAGTCCGACAAGCTCGCCGGCCCGCATGCCGGTGGCGTAGAGCATCATCAGCATGGCTCGGTCGCGCGGGGCGTGGACGTCCTGGGCGGTATCCGGGGCATCGAGCAGTTTGGCGACGGCCTCGTCGCTGAGCACCACGGGCAGGCGGTTCCACTTTTTGGGGCTGTCGATGCTGGCCGAGGGGTCCAGCCGCAGCACTCGCTCCAGGACGAGGTAGCGGCAGAACATGCGGACGGCCGCCAGGGCGCGTGCGACGCTTGCGACGGCCAGGTCGCCGGATCGGAGATCGTGAACGAAGCCTTCGACGTCGGCGGGAGACAGGGCGGGCAGGTCGAGATCGTTCTCGTCGAGGTAGGCCGTGAACAGGCTCAGGTCCCGCCGGTAGGCGAGGCAGGTGTTTTCGGCCAGGCCGCACTCGATGCGCAGGTAGTCCAGGAAGGCCCGGACGAGTCCGACCTCAGGACGCGGCGCGGTAGGCGACGGCGACGGTGTAGTTTGGGTGTTCATGCTGGGCCGCGGTGTGACGGAGTTCCTGGTAGAGCGGACAGGCCTCGAAGCGTCCGGCGCAATGCGCGAAGGCTTTGCTGATGTTCCGGAGGTTCAACTGAGCCGAACAACGCGGGTCGGCATGGTCCAGGAAAGGGCACACGATTCCATTCTCCTGCATTCCCAGCGAAAGGCGTCCTTGCCTTCCAAACGATGTTATCGGCCCATCGGTCGAGGCATCTTGAGGCAAAGCCGCGCTAGAAATGGCACGTGCCGCCGCCGGTCTTCTCGTAATACTGCTGGTGGTACTCCTCGGCCTGGTAGAACTCCTGGGCCGGCACGATCTGCGTGACGACCGGTCGGCGCAACCGGCCTGAGGCGTCGAGGGCCTGTTTCGACTCGCGGGCCTTGTCGGCCTGGGTGTCGGTGGTCGTGAAGACGGCGGAGCGATACTGCTCGCCGACATCGGGTCCCTGGCGGTTCGGCGTGGTTGGATCGTGGCTGGTCCAGAAGACCTCCAGCAACTCCTCGTAACTCACCTGCTGGGGGTCGTAGACGATGCGGACGGCTTCGGCGTGACCGGTGCGGCCGGAGCAGACCTGCTTGTAGGTCGGGTTCTCCGTGTACCCGCCGGTATAGCCCACCGACGTCTCCAGAACGCCCTCGGCCTGGCGGAAGGTCTGCTCGACGCCCCAGAAACATCCCGCGGCGAAGATGGCAATCTCATTCTGGCCGGAGGGTCTCTCCTGACCGATGGTGGTGGCGGTGTTCATCTCGGCGGTCTCCTTCTGGCGGCTGCAGGACGCTACAACAATCACGGCGGCAAGCAGGGCCACGCCGCTGAGCCGTGCAGTTCGGATCATGTGGGAATTCATGGATGCATTCCTTGTATGGTCATCCGTGATAACGGGCGGCGCGGCTCGATGGTTCCGCGGATGTGGAGCCGGTCGATGCTGGGCGGCATGGGTGGAAACACCAGTTTTTGAAGATCGCCTGATTTGTGTCTCGGATGGGAAGAATCCAGCATATAATCGAAGGAGCGTTGGCAGCAGTTCAGGTTGCTGCCAGAGGCGGTCGAACTGACTTTGTCGGGCGTTGATCGGGCGCCCACCGGAGGGTCTGGCCGGGCTGCTGATATGTCACAGACACGCAAGAGCATCTACTTTCTCATATTCGCCGCCATGTTCATCTGGGCGGCGGATGCGGCAATCGACGCCGTGCTGCTGTATAGCGGCACGGGCAAGAGCGCGCAGGACCTGCTCTACCTCAGCGTTCCGACCAACGAAGTGGTCGAGCGTCTCTCGGCGATGACGGTCTTTGTGCTGCTGGGCAGCGTGGTGGTGTGGCTGATCCATCAGCATCATCGCGCGGAAGTTGCCACGGGCCAGAGTGCCAGGCGTTACGAGATGTTCTTCGAGCGCAACCGGTCGGTGATGCTGTTGATCGATGCCGAGACCGGCCAGATTGCCGACGCGAACCAGGCCGCGTGCAAGTTCTACGGGTTTTTGCACGGCGAGCTGACGTCGCAGAATATCGGCGATATCAACGTGATCGGGCGCGACGGCATCGCAGATAAGCTCAGGGAAGCCCGCGAGGGCGAGACGTCCTTCTTCCAGTTCCGCCATCAACTGGCCAATGGCGATATCCGCGACGTCGAAGTCCACACCGGGCCGATCGACGACGAGGGCCGCCTGCGGTTGCTGTCGGTGATTCACGACGTGACCGAGCGCCGCCACATCCAGGAAGCGCTCGAGCGAAGCCGGACGCGGCTTGTCGAGGCCGAACGCGTCGCGAGCCTCGGCCACTGGGAGATGGACCTGATAACGAAGGAATGCTTCTGGTCGCAGCAGTGTGCGAGGCTTTTCGGCCACGAACCGGAGACGGTTCGCCTGACGCAGGATTTCCTGCTGCAGTGCATTCATCCTGAGGATCGCGAAGACGTCAACCGGGAGATTCGACGTCTCGCTGCCGAGGGCGGGGCATCGAAGCTCAGTCACCGCGTGGTTTGGCCGAACGGCGAGGTGCGGCACATGGACGTCCAGTTGAAGGCCTTCGAGGGCAGCGACGGTGATGTGGTCCGGATGATGGGCGCGACAATGGACGTCACCGATCGGCGTATCGTCGAAGAGCAGTTGCGGCGCAGCGAATTGCAGTATCGCACGCTCATCGAGACCGTGCCGCTCGGCATCCAGCAGATTGGCTGCGACGGGACGGTGGAGTTCTGCAACGCCCGCTTCTACGAGATCGTCGGCTACGAGCCGGACGGAGTCATCGGGCGGAAGGTGTGGGACGTCGTCGGCGACGCGACGGAAGGCCAGAGGCTGCGTTCGCATCTGGAGTCCGTCGTTTGCGACCAACCCGAGCCGCACACGTACACCGGACGCAATATTCGCAGCGACGGGCAGGTGATCGATATCGAGGTCGACTGGGATTACCGACTGGATGAAGACGGTGAGTTGATTGGTTTCATCGCCGTCGTCTCCGACTGCACCGAGCGCAAGCGGGCCGAGCAGGCCATCATGGACTACCAGTCGCGGCTGAAAGACCTGGCCCTGCAGTTGTCGCTGACCGAAGAGCGCCAGCGCCGGCGATTCGCGTCGATGCTCCACGATGGCATTGGCCAGGAACTGTTTGCGGTCAAAACGAACCTCGGGCTGATGAAGCGCCTGCGGTCGGGCGACGAATGCGACGATCTGATCGCCGAAACGCAACAACTGGTGGACAAGACACTCAAGGACGCCCGCAACCTGACCTTCGAACTGTCGCCGCCGATTCTCCAGGAGATCGGGCTCGTCGCCGCCCTGCGGTGGCTGGCTCGGCGGTTCGAGTCAGCGCACGGCCTGCGATGCCGCGTGGAAGTCGAGGATCCCGGGGTGTACGAGCTTGACGACGCGACGCGCAGCATGCTGTACCACGGGGTGCGCGAACTGCTGTTCAACGTCGTCAAGCACGCCCAGGCCAGTCGGGCCTGCGTCCGCGTTCTCGCGAGGGAGGAGGTCATCCGCTTGGAAGTGGAAGACGACGGCGTGGGGTTCAGCGATGATCCGGCGGCCGCCTCCAAGAGCAAGTCGGGCGGGTTCGGTCTGTTCAATATACGGGAGCGATTGGCCTCGGCGGCGGGGCACATGGAGCGCGAGTCGCAACCCGGCGAGGGCAGCAAGGTGGCACTGGTCGTGCCGCTGGCTGCCGAGATGGCAAAGGAGACATAATGTCGATTCGAATTCTGATCGTGGACGATCACAACGTTATCGTGGATGGTCTGCGCAAGTATCTGGCTACCGAAATGGACATGGAGGTCGTAGGCTCGGCCGACAATGGCCGGGACGCCGTGTCAATGGCCGTTGAACTGTGCCCTGACGTCGTTCTGATGGATATCACTATGCCGGACCTTAACGGGACGGAAGCGACGCGGCAGATCACGCGACAGTGTCCGGACGCACGGGTCCTTGCCCTGTCGATGCATACGAGCACGCAGAACGTCCTGCAGATGCTGCAGGCCGGTGCGAGCGGCTACGTCACCAAGGGCTCACCGATGGAGGAACTGGTCCGGGCCGTTCGCGACGTGCATGGCGGCACGACCTATCTCTCGCAGGATATCGCCGACGACATCGACGAGGAGAACATCGAACTGTTCAAGCAACTCGTCTCGCCGGCCGGCGTTCTGAGCCCGCGGGAGCGCGAAGTGCTGCAGCTGGTCGTCGAGGGCAAGAGCAGCAAGGAAATCGGTCGCGATCTTCACGTGACGACAAAGACCATCGAGCACCACCGCCACAATATCATGCGGAAGCTCAAGATCAACAGCATCCCGGACCTGACGAAGTTCGCCATTCGCGAAGGACTGACGTCGCTGGAAACGTGATCGTTCAGGCAGTCGCCGGCGGCGTGTCCGAACGGTACTGCCCCTGCTGGGAGTGTTGCTTCAGGCGGATCCGGATGCGTTGTTTCGCCTGATGGTTGCGGAGATACGTCACCATACGGTCGACGTCCCTCGCCACGTCAGACGGCAGGGCGGTCAACGCCGCCCGGAATCTCAACATGTCCCCATGACTGGGACCGGAACCAGTATGTCGTTGCTGATCCATTCCACGAGCCCTTTCGCGCGATTCAACTGCGCCAGCGTCGCGGTTGGCAGAATCTGCCCAAGCTACATTCCATTATTGTGCAGGGCAGGCCTGTTGGCAACCTCGAAGTTTTGCTTGTTGCCATTATTCTGTGTTTGCAGGACTCAGGAGGGCCGTCGAGTGTGCAGTATCCACCGCAGCCCACGCAGTTTGCCGTCTTTCGTCGCTTTTTACAGAAATTCCGAAGGACTCAGGCATCACTCGGAACCGACACGTGGGGCGCAACGCGTGTCTCATAAGTCAGTTCACCTGCACTTCGGCCGGGGGCAGATAGGAAACTTGCAAAAGATGGCAACTGCGTTTCAGCACAGCCCATGACCTCCCTCCCGATGGGCGAGGTGACGAGTTGGCCGTGAGCCTGCCGAAGGGGCCTGCGAGCCGGTGAGGTTGCCGGCGTCCAAAGCGCCCGCTCTGAGCTGCTGCGCAGGCCATCTTCCCCAGGGGGAGAGGTCCCGGAGGATGTTTCGACTCCGGCGCGAAAAGACCGTTGTGTTCGCTTCAAGCGGCCTTCTTCTGCGTGGCAGACTCGTCGCTTTCAGGGGCGGGAGCGGGTCTGGCGGGGGCGGCCGGCATGGCGGCGGGCAGTTGGACCTTGATGTCCATGGCCTTGAGGATGCGGGCGGGCACATCAACGTTGTCCAGGTCGCCCTTGAACGTCTCGGCTGCGGCGCCGATGGCCGTCAGCGGCACGGCCTGGGCGGTGTGGCCAAAACTCCCCCACTCGGCATCGGCGCGGGCGGCGATGATCTTCGTGCAGGTGATGGTCAGCGGGTCATAGCTGCCATACAAGCCCTTGTCGCGCTTGCCCGCGGCGACGCTGGCATCGAAGGCGTCGCTGAGTTGGCGGCGTTCGTCTTCGCTCAGGTCGGTTAGGCCCATGTACTTGCCGACGACCGGCAGGGCGTCGGCGAAATTGGCTTTCTCATCCCGCAACCGGGCAACCTGTGCGGCAAAAACATCGGCCGAGACGGTCTGACCGAGGAGGGCGGTGGCGTCGGCCTTATCCTTGAGTTTCAGGCCACCGGTTTCGTGGTCGGCGGTGACGATGATGAGCGTTTCGTCCGGATGTTTGGCGTAGAAGTCCATGGCCTGGCCGATCGCGGCATCGAGAGCGAGGACGTCCGTGGCACACGTGGCGATATCGTTGGCGTGGCAGGCCCAGTCGATCTTGCCGCCCTCGACCATAATGAAGAAGCCGTTCTCGCCGTCCAGACGTTGAATCGCCGACTGCGTGAAACCGGCCAGCGTGGGCTGAGTGGCTCGACGATCGAGGTCGTACGGCATGGCGGCGCCGGCGTGAAGTTCTTCCGCCTGGGCCCATATCTTCTGGGCGGGAGGCAGTGATGCCAGCAACTCGCCTGTGACGTCGAATCGCCTGTATCCGGCCTGCCATGCCTGCCGGGCCAGTTTGTCCTTCGTCTCGGACCATCCCCGGGCTCCTCCACCACCAAAATACTGAAAATCGCTGGCGGGCAGTTGCAGGATGATATCCGCGTAGCTGTTGCGGCTCTTCTGGTGGGCATAAAAACTTGCAGGTGTGGCATGGTCGATGCTCACGCTGGAGAGGATGCCGACGTGGAAGCCAGCATCGCGGATGATCTCGCCGATGGTGCGTACGGCCCGACCGTCCGGCGTCATGCCGATCATGCCGTTGTTGGTCGTCACGCCACAGGCCAGGGCCGTCCCGGCGGCTGCCGAGTCCGTGACCTTGCTGTTGGCCGAGTGCGTGGTCATCAAGCCGCGGACCGGCAGACGATCCATGCGCAGCTTGGCCTCGGTGAGTGTCTTGCCCTCGGCCTGCGCCTGGGCGACCATCAGTCGTCGGCCGATCTCGCGCTGGGCCTCGCCCATGCCGTCGCCGATGAACAGGAAGACGTACTTCGCCCGCAACGCGTCGGCGGTTTCGGCGACGGTTGGGCCTGCGACGGCCAGCAGGACAAGGGCGAGCATTGTGACGATGGCGGTCAGTCTGCGGTTCGTGCGTTGCATATCGTTGCTGACTCCTGGCAGCCCGTTTTAGTTAGAAAGCTATCGCTGCGACGAGGGTGGTCTGGTTCTGGTTTGACGGGCCAGATGCATTGTACACAGCAAAGGACTTGTATCGATTAGCGATTCGCTAAGATTTTCGTTTGCGTCGTCGTCGGTCGCGGTCGGGTTCGGGTTGGGTGTCCGGTTTGCCCTCGGCCTTGGCGGGCGGTTGCCAGCCCTCGGGCTTGCCGGTGGGACGGCGTGCGACCAGCGACCATGTCACGATCGCCAGTCCTGCCAGCAGCGGGATAATCGAGAGCCACTGGCCCATGGTCAGCAGCGAGTCCTCCGGCAGCGTGTGTCGCTGCTTGACAAACTCCACGCAGAAGCGTCCGGTGAAATACAGCCCCAGGAAGCAGCCCAGCAGCAGCCCGCGCGGGCGCTTTTCGCGTCCGGCCAGGCGGTCGATCAGCACCAGCAGGCCGAGGACGGCCACGCCGATGGCAAACTCGTACAGCTGCGACGGGTGGCGGGCCGGGACGAATTCCAGCAGCGCCTGCCGCTGGGCCTCGCCGGCCTGCTGCCAGTAGGTGATCGCGTCGTCGAGGTCGCGGATGCCCGGTCGGCCGACGAGATCGTGAAGGGGGAACTCCACCGCCCACGGCACATCCGTGACGCGCCCGACGATCTCCGAATTCGTGAAGTTGCCCAGGCGGATGCCCGCCGCACCGACGGCCGCCGAGACCGTAAAGCGGTCCATCAGCTCGAGCGGTCGGAGCTTCCACCGCCAGGCGTACAGCAGCAGGGCGGTGATCAGGCCCACCGTCGCGCCGTGGCTGGCCAGGCCACCCTCCCAGACATACAGGATCTGCACGGGATGTTCGAGGTAGTGTGCCGGGTTGTAGAAGAAGCAGTGGCCGAGCCTCGCCCCGACGATGGTCGCCACCACGCCCCAGGTGATGAAGCTCTCGATGACGAGTCGCGGATAGTCCGCCCGCCGCATCTGCCACCACCACAGGCCGAAGCCGCACAGCATCGTCAGCACGAAGATGACGCCGTAGAAGCGCACCTGCACCGGCCCGAAGTCGATCAGCACCGGGTTCAACGCCCAGACGTAGGTTGCCAGCATGTTCAGCATGGGCGGCGATTGTAGCGATGCGCGGCGAAAGAAGAAAGGACCGCCCGGTCAGTCTTGGGGGACGTCGTACAGGCCGTTGCCGAGATATCGCAGCTTGCCCTGCTGGACGCGATGTTGCCAGACCTCGTCGGGAAACTCCATCGGCGGGGTGATGGCGGAGAGGCCCTTGTCGGCGCCCTTGCTCAAGGGGCCACGGCCCCGTTGGGATTCGTCGTCCAGGCGCGTAAGCTTCGACCGCTTCTTGAACGCCCGCGTCGCCCGTTTGCAGAGTTCCTCGTCCGGGGCCTCCCCGGCGGGGGCGGCCGGTGCGGCGAGCTGGGCGATGAGGTCCTTCAGGCCGGCCACGTCGGGCATGCCGACGACGTGCTGCATGCGGCGTTTGTCGAGATCGGTCGCCTGCAGGAACTTGAAGACCTGCTTCCACTCGGCCGACGCGCGGCGGGGGTCGGGATACGTCTCGATTTTCTCCAGCAGGGCGGTCAGTTCAGAAGCCGACTCGGGCATGGGGTGTCCTTTATTGTAGTAACGGCCCGCATTCTACATCGCCGCGGGCATCGACGCACCGCGGGAAATCAGGCCGTCTCGGTCGGTTTTCGGAAGAGGGCGACGATGTCGGCGTTGTCGCAGAGGAAGTAGCCGACGGTCATGTAGAACCATGTCACGGGGTTCAGCCAGAAGCCCAGGCTGGCCTTGGGACGCTCGAAGAGCACGTCGATACAGCCGTCGAAGTGTCGCATCAGGTGGTGGATGAACGGCAGCGAGATCACTGGCATGTTGGTGTAGGGGGTCAGGTAGGTCCGCTCGACGCTCCAGCCGAGGTCGCGCCCGGCGGCCTGCAGGGCCGGCAGGGCGAGGATGTGGCGGTGGTAGGGCTGGTGGAGCGGGTGGACGAACTCTTCCGGCCGCGCCAGGTCAATGCCGTCGGCATTCGGCGTGCCGATGGCGACCAGCCCGCCCGGGGCGGCAAGGGCGTCCAATGTCGCCAGCACGCCCAGCGGGTCGGCGTCGTGTTCGATGACGTCCTGGGCGATGATCACGTCGTAGGTCCGCTGAAGCGCGGTCGGGTTGCTGTGGGTCTGGGAATACGGGTCATAGCCGACGGCGCTGTAGCCGCACTCGCGGAGGTACTCTACCAGCAGGCCGCTGCCGCAGCCGTAGTCGAGTATCGTCTGTTGCCGCTCCGTGGGCGTGTCGGCATCTTCGACCCCTCCCTCCTTGGGGGAGGTGGCGAGCCCGCCCTGAGCTTGCCGAATGGGTTCGCGAGCCGATGGGGGGGGTTGGCCTTGCCCCCTATGGCCTGACGGCCATTGCCCCCGGCGGGGGAGAGGTTTGGGATCCAGGCCGGCGCGTCGCAGGCGGCGGGTCAGGCGGCGGTAGCCCATGCGCGTAATGGCGTCGAGTTCGCGCCCGAAGAACGGATAGGCCGCGTAGTAGGCGTCGAGGTCGACCTCGTCACGGGCGTGGATGCTGCGGCATTGCCCGCATCGCCACAGGGCGAATTGCTCCTGTCGCAAGGCGCGGACGTTGGAGCGGACATCGGCGGTTTCGGCCTCGTCGGCGGGTTGCGCGAATTTGCACACACAGCAGGTGTAGATACGGCTCATAATCCGTTAGAATATGCTGCCACGGTGGTCGGAGCAACGGCCGGGTTGAATGATCGTCCGCGCCGCCGACCGCACGCGACGGAGGGCAAAGGCTGCCGCTCCATCATCGCGCGGAACCCCTGCCACCGGAGCACAGGCAATGGACGACTGGACGAAGGATGTCGAATTCGAGCGGCTTAGCCCCATGCAGCGCCTGGTCAAGAAGGCCCTGTTGAACCCGCTGGCCAATTACCTCCCCGCCGCGTGGTGGAAGCAGTGGCTGGCCGAAGGCGAGAGCGAACTGGCCCTGGCCAACTGGCGGGACCCCGGCGGCTGGCGGAGCATGGTCATCAGCTACCAGGGCAACCCGGAGAAGACCTGGGACCGTCTGCTGGTCAAGGCCGGAACGATCCCGATGGCCCTGCGCAACCGCAAGCGTCTGGCGGCCCGGCTGCTGGCGAGGCTCATCGAGCGGGCGCCGGATACCCCCGCCCACGCGCTGTGCCTCGGCGCCGGGCCGGGCATGATTATCTCCGAGGCCCTCAAACAGGCCGACAAGGACGCCCACGCCACGCTCGTGGACCTCAGCAGCGACGCCTTCGACTTCGGGCGAAAACACGCCGAGGAGATGGGCGTCGCCGACCGCATGACGTTCATCGATGGCGACGTGCGCGAGGTCGCCCCGCAGATCAAAGACCGCGTGGATGTGGTCAAGACCATCGGCATTTTCGAGTACATCACCGACGAGCAGATCCGCGGCATTGCCGAGGCGCTGCGAGAGGTCATGCCACCCGGCTCGGCCATCGTTTTTAACAGTATCTCCAACCGTCACGGGACAGACCGCTTTTTCCGTCGCGTCTTCGGCCTGAATATGATCCACCGTTCGCCCAAGGAGATCCAGGAGCTGCTGGTCCCGAGCGGCTTTGGCGAGTTCACCAGCCACCCCGAGCCGCTCGGTATCTATCACGTGGTGGTCGGACGCATGGGCAGTGGCACGAGTGTCACGCCCATGCCCGCAAGCAAGCAGCAAGACCACGATCCAGGTGTCTGTGGTATCCGGCAGGATGCCCATGGCACGCAAGAGGCCTGAGGATGCCGGAAATCCATGTTCCATGGGGCGACGGCGAAATGGCCGTCGCCATCTCCGACGACTGGACGCTTCTGCCGCCGGCCGAGCCGAACCTTCGGCCCGCCGCGGCCGATTGGCGGCAGCGACTGGCCGCTGCGCTGAATCAGCCGGTCGCGGGCGACTCGCTGGCCGAGCGGCTTCGGCGCGTCGGCAAGGGACGCATCAGCATCATCGTCGAGGATATGACCCGTCACAGCCCGCTGGAGGAGATTCTCAGCGTCGTGCTGCGGGAAGTCCGCCACGCGGGCGTGCTCGAGGAACAGATGGAGATCGTCTTCGCTTGCGGCATGCACCCGCCGATGACCGAGGACGAAGCCAACGGCAAGCTCGGCGAGGCGATCGGCAATATCCGGTGGCGACACAATCCGTGGGACGATATCGGGCGGTACGCGCACCTCGGGCGGGTCGGCAAGGTCAACGTGCTCATCGACCGCGGTGTGGTTGACAGCGACCTGCGTATTCTGATCGCCTCCGTCAGCCCGCACCTGCAGGCCGGCTTCGGCGGGGGCTACAAGATGTACTTTCCCGGCTGCGGGGAGATCAGCAGCATCCGCCACCTGCACCGC
This sequence comes from Planctomycetota bacterium, assembly GCA_009908915.1. Lineage (GTDB taxonomy): Bacteria > Planctomycetota > Phycisphaerae > SM23-33 > SM23-33 > JAAAOJ01. The sequence goes on from JAAAOJ010000002.1 coordinate 43,939, forward strand.
GCCGGTATCCGCCGCCGCGGGCAGAACCAACTCGTCGGCCTCGATCCCGAGCGCAATCCCATGCGGCGGGTGATCGACCGGGCCGGCGCGCTGGTCGACGCGGCCCACGGCGAAACGTTCAGCGTGCAGTACCTGCTCGACGCCGACGATCTGCCCGTCTCGATAGCTGCCGGCGATCCTGTCTCCACGCATCGCATGCTGACCAAGACGTGCGGCAATGCCTGCGGGGTGATCCAGGAGAGCCCGGCCGACATCGTCGTGACGAACGCCCACCCGCGCGACCACGATCTCTGGCAGTGCTTCAAGGCCATCCCGAACACTTGCTGGGCGGCGCGCGAGGGCGGCGTGGTGATCTGCCTCGCCCGGTGCCCGGCCGGCTTGAACGAGATGAAGACTATGAGCTGGCCCCTGAGTGCGGCCTGGACGCGGCGCGTGGTGCGGTTGCTGGGCCCCCACACCATCTGCTCGATCATGGACCGCCTGGTCAAGCAGCTTGCCGGCGACAGCCAGTGGTTCATACGACTGGCCACACAGATCCTCCAGCGCAACCATCTGATGATGGTTTCGCCGACGCTGGTCGAGCAGGGGGTGGAATTCCCCGGCATCGCGATGTTCGCCACGGTCGACGAGGCCCTCGCGGCGGCGGGCAAGGTCCTTGGCGGCGGGGTGCAACGCGTGGCCGTCTATCCCGCCGGTGGAGCGAGCTACCCGATTATTCGCGGGTAGGTCGATCAACGTCCAGCCTGGAGAAGGCACGGCCACAGAGACGCGGAGGCGCAGAGAACGAAGGTTTGTTTTTGTAGTGATCTGTGCGGTTGTTATTTTCGACGCTTTGGCGAAGGGAATACAGCCTGCTTATTGCGAGCATGACGCAGTCAGTTCAACGCAAACACCTCTGGGCCTCTGTGTCTCTGTGGTGAAATACCCGAAACCATGAAGCTTATCGCCATCATGCTCGTTGTCATCGCCGCCCTGAACGGGCTGGAGTGGCTGCTGCGCAACCTGCTGGCCCTGCGGGTCTGGCGGGCCCAGTTCCATCTGTCCGACGACTATCCGTTGACCTGCGAGGACTGGCCGACGCTCAGTGTCGTTCTTCCCGCCCGCAACGAGGAAGGCAACATCGGGCCGTGCCTGCGTTCGCTGCTGGAGCAGGACTACCCGGGTCTGGAGATCGTCGTCGTCGACGACCGCAGCACCGACCGCACAGGCGAGATCATCTCAGACCTGGCCGAGGGGGACGACCGCCTTCGGCTGGTGCGCATCGAGGAGTTGTCCGACGGCTGGTGCGGCAAGAACCACGCGATGCAGCGCGGCATCGAGCAGACGACCGGTGAGTGGATTCTCATGCACGACGCCGACTGCCGGCAGGTCTGCCCGCGGACGCTCAAACTCGCCGTGCAGCACGCACTCGACACGCAGGCCGATATGCTCAGCCTCCTGCCGGAGCACCACCTGGGCGGCTTCTGGGAAGATTACCTACAACCTATCTGCTCCGGCGTGCTGATGATCTGGTTCCGCCCCGATCGCGTCAACGACGTGGGCCGCACGACGGCCTTCGCCAACGGCATGTTCATGCTGATGCGTCGCGAGGCCTACGACGCCATCGGCACGCACGAGGCGGTCAAGAGCTCGCTCATCGAGGACATGGACATGGCCCGGCGGGTCAAGGGGTGCGGCATGACATTGCGGGTCGCACCGAGCACCGACCTGTTCCGCGTCCGCATGTACACCACGCTTTCGCAGATCCATCGCGGGTGGGTGCGGATTTTCGTCGGCTCGTTCCAAACGTTGGGCGGCTTGGCCAAGGCCCTGGCGGTGTTGGTGGGTCGCGGCGTGACGCCCACGGTCATGTGCGCAGTCGGCTGGATTATGGCGACCAGCGGAGTCGCGCCACAGGCCTGGTGGCGGTCGCTGGCGGCGGTCGGCACGTTCAGTCTGGCCGCTCAGCTGATCATGACGGCCCGGTACTACAAGCATTTGAAATCACGCTGGTACTACGGGCTGACGTATCCGCTGGGTTGTGCGATGGTGGCGGCGATGCTCGTGCGGGCCATGGTCAAGCTTCGGCCGGGCGGGACGATTCTCTGGCGCGGCACGCGTTATTGCATCAGGAACGCGTGAGCGGTGCTGCTCGCCGCGCGGGTTGCTTGGCTTGCCCGCCGCGGCCGGTCTGATTCATGCGCGACGCGATCGGTTATGCATGGCGGCCCGTGCCAGCGGCATGCCGCGGGGATCACTACACCACGCAAGGCGTCTGTGCGCGGCGTATCAGTTGCCGAGGGTCTGTCGCATCAGTTTGAATCCAAGCAGCGATTGCGTGATGACCATTTGCTTTCGACCGGGCAGGATCGTAATCGAGCCCTTGCCTTCCGGCCTCCACATCTCCTCGCCGATGGATTCCTTGATCATCTTGACGATCGTCTCCCGCTGCCGGGTGCGAAGCTCGCTGACGTCCGTTTCCCCGCTGTCATCGTCATTGTCGTCGTCGGGTTCGAACAGGCCGCCGAGGTCACCGTTGTCGTTGTCGCCGCCTGCCTCAGCATTGCTGCCTGTCGTACTGTCCAGGTTGACGCGGGGGGCCTTGAAGTTCGGCACGACGGCGAGCAGGTCGGCGATGTCGTAGACGACCGTTCGCATCTCGCCGCGAAAAACTTCGCCGGTGGCAATTCGGACCATGCCATCGTCCACCACCCAGTAGACGCTGGAGAGTTTGTCCCGGTCGGCATTGATTTCCTTCAGCATGAGGTCCAGGGCCGTTGCGACGCTCACGCCACGGGCCTGGTAGGAAATCGGCGTGGCCCGTTCGACACCGACGTTCTTAAGCGATCGCCAGTTGACGTGGAAGTTCAGGCCGGTCATGTCGCGGAAATACTGTACGACGTCGGACAGCGGGACGCCCTCGAACTTGAACTCGCGTGCGACGGCCGCTCGGCCTGCGGGCCGAACCTGGGCCGCCTTGCCGCGGCTGGACCGGCGCGGCGGGGCCAGTGCGTTGCGTGTTCGCCGGCTGAGGACGCGGGACTGCGTGGTTACGTGGACCACGCCGTCTTCGACGTAGTAGCTCAGCGGGCGGCGGGGGGCGGCGATCTGCGCCAGCAGCAGCTCCAGGATCTGTCCCGTCGTGGCGTTCCGCCCTTTGACGACGACCTTCTCGGTGAGATTCGCCTCGGCTCGTTCCAGCGCCAGCCAGTCGACCTCGATTTTCACGCCGCCGAGCTTGGCCAGGCGACTGACGGCGTCGCGCGGCGATCCCGTCAGCGAATAGCGGTCCTGCTGTTTCTTCAGCATCGCTTCGGTGTCGGCCGCCATCGATACACCGGTCGTCAGCAGTATCGCGGCCACAAGCAATCCGAACGTCAGTTGCTTCATCATGTGTCTCTCCTCTGGCCGAACCGTTGCGCTGCCCGGTCGGGCGCGGGATCAACCGGCAGACGGCTTGCCGCCGACGTCTGCATTGAACGGTTCGGCAGTTCTGTGTCCAAAGGGCCTCTTGTGCATATGCGTTGGGACAGTACATGAACGGATCCAGACTTATGTCCGCGTCCGCCCTCTTGCCCATATGCGTTGGGACAGTACATGAACGGATCCAGACTTATGTCCGCGTCCGTCCTCTTGCCCATATGCGTTGGGACAGTACGGGCCGGCTATGGTTAGTACGTTTCCGCGAAAATATCGCCGACATGGCGGCTGCTTGCCGAAACTTCGGGTGCGAGGCCTTGACGTACCCGGCCGCTGGGGCTTAGCATAGCGTGGATCCGGCTGTTCGGCGTCCTTTTATCTTTCTCATATTCAGATACATACGAGCAGTGGGCATGATTAACTCTTATTGCAGAATATGCGGCCTCCACATCAGTGTTCCTGATGACTTTGCGGCGGGCAAGGGCTCCTGTCCCCGTTGCAAGACGCAGCTTCGCATTCCCCGGCCCCTGCCGGAGGGCCGTCCCGAGTACAGGCCCGGAGTCCGCTATGTGGCTGAGCCGGCCCGGTCGAAACGCTCGAAGGTCCAGACGCCGGAAGTCGTCGGGCCAAGGCTCGGGCCGTCGGTACGCTATCATTGCAGCGAGTGCGGCGAACGCTACGAGAGCCTCCGCGCCCCTCGCTGGGAACAGGGGCGGTGCCCGCGATGCGGGACCGTCAATCGCCAGGCGGTCAAGTCGGTGATCTTTCCCCGGCCGCAGCGACACGTCGAGCCGTACGAAGACAGCGAGGCCCTCGGCGGCGACGATGCCGTCGCCCGCCAGGCGCAGAAGGACGCCGATGCCGTCGACGCCGAGATCGACGGCGCGGCCGAACTCGACATGCGCGACGATTGTCTGGTGGCTCGTCCAGCTCGGTCGGTCGCGCCAGATGCCGACATCATCGACGGCCGGTTGATCGACGAGGAGGCCGATCTCGCGGGAGCGATGCCCGTCGACATGGAGGCAGGTGCTTCGCCCTTCCCCGAACCCGGTGCCCCCCAAACCGGGCCCGAGGACTCGCAAGCGTCCGCGTCCTCCGACGAGGCGCCCGCGTGGTCGTACCTGATGAAGGGCAAAAAGCACGGGCCGATCTCCAAGGCGGAACTGATGGATCGGCTGGCTGCGGGGCACATCAACCCGTCCGTGCTGGTCTATCACGACGGTATGGACGGTTGGCACCCGGTCGAAGACGTCGACGAACTGGCCGCCGCCCTGGAGACCGCGCCCGCCGTCACCGACGAGGCCGACCAGCGCGCGAACGAACCCGTCCCCTTGCCACCTGCCGTCGTCAGGCCGTCGCGGGACGTCGCCGACGCCTGCTCCCGGATGATCTGGCTGTTCATGGCCGGGGCGTCATTGACGGTTCTGCTGGCTGTGACACGGGACACGTTCTACAATATCGGCAGCCGATTCATGCTCGGCACGGGCCTGGTGCTGGCGACACTGCTGGCCGTCGGGGCCGCCTACGGCCTGGTCCTGTTGGTGCGCAGCCGCGAGGTCATCCGGCGGCTGGCCGGATCGGCGCGGACCCAGGCGATTCTCGGCACGGGCGGGCTGGTCGCATGCATGGCCGTGGCCGTCGCGCTGGCGGTCACGCCCCAGCAGACATCCGCCATGCAAGCCGACGACGAGGGCGACTCGGACATCGCCCAGGCCAAAGTCATCTTCAACGCGCTGTCCTCCGGCGAGGAAGGGGCCGCTGAGCAGTTTGTCGCCCTCTCGCGCCTCGACATGTTCGGCGAGGATTTCGGCGAGAGGTTCCGTGCCCTGGACGACCCCGGCCAGCAGAGCCGCGAGACCTGGCGGCTGCTCTCAGAGTTCAAGACCCGCTGCAATCCCATTCGCATGCCGGCCGAGCAGATCAGCGGTTGGCGCGTCCTGGACCGCGACCTAGACTCGGCCTACGTGTCCGTGCCGTGTCCGGCGTCGCCCGACCAACGCCTCTACATGCGAATCGAAAACGGGTTGCTGACGGAACTTTCGCTCGGTACGGTGGAGACACCGGACGGTGAAGCAGAATAGACCGTCCGCATTCGCCTCGCCGTGCGGTGTATCGTATAGTTCATTCAGGACGAGCCGTCGGCGCTGGTCCGGATGCGGAGAATGCGATGTCGATCGGTGGGCTTTCCAACTCGATGCACGTGGCCATTGGCGGCATGCAGGCACAGATGACGCGATGCGGCGTGATCGCCACGAACGTCGCCAACGCGCGCACCACGCGAACGCCCGAGGGTGGAGCCTACCGTCGCAAGGACGTGGTCTTCACCGACAACGGCCGCCCGCCGGGCGGCGTGCGGGTGGATGTGGTCGAGGACCCGGACCCCACGCGATCGGAGTTCAATCCCCGCCACCCGGATGCCAACGCCGACGGCTTTGTCGAAATGCCCAACGTCGACCCCGCCCGTGAAATGGTCGACCTCGTCCAGACGCAGAATGACTTCGTGGCCAATCTCGCCGCCGTCAAGACGGCCCAGGACATGTACGACGCCGCTGTCGACGTCCTCGCCTGACCCTGCGGCGACGGCCCTCAGTCCTTCGTGTGCGACACGTTTCGGTGGCGGCGAAGACCTTCCATTGGCCCAGGACCTGCCGGTGTCCAGCCCCGGCGGGGGCGGCGTTCAATAGCCCCTCGCGTGAGCGTGGTCCGGATCGTTCCCGCGGTCAAGCCCCGCCAGCCGTCCGTTTAGCAATGGATCGCGTCGCGAGGCCGAGGCATTTTGCCAAGCATCAAGGAGCGGACACGCAGGTGAATGAGTACATTCACCGAGTTTTCGCGACAAGGACGCGCAGGT
>JAAAOJ010000056.1 GCA_009908915.1 Planctomycetota bacterium
GGGCGGGCTGCTGGGTCTGCGCGTGATCGATTGCCGGGGCTACGTGCCGCAATCGGCTTTCGAGATCATGCGGAATCTCGCACTCTACGCCTCAACGGGCCAGTAGCGTCAGATCCTTTTGCGCCGGTACCGCCCAATCGGCGTCAGCGTCAACAGGGCCGCGATGAACATCAACCCGTAGGTGGCGAGGTACAGCAGCGTCGGCTGGGCCAGGACAGCCTTGCTGATCGGCTTGAGCTGGGAGAGCAGCTGGATGTCGTAAGCCTGCAGTTGGACGACCACTCCGAAGCTGGCCGCACCGGCGACGATGCCGGCGACGATGGCGATGAAGGGGCGCTTCAGCCGCGTCAGGAATACGCCCATGGCGGCCGCGCCGGCGCCGGCACAGCCGAACAGCGGCAACCAGTAGTGGATGCGCGTGACGAACTGGCTGACCATCGGGGCGGGTTCGGCGTGCTGAGGCCTGGGCTCCTCGGCGGCGGTGCGACGCTGCAGGTCCAGCAGTTTCGCCCGTGCCTCGATGAAGCCGAAACTCAGCGGGTACTCTTCGACGACGCGCGCGGTGGCGGTCTGCGCGGCGGCGAGGTCGCCGGTCTGTTCCTTGGCGGCGGCCTGTTCGATCAGCCCCTGAACGCGGTACTCGTAATAGGCGCCCCAGATGGCCAGCAGCAGGTATACGGCCGCCAGGGCGATGCGGATATAGGGCACGTGCGTCTTCGGGCCGGGCAGGTCCATTCGCCCTTCGTACAGTGCCTGCATGGCCCGTGGCGGCAACGGCGAGCCGGTCTGGGGAAGATCGGCGATCTTCTGTTTGCGTTCGTCTTCTTCGGCCCGGACGACGGCTTCCTGACGACAGCTCATGGTATACTGCCACGTCGCCGACAACACCGCGACGGCAAACCAGCAGACGACCGCTAGGTGATACTTCGCGAACAGGCTCGCTATCCGGCCGTGGGCGTCGTTGGCGGCCAGAAGATCTTCGGTCACTTCCACGCCGAGGACGAGCATCACGCCCCAGACGATCTGGCCCGCCCCGGCGACCGAGGTCAGCACGACGGTCAGCGCACGGACGTGCCGCAACGCCAGCACGCCGAACAGCAGACCCATCGCAAACATCAGTAGCCACAAGACCCACGTGCCGGCCAGCCCCGTCGCCAGCATCATGCCCACGCCGCACGCCGCGCCCAGCAGGAACACCCAGATGTACATGAAAAAGTAGCTCAGGATCGCCCCGGCCACCCCGCCGGCCACCGCCCCCCCGGCGGCACCGTAGGAGCCACCGAAGGTCTGGCCGACCATGCCCAGCGTCGCCGCCCCGAACAGAAAGCCGTACACCGCCAGCATCACACGGAACAGGCGGAAGCCCCACAGGCAGAGAATCGCGCCCCAGGCGATGAGCAACGTCGCCGCCGCGTAGACAGCCCCGTAGGGAACGTCCACTTGTGGAAACTGCGTCCATGTCTGGGCCAGCATCGAAAGCATGCCACACACCTCTCTGTTTTTGCTGGTATCGGCCTGGCAGACATATTTCATAACCGAATGTGCCAGAGCGACCGCTTACACAGCATAGCCGCCCAGACCCTGGCAGACAACAACCCGTCCGCTCCGAGAAAGCGCTTGGCGAAGGGCCGTGTTGCGGCGAAGATGACTTGTGACATGACACCGTTCGACCCCAGGTTGCCGATGGAATATGTCGAGGCCGTCGAGCCGGCCCCGCTTGGAGAGGCCGAGCAACGCACGCTCGACCGCGTGAACCAGAAGATCGCCGCCGCGCCCGGTATCGAGGAAACCATCGATTTCCTCTTTGAGCAGACGCGCACGATCTGCCCCTGCGACCGCATCAGCGTCGCCTTCGTCACCGACGACGCCCGCCGCGTCACCAGCTACTACACCCGCGCCGACTACGAGCCCGTTGTCCTCGACCGCGGCTACAGCGAGGACCTCCGCGGCAGCAGCCTCGAACGCATCATCAACACCGGCCAGCCGCGCATCATCAACGATCTCGCCGCTTACGGCCGTGAACACCCGACCAGTCGCTCGACACACCTGCTGCTCAAGGAAGGCGTTCGCAGCAGCCTCACCTGTCCTCTCAGCGTCGACGAACGCAACATTGGCCTGCTCTTTCGCAGCTCGCAGACGCCCAACGCCTACGACCCGCGGAACATCCTCATGCACCAGGCCATCTCCGAACGCCTCAGCCAGACCATCGAGAAGGCCTGGCGCATCGAGCAGCTCGAACAGGCCAATACCGCCTACATGGAGTTGCTGAGCTTCGTCACGCACGAACTCAAGAGCCCCGTCGCCTCGATGGTGATGACGGCTGAAACGCTCCTCGACGGCGCCTACGGCGAACTGCAGCCCGATCAGGCCCGGCGCATCGAACGCATGGTCTTCAAGGGCCAGTACCTGCTGACGCTGATCCGCGACTACCTGAACCTCGCCCGCCTGGAGACGGGCAAGCTCGAATGCACGCCGCAGATGGAGGTCGATTTCGTCGAGCGTGTCGTCGAGCCCGCCATCGACATGGTCGAGCCGTGGCTGGAGGGCAAGGAGATGACGCTCGATCGGCAGTTCAGCGGCCAGGGCACGATCGACTGCGACCCGGACCTCATGATCATCGCTATGACGAACCTGCTCGGCAATGCCGCCAAGTACGGCCGTAAGGGCGGGACGATTCGCCTGACGGTTCACCGTGGCCGGGCCCGGCTGGACGTGAGCGTCTGGAACGAGGGGGCCGGCTTCAAGGACGAGGACCGCCAGAAACTCTTCCGCAAGTTCAGCCGCCTCGACGACCCCGCCCACCGCAAGGCCAAGGGCACCGGCGTCGGCCTCTACACCGTCTGGCGAATCGTCAACCAGCACGGCGGCCGCATCGAAGCGCACAGCCGCTACGGCCAGTGGGCCGAGTTCGCCTTCTGGATCCCCCAGCCCCTCCAGTGCTATCTCCAGCCACCGCCGGAGTGAACGCATGAACGGCCCAACCGACCGACAGGCGACATAAGATGAAGTACGGCGAGCAACCTACCGTCCGACCGGCAGGCTTGCTTGTGTGGCTTGGCTGCAAGAGGCCACAGAAGAATCCCACAAACGTAGCCTGACCATGGCCGGGATCGGCGCGGGTGACGCCATGGGCATCTCGCAAGCGAGACGACAACGGGACGATCAGCCAGGCGAATTGGTCAGTTCATCGAGTTTTCGCGACGACGCACAGGCAAAGGGCCTGGCCGAAGCAGCGATAGCTTTCCAAACGGGCTGCTAGTACTAGCCGCCCTGCGAGTCGTGTGCATAGGCGTCGACGATGTTCTGCACGAGGCGATGGCGGACGATGTCGGCCTTGTCCAGTTTCACGAACGCCAGGCCCTTGACGCCGGAGAGCCGTCGCCTCGCGTCGGCGAGCCCGCTGATCTGCCCGTCTAGGTCGGTCTGGCTGGCGTCGCCGGTGACGATCATCTTGCTGCCGTGGCCCATGCGGGTCAGGAACATGAGCATCTGGCCGGACGTGGTGTTCTGGGCCTCGTCGAGGATGACCACGCTGTCGTTGAGCGTTCGCCCCCGCATGAACGCCAGCGGAATGACTTCGATGAGATCGTTGACCATGAAGCGGCGGATCTGGTCGTACTCCATCATGTCGTGGAGGGCGTCGAAAAGCGGCCGGAGGTACGGGTTGACCTTGGCCTGCATATCGCCGGGCAGGAAGCCGAGCTTCTCGCCGGCTTCGACGGCCGGGCGGACCAGGATCAGCCGCTTGGCCTGGTGGTTCTTGAGCATGTGGACGGCCGTCGCGACGGCGAGGTACGTCTTGCCCGTCCCGGCCGGGCCGGTGCAGAAGACCAGGTCGTGCTCGCGGACGGCCTGAAGGTAGCGGCTCTGGCCGGGCGTCTTGGGTTTGACGAGTTGCCCGGCGACGTAAACGTCCAGGGCGTCGGGGGCTTCGGAGGCCTCGGCGTTGGCGGCCCGGGCGATAGCGTTGGCGACGGCTTCGGTGTTGATGGTGTCGTTGCGTCGCAGGGCGCGCTGCAGTTGCTCGATGACGGCGGCGGCCTTGGAGACCTTCCCCGCAGCGCCGGCGAGCTTGATCTGCCCGCCCCGGGCGAAGACCTGGATGCCGAAGCTCTCGCGGATCATCCGCAGGTGCGTGTCGGTCGGCCCGAACAACGTCGCCGCCCGCGAGGGTTGCTCCAATGTGATGCTCAGTTCCATCGCGCGATCAGGATATCAGATACCCGCCCCCAGTCGAACAAGAAAGCGCATTGACGCCACGGGCGTTTGTGGTACAGTGCTTCGCTCATGCATACACGCACGGGCAATTCGCACGCAGATTTCACCGGCCGCAACAGCCGCCGGTTGCGGGCCGTCCGCGCCGCATTCTGGCCCGACGAACAGGCCCTGTCTCTTCAGTAGACGTTTTTGTTCCCCGAACGCTCTCGGCGCGACAAACCGAACGCCTGCTCCCCCAGCCAATGTCCAGTGCCCAATGTCCTTCGGTCGGCGAGCACCCAAGCCGCGAGATTTTCCCTAGGCAGCAACCATAGAAAGATCACCATGCAACGTGACAACATCCGCAACGTCGCCATTATCGCCCACGTCGACCACGGCAAGACGACCATCGTCGACCAGCTCCTCCGCCAGTCCGGGCAGTTTCGCGACGGCGAGCTGGCCGGCGAGTGCATCCTCGACAGCAATCCGCTGGAGCGGGAGCGCGGCATTACCATCCTCGCCAAGAACTGCGCCATCAACTACACCTGCCGCAACGGCGAGAGCTATCACATCAACATCGTCGACACGCCCGGCCACGCCGATTTCTCCGGCGAGGTCGAACGCGTGCTGAAGATGGCCGACGGCGTGCTGCTGCTGGTGGACGCCGCCGAGGGCGTCATGCCGCAGACGCGCTACGTGCTCAGCAAGGCCCTGGAGGTCGGGCTGCGGCCGATCGTGGTGATCAACAAGATGGACCGCCCGGACGAGCGGGCAGCCAAGGTTCACGAGGAGGTCTTCGATCTGCTGGTGGAACTCGGCGCCGACGACCACGCGCTGGACTTCCCCACGCTGTACGCCAGCGGCAAGGACGGCTGGGCCGTGTGTGAGGTGGATCACGCCTTTCCGGGCGCCGGCCAGGACATCCACGAGCTGTTCGACGCGATTATCGAGCACGTGCCCGTCCCGGACCTCGACGGCGAGGCCCCGCTGCAGGCGCTGATCACCACGCTGGACTACAGCGAATACGTCGGGCGGATCGGCATCGGGCGCGTCTTCGCTGGCCGTCTGCGGCCCGGGCCGGTGGCGATCATCGCGCGCGACGGCGAGACCAGCCGGCAGACAATCGCCGAACTGATGGTCTTCGATGGGCTCGGCCGACGCAAGGTGGATAGCGTCTCCGTCGGCGATCTCTGCGCCATCGTCGGTCTGGACACCGTTGACATCGGCGAGACCATCGCCGACATCGATAACCCCGTCGCACTGCCGAGCGTGGCCGTCGACGAGCCGACGCTGCACATGACCTTCCGCATCAACGACGGGCCCTTCTCCGGACGGGACGGCACGTTCGTGACCAACCGCCAGCTGCGCGACCGCCTTAACCGCGAGCTTCAGAGCAACGTGGCCCTCGATGTCGACGACCGCGGTGACGAGTTCGTGGTCTCCGGCCGCGGGCTGCTGCACCTGGGCATCCTGCTGGAGAACATGCGGCGCGAGGGATACGAGTTGTGCGTCGGCAAGCCGGAGGTGATCTACCATCGCGACGAGGACGGCAAGCGGACCGAGCCGATCGAGAACCTCATCATCGACATTCCCACCGACTGCGTGGGCTCGGCGATGAGCCTGCTGGGCGACCGCAAGGCCGACATGCAGCACATGGACACGCGCGGACGTCGCACGGTGCTGGAGTTCCTGATTCCGGCCCGCGGGCTCATCGGCCTGCGCAGTCGACTGCTGACGGCCACCGCCGGCGAGGCGATCATGCACCATCGCTTCGACCACTACGGCGCGGAGCGAGGCCCGATCGGCGGGCGGCTCAACGGCGCGATGATCGCCACCGAGACCGGGCAGGTCACCGCCTACGCCCTGGAGCAGTTGGCCGACCGCGGAGTAATGTTCGTCACGCCGGGCGATGCGGTCTACGAAGGCCAGGTCGTCGGCGAGCACTGCAAGGACAGCGACATCCCCGTCAACGTCGTCAAGGGCAAGAAGCTCACGAACATCCGCAGCAGTACCAAGGAAGCGACCGTCACGCTCAAGGCGCCGCGACAGCTGACGCTCGAGGGCGCCCTGGAATACATCGAACCGGACGAACTGGTCGAACTGACGCCCTCGGCCGTCCGGATCCGCAAGCGCCACCTGAAGGAAGCCGATCGAAAACGCGCCAGCCGCAAGCCGGCGACCGTCGAGGCCTGAGGGAATTCCCCCGTGCGGGCGGGATCGTTTCGGCAATGTCGTGGCACGCTACGCCTATGATCCAATTCCTCCGTGCGGGCGGGGATCGCTTGACGCGGGTTGCCCGGACGTTCTAGACTTCGTGTGTCTCGCACGATGCGGTGACCTGGAGTAGCCAGTGGCCGAGAACAATGCGACATTCTGGCAGGACTTCCGCATGTTCTTCGTGCGTGGATTGGCCGCCGTCCTACCGGCGATCCTGACCATTGCCATTCTGGTGTGGCTGTTCTCGCTGCTGCAGGCCTATGTAGGCGTTCCCGTCAAGACAGCGCTGGTATGGATCGTCGCGCAGGTGCAGGCCTGGCAGGACGGCTTGGCCGGGGCCGACGCCCTGGCGGAACTGCGACGTCAAGTCGAGGCGGCGTACGGCCGATACTTCTACTGGCTCGGCTTTGTGCTGGGCATCATTGGTGTGTACCTGTTCGGGCGTTTCGTGACGAGTTTTTTCGGACGGGGCATCTGGCGGGTGATCGAGCGGACGATTTCCGGCGTGCCGGTCGTCAAGCAGGTCTATCCGTCGGTCAAGCAGGTCACGGATTTTCTTCTAGCCGAGCGTAAGAAGGAGTTCAGCCGCGTGGTAGCGGTCGAGTATCCTCGCAAAGGCATCTGGTCCATCGGGTTGGTAACGTCCTCGGGCATGCGAACGGTCGACGAGGCCATCGAGGGCGAACTGCTGACGATCTTCGTTCCCTCCAGCCCGACCCCCGTGACCGGTTATACTATAACAGTGAGACGCGATGAGGTTATTGATCTGCCGATCAGCATCGATGAGGCGCTTCGCTTCACAGTCAGCGGAGGGGTCATCCAGCCGCTTTCGCAACGGGTGGGCGATTACGAACTCAAGCCGCCCGGCACGGAGAACCTCACCCTGCCCGAAGACAAGGAGATCAGCGAGTGAACGTTACAGTCAACGCGCGACACATGGACATCACCGACGCCATCCGCGAGTACGTGGAAAAGAAAGTCGCCAAGCTCCCGAAGTATTACGACAACATTGACTCCATCCAGGTCGTGCTCGACATGGAGGGCGGCCAGCCCGCCGTTGAGATCGTCGCACACGCCCGCCGGCGGCAGGTGTTCGTCGCCCACCATCGGGTGGACAACAGCAACGGCCGGGACGGCGATATGTACAACGCCGTCGACGGATGCGTGGAGAAGGCGGCCGAGCAGATCCGGCGCCACAAGGACAAGGTCCGCGACCGCCACGTCGACAAGCCTGACAGTTGACCGTCTGGCCGCCGGACGGCCCGCAAGGCGTTGTCCCCTGTGTTGTTGTCCATGGCCGCGCTGGCATCGGCAAGGGTCATGCTGTACACTAGGCGGTCTCTGTTCGTGGCGGGGCGAGGATCGCTATTGCCGCAGACAGACAGGCGACGCAGCTGAAGTTTGAGTTTTCCAGCAGGAGCCGGTGATGAAACTCTCGGACATTGTGGTGAATGACGCGTCGATTGCCAAACTCGATGCAACGACGCGAGACGAAGCAATCGAGGAACTGGTTACGGCACTGGCCGAAGCCGGCGCCATCCCCAAGAAGTGCGTTGCCGAGGTCACCAAGGCCGTCATCAAACGCGAAGAAGGCGCCACGACGGGTATCGGCAAGGGCATCGCCCTGCCCCACGTCAAACTGGCGTCCATCAAGAAACCCATCGCCGCGATTGGCCTGGCGCCCGAGGGGCTGGCGTTCAACAGTCTCGATGCCAAACCCGTCTACTCCGTGATTCTCCTGCTCAGCAGTTCCGAGCAGCCCGAAGAACACCTTCAGGCCATGGAGGCGATCTTCCGCCACGTGCAGCGCGATATCTTCCGCAAATTTCTCCGACAGGCGGAAACCGAAGAAGCCATTGCCGACCTCGTTGCCGAAGCTGACGACCTGGGCTCCTAGCTCGTCGCCGGCCCGGCCAGGACCTTACCCGTGTCTATCGTGGAACGCGACGCTGAAATTGTGAACAAGTTCGGGCTGCACGCGCGACCGGCCATGCAGTTCGTCAACGAAGCCAACCGGTTCGCCTCACGCATCGAGGTGAGCAAAGGGGAACTCACCGTCGACGCCAAGAGCATCATGTCCGTGATGCGACTGGCCGCCACCAAGGGAACGATCCTCACAATCACCGCCGACGGCGACGACGCCTCCGACGCCGTCGACGCCCTCGCCCAACTCATCCAGGACGGCTTCGGCGAAATGGGCGAGGAATCGTAGCCCGGAAACCGGAACCAGTTGTGTCGCAGCTGCAAGCATGATATGAAGTGTATACGATTGTGAGTCACCGCAATCACTGACAAGCGGCGTGTAGTAGAGAAGTGTGTCCATGAATTGCTGAGGCCGTGCTAGATCACCGCGCACTCGATTCAATATGTCTTCTTGTTCTTGCATGTCGTCCGAACTGAGATTGCCAGACGTCTGTGCCCGACCAGCAGCACAACCGTCATCAAACTCGTTGAACCAATCCCGAACTTGCATGAGCCTGCCGACACTTTTTCGTACCGATTCTGCAAATGCACTGGGAAGCTCGCGGCCGTTCGTGGCATCCGGCCAATCCAGAAACTCGCGTTGCCCCATCCAATCGAACCAGCAAACGGCATAGTAGCGGGGAGTAACAGACATCTCGGACAACCTGCTTTTCTTCGGCTGAGCGATTTCTTGGGTCCTCTTTGTGAAGACATTATCTGATCTCGCACTTGCTCTTTTCGCGTGATTCGCGGCCGGCGTCTTCTCTTCACTGGCTACGAGGTCCGGGTTCCCGCTTCACTGACTACTGATGACGTCTTTGAGTTTGGGCAGGTATTTCCTGCGATGTTTCTTTTTGGCGAGGTTGTATTTCATGATCGCCCAGATCGCCCGGAACCCATCCTTCGCCCCGATCTTCTTGCCCTCCTCGTAGCCGCGGCCTTCATAGCTGATGGCAACCTCGTACATGCGAATCCGAAGGGCCGCCAGCTTGGCGGTGATCTCCGGCTCGAAGCCGAAGCGGTCTTCCTCGATGTCGATCGCCTGGATGATCTCGCGCTTGAAGACCTTGTAGCAGGTCTCCATGTCCGTCAGCCACAGGCCGGTGAACCAGTTACTGAGGCGCGTCAGGAAGAGGTTGCCCTTGGCGTGCCAGTAGTTCAGGACGCGGTGGCACTCGCCGCCGGCGAAGCGGCTGCCGTAGACCACGTCGGCCCGGCCGTCGGCAATGGGCTCGAGCAGGCGCGGGTATTCCTGTGGGTCGTATTCGAGGTCGGCGTCCTGGATTACCACCACGTCGCCCTCGGCCGCCTGGATGCCGGTCCGCAGGGCCGCCCCTTTGCCCCTGTTGACCTCGTGGAGCAGGACGCGGACGTTGTCGTTGGCGGCGTCGATTTCCGCGAGCTTGTCGCGCGTGCCGTCCGTGGAGTAGTCGTCGACGATCACGATTTCCTTCTCGACGTCCACGGCCTGGACGACGGCGACGATGTCGTCGACGGTCTTGATCTCGTTGTAGACGGGCATGACCACGGTGAGTTTCATGGGTCGGTATTCCTTTTCGGTCAGCGGTTCGCTTGTCGAGCCCCGCAGCATATCGGCGCCCGCCCGGCCTGTCCAGCGTCGCTTGCTCTGCGGATACGTCGCTGGCCCGCCCGGTTACCGGAAACATCGCGCCGCCCCTTGTACCTGTCGCGGCGGCGCGCACAATGGGCGGGATGAGCTTGTCCGCGGATTCGGGCCGACACGGAGTCGACCGCGTTGCTGCCCGCCGAACGCATCAGCAGGCCGCGCACGCGGCCGGGAGAACGCCCTGCCATGGCAAAACCGATTTCCGTCCAGCTTTACAGCGTTCGCAAGGCCATTGCCGACGACCCGTGGGGCACGCTTGAGACGATCGCCGCCATGGGCTACGTCGGTGTTGAGCCCTGCGGCGTCATCGGCGGCGACATCGAGGAGATGGCCCGCCGCATCAACGACCTCGGCCTGACCGTCAGCGCCGTGCAGACCGGCACGCCCGTCGGCGACGACGCCAACCGCCTCATGGACGAAGCCGAGGCCCTTGGCACGACCCACATCGTCTGCCCTTCCCACGACGTCGCCAACTGGCAGGACGCCGACGGCATCGAGAAGACGGCCGAGCGGTTCGAGGAGGCCATCGCGCGCACCGCCGAGCGCAACATGACCTTCGGCTATCACAACCACGAGTTCGAGCTGGCCGTCATCGACGGTACGCCCGGGCTGCTGAAGCTCGCCGAGCGCCTGGCGGAACTGACGTTCACCGTCGACACGTACTGGGTGAACGTGGGCGGCCAGGATCCGGTGGAGGTCGTCACGGCCCTCGGTGCACAGGCCAACGTCCTGCACATCAAGGACGGTCCATTGGTCAAGGGCGAGCCGATGGTGGCCGCCGGCGCGGGCATGATGGATTTCCCGCCAATCGTCGAAGCCGCCACCGGCGCCGAATGGCTGGTCGTGGAACTCGACACCTGTGCCACCGACATGCTCGCCGCCGTCGAACAGAGCATCAAGTATCTCGTCGACACCGGCCTCGGGCGGGCGATATGGTCAAAGGGATCGCCATGACGCGACCGGCCCTTATCCTGCTGCTCGTGCTGCCGGGCGTCGTTGCTCGCGCCGGCGAGTCGGCGCTCCAGCCGGGCGACCTGCCCGGCGATGCGAGCTTCTATCGTGACAACTTCGACCGTATCCGCCTGCTGCTGCAGTGGCATGCGGGCGTGCGGTTCGGGCCGAGCCGCCTCGCCCCGGCCGAGTCGGCCGACGTGGAGTTCGTCATCCCGGACGAAGACGCCGCCGCCCGCCAGGTCGATGCCCTCTGCCGGGCGCTGCTGACGGCCGGTCGCCGCGGCGACGCACTGCCCGACTGGACGATCCACCTCGACGAGACCTTGATTGAGGCCGTCCAGCGGGACTTCAGCCCCGCCACGGCTGCCTGGGCGAAACGGTACGCCGCCATCGCCGACGATGCCTGGCGGCAGGCCGATCCCGACGGCCGATCGCTCGACCCGTTTGCCACCGGAAGCGGCCAAGCCGTCGCACGGGCGGGCAAACGGCGGGCACTGCTGGCCGAGCACACGGAGGCATACGGACCGGACCTTCTGCGGCGAAGCATCCGCTGGGCCGGCGTCTACTCCGTGGCCGCCGACGCGCCCTCGCATCAGGTGTTTGTGCATCGCCTCAGTGACGCCGCCGGAGAGAATCTCTTCGCCTTTTACCGCGCTCGCGGGGCCGACGTCCCCCATTTCGCCCTTGGGCCAATCGTCACCGACACCTGGCCGCCGCGAGATGCGGTCAGCGTGCCCACGGAGACGGCTATCACCCTCGGCGTGTCGCGTCCTGTGAAATTGGCCGACGAGGCGATCCGCGTCGCTGCCGCAACCCGCACGAGCAGGTTGCACCGGTATCGCGTAAACGCGCACTACGACGAAGATCAATCGGCCATCGTTGTCGCACTCAACGAGCGTCTCCTTGAGGGCGCGGAGGTCAACGTTCGCCTGGCGGCCCGGAAGGTGCTCGATGCCGAAACACGCCTGCCGCTCGACGGCAACGGCAACGGCCGGCGCGACGACGAGGACGATGCCCTTCTGACGTTCAGCACACGTCACACCGATGACCGGACTCAGCCGCCTGCCGTCAGCCAACCGCCGCGAGAACTGACGACCGTTCGTGCCCGCCGCGTCATGGTCTTCAGCATCGACGCGATCGACCCCGCCGGCGCGCCGCTGCAGATCAAGACCGTCGACCTGCCGAAGGAGGCAGCGTTCGATCCGCATACACGCATCGTCCGTTGGCCAACCACGCTGGACGACGTGGGCCAGTGTCGCGTGACCTTCCGCGTCAGCAATGGCTTGAAACAAACCGCCCCGCTGGCCGTCACGCTCAGCGTGCTGCCCGACCCCACCGTGCCCTGACCGTCGGCCTCAGTCTTCGCGGGCAATGGCATAACGCGGTGTGTGATTCGCCACCGGCTGATACCCCAGCGCATTGTGCAGCCGCCGGGCGGCCGAGCCGTCGACCAGCGGCAGCAGGGCCGTCGTCAGCGTAACCTCGGGAACGTCGTAGGCCTGCTGGTGGTGAGCGATCAGCGATTGTCGATACTGCCAGATCACCGGGGGGACAAGGACGCGCTGGCTCATCACGTCGATCACGAATCGCTCCTCGTCATCGATGAACGCCTGCAACCGCCTGGGCAGTTCCTTGAAGATCTGATCCGGTATGAACGGCTCCCGCGGCAGTTTCGCCCGTCGCAGGTCGATGCCCGGCGCGGCCATCACCGCCAACGGGCCGCCCTGGCGCGCGATCGCCGCGTCGATGCCGTCCAACGTCATCATGCCGCCGTCGACAGGGAGCGGACGCGACAACGCCTCGCTCAGCGGCCATGGAACCATGCCGCGTGCCCGGGCCGTCTGTTGGCGATCCCACGCCTCCAGCAGCAGCCGCAGCGCCCATGCACTTCGGGCGTTGTACCAGTATGTCAGTCGGTCGGCCCGGGTGGGAAAGAGCCTCGGCGTGGCGGTCGGCCCCGCAACGGCCAGGCGTTTGACCTGCGCGTTGAGGGCGTCCCGCAGCGTGCAGGCCGACGCCGTGAGATCCGGCAGCCCCGCGCCGTCGGCGCCCTCTTCGGCGGACTCGATACGCTCGCACATCAGCTTGATGTAGACATAGCCGTCATCCCCGACCGTGCGGTCCAGCACCGTCGCAAGTTCCGCGTAGCCGACCGCCGGCTCGACGCCTTCGAGGTCGAGCGTAACACGCGGCGGTCGCGGAGGCTCGCAGCCGACCAGCAGCAGGAGTGCCGCCAGGAGCCAAATGGTCCGGTGGTATCTCACGCGTGACATTGTATCGGCCGGCGGGGCCGGGGGCTACTCTGCGATGTAGGGCCGGCGCGTTTTGGTGATTTCCTCGACGGCGACGGTCGCGTAGCAGCCGGGTGGGCCGGCGAAGCTCAACTCCATGTACTCGCCGTGGGCGTCAAGCCCGGCGGACATCGCCGCCTGCTCGGGTCGCCACCGTAGCGGCCGGCGCGTGCCACGAACCTTCAGGCTGCCCGCCCGGTCGAAGTCCTCGCACGTCACCCCAAGGGTCTCCAGGGCCGACCGCTCGATCTCGCCCGCTTCGCTGGAGGCCAGTCGCTCGCGCTGGCCCGGCAGCGGACCGGTGGGGCTGATCTGCCAGTGTTCACAGCGTGGCTGCTCGGTCGCCGGGTCCTCGACGGGGAAGACGCCGCCGGTGTCGGTCTTCTTGGCAAGGTCGCCCGGCAGCAGCCGGTCGATCGTATCGATCCGCCGGGCGAGCACGGCGTTGAAGATCGCGCTCTGGAAGGCCGAGACGTACAGCCGCCGCATGCGTTTGTCGATTGCGCCGACGGCTTTGGCGGCCTTGCGGCCCTTGCGGTAGGCGGCCAGGGCGCGGCGTTCGTTGCTGTAGTGTCGCGGCCAGCGTTTCATTGCCCGGTCGAGGGCGTCGACCTCGAAGGCGTCGCGGGCGGCCCGGCAGTCCGGTGGGTCGTCCGGGCGAGGCCGCCCGAGGAACACCTGCAGAAACTCGTCGAGGTCGCCGCTGAGCAGCGCCCGTCCGAGTTCGGCCGTGTCGCCGCGCTTGCCAAAACGCTGCTCGCCGAAGTAGTTTGGCACGCCGCGGGCTGTCAGCGTCGCCAGGATCGCCTGGCCGCGCTCGAGCTCCGCCGAGCCCACGTCCCGCAGCCGGATCGTGAAACGGTTGGCCGAGAGGTGGCCGGGCTTGAGCTTGTTGCGGTGTCGGCCGACCCACAGCACGCGGATCTGCGGGTCGCTGTAGGCGGCGATCTTCCGCTCGTCGGCATGTTCGAGGCTCAGATACTGGCGCGATATCGCGTGGGCATCTTTCAGACCGGCCAGGCCGATCTCCTGCGGCCGAACGCCCATGGCCCGGGCGATGCGGCTGACGGCGGCCGGCGTCGGGATGCCGCGTTTCTCGATCTGAAAGTACGTGTGTGTGCCCTTGCCGGAGGCTTCGTACAGGGGAAGCTCGTCGACGATGAAGTCCTCGGGAACAACCTTGATCCGCCCGCCCGTACCGGGCAGCGAACGCGTGAGGTACGGCAGTGTGTCGGTGATGTTGGGAGCTGACATGGGCTGGAGGATAACAGATTCACTCGGCCAAGCGCAACAGAAACGCACGACGACAAGCCGGTGTAAGCACCCCTCGCGTCAGTGCTCGCAAGTGGTCGCCGGTCCGCGGCGGGTTGCCCCCACAGCCCGCAGATTGTCATCCGTGGGTCTTGGCTTTACCCCGTTGGTTCGGCTGGCTCGGCAGCCGGCGCGGGGATGCGGAGCGTGACCGTCGTGCCCTGGCCGATGGCGGACTGCAACTCGACGCTGGCGCCGAGCCGGTCGCTGGCGTGGCGGACGATCGCCAGGCCCAGGCCCGTACCCCGCATGCGGCTGTCGCCCGTGCGGGATGCGTTGGCCTGGAAGAAGCGGTCGAAGACCTTCCGCTGATCCTCCGGCGAAATGCCGCAGCCGCTGTCTTCGACGCGGATGACCACCTCGCCGCCGGCCGGGCTGATCTCGAAGTTGACCGTGCCGCCTTCCGGTGTGAATTTGATCGCGTTGTCCAACAGGTTCTGCACGATCAGCTCCAGCAGCTTGCGATCGGCGTGGAGGATAAATTCCTCATCGCTGCTGTTGACGTTCAGTCGGACGCTTTTCTCGCGGGCCCGCGGGCCGAACTGCGACTGCGCGCGCAGCACGATCGCTCCCAGTGGGATCTCCTCGCTGGCGGTGCGCAGATCGCTGCCCTCGACGGCGTGGAGGTCCAGCAGGTCGTTGGTCATGTTCTCCAGCCGGCTGACGTTGCGGTCGAGCATGTCCACGTACTTCGCCAGCGTCTCCGGCGAGTCGGTGGCGTCGGCGTCGACGAAGCTGTCGACCACACCGCGGAGGGTCGCCAGCGGTGTACGCAGCTCGTGCGATGCGTTGGCGACGAACTCGGCCTTCATCGCGCCGGTGCGTGCGATGTCGGTGACGTCGCGGACGACCAGCACCATCCAGATGTCGGAGGTCTTGTGTTGGGCGACGATGGAGGACTGCATGTGCAACGTGAAGCGGCGGCCACGCAGGTCGATATCCAGCTGTCGCTCGACGGACTCGGCCCCGGCGACCATCTCGCCGAAGACATCGACGGCCTCGGCGACGCGGACGATCGCCTGGAAGTGCCGGCCGGTGGGGTTGCCCTCGTCCGGGGCGAGCAGTTCGCGGGCGGCGTGGTTCATGAAAACAATGTGGCCGTCGTGGTCGAGGGCGATCACGCCGTCGCCGAGGTTGGCCAGGATGGTCTGGAGGTTCTCGCGCTGGGCGGTGATGAGGTCGAGCTGGTTCGAGACCGTCAGCCGCATCTCGTTCAGGGCGGTTGAGAGGTCTTCCAGTTCGGCCGAGCCGCGCACGTTCGGCCGCTGGGTCAGGTTGCCCGAGGCCAGGCGCCGGGCGGCCTCCGTAATGAGTCGCAGCGGCCGATACCACAGCCAACTGACCATGAGGCCGAGGACCACGGCGGCGACGATGGTCGAGGCGGCGCCCCAGAACAGCGCTCCGGGAATGAAGTCGCCTTCTTCGGCGATGGCGCGGATGGGCATGGCGAGTCGAACGATCGCGACGGGCCGGTCGCCGACGTTGACCGGCAGGGCGAGGTAGCGATACCAGACCCCCAGCGTATCGCTTTCGCGGCGGTCCTGACCGGGATGGCCGTCGATGGCGGCGAGGACTTCCGGGCGGTCCGGTGTTTTGTGGTTGACCATTCGTGCCGCGGGCGTGTCCGCATCGCTCTCGCCGAGGACGCGACCGTCGAGGTCGATGATCGTCAGGCGATATTCCGTGTCCGGCTCGAACTGCTTGGCATACTGCTCGATGGCCTCCGGCGCGAGCGGCCAGCGACGTTCGAGGTGGTTGCGCGCCAGATCAAGCATGTGCCACTGATGCTGCTGCGTCTTGCGCTGGTAGTTCTCGTTGAGGTAGTGGTAAGAGACCCCGCCGCCGAGAGCGATGATGACGGCCACCAGAAGCAGGTTGCCTACAAACAGTCGAAGAAAAAAGCTAGTCCGCTTCATCGGCATCTACAGCCATTCGATACCCCACGCCGCGTACGGTCTTGAGGTACTTTCTGCCGTCGCCGAGCTTACGGCGAAGGCTGGTGAGGTGAACGTCGATCGTCCGGTCGGTCACCACGGCATCCATGCCGATCGCCTGGTCGATCAACTGGTTGCGGCTCAGTACGCGGCCGCGGGCCGCCGCCAGGGCCGCCAGCAGCCGGAACTCGGTGAGCGTCAACTGCACCTGCTTGCCGTCGACGGCAACCTCGTGGCGGTCGCGATCGATGTTGATCGGCCCGACCTTCACCGTGCCCTTGCCGTTGCCGCCGCTGCCGGCGCTGCGACGCAGCACCGCCGCCACACGGGCGGCCAGGACCGACATGCTGAAGGGCTTGGTCACGTAGTCGTCCGCACCGAGGTGCAGACCGACGACGACGTCGCTTTCTTCGCTCTTGGCAGTGGCCATGATGATCGGCACCGAGGCCGTCCGGGGATCATTGCGGATCTTCTGGGCGATGTCCGTGCCGCTCATGCCGGGCAGCATCAGGTCCAGGATCACCAGGTCCGGCGGCGAGGCCTGGGCCAGTCTCAGCCCGTCACCGCCGTCGTTGGCCACCTCGACCGCGTAGCCTTCCTTCTTCAGGCGCAAGGCGATCAGCTCAGCCATGTCCAGTTCATCCTCGATGACCAGTATGTGTTTCTTAGCCATGGCAGGTAGTGTAACGGCTGATCGCCGAGGCACAATCGGGGGTTTTGACACTTAACGTAATCTTAGCCTGATATGAACGACTTGCCAACACGGTCTTGTTAAGAAAACATTAGCGGTGGCAGACACCCTGTGAAGGCAGGCGTTTCCAACCGCGCGTGACCGACTGTTAAGACTTAGCGCCACCTTAACGCGATCTTGCTCATTCCGTGATGCGGCGTGGCTAGGTTGGATCGTAGCAAGCGGAGCGACGGGACTGGCCTGTCTCTCCAGAAACCAGGAATGTGCCTGACAAGTGAAAGGGAACGAAATGAAAATGATCATGAGAATCCTGGCCGTCGTGGCCGCAGTCGCCATGCTGGCCCCGGCCGCGATGGCTGCCGATCAGCTGCAAATCGAAGGCTCGACGACGGTCGGCCCGATCGCCGATGCGTTCGTCAACGCCTTCCAGAAGAAGTACCCCGACGTGAAGTTCACGGTCAAGAAGACCGGCTCGGGCGACGGCGCCGCCGCCCTCATCGACGGCCGCTGCGATATCGCCGCGATGAGCCGCTTCATGAAGGACGGCGAGTTCAAGAAGGCCGTCGACAAGGGCATTACGCCGGTCGCCCACGCCATCGCGATGGACGGTGTCTGCGTCGTGGTTCACCCCTCCAACCCGGTCTCGGCCTTGACCACCGAGCAGATCCGCTCGATCTACAAGGGCGAAATCAAGAACTGGAAGCAGGTCGGCGGTGCGGACATGCCCATCGTTGTCATCAGCCGCGACACCTCCAGCGGTACCTATGAGACGTTCCACAAGCTCGCCATGAAGAAAGAGAAGATGGGCGGGGGCACGGAATACGTCAACTCCAACCCGCAGGCCCACAAGCGCGTCAGCACCACCAAGGGCGCCGTGGCCTACGTCGGCCTTGGCTTCCTCGATGAGAAGGTCAAGGGTCTGAAGGTCGATGGCATCATGGCCTCGAAACAGACCGTCGCCAGCGGCAAGTACCCCATCAGCCGCCCGCTGTTCCTGTTCACCAACGGCTACCCGAAGCTGGGCAGCATGGTCTTCGAGTTCTGCACCTACCACCTGACCGAAGACGGCCAGGAACTGATCGGCCAGAAGGGCTTTGTTCCGGTGACGAACTACTAGTATAGTACGCCCCTGAAGTGTAGAAAGAACGCACATGACATCTCTCGATGGAAACGAGATGCCCCGTGCGGGGAATTCAGCAGCGGCCGGTTTCGATCGGCCGCTGTTGCTTACCCCCGGCGAGGACATCGCCGGCTACGTCACGGGCAAGCTCGGCAAAGCGCTGCTGTTTGGCATTGCCGCCACCAGCGTCATCGCCGTGCTGCTGATCTTCGTATTCATCATCGCCAAGTCCGGGCTGTTCCTAACGACGACCGGAGGCGATTACGACCTCGAACGTCAGAATCTCGCCGCCACCCAAGCCATCACGGCCGGCGAACATGTGCTGATGGACACCGGCGACGAGGCGCAGGCGAACGAAGCCAAAGCGGCCTTTCTCGCCCACGTAGCATCGCTGTCCACATCCCAGGCCAAGGCCGTCGCCGCCCGCGACCGGATGATCCAGGCCGCCGAGCAACACGAGGTTGCCGCCCTGGCCATGCTCGGCAACGAAGACCGCGCCGAGCAGCGACGCGAGTACATCGTCGGCCAAGCCGACAAAGCTTACGAATCGTTTCAGAAGGCCGGGGCGTCGACCCGGACAGGCCAACTCCAGGAATTCGTCTCCCGTGCTGCCAAGGAGACGCGCATCGCCTCGCTGCTGAAGACTGGCTCGATCGACAAGGCCCGACAGGCTGCCCAGGCATCGATCCAGCAGTCGGCCGACGAGGTCTACGAGCACACACGCGAGGACCTGGCCACGTTGGCCGAACGAAATTTCGAGGACGTCGCCAAGGAAATCGACGGGCGAGCGGCCCAGGCCCGGTACGCCCGCGACAAGCTGCTCGCGCTGGCACGCCAACGCCATGCAACGATCATGAGCATCAGCGGCGATGCCGCCGCGGCGACCGACATTCGACAGCAGCTTGAATCGCAGGCCAATGAGCGGTACACGGCATTCGTCAACGCCGAGGGGGCCGCGGCCGCAACGGCCGTCAACGACCTCATCGACGCGGCCGCCAAGGCAACATACGACGCCCGCTACAATGCACCTGAGACGATCGCCGAGGCCGAGCATGCACGCTCGGAATTCCTCGCGGGCATCGGTCCGACCATCGGCGACGAGCTGTCCGACCTGGCCAAACGGACGAAGGAATCGTTCGGCTCGACGCGGTGGTATCCCGAGGCCGAGAACGCCGAGTACGGCATGCTGAGCCTGGTCTACGGATCGCTGGCGGTGACGCTGGGAGCGCTGGTCATCGCCGTGCCGCTTGGCATTACCGCGGCGGTGGTTCTCAGCGACATCGTGCCATGGAAGGTCCGCCAGGTCGTCAAACCAATCGTTGAACTGCTGGCGGCGATTCCATCGGTGGCGTGGGGCTTCTTCGCCATTATGGTCGTTGCGCCGTGGCTGCAGCACGAATTCGGCCTGCCGAGCGGCACGAACGCGCTGAACGCCTCGCTGATCCTTGCCGTCATGGCGATCCCGACGATTCTGAGCGTTGCCGAAGACGCCCTCACCGCTCTCGGCCGGGACCTTCGCGAAGCGAGCTACGCACTCGGCGCCACGCGGTTCGAGACGCTTTTCAAGGTTGTGATCCCGGCGGCCCATAACGGTATTCTGGCGGCCGTCATTCTAGGCATGATGCGGGCCATCGGCGAGACGATGGTCGTATGGATGGCGGCCGGCAACGCGGCGAAGGTTCCGATGCAGTGGTGGAACCTCTCGGCCATCTTCAGCAGCCTTGCCGAGCCGGTCCGGACGATGACGGCGAGCATCGCCGGCGAGATGGGCGAGACGCCGGAAGGGTCCGTCCACCGCAGTGCGCTGTTCACGGTGGGCATGGTGCTGCTGTTCTTCACGTTCGTGCTCAACATGGTCAACGAGTATCTCAGTGCCCGCTTCCGCAAGGAGATGGGCCAAGGCAGCGTAGCCAAGCCGAACAGCACGCCACTGCGGCGAGCGATCGAATCCGTTGCGGGTGGGCTGAAGTTCGTTCTGCTGACGGCCGGCTGGGGCGCGATGTTCGTGGTCGTCGGCGTGATTCTCCGCGAGTTGATCGTGCTGGTGGCCAGTCCCGGCTGGAGCCCGAGCATGTCATGGACCGCGCACGTGGTGCTCTTCGCGGTCGGTGCGGGCTTGCGCCTGGCCCTTCGTCTGCTGCAATGGCTGGCCGGCGACTTCGTCTCATCGCTGTGGACGTCCATTTCCACCGGCGTTCAGGCCATTATCGACCCGGTTCGCATGGCATTGCGGCGCGGCATCGACCGCGGGTTCACCAGCGTGGCCTACCTGTCGGTCGCACTGATCATGGCCGCGTTGCTGGTGATTCTCGTGCCGATCTTCAGCAAAGGCGCGCAGGCCGTCGTCTTCGAGGAAACCTGGGAGCATCGCGAGTACCTCTGGAAAGAGCAGGATCGTGGCGACCCGACCGAAATGCAGGCGGAGGCCGAGGCCGTCGCCGCTGTACGCCAGCCGGTCTACGACGCGCTTCGCCAGTACGCCTGGCTGGCGCCGCAACGACTGACCAAGGAGGTCCGCTCGCTCGAACGCGACACCGAGGACCAACTCGATGCCGAGCAACTCAGTTTCACCGGGAAGGTCCAGAAACTCATGGACCGCATCGAGTCGGCCCGCAAGAGCGGCGAGGAGGCGGCCGTGGCCGATCTGATCGCCGAGCGGGCGACGGTGCAGGCACAGCTCGATTCGCTGCGCGAGAAGAGCGAGGACATAGAGAAATACACCTCCCGCCTGCGACGGCGAATGGAAGCCGCCTACGTCACCACCGAGAAGGCCGTGGCGATGGACAAGCTCGACTACGTACTCGACTTCGACAAGAAGGAGATGCTGGCCGACCGACCGGCGGAACGCTTCTTCAAAATGGCCGCCGACTACAAGGCCAGTCTCGCCGCGGCCGACCTGTCGCTGCGGGACAAGACGACCGAGGTCGACGCATCGATCACCTACGGCCAAGCCTACCTGGAGGCGTTCGACATCATCACGGCCCAGGGCGGAACGGGCGGCTTGATCGGCCCGGAGAACCCGCAGCGCAAGTGGACGCCGGAGGTCCGCTTCGGGGCGACCCGCTGGTCGATGGCCGAGGAACTCAACCGCAAGCTCCAGATGGCCACCGTCTGGCGGGCGCGGACGGCCCCGGACGGCACGCCGCTGCCCAGCGAGAAGACCACCGTCTTGCGCGGCGAGTTGTTCAAGGGCACGGCGGCGGCCGGCCTGGCCGAGACGTTTACTTATGTAGATGCGAACCTGCAGGAGTTGATCCGCCCGCAGTGGACCTTCTACTGGGGCTTCTTCACGGATAAAGGCACGGCGGGACATTTCCTGGGCGGCTTCGGACCGGACCTGCTGGGCACGGTACTGGTGACGGTCGTGGCCATCATCGTCGCCCTGCCGCTGGGCGTGATCGCGGCGGCCTACCTGGTCGAAGTCGCCGGCGACAACGTGATCGTCCGTGCGATTCGTATGTGCATCAATACGCTGGCCGGCGTGCCGAGCATCGTCTTCGGGCTCTTCGGCCTGGCGTTCTTCGTGATGTGGTTCCTGCCGACGATCTCGGGCATGGAAAGCGAGTCGTCGCTGTGGGCCGGCGGACTGACGCTGGCGGTGCTTGTGCTGCCCGTGATCATCCGCGCCAGCGAAGAGGCCATCCGCGCCGTGCCGACGACCTACAAGGAGGCTTCGCTGGGCCTCGGCGCGGGGCGGCTGCGGTGCTTCCTCACCGTGCAGCTTCCGGCGGCCCTGCCGGGCGTGCTGACCGGAACCATCCTCGCGATGGGCCGGGCGGCGGGCGAGACAGCCCCGCTGCTGTTCACCTGTGCCGTGGCGACACGCTCGGACGGCTATGCCACAAGCCTCAGCCAGGGCTCGCCCGTGCTGAGCTATACCGCTTACGACATCGCCGTGGGCGACCGGATCTCCAGCATGGTGCCGTGGAACCAGTACGGCGTGGTGGCCCTGCTGATCGTGCTGGTGCTGCTGTTGAACCTGGCGGCCATTCTGATCCGCAGCCGCGTCAGTAAACGGCTCCGCGGCGGCTAGCTGACGCTGATTTTACCCTGAGACAGCTATGACACAGGAAGACGACATGACACAGATGAATACCAACAACGTCGCCGGGCCGCAGAACGACGCCCAGTCGGGCACCGACGCCGACAACGGTCTGGTCCGGCCTCAAGGCAAGGGCCAAGGCGAGGGCAGCCTGAAGATGGCCGCCCCGCGCCAGCAGGCCGAGGGCGGCGACGCCGACCGCGGCGAGCCGGTGATCACCTCACAGGACTTCAGCCTGTATTACGGCTCGAAGATGGGCGTGCAGCATATCTCCATGGAGATCTATGCCCGGCGCGTTACCTCGATTATCGGGCCCAGCGGCTGCGGCAAGAGTACGTTCCTGCGGAGTATCAACCGCATGAACGATCTCATCCCCGGCGTCAAAGCCACCGGCGAACTCGTGGTCAACCGCACCAACATCTACGACAAGCGGACAAACCTCGTCAATCTCCGCCAGCAGGTCGGCATGGTCTTCCAGAACCCCAACCCGTTCCCCAAGAGCATCTACGACAACATCGCCTACGGGCCGCGGCTGCAGGGAATCCGGGACACCGGCCGGCTCGACGAGATCGTCGAGGGTTGCCTCAAGGGCGCGGCCTTGTGGAATGAGGTCAAGGATGACCTGAAGAAGTCGGCCCTGGGCCTCTCCGGCGGCCAGCAGCAGCGATTGTGCATCGCCCGCGCGCTGTCGACCAAGCCGAAGGTGCTGCTGATGGACGAGCCCTGCTCGGCCCTGGACCCGATCGCCACGGGTAAGATCGAGGAACTCATCGTCGAGTTGAAGAATGAGTACACCATCGTCATCGTCACCCACAGCATGCAGCAGGCCGCCCGCGTGAGCGACTGGACGGCCTTCTTCTGCCTCGGCGACCTGATCGAGTACAATATCACCAACAATATTTTCACGAAGCCCGCCAACAAACAGACCGAGGACTACGTCACCGGACGCTTCGGCTAGCAGGAACGGACACGCAGGCGAACTGGTGCATCTGCAAACAGACCGAATTTTCGGGACGATGACTCGCAGGCAAAAGGCCCACCCGCAGCAACGACAGCTTTCTAAACGGGCAGGCGCGCTTGGCCGACGACGTCTATGACCGGACGGCAGATTGTTGCCGTTGCGGCTTCTGACCGTGATACGATGCTATTGAGACACGGCTGACTGGAGACCATTGACACATGTCCGAACTGCCTAAACGACTGGACCGATTGATTCTGCGACTGGACCACATGGGCCTGCGCGTCGAGCAGGCGTTCGCCGATGCACTCCACGCAATCCGTAACGGTGACGTCGAGGAAGCGCGGGACGTGCAGTCCAGCGACAACGTCATCGACCGCCAGGAGGTTGAGATCGAGAAGGAGTGCATACGCCTGCTGGCCCTGTATCAGCCGGCTGCCATCGATCTGCGACGTATCTGCTTCATTATCAAGGTCAACAACGACCTCGAGCGCGTCGCCGACCTGGCCTGCTCCATCGCCCGGCAGACATCCCCCCTGATGGAGCACAGCGTGGAACTCGACGACTTCCCGCTTCTGGGCAGCCTTGCCGAAATGTGCACCGAAACGCTCGGCCGGACGGTGCGGATGCTCAGCACGACCGACACCGACACCGCCGAGAACATCATCGCCGGCGACGCCGAACTCGACCGTGCCTACGGGCTGTTCTGCCGGACCGTTTTCAACGAGAGTAAGGTCGCTGACGAATCGCGCGACGGCGTCTACGCGCTGCTGCAGATCGGCCGGGCCATCGAACGCATCGGTGACCTATGCACAAACATCGCTGAGGACATCGTCTTCTTGTCGACCGGCGAGATCATCCGCCACGCCGACATCGTCGAGAGCGTCGAGGCTGAGTAGTCACCATCCAGCCGTCCGCCAGCTTGCCGCTGCCGGCAATGAGGGACGGTCCGTTGCCGACCGCCGTCTCGCGGCGGCTCGCGCCAATTGCCCCGCTAGTCGATATCCACTCCGAAACAACCATTTAGCGCAGACTTAACAATCGTCAAATCACCCGCTTTCTCGCCGCTCAGCAGCCGGGACAGCAGCCACTTCCAGGCCGTTCAACAGTGATGCCCCGTCGTTTCAGGCCCGTTTCAGCCTGAAAAATAGGCTCATGCTGGTACCTGGGGTCTGCCGACATACCGACTGAGCAGTTTTCTCCGGGACTCGGGACGTATGGCTGTACTGTGCCGGCTTGGATTTTTTGCCATAAGAAGCTTTACTTTGCGCGATCTTGACTTTAACTTCAGCACCACTTGACGTACGTTCTGCATGCTTCCACGACGTTGCTGGCAGTGGGCCGGCAATGCAGATGCATGGGACATGCAAAGACATGAGGTTGTGGTCGAGGTTGTCCCTCGGCCCAAGGCAATGTGTGAAAGGAGCACAAATGCTAACCAAGGGAAAGGTACTAGGGTGTCTCGCCACACTCATCGCCGTCGCCGCGCTCGCAAGCCCGGCCGTCGCCGGTGACACGGACACCGTGGCCAGAATGGCCAACCTCCAGCAGCGGATCGAGCAGCTCGAAAAGCAGCTCGCCGGCCGCGACATGGAGCGGATGCACCGGGACGAGATGAAGCAGATGATGAAAGAGATTCTCGACGACGCGCAGATGCAGCCCGCGCTGCCGAGCTGGATGGAGAATCTCGAGTTCTACGGCGACTTGCGCCTGCGGTATGAAAGCCGCATCCGGTCGTTCTCCGACTACAATGGTCGCCCCGGGGCTGCTGCCGACTGGCGTGACTCGCACAAGAACCGTAACCGCGTCCGCGGGCGGCTCCGCTTCGGTTTCAAGAAGACCTGGTGGGACAAGCAGATGGAAGTCGGCTTCCGCCTGGCCTCCGGCGGCTTCGGTGCCGGCACGAGCGACTCGCGTAACGTAACCTTCGGCAATCAGTTCGGCGACAAAGCCATCGCGGTCGACCTGATGTACGCCAAGTACAAGCCCAAGTGGGCCGAGGGCCTCGAGTTCACCGCCGGTAAGATGAAGAATCCCATCGCCTCCAAGACCAAGATGAGCTGGGACGGCGACATCAACCCCGAAGGTCTCCACCTGAAGTACACCGCACCGTTCTTCGGCCCGGTCAAGCCGTACGCCGCGTTTGGCTACTGGTTCTGGGATTTCGACAGTGCCGTCAACGACAATGATGACGGTGACAACCTCGTGGATATCACCTACTGGACCTACGAACTCGGTCTGGACTGGGATATCATGGAAGACTTTGCGTGGGGTCTCTACACCACGTACTATGGCAACGTTCGTCACTGGGACGCAAACGCTGGCGGTGCCAACGGCCGCTATGCCGACTGGGAAGACCGGTGGGGCCAGCCCCGCGCCGATTTCGGCATCATCGAGATGACCACCCAGTTCAAGTGGAGGATGGCCTTCATGCCCGCGATGTTCCAGAAGTGGAAAGCCTGGTTCAGTTGGGCTCACAATGCCAAGGACACCTACCAATCCGAGTACCCCTACGCCGGCCAGACGCTGCCCCCCGATGCCTCCGGTGTTGCCACCTTCGAAAATAAGGACAATGCCTACAATGTGGGCATCAAGGTCGGTGACAACAAGAAGAAGGGCGATCTCTCGATGAGTTTCGAGTATCGCTGGATCGAGAAGCAGGCCTTGCCGTCGATCGGCGGCTCGGGTTGGCCGGATTCTGACTTCGCCAACCGCTTTGGCGCAACGAGCAATGTCAAGGGATGGATCATGGGCGCGAAGTACAACATCGACGACTTCCTCACCATCGGTGGGAAGCTTATCGTTGCCGAGCCCATCAGCAGCTCCTATCCGTACGCATCTGCTGGCGCCCAGTTCCAGGAGTATAAAGACGAAGACAGCAGCTGCACGGTCCAGGTCGATATGGTTTGGAAGTTCTAGTACCAGTTCCCTGGTTTGAACTGTGGCAGCCGGCCTGTCCCTTGCGGGATGGGCCGGCTTTTTTGTGGTGTGCCGGCATGGCACGATGACTTGGAGGTGTAAGTCCTCTGGAGGCCCTGATCGCGGAAACTCCTAGCTGAACAGCCACTGCGGCGTCGCGAGGCGGGGTCTAAAGGAAGCTGCAAGCAAAGCTCCGACCTGACGGACAGCAACCGCGTACGAGGCGGCGTGTCGAGAGTGATGGCGAGCTTGGCGCGGTTCCTGCAGGAGAAGCTTCGCCTGCAGGGCAACGCGTCCAAGAGCGCCGTGGACCGGCCGTGGAACCGAGCGTTCCTCGGCTACAGCGTCACCCTGCACCGCCGCGCCCGGCTGAAAGTGGCCGCCAAGTCGGTTCGCCGATTCAAGCAGTCGCTTCGGCAGGTGTTCCGAGCGGGCCGGGGCCGACGCATCGCCTCCGTGGTGCGTGATCTGGTCCCGAGGCTTCGCGGGTGGGTGGCGTACTTCCGGCTATCGGAGGTGCGAGGTGTCTTTGAATCGCTGGACCAATGGCTTCGCGGGAAGCTGCGCATGTTGTATTGGCGTCAGTGGAAGCGTTGGAAGACGCGCATCAAGGCACTGCGACGGCGGGGCTTGGAAGCTCGACGGGCCGCCTGCTCGGCGATGAATGGCCGAGGCCCCTGGTGGAATGCCGGGGCCAGCCACATGAACCAGGCCGTCCCGACGGCCGAACTGCGCCAACGGGGTCTCGTGAGTCTCCTCGATGAGCATCGACGCCTTGCGTACTCCCTGTGAACCGCCGTGTACGGACCCGTACGCACGGTGGTGTGGGAGGTGGGGGTGAGCAATCACCCCCCGCCTACCCGATCCGGAGAAGTTTGCAGTCGTCTCCGAAATCGCTCGGTCGGAAATCTCGCCGTCGACCAGGCGGAAGTCGGCAGGTTCTCTGCGTGTGCCCATACTGGTTACCTATGCCTTCCACGGCGGGCCTGCACGCCCTCCACCTTTGTTTTTGCGTGGGAAGGCGATCCTTCGCAGGAATCCTGGCGGGCCGGGAAGCTTTCGGTGGCCGCCTCCGCCATCCTCTACATCTGCAGCCGGGCCAAATCTGCCGCGCTGGGTGATTCTCCGTGGAAGTATAATCTGCTGGAACCAAAGCCACCGTGCGGCGTCTAATGAGCGCGAACCAAGCGCGGGAGAGACCATGCACCGACGGATGATGCCCAAAGACAGAACACCGCTGAACTTTGTCGCGGTATGCCCACTAATGAGTATTCTACTGCTTGGTTGCCAGCCCGAGCCTACCACAAGTGATGCCGCCGAGCGCCGCGCCACACGTTTGGTCTACTATAGTTGGGCTGGCACGAGCCCTGGCGGCGGCTTGACTTTCACCAGCCTCATCGCCACGGAGGTGGATTTTGATGAGGGGCGAGCGCGGAATCTGTATGCCACGGCAAGTGCCCCCGATCCAATGCTTCCTTACCTGCGTGGAGAAGTTCAGGCGCGGCTTGACGAGCGTCCGTGGAAAGACCTTTCCCTTGGGCAACTGGACCGTCTGACGGGGCTTGTGCATGATTGGTTGGCGACGTGCCCGCCAGAGACGTACAACATCCCGCGAGGGCTCGGCACAGAAGATGGCCATGCTGAAGTAATGACGGTGACGATGGATTCAGGAGAACAGCACGGCACCACCGTAAACCCCAGGGGCGGATTCAGTCTTTCAGATCCGCTCGCTCCGCCTCCGCAGTGGGGGCAATTGGTAAACGGCCTGCGCCAGTTGCAGGGGTCCAACGCCGATCTCCAGCCCCTTGGATCGCCAACTTCCGGCGAGGGAGCACAGAGTCAAAGTCTGGCCAGGCAGATCGATACCCCAAGACGCATCGTTACGACGAGACCATGGGAGCCAAGTACAGACGGTGCGGAACTCCGGGTAATGAGGGGTATGGCTCCTTGGCGTGTGGTCACTGAGGGCGATAAGTACAAACTCGTGGTAGGCTCCCGCACGTTCCTCACGGTTCCGCAAGGTTTGCAGCAACCGAGCACACAACTGCCCGTTTCTTACGAAGGAATGCTCTACGATTCAGTCTGGGAGAATTCAGTACGAGCCACACCCGACCTGAAGCACATTGCCTATCTCGCGCGCGATGGAAACGAACAGTTTGTCGTCGTGGACCACCGTGAAGAGCCTGCTTTCGACGGCATCGCATACGACACGATTCGGCTCAGTGACGATGGCAGCCGAGTAGCATACATGGTGAACCAGCGCACTTCACGTAACTGGGTCGCCGATGGCAGACTGCTTCCCGAATCGACGTTTCTCCGGGAGCTGGCTTTCAGCCCCGACGGAAAGCGCCTAGCCTACCACATTACCACGGATGCGGGACAGACACGGCTGTATGTCGATGGCAAAGTCGCCCTCACTTACGATAAGGCGTCCATCGAACACCTGACGTTCAGTTCCGACAGTAAACGCGTACTCTACGTCCTCGCCCAGTCAGAAAGTCAATACCGTGTTGTGATTGATGGCCAGCTAGGGCCTGCCTTTGAAAGAATCAAGTGGAACTATCCGGGCGGGCAGCAGGTATTCTTTATTAGCCCTGATCACACGCGAGTTGCTTATGTGGGGCAGCAACAAGGCAAAGACATTCTGGTCGTAGACCAGTCACCCGGCGAACCTTTGGAGGATGCACAGGTTCTTGGTATCAAGTTCAGCCCCGACAGCAAGCAATTGGCGGCGATGGCCGGCAGACCAGGGCAGAAGTGGTTTCTGGTTGCAGATGGTACAAGGACAACTCCCAGGGGACATGTGATATTCAACAGCATCACCTTCAGTCCGGATGGGCGCTACCTGGCGTACATGACCAGCACAGACGGCGGTTGGACCGTCGTTGTGAATGATCATCCCGGAGCCGTATACGACAGGCTGGCCTCAGCGGAACGTCAGCCGCTACGGTTTGTCGCCGCCGACCGTCTTCAGTATGGTGCAGCGAAGGGCGCAGAGGTTATCACCATCGAAGAGCGACTTGTATCGGACCGGCGAGAGCAGGTGCTGCAAGGCATCACGCCGGAAGGCTTCCGGTCTGTTGTGCAAGCATACCAGGACAAGCAAACCGGCGTATGCAGCCTGAGGGCCGACGGGATGATTTTGCGCCACGAACTCAAGCTGGATGGTCGGCACTTCGAGTTTCTGGATGCATGGCGATATGACACCGGCACCAAGCGATGGCATAGGTTCGAATCCCCGGGGCGCAAGGTCGTGCAGATCACTGCTGATCCCAAGCGCGCGGTATTTGGCTCCCACACGGACCAAGTGTTGATCGAAGTGACCGATAGGCCCGGCCTGTACTGGATGCGATGGCTGGAGGAGGGGAAGCTGCTGCAAATGCCGGTGTTATGTGGGCCAGTCATGTCCCAGGATTACAAGGTTGCGCCGGCACCGAAGGGCATGGTGGTCGGGGGTATGCCTTATGAGGATCGAGCCGAGGTCATATACATCGAGGACCCTCGCGAGTTCTTCCTGGCCAACCCGCCATCTTCGACGCTGCCGGCCACTATGCCTGCGGCAGATTGAGTCGTTATCTTCCTACGGCATGTCGCTCACCCCGCCTGATCCCCACGCGAACGCCAGCACCAGCCCGTGGTCCACTCGTGGTTTACTGGGAACGCCTCTCGCCCCGATTTTCGCCGCAGGCGAAAATAGAGCAGGAGAGAGGAGAAAGTAGGGCAGAGGAAATTCGGGGGACACCAGGAACTTCGCAAAAATTCGGGGGACACCAAATTCGGGGGACACCATACTTAATGGGAGTTCGGGGGAGTTCGGGGGACACCATACTGAATAGGACAATCGAGTGCTGGCGAGCCGTCGGCGGATGCGGTACGATACACGCCGAAAGGGCACCGTCGATGGTTGCATGGAGATTGGACAATCAACCAACCGACCTCAGTGGCACCGCCAACGATCCGACGCATGATGCTTCGGGCAACATGACGGCCGATTCTTTCAATACTTACATCTACGACGCCTGGAACCGTCTGGTCGAGGTCCGTGACCGCGCCACGGAAGACCTCATCGCCACGTATGAATACGACGGGCAAAAGAGAAGAGTAGAGAAGACGGTCGATTCCTCGACCGACGACTACTTCTACAACTCGGACCTTGGCCTGCGTAGCCTTGGCGGAGCAGGCTGGCAGCTTCTGGAAACTCGAACGGACGACGATACCGACCCTCCTTCGACAGGCTCAGGACAGGCGGCCGAGCAGTACGTCTGGGATATCCGCTACATCGACGCTCCCATTGCCCGCTTTGATGCTACCGGCTATGCTGTCTACTACCTCAACGACGCGAACTTCAACGTGACATCGTTGGTGGATGAGTCTGGAACCATCGTCGAGCGTTATGCTTACGACCCCTACGGTGAGCGAACCGTGCTTGATGCGGATTGGTCAGCCGATGCGGACAATGCTTCGGATGTGAATAACGAAGTGCTTTACGCCGGGTACCGCTTTGATCCTGAGTCAGGCCTGTTCCATGTTCGCAATCGTTACTACAGTACATCCCTCGGCCGCTTCATCACCCGCGACCCGCTGGGGTATATGGATGGGATGAGTGTGTATGAGTATGTGGGGGGAAATGCCGCGAATGCTGTTGATCCGGCAGGGCTGATGTCAGCCAGGGAGCTACAAGAGAAATTCTCTGTCAGCTGGGTGCTCTGGAAAGCCGGAAGCAAAAAGCTAACCTTGTCTGCTACTGCCTCGATTGTACCAGACTGTCCTCCGGGATGCCCATGCGTAGATGTCACTATACGCTTAAGTTTGAGTCATTCCTTGAAGAAGAAAGAACGCCAGAAGACTGTGCCATGGAACCAGCTGGAGTTCAACACCGCATACACTAAAGAGCTTAAAGTAGCGCCCACAACCGTTGTTGGCGTTGGATCGTTTCGAAAGCAAGTCCCGAATCCGGCATACCAGCCCGCGTTGAAGGCATGGCAAGCTGCCAAGGCAGTTGCCCTGAAAGGCGCGGATGCGACCATTGAACGAGGCACAGGCCTTCTCGGCGGCCTTAGCGTTGGAGAAATAGCAAAAGAGATCTTTGGTAATCCTGGAAACATCGCCGCCACGGCGGCTGGACACATGCGAGTGTGCTGGAACGGCGAAAAGGTAGTCGGCGATTTCTGCAAATGGTCTGGGACCTTATCGTATGAAAAGGGCGCGACGAAGCGCAGCCCGTTGCCGGGTGGCGTACTTCCTATAGAATTTGGGTTCTCCGCAAGCGGAACGATTAAGCTGGATTTGTGTGAGGGCACCTTCAACTTTGGAAGCAAGGGCGTAATCAACGTCTCAATTGACCTTCCGATGCTACCGGTTACAGTAACGGGCGATACTTTCACGCTTTGGGACTACCAAACGAAACCCACGCAAACAGATAAGCTCAAGTGGCTCACCAAAGGCGACCTACCAGAATGCGGAGAGAAGGATGATTGATGACCACGCAAGATCTTTTTATGCACTTCTTGCCAAGGTAATGGTGCTTGTCGGTGTCGCGTGCGTAGGGTGCGGCAGTAGTCATGCACGACGTGGGACGGATGGCGAGCGTTTGCACGATACAACGCAAGCCGCTGCGAGTGGCCCAAAAAGCAAGGCTAGTGTTGCGCACCGACTGATGCGAAAGCAGGACGATATCAGGCGTGCTCTTCCTAACTTGGTCAAGATGTACATTCTCGCGGATACCGAACATGTGAGACAAGCAGCATACCAGGCCATCATTACGATAGGCATGGATCGTGCGCCAAGGGCGGTAGTGAATGAAGCCCTGGCGGCGCTCATGGAGGCGCGGAGCGTGAAGGTGAAGTTGGTGTCGGTTATGCTTCTGGCGCAGGTTGGGCCTCCCGCGAAGAGCGCGGTACCCGCTTTGCTGAGGCTCTCGCGGACGAATCCCGTGTGGCAAGACCAAGTGGTGTATGCGCTGGGCCAGATCGGCTGTGCGCCCGGCGTGGTTCCGGAATTACTTAGAGTACAACAGACGGAGGAAAGCGCATCAATTAGTGCTGCTGCTGAAGCGGACATTGCGTTGGGGCGACTGCAAGTGCCGCAAGCTATCCCTATCATGCATCAGCACCTAGCTAGTCGCCATCAATTGCTGAGGACAGCGGCAGCCAAGGCGCTAGGCTTGCTGGGGCCCGTAGGGTCCGCGGATACCCGCCGGCGCTTGGTCCAAGCGTGTAACGATGACAATGCTATGGTTCGGGAGGAGGCTGTACGCGCAATCGGAAGAGTAGGCCACACCTCGAAAGTGGTAGCTGACGCCCTACTTGATCGGCTGTCCGACGATGACACAGGTGTGCGAAAGGCCGCCATTGGGGCCGTGCGTAACTTGCACCTGAATCGAAGGGCTTTGGTGGAAAAGCTTATCAAGCTCATAAACGATTCGGACATATGGGTTGCACTGGCTGCAAAGGAAGCGATGGAAGCAGAAGGCTGGCGATCCGTAGACATACTGCGCGAGCTTTTCCACGACGGTAACCACGAAACCCGTCTCACAGCGGCGCGTATCCTGGCAAAGACTTCGCCTGAGGGAGCGCAGGTGCTATGCAGAGCTGTTAAGACGGACGAGAAGGGAGCATATGCCGCTTTAGTTGCAATGAGATCAGCCCCCGCGTATGCTTCCATGTTTGAAGAGGCACTGGTCAACGCCCTATTCGCTCGTCGTTTTGCCCTCGCGGCTCTCGATACTGTGGAGGGCCTGGCTCTGACGTCGCAACAGGTCCGGCGGGCCGTCGCGGATCTATCACGAGCGAACAATGAACTGGACAGCAGTGTAACGGCGAGGGCGCGAGAAGTACTTAGTGCAATCCGTAGCGAGCACAATGTGAACATACAACAGAAGCCGGATCGATCAGGTGACCCGACTTCCGAGTAGGTTCCAGACTACAGTTGGAGTTCAGAGTTAGAGTTGAGTTCGGGCCAGACTGGGCAGGGCTAACTGGGACAGCCGCGAATGGCACTTCCTTAAGCGGCCCATTGGCGTCTCCACTCGGTGCGGGTGATGCGTAAGCTGGGATAATGTTTTGGTTCATGTCGAACGGCCCGGGGTTCACGGAGGAGCCGTTGCTAGGATCGGCGCAAAGCTTGGAATAGCCCGCACGGCCGCAACAAAGCTCAGCCGCATCGGATCCTTGCCGTGCTCGATGGCTGCTTCCAGCATGACCATGCGGATAATGTTCAGTGCGGCGAGACAGGCGGCCAGTTCTTTGCGGACGCCGTCGGGTGTCTGGCTGCGTAGCACGTCGGCCGACAGCCGACGCTTGAGTTGCAGGAGCAGTGTCTCGATCCGCCAGCGGCGGGCATACCGTTCGACAATGTCCTCGGCAGGATAGGCGGTTGTGTCCAGCAGGGACGTAACGAACCCCATGCTCTCCCGGCGGCCGCGGGATCGGATCGTCGCGTGAATCAACCGCACCCGCACCGTTGCGGGCAGACTCGGATTCTTCTGGCGGTACGTCTTGCCGATCTTCAGGTCGGTCACGAAGTCATTCGGCCCGTCGCCTGCCAGCGGTTTGAGCCGCGAGATCTTCAGCCGCTGGTGAGCGCGTGTGAGGAACTGCAATCCGGCGTCAAGATACTCGACATAGAGATTCGCCCCGGCATAATGGCGGTCGGCGATGAGCAGATCGCCCGGACGCAGGTGCGTTAACAGTCCTCGCAGCAGCGATTGTTCGCTGTCGCGGTAGCGGCCGAGTGCATAGGCGAGAATCGTCATCGTATTCGCCAGCGATAATGTGACCATGCGGCCGATGGGATAGGATCGCTTGCCGCTGGTGCCAACGTGTTCGTGCAACGACGGCTCATCCGGCACCAATACACAGGAGCCATCGACCAGCACCACGCGATGGCCTCGCCAGGCAGCGAAGGACTCCGAGAGGTGGGCGGCCTTGGTGGCCAGAGAGTCGATGAGCTTACGCCAGATCGCCAGGGGCAGGCGGGCACGAGCCTTGCTCAACGAACCAGAATTCGGCATGCGGCGGTTCAGCCATGGGAAGACGCCGCAGAAATTGTCCCATATGAGAGCAGGCTGGCCTGGAAGGATTCTTCCGGCCAGATCGCTGCGAGAATCATGTGCAGGACAGTGACGACGGGCGTGACAGTGCGGCGGCGATAGGTGTAGTCGGCGTCGTGGCAGGCCTGCTTGATCGCCGTGTCGGGCAAGACGCTGCGAACGGAATTGAGCGTGACGCTTTCGAGCTGAGAGCAAATCGCTGGACGTGTCGTAGCCGCCGTGCCGATCATGGTTGTACGCATGAACGGTCTCCAGGATGTACCTGCGCTGAAACTGAAGGGTGGCGTAGAAATCGTGGAGGCACGAACAGGGAAACGCGTAGCCAGGATGTACTACGAGGGCACGCTGACCATTGACATTTCGTTTAAGGCGAATGTATTACGTGTGTTCAAGAAATGCTGCGCAACGCGAGGTCGCCTAGCAACGCTCGTGTGGGCCGAACTGATCCAGGCTGTGCAAATGGTTATTGAAGGGAAGGTGCCATTGGCATTTACCGTTGAGACGGATGTGCCTCTGGATGGTACCAACGCCTTAAAGGGGATATCGGTTCCACTCGGTACGATCCGTCTCGGGGAAGTGCATAGGACGAAGCTTGTCAAAGGCAGCTTTGAAACAGTTCTCTATAAGAAATGAGGCATCTACAATGTGCGCAACGAGATATGTCCGCCTAATTGCGGCCTTGCTGCCCACTGTATGGCTTGCAGCATGCGGTGACAAGACCGAGCCCACGATAACTCCCCCCGAAGCAACAGACGACGGCAAGACGTGTGTTTCTCGCCCCGACATTGTCGTTGAAACAGTAACAGATGTAGAGGCATTAAAGAGCAATATGGGCGATTACGATGCGACCGTTAGCACCCAGCCATTCATCCACAACACTGATGTTGCCGCGTTGCGTAAGAGGATCGGTGAGCCGGTTGTGGCTACTACCTTGAGCTCGGGGTCATGGCTGTTCCTGAAGGACGTGCCACATGTCAAATCACGACAGGTTTACTCCATGGATACCGAACGTCCCGACAGCGACTCTTTGAGAAGTCTACAGAACTACACGGGGAGGCTTCTCCTTTTCGATAAAGACGATGGGGCTCACATCCTGACGGTGGATAGCGGCAATATACTGCGTTTGGACGGTGCTACCGTGGAATTCAAGAAGATGGATGGCTGCCCCGTGTTGATCATCACCATCGATGAAAACAGTGACTGAGACTATCTAGGTCTTGCTGAACAGAACTTAACTGCTGAGGAAGGGAAAGGGAAGGGAGAGGAAGGGAAAGGGGACAGGCTACTTGAAGGAAGCAACGACGGCCTCGGCGACAACACGCCCAGCGTGGCTTACGCCTATCCGCTAATGCCTACCCCGACGGCCAACAGATCCACTATGATTACCGTCCTGCCTTCGTTCATGAGCCAAGCCTTTCCATCTGGAGATGGAAAGAGTATGGCCGAAACGGCAGATCGAATTGAAATCAACAACTATCATTTTATGCAATAACGTGTTTGATTATAGTCATTTATGTAATCAAGCCGGACATTTAACCGGACAGTAGTGACGCAAACACGACGCCTCCCTACAAAAGTCGGGGGGACGAAAAGCAGAACGATTTTGCAACGCAAATAAAGAAGTTATGTCACGAAAACGGTGCTGAGTGGCACTTCCTCGGATTTCTGAGGGATGCGTCAATCAACCAATTAGCGAGCTTGATGGGGATTTGATTCACCTGCGTTTCCGGTCCTTGATGCTCGCGGCGCGATCCATCTTCTTCCACCGGACTTCCGGCACAAATCGTTGACACCGTCGCGACTTCGTGCTATATTTATTTTATCTGAACTCGGTTCAGTTATATTTAACTCGTATGTCCACAGTTGTCAACAACGTCTTCGAGGCCCTGGAATACCTGGCCGGCCGGCCGGACCAGGAAGTGCCGTTGAGTCGTCTCGCTGACGCCCTGGGCGTCAGCCCGTCCCGATGCGCCTTTCTGATGAAATCGCTGCTGGGCGTCGGCGCCGTCGATCAGGCCGCCCCGCGGCGGGGCTACCGCCTCGGCCCCACCATCCATTACCTCGCCCGCAACGGACCCTTCCGGCGCGACATCATTGACCAGGCCGAGCCGCTTGTGCGGAGCTTTTCCGAGCAGACGGGCGAAGCCGTCGTGCTGGTGACCATGCCGCGCGGCTGCCGGCACATGCTTGTTGCTGTCGAGGGACGCCACGACGTGACGATTCGGCCGGACGTCATGCACGAGACGGACGTCTACGCGACCGCGACGGGACGGCTGCTGCTGGCCTCCATGCCCCCTGCCGACCGGCAGGCCAGAGTTCGGCAGCTCGGACTGCCCGGCGAGGAGTGGCCCGGCATCGAGACGCATGACGATCTGGTCCGCGAGCTTGACGCCATCGCCTCCGCCGGCGAGGCCATCGAGGACACTCGCCCGGACGTGGTCCAACTGGCGTTTCGCGTGACGGATCCGGACGGTATGAACATGGCCGTCGGTGTGCCCGTACCGCGATTCCGTTTTGCTGAGGGAACCTACCGCGACGACCTTCTACGCCACGGCCGCCAGTTGGCCGAGGCAATCCGTCAAGCCATCACATAGGACACCATCATGACACTCGAAGCGAGCATCCGCAGTGAAGCAACTCGTCTCGGCGTCGACCTGCTGGGCATTGCCCCCGTCAGCCGCTGGGATAAGGCCCCGAAAGAGCACAGTCCCCAAGCCGTCATGCCGGAGGCCCGAAATGTCATCGTCTGCGGCATTCACTTTCTGGACGCCCCGACGGAACTCGGCGCCGAAGACGATCCCCGTGAGCCGGGCCCGGCGATGACGGAGATGAACGTCAGCCACATGCTGCACGAGGTCGCCTGGTCGCTGTGCAAGCTGCTCGATCGTCAAGGACATCGTGCGAACTTTGTCCGGCAGTCCGGACAGTGGCGGTACCGTGCGTCCGGCGAGGACCGCGGCTGGGTCGGCGATATCTGCCATTACTACGCCGCCGTATGCGCCGGCCTGGGCGAGGTCGGCTGGAACAACATCACGCTGAGTGAGAAGTTCGGACCGCGCCAGCGGTGGGTGTCGATCATTACCGACGCCGACCTTCCGCCCACGCCGCTCTACGACGGCCCGCCGCTGTGCGACCGCTGCAAGCTCTGCGCCAAGCACTGTCCGACGCAGTCCTTTACGAAGGATGTCTCGGGCGAGATGCGACACATCGAGGTCGAGCGCCATCGCTACGAATTCCCCGACCGCAACCTCTGGCGCTGCGCGATCGGCGAGAACTTCATGCTTGACGTCTTCCTCGATAAGTGGAAAGACCAGGAAGTCACCGAAGACCTCATCAAGGCCATGCAGGAAAAGGCCGTCTACGAGAACAACGATATGGTCAAGGGCTGGAAGATGGGCATGTGCCTGAAGCACTGCATGCCGCCGCATCGCCGGTACTTCGACCCCGACTACTGCAAAGCGCCGCGACGTCGTCGTGACGTTCAGGTCGACCCGTCGCCGGCAGCACTGGCCCGCGCGCAACAGGATATCCTCGCACACGCCGGTGAATGGGGCGTGGACATGATTGCCGCCGCATCGGCCGAGGCGCTCACCGAGGCCGGCATCGACCTGCGTGAGGTCATGCCCGATGCCGAATCCCTCCTGGTTCTGGGTATCGGCTATCCCGCGCAGTGCATGCTCAACAGCGACTACGTGGCCGCCAAGGCGGAGATCATGGTCGCCAAGATGCTCCAGGAGCAGTACGGCTACTCGACGCTGCCGCGGACGGATCTGGACCCGGAGACGTGTGCGGTCGCGGCCGGCCTGGCCCGACCGGTCGACAAAAACTGGCAGACCGACTCACGCGTGGATGCGGACTTAACGCGTGGTTCGTCGCTACGACTGGATTCCGAGGACAGCCAGATCGTCTCCGATCGCTTCGGCCATCACCAAATCTGGCGGACCATCATCACCTCCGCACCGTTCGAGGCGTTTCGTGCCGACACGACACCCCCTGCCGTCTCGCCGATCGAGACGACGAGCGGCGTGTCCGACGCCGTCCGCAATGCCGCCCGGGCCGGCGGGGCCGATCTGGTTGGCATCGCTCCGGCCGACCGCATCGCGGACCTCGCGCCGCCGTTGCAGGACATCTTTGCCGAGGCGGACTATTTCGTGGTCGAAGACACGACCATTGAG
Organism: Planctomycetota bacterium; assembly: GCA_009908915.1. GTDB lineage: Bacteria > Planctomycetota > Phycisphaerae > SM23-33 > SM23-33 > JAAAOJ01. The sequence goes on from JAAAOJ010000056.1 coordinate 38,449, forward strand.
CCGCTCCTGGAGGTCCGCAAACAGCTCTGGGGAGCCCAGGCGTACCCCTTCACCCCGGTGGTGCATCAGGACGGGCGCCAACCGAAGACGCCCGCCGATTATCTCGCCGAGGCAACCTCGGTGATCGTTCTCGGCGTCGGCCTGCTCGACGCGAGCGTCGACGTCATGGCCAGCGGCGAGGCCCTCAAGGCGGGCCACTTCCACACCACCGTTCACGAAGAGCCTTTCAGCCAGCTCGCCACGGCCATGCTGAAGGTCACCCGCGTGCTGGATCGTCACGGTGCCCGCAGCACAACGACCCGCGACCTGATGGGCCTGGCCTCGCGCGTCAGCGGCGCCGACGTCGACCTGACAGCCTCGCGTTTCGCGGCCCTGGCGGCCGGCCTTGGCGAGCTGGGACTCCACGGCCTGGTACTGACGCCGCAGTTCGGTTCGCGACAGCGTTTCGCCTGCATCATCACCGACGCCGAACTCGACTGTGACGAGATATATCGTGGCGACAGCCTTTGCCTGCAATGCGGCGAATGCCTGGAGGCCTGCCCGGTCAAGGCGCTGGCCGGCGAAACGCGTCACAGCATCCAGATTGACGGCCGGAAGTTCACGTGGGCCGACCGCGAGCAATTGCGATGCGATATCTCCCAACGATACGGCCTCATCGGCGCGGCCGGCGGCAGCTATAGCGGGTGCCGCAACAACGTCGACGTGCCCCAGACCATCACGCCCGAATACGTCGTCGAATGCATGAAGGCCGGCGATCGCGTGCAGCGGCCCGGCTATACGCCGATCGTGCAGCGCTGCTTCACCCACTGCCGGGCTCATGCCACAGAGCCTTCGGCTCAGACCACGTGTGCCCACGGTCATCCTCAGGTCGGTTAGCAGTCTGCTTGGAAATGGATCGCGCTGCGAGCATCAAGGAGCGGAAACGCAGGCGAATTGGTTACTTGCTAACGTTTGATTTTGGTTGATTGGCAAAAGGGCGGGGGTTCGGGACAAGGGCCCGCACGCAAAGAGCCCGACCACAGCAGCGATGGCCTTCCAAGCGGGCTGATAGCCAATGCCGGGTAGCTGAGGACTTTGCTTCGTTTTGGCGTGCATGGTGCAGGGGTTACGGGTTCCGCCGCTACTACATGCGGGGTGGACCCCACGAGCTTACGCTTTCCTTAACGAGAACCTTGAGCAATCGGCAGCATCTCTTTATCGGCCGCTAACAAGACCAGGCTACCATTACTGTCGAGCCTACAAGCTGAATTCGGAGAGGACAGGGCCTGACGACTGATCAGTCGTACCGTCGGTCGCATCGTCAGCGGTGCCGTGTTTCACACTCAGCCGAACCGCATGCAGGCGTATGCAGGCGGGCGGCCGTACAGGCAGCCGGCCAGAGCTTCCCCAGACACCTTGAGACCAGGAGTCCTCCTGGATATGGACAGTCCGCGCGCCAACAGGGGCCGCGGGCGACCAGACGCCTTGAGTCGGACCACCCGGCTCGAACCAGAAAAGCCCCGAAAGGAGCCTAGCCACCTATGACCCCAACCACAACGACTCGACATGTCAGCGACGCCAGTGGACGGCGCGCGGTCGAGCCAGCCGCCCCAGCGACGTCCCTCCGCGCCGCCCGGCGGACCGCCGACCATTGTGTGCAGCCCCCGCGCCGCACCGCCTTTACGCTCATCGAGCTGCTGGTGGTCATCGCGATCATCGCGCTGCTCGTGAGTATCCTCCTGCCCAGCCTCAATGCCGCCAAGGAGTTGGCGAAAGCCGTAAAGTGCCAGACCAATATGAGTCACGTTGGCCGGGCGATGGCAATGTACAACACGGGCTACCGCGGCAACTTGCCAACGTCGTACCTGTACGCCGCAGGCAACGCCGGTAACTGGGAGCTCGACGACCAGCGCCTTGGTGCCGGTCATCCGCACGGCTATATCCACTGGTCGTGGTTCCTCTATGAAGGCGGAGAAATGAAGGACGACGGATTCCAGTGTCCTTCCATGAAACGCGGCGGGCACCCGGCGACGAATTGCGAGGACGATGAGAAAATGCCCGGCCAAACCATCGATAATCCAGGCGTGGTCGATAAGCAGGCGTCACGAATGGCCTATGCCACCAATGGCGCGGTCGTGCCGCGCAACAAGCTCCACCGCGTTGCCGGGGCTGCACGAGCAAACCAGTTTGTCATGGTTGACGATATCGAGGCCGCCAGCAAGACCCTTCTGGTGACTGAGTACCAAGATGGCTGGAAGGCGATCACGAACGGATCGAGCCTCGTTTCCAAGTCGCACCGACCTATTACGCCCTTTGTCTTCGGAAATACAGGCGTCAGCGGTGCCGAAAACGACGTCTTCTATAAGGCAGCAAACCTTGACGCCTTTGTGCCGAACAGTAACGACGATGTCACCGAGGAATGGGGCGACGCTGAAGGTGATGTCGGAGCCATCGCCAAAGGTAAGCCGCTGAACGCAATTGGGCGTCACCATCCGGGCGGCAGCAGCACGTACGGTGGGACAACAAACTTCGGCTATGTCGACGGTCATGTCGAACGCAAGCATCTGTTTGATACGCTCGTGCAGCGAGAGTGGGGCGACCGTTTCTACGGGATCACGGGTGCCAATGATGTGCATTACGAACAGTCGCAGTACGATTTTGATGATCCGCGCTAGGCGTCCGAACCGTAGCGCGAATGAGATGACGTCGGGAGAATGACGGTACCAGGAGTTGGCCGTGGCTCCGGCTGAACCGTCGGAGGAACGAACTGACTGGCCGCACCGTGCAGCCAGTAGAAGAACGTCAATTCACGAAGCTATACCAACGGAGGTGTTACGGCGAATCGCAGTGGAGAGGAGTACATGAAGAGGAGATGTTCTAGGGGCCCATGAGTCTACGTAATGAGCCGATTGATCCAAACAAAGGAGTCAGAAGAATGAAACCCGCATTGAAGACCAAGCATCTACTGATAGCCGCTGTAGCACTGTCCATGTGCTTCACCGGCATCGCAAACGCCCAGCAGGATGAGCAGGTGATTAACGTCTCCGGCGCCACCCTGTTCTCGGACTTTTTCAGCAAGACCGCCAGCGTGAACGACTGGATTCACGTCGACGGCGATGACTACCAGACCTACGGCGTGTTCCAGAAAGACACACTGGCGCCCAGCACGACGTCGGGCGCCGCATTCCGATCCCAGGCGGCCGGCCAGGACGAGCCTTGGTGGCTGTACCAGTACCGTGGTCATGGTTCGGGCAACGGTCTGGCCGAACTGGTCAACTACTGGGATGGCGGTAATCCCGCGTACCCCAGCAGCGGCAGCTACCTTGACCTCACGCCCGGCGATGCCGGCGATGGTGAGGCCTGGTGCAACATGACGTCGATGGGCGGCACCTACGCTGCGCCGGCGACGACCGGACCCGCCGTCCAGTGGTTTGGTTCCAACAGCACCCATGGCAGTGACCCCATGACCTATTCCTCCACCGACAAGAAAGTTCGCGTGGATATGGGTGTGATGGACGTCCCGACAACCTGGTTCGTCACCGTCTCCGGTCAAGGCGCCTATGACAAGGCTCCCCGCACCTCAGGCGGCGAAACTTCCGGGTACGGCAACAATGGTCTGCAGTCCATTCCGCAGTACGTCAATGCCGACTATGGCTACCTTGAGAAGAAGGGCGGCACGCCCGGTACGGCCGACACCGTCGGCAATGTCCTCAAGAGCCTCGTGCCCGAGCAGGGCCCGACGCTGAACACCAACACCGGCAGTCCGGACAATCATACGGTCTACGATACGCCGCTGGTCGCCGTCAACATTGGCTATGTCAGCAATCCCGGCGCAGCTGTCGACAGCACTCCTGGCGACGGTTCGCCCGACTGCAACATCAAGAAGAGCGACCTGCAGCATCTTTACGCCACGGGTCGCATGCCCAACGGTGAAAACCTCGTCGCCATCAGCCGTGACTCCGGTTCCGGCACGCGCAATGCCGCGATGAATTCCATCGGGCTGGATCCGTCATGGGGCCGCGGCGAGAACTACGGCCCCAAGGAGAAGCACGACAAGTCGGACGTCGTCGGGCCGTTCTACGCTCCGTCGAATATCAACAGTTCCAGCCACATGCGGGATCGCATCACCGAATCCCGCCTCGCCGTGGGCTACAACGCGTTCTACAAGAAGGCCGGACCGCCCAGCCTCAATGGTCAGCAGGAAATCCTGTCGGTCATGAATGACCTCGGCGGCGGCACTCAGTACGTGACGCCCAAAATGGAAACACCTGAGGACCACCCGACGTTTTCCGGCTACAACAACGGAGACATCGAGTGGGATGCCACCAGCGGCAAGTACTACGTTGACGACGATGGAACGTCCGGTTTCTCCGCCGGTGATACCCAGGAGTTTGGCTACAACATCAATAACATCGCCCACAATGCCGGCATCAATACCGGTTGGCAGGTCGGCGGATATGAGACGGTCGCGACGGTCGGCAATCCGTTCTCCGAAGACATCGATTATGATGGCAAGGACCTCGACGGTGACGGCCTGACCTATGCCGATGGCGATAACGATGAGCTCGGAAAGACGTGGGTCGACGACGACGGTACCCTCGGGTTCTCGGCCGGCGACAGCATCATTGACGCTCCCTGGGAGGAGGGCGATGGTGGTCCCGCGATGCAGAATCAGGGCGCCCGCGACTACATCCGCAACATCGTCGGCTCGATCCAGTCGTACGAGTACAACACCGGTTCGACCGATACGTACGGTACGCCCGCGCAGTACATGGCCGAGAAGTACACACTGATCGCCCAACTGGCTGCCGGGATTGACGACGAGAATCCGGGCGGTGCCTGGGTCACGAACCCGGATGTCAACGACAACCTGCATGAGGCCGGTATTGTGCCGACCGTCGCGATGGACACAGCCACCGGCGATCGCGGCACCGTGCCGAATCGTCTCCAGCAGAGCGAGCTGCCCACGGGCTACGCCTACACGGATACGACCAGTCAGGACAAGTACGTCACCCTCGACGGAACGACAATGAAGTACGGCGTGAGTATGAGCACGTCGACTCTCGGTGATCTTAACGAAGATAGCACGGTTGATGCCACCGACACCGCCCTGTCCAATCGCAACTGGATCGCGGGTGACTTCGATGGCGACTTCAACCGTGACACCGACGACATCAACGAGATGGTCGTTGCCTACAAGATCCGCCACAATGTGGACGGCTACAGTGCGGCGGATGTCGGCGATCTCGGCACCAACGGCGGCAAGGTCTGCCCCGAACTGATGGGTGACTTCAACAGCGATGGTCGGTTCGACGACGACGATGTCCGCTACGGTGTGGACGGCTTGTTCACCAACTCGCCGCTCGACCGCAAGCAGAACTACATCGACCTCGACACGGCCGACTCGAACACTAGCGGCAGCGGGAATTTCTTCGGCACAGTGCTGGCCAACGGCACGTACAACGCCGGCGACTCCCGTGCCGATATCGCCGGCCTCGACCTTGATGCCGATGGTGATGTCGACGGCTGGGACAATCCCCGCGGCTGGGGACCGATCGGTGCCGATGGCACTGTCGATGCTAAGGATATCGACTACGTCTACGCTCAGTTCAAGAACAATCCGTATCTTGAGTCCGTTACCGGTAACAAGGCCTTTGGTGACGGTGTGGCTGACTGGGACGTTATCGAAGACGCCATCTACTTCGACCTCAGTGCCGACATCGACGGCGACCTGGACGTTGATCAGGACGACGTCGACGAACTCGTCGGAACCATCCTGGAGACCACGTTCGGCGATACCAACCTTGATGGTGACGTCGATCTGGCGGATTTGGGCACGTGTGGTGACAACTTGGGAACGAACACGGGTGCCGTCTGGTCCATCGGCGATGCTAATGGCGACGGCGATGTGGACTTGGCCGACCTTGGCACCGTAGGTGACAACCTTGGCTATCCCTCCGCCGGCGGCAGCAGCATGACCGTCACGCCCGAGCCGGCCACCATGACCCTTCTGGGCCTGGGTGGCCTGGCGATGCTGGCACGCCGTCGTCGCCGACGCCGTGCGTAGCCAAGCCTCCACGAGTGTCTGTTCGCTGAACAGTTTGACATAGATAGATAAAAGCACCGCCTCCCGGGCCTCGACCCTCGGGGCCCGGGAGGGCGGGATCAGAGCGACGGTTCAGTCAGCTACGAAGTACCGTACCAGTGACCTCGTCCGATCTTGTGGATCGGACAGCCGGCCCGCCCGGATGGCGACGTCGGAATCGGGACGCGTAGCGCGTCCGGCAACACTGGGAAACCCGTTTTTACGCAAGCTTGATGCGTCCTTAATACGCACAGGCCGGGAAGGCTGTACACTACGACTGCTCTTCAAGTGAAGAGTAGCTCGTTAGCTCAGTCTGTCCTATTTCAACCCCAAAGGAGAAGTGTACCATGAAAAAGGCAGCATTGTTCATCATTCTTGTTCTCGCTGTAGCTGGGCCGCTGAATGCCGAACCAGTAATCAACCTGGAAATAGACAAGACAACCGGCGATATTGCGGGTGCCGGATTGCATGATATCTACACGTTCACGGCGACCACCGGCGGTGAGAATATCAATGCCGTCGATGGCGGTAGCGTAACGGCAGGCTTTTCGTCCGCCGGCAAGTTCTTCCAGATCTGGGAGAGCGGGTTTGGCGGGCCGACACCAAGCCCTATCGATCCTGGCTTTCCCGTTGCAGAAACGCATTGGGACATCACGGACGGGACATGGGTCGAGCAGCCGACGGAAGATAACGACGAGTCCCTCGATGATCTCTTTGACGGGACGTTGTGTGGCTACGGCAGCAGTCTCACGGCAACAGGCGTCTTCACGGGTGGTTCGTCCGCGGAGGTGGCCACAATCGTTGTCCCGACAGGCGAGGCCTTCGACTACGAGATCGACATGAGCTACTCTGGCGCAGATGACCCCGAGAGCTTTGCGGGTACGGTGCCCGAACCGGCAACGCTGACGGCGTTGGGTCTGGGCGGTCTGGCGCTGCTGCGTCGACGTCGCAGCCGCAAGTAGGCAAGCGCAGACATAGACAATCTCGGCCGGGCGAATCGTGTTCGCTCAGGCCGGTGCGATAGACAGATAGAGGCGTTCTGGCCAAGGCGGTCAGAACGCCTCGTTTTTGCGGTGCCCCCGGTGCAGCCGGGGTGTCTCTGGCCACAAAAAAACACGACGGCATCGGTCAAGATACCGTCGTGCTGGAGCACAGCTTCCCCGAAGGGCCGACCCGGACGCGGGACGAGGGGGGGGTGGGACGCCCGGGCCGGGTTGCCCGCTGCTACCAGAGTGAATCCTGCGAACCGCCCGCCGCGGCGGCATCCTTCTTCTCCGAAATTTTCTTGAGTTCCTGCTGCAGTTCAACGGCCCGGGCCTTGTTGCCCTGAGCATAGGTGGCGGTGGTAAAGGCGTTGATCAGTTCATTGAGCTCGGCCTCGTCCTCCGGCGTCCACGAGATTCGCTGGACACGGATGTTTCCGCCGCATTCGGGGCACCGGGTCTTCTTGTGCTTGAATTCAGGCGACACTGCGACGACGCTGCGGCAGTGCTGGCAGAACGTCTTGAGCGCATCGACATCGTCGATCGAGAAGGCCGCATCCAGGTAAGCATCGCTGACGTCGTCGCTTTTGTCCACCTCACATTCGGCGACGTCATCCGGCGTGGGCGTGGCCGATTCGACGGCCGACAGATCCAACTGGCTGATGTCGATCTCGTCGTCAATATCCGTGCCGGACCCGTCGGCGCCGATCTCATCGAGGTCGAATGGCATCGGCTCGGCATCGACCGGCAGGTCCGTCGGTTCAGTGGTGCGATCGTGGTCTGTGGCTTCGTCCGTCTGCTTGCAATTGTCCTGTGTTTGCTGACGGATGGGAGCCTTCTGTTTCACGTGTCGGCCCTTCTTGCGGGGCGGCACGGTGCAGATGTGGCCACAGACGGGGCAGGTATCGTCCCGGCCGGCGAGCGATTCGGGGCTTTCGAGGACGCTGTTACACCTCGGGCATCGGTAGCGAATGTGATGCATTGTTGTCTCCGTACATTGCGAAGGCCTTCGTTGCCAGGGCGGCTTCTCGAAGATCCCCTGGCCGTCGCTGATCTGCCGTCGGTATTGCTGGACCTTCTCTTCCCGAAACTCAGCCGCAAGTCGTTGGTGCTCCTCGGAGTCACCGGACAGGCGACTCGGACGAAATCCACGCATGACCGTGCTCCCCGAAGCCAACCGCTTCGCTGAGATAGCATTTCACTAAGTAATCCGTGTGTTCTCGCAGCCGTTTGCGTCGGCCGCCTGAGCTAAGCCTAGCAACGCGGATGCAACGTCAAATCACGAGCGCAATAACAATCGATTAAGATCTCCATGTCCAAACGGACTGCTAAGCCGGACCGCGCGGTCAACGGGCGTTTCATTGACCAGCAGCGCCAGCGTGCCGTCGGCCTTGCCGAGCCAGATATCGTTGGCGTCGTCGCCGTTGAGTGCCACGAAGGCCGAATGCTTGACCGACTCGTTCGCCGTCGCGGGCAGCCACGTGGTTTTCACAAAACGCCCGGCTTCACTCTGATCGCAAATCACGCCGTCGACCAACAAGTCTACCGACCCGTCGCATTCGCGTCGGCAAACGAACAACTCACACCCGCGAGGCCGGCCAGACCGCGCCTGCCCGTGACGCCCCCCACCCCACCACGGACGTCCCTGCTGCAGTGACAATGACTTTGCGTAACGGGCTGTCCGTTGCGGCTGCAGCAGCCCGGCCACGCCCTGCAAAGTTACATCCAATACAACCTTCAGCGCTCGACAGGGTACGGCAACACGCGTAGCCGTTCTCCGTTGGTAGCGTCCAGAACCTGGATGTCTGTCTGTTTCGGCGCGGTCAGAAACCACGCGCCGTCGTAGGACAACGCATACGCGGGGGGTGTACGAGCGGGTTGATCTGGATTCTCCAACCTCCATGCTGCGTCGGCCTTGCGGTGCCGGACCACTACGTCGGCCCAATCGCCCCACGCCATGCATTGGCCTTGGGCAGAGGCCAGCGGCATCAGCGTTTGGATAGGGCCCTTGGGCGTCATCCCGTGAAGCCAGTAGGCCGGCACCATCACACGTTCGCCTCGACCGAAGTGGGTCAGACCTCCTGTCCCCTTTACCACCTCATTTTCCGCTTGACCACTTCCACGATACAGAGGTGGCGGATACAGGTTTTCCACAACAATGAGCGTTACATCGAGGCCGACTTCGATGGGCGCAACGAGTTTCCTGTG
>JAAAOJ010000034.1 GCA_009908915.1 Planctomycetota bacterium
CCTTCCCAAAAAAAAGGCCCTCAGAACTGGGCTTCTTTGCTTGTGGACCGACAATAGGGACCTCGTGAGTCTTGCCACAAGCGGGGCACTGATCGATACGTCCGCGCATGGGGGGCTCATTATCCAGTATTGAATGGCAGTATGGACATGCGTACCTGACCATTTGCAGTGCCTCCCACAGTACCGTCCCTGAGCGCCTTGCAGCAACGGGATATCGTGAGTATCACGTTCATCTTTCGGGGCAATGGCTGTTCATGTCAAGAAGAGACCGTCCTCCGCACCTGGCTGTGATCTGAATCTACTGGCGAGAGAGTCGGGCAAGACTGCGTCAAGTTTTCCGTGGGCTTGCGCCCACGTCTATTCCTGCCAGGTGGTTCCGGGGCCAACGCTCCTCGCCTGGCAGGGCGGGAAGACGGGGCGCCTCGCAGGACCAGACACGCCGGAGATCACCAGCGGTGGACCGGGCCTTTCAGTTTTCCGCATCCCGAAAAGGCTTTGGACTTATCGGACGCGTGCATACAATGGCCGGAATGAAGACGGACCGGAGATTTCTTGCGGCGTCCGGGACGGAGATTTTCACCGGTAACGAGCTGCTCGTCAAGGGCGCGCTCGAGTCCGAGGGTGGTGTTCACCTGCTCGGCGGATACCCGGGAAGTCCCGTCGCCGGGTTCTTCGACACGCTCACGACCATCAAGGATCTGCTGAACGATAAAGGCATCCACGCGGTCATCAACAACAACGAAGCGTTGGCCGCGGCAATGCTCAACGGCACGCAGACCCTGCCGTCGCGCGCAATGGTCGTGATGAAGTCCGTGGGCGTACATGTCGCCGCCGACGGGCTCGCGCTGGCGAACCTCGCCGGTGCGCACAAGGAAGGCGGCGGCATCATCGTCTACGGCGACGACCCGTGGAGCGACTCCACGCAGGTCCCCGTCGACAGCCGCTATATCTCCAGGCACCTGTTCATCCCCACCATCGAGCCGTCCAACGCCCAGGAAGTCAAAGACTGGGTTGACCTGGCATTCAAGCTCTCGGCCGGGGCGGAACTGATCGCCGGCTACATCATTACCACCAACCTCGCCGACGGCGGCGGGACGGTCGACTGCCGGTCGAACCACTACCCCACGTACAACAAGTTCAACACCTTCGATTTCCGCACCCAGGCCATTGACGTCAACAAGCGCGTCCTGCTGCCGCCCAAGACCTGGTGGCAGGAGGAATCACTGTCGGGCCGACTGGAGAAGGCCACCGTCCTGGCCCGCGAGCTGGGCCTCAACCGCATCGAGCATTCCGCCCAGGCCCCGGGCCAGCCGTCCTCGGGGCGCAAGCCGCTGGGCTTCGTCGCCGCCGGTCTTGGCCATGACTACCTTACCCACGCCCTGTGGGAGCTGGGGCTGCTGGGCGAGCTGCCGATTCTCAAGCTCGGCCTGACCTACCCGGTCGACCCGGTGATGCTCGAGGAGCTGGCCGGCCAGGTCGAACGCATCGTGGTGGTCGAAGAGCGTCGCGGCTTCATGGAAGCGCAGGTCGACGAGATCGTCCTTTGCGGCAAGCAGGCCGGCAAGGCCGCCTTCCAGGACGTCGACGTCTACGGCAAGAGCTTTCCGCACGACCTGCCGGGCATCCCCTCCACGCGAGGCCTGCACCCGTCGATGCTGATGTCGCTGCTGGCGCCCCTGGTGAAGGTCTGCGGGGTGGGCAAAGGCCGGCCCGATATCGTCGAGGCCATCGACAAGGAAATCGCGGCCATGCGGAAGACCGAGCAGGTCGAGGTCAAGGAAGCACTGCCCTTCCGCCTGGCGACGTTCTGCCCCGGCTGCCCGCACCGCGACACCGCCAGCCTTTGCCTCGACATCAAGCGCCGCTTCGCCGACTCTCGCTACATGAAATCCAAAGGCCGCGAGCCGGTGGACCTGATGTTCCACGGCGACATCGGCTGCTACACGATGCTGATGTACCCACCGAACACCGACCTGATGCACGACCTGTCGGGCATGGGCCTGGGCGGCTCGACGGGGGCGGGCAATGACCCGTTCATCGCCAACAAGGAAGTCGTCTTCATGGGCGACAGCACGTTCTTCCACTCGGGCGTGCTGGGCATCTCCCAGGCGATCAAGATCGGCCAGGACATCACCTTTATCATCCTGGACAACTCCACGACGGCGATGACCGGCCACCAGCCCACGCCTGGAGTGGACTACGACGTGCTGGGCAACCGCACGAAGAAGCAGAGCATCGAGGACGTGGTCCGCGGCCTGGCCGGCGGGCAGGACGTCTTCATCGCGCGCGTCGACCCCGAACAGCGAGAGGCCTACGGCGAGCTTCTGGAAGACACGTTCCTGCACAACGGGGTGAAGATTATCATCGCCGACAAGGAATGCGCCATCACGCGCAAGCGGCGTGAGCGGCGGGGCGAGCGGGCGATCCGCAAGAAACTCGGCTACCTGCCCAAGCAGGAGCACACGAACGTCAACGTCGACATCTGCCGGTTCTGCCTGGCCTGCACGGAGATCACCGGCTGTCCGGGCCTGCGACACGTGGAGACGGACTACGGCACGAAGGTCGACACCGACACGAGCTGGTGCGTCAACGACGGTGCCTGCGAGCGCCTCGGCGCCTGCGACAGCTTCGAGCGCGTGACGATCCTGCGCAAGAACCCGCCGAAATCCCGCGTGCCGGAACTGGGCCTCGATGACATCCCCGAGCCGCGCAAGCGTCCCGTCGGCGACCTCTGGCAGGGCTGCCTGACCGGTGTGGGCGGCATGGGCATCGGCCTGGCCACCAGCATTCTCGTTCGGGCCGGCCATAAGGAAGGCTACCGCGTGGTCTTCCTGGACAAGAAGGGCCTGGCCATCCGCAATGGCGGCGTGGTCAGCCAGGTGGTCTACCAGATCAACGGGTCCAAGCCGGTAACGGCGCTGATTACCTACGGCAAGGCCGATCTCTTGCTGGGTGTGGATATCCTGGAAGCCGCCCGCATTCTGGAGCCCGCCCACCGACTGCGCATCGCCAGCAAAGAGAAGACCGCGGCCGTCATCAACACCGACAAGATCCCGACCATCGCCGGCCTGATGGGTCGCGAGGACTACGACCCGGCCGCCCTGGAAGAACTCATCCGCCGCCACACACGCGAGGATGAATTTCTCAGCCGCAACATCAGCCGCATCTGCGAGAAGTACCTCGGCAGCAAGCTGTACGCCAACATCATGATGCTCGGCTATGCCTTCCAACGGGGCCTGATACCCGTCAGCCAGAACGCCATCGCCTGGGCCATCAAGGACGCCATCCGCAACGACTTCCGCAAGAATTTCTACGCCTTCAACATGGGCCGCAAGTTCGTCGAAAGCCCCGATCTCTTCCAGGGCCCGCCGCAGCGGACCGAGTGGAAGGAAACCCTCGACAGCAAGTGCCGCTGGGCCGCCAGGCGATACGGCAAGAACAGCCCGCTTGTCGATACGTACCGCCAGTTGGCCGCCGAAGCCGCCAGCGGCATGGAAGGCCTCAACGAATCGCTGAAGCGCGATCTGGTCATCCGCATCTACGACACGCTGCGTTGGGGCGGGGACGACTACGCCCGTCGATACGTCGAGCAGGTGCGCGGCATCTACCGCAAGGACCGTCCCGAGTACCAGTACGCCGCGACGGGCGAGGTCATCCACAACCTCGCCGCCGCCATGCTCATCAAGGACGCGATCTTCAAGGCCGAACTGGCCACCGCGCCGGAGAAGTACGCTCGCGACCGCGAGAAGTACAATGTCAATCCCGCCAACGGTGACCGCATCCGCTACCGCTACCTGTGGAAACGGCGCCTCAGGCTGCCCGGCATCGATCATCGCTTCGAGATGCAACTGCGGCCGTGGCACATGCACTGGCTGAAGCGCAACCGCTGGTTGCGCCCGTTGCTGCGGAGGCATCACCGTGGGGCCTACGGTTTCCGCGACCGCTACGAGCAGCGCGTGGCCGCCTTCGAGTACAGCTCGGCCGACGCGTACCGCCGCCAGCTCGCGCGCCTGCGGAGCCGTCGTTGCGAGACCTGCATGGTGCCCTCCTGCCAGGAGATCGGCTGCCCGATGGCCAACGACATTCCGGCGTGGATGGAACTCTACCAGAACGGCGAGGACAGGGCCGCCGTCGAACGGCTGCACGAGACAAACAACTTCCCCGAGTTCACCGGCGAGCTCTGCCCCGCCTTCTGCGAAAAGGCCTGCCACGGGCAGGTCAACGACCGGCCTGTCAAGATCCGCGACATCGAGCGCGAGCTGGTCGAACTCGGCTGGGTGAACGGATGGATCACGCCCCAGTTGCCGGCCAAGAAGACCGGCCGCAAGGTCGCCATCGTCGGCTCGGGTCCGGCCGGTCTGGCCGCCGCGCAGCAGCTCGCGCGCAAGGGCCATGCCGTGACGGTCTTTGAAAAGGACGACCAGCCGGGCGGCCTGCTGCGGTACGGCATCCCGCAGTTTCGCCTACCGAGAAAACACCTCGACCGCCGCATCGAGCAACTCAAGGCCGAGGGCGTTGAGTTCCGTTGCGGCGCCGAGGTTGGCCGACGCATCTCTGCCGCCCAGCTCCGCGCGGCCTGCGATGCGGTACTGCTGGCCGTCGGCGCCCATCAGCCGCGCGACCTCGACGTGCCCGGTCGCGACAGCGGGAACATCGTCTTTGCCATGGACTACCTGACCGGCGGCGAACACTACGACGTGCGCGGCAAGACGGTGGCGGTCATCGGCGCGGGCCTGACCGGTGAGGACTGCATCGAAACCGCTCTCCAGCAGGGGGCCGTCGAGGTCAAGCAGTTCGAGATTCTGCCTCGCCGGGACGCCGCCTCGCAGACGGCCGTCCTCCCGCCGGAGACGCCCGAGCATCTCGAGCAGCACTGGCAGGTTGCCACAAAGGGTTTCCATGGCGGCAACGGCGATGGCGGGCTGCAGGCCGTCGAGGTCGTCCGCGTGACCTACACGCCCTCGCCCAAGGGCCCGGTCATGCACGAGGTGCCCAACAGCGAATTCAAGGTGGCTGCGGATCTGGCGATCCTTGCGATGGGCTTCCATGCGACGATCGAGTCGGCCCTCGCCGAGCAGTTCGGCCTGAAGACCGACGAGGCCGGCAAGATCGACGTCAACGAGAACTGTGCCGCCAGCGTCGAAGGCGTCTGGGCTGCCGGCGATATCGTCACCGGTCCGAGCTATGTCGCCACGGCCATCGACTCGGGACGAACGGCTGCCGACCGCATCGACAACTATCTCAAGGCCTTCGCCTGAGCGGATCGCGCCGCCTTTCACGACTTGAGTGCGGCGGAGCACCCCGGCGGGACGCCATTGGCACGGTGGCACCGCGTACAGGCAGAATCTCTGGACCCTGCCCGCTGTCGGTCCGTATAATGCCCGTGGCTGGATGCGTGGAAGACCGTTGTCGGCTTCGGTCGGCAGAGGAAAGTCCGAGCACCGCTGGACCAGGGTGGTGGGTAACACCCACCGTCGTGGTTGGCCCGGCAGGGCCGGCTGCGACCGGGACAGTGCCACAGAAACCAGACCGCCTTCGGTAGGATCGTCCGGCCCGCGCGACCGGGCGAGAGCACCCGTCAGTGTAACCGCCGAAGGTAAGGGTGAAACGGTGCGGTAAGAGCGCACCGCGACGGCGGTGACGTCGTCGGCATGGTAAACCCCGCCCGGTGCAAGGCCAAGCAGCGACCAGGCCGGTCCAGGCCACGATGAGTCGCGGGTAGGCCGCTTGCCTTGAGCGAGCACGGCGAGTCGAAAGGCTTGCCTGCCCTGTTCAAGCAGAGCGCGTCGGCAACGGCGCGTCGAGAGAAATGGTCTTCGCCGCCGCCGTCGTCCGCGGCCCGGACGCCGCGGCGGGACAGAACTCGGCTTATAGCGCATCCAGCCGGGCCTTTTTGTTTGACACGTCCCTCAGAACTCTTAGCTCCGGTGGCGCGGATTCCTTTTCTGCGCAGGGCCCGAGCCGTTGGAGTATAGGTTTTCGCAGGACGGGCACATGCCTGCCGGGGCCTTCCCAGATGTGCCAGAAGCCCTAATCCTACCGGCCTCGAACGCCCGATAATGAATGTTGAAACGGAGATCACGCCGATGACATTACCACGCTGGACTGTGTTTCTGTGTATGGCGCTGCTGGTGGCGGCCTGGATGGGCGGCTGCGACAGCGACGGTGAGCCACTGACGTTCGAGGACTTCACATGGGGCAAGGATGACGAGCCCGAACCAGCCGAACGCGTTGAGTCGATCCCCGAATTGAAGGGCACGATCGGCGAGGTGTGCAATATTGTCTCGGCCGGCGACACGCCGATCCGCGCGGAGGGCGTGGTGGTCGGCCTGTACAAGACCGGCTCGGCCGAGGTGCCGCCCGGTATGCAGGACAGCTTGGTGAAATACCTCAAGACGCAGTTAGGGTTCGGCAACCCGCTGCAGGACATGGGCGATGTGTCGCCGATGGATGTCCTGGCGAGTGAGGACACGGCCATCGTGGACGTCACGGCAATCATCCCACCCGGCGCCCCGAAAGGCACGAACGTGGACGTTCAGGTTCGCGCCCTGCCCCGCACGCAGACCACGAGCCTGCTGGGCGGTTTTCTCCTGCCGAGAGATCTGCAGTGGGGTCGGCCCGATCGACGCAGACGCGACCTCAAGCCACTGGCCCGCGCGGAAGGTTCGATCTTTATCAATCCCTTCATCAAGGGCGACGCCACGGCCAACGCCGGACGCCTTCGCGAAGGGGTCATCCTCAACGGCGGCGTGACGGTGCGGGACATGCCCGTGCGCCTCGTGTTGCATCAGCCGGACTACCACATGGCCGATGTCATTCAGAAACGCATCAACGAGCGATTCAAAGGCGCGGGACGGAACATCGCCACCGCCCGCACCCGCCACGACGTGGCCGTGACGATCCCGCCCCAATGGAGGGAGGACTATGGGCATTTCATCCAGCTGATCATGCACCTGCCGCGGAGTCGCGGCGGCCAGAGCGTCGAAGCACACGCCAAGCGTATCGCCGAGATCATGCAGACACCCACGGCCAACTACGACGGTCTGGCACTGGTGTGGGAAGCCATCGGCCGACAGGTTCTGCCGACCATTCGGGATCTGTACACGTCCGATATCCCCGCCGTACGTTACTATGCCGCGCGAACCGGCCTGCGGCTGGGCGATACCCGCGTCGCCGGGCCGATCGTCATGCAGATCGCCGCCGAGGCCGAATCCACGCTGCAACTCGACGCCATTGGCGAGCTTGGCCGCCAGCCGAAACTCTTCCGGGCCGCCGGCCTGCTGGAACGCCTCCTGAACGATGAGCAGGAGATCACCCGCATCGCCGCCTACGAAGCCCTTGCCAAGCGTGGCGACAGCACCGCCGTCAAACGCTACAACGTCGGCGATGAGTTCTTCCTCGATGTCGTCCAGACCTCCGGCGAGTACGTCATCTACGCCACCCGCACCGGCGAGGCCAAGATTGTGATCTTCGGACGGGATATGTCCCTCGTCCGGCCGGTGTTTTTCGATTCGAACGACGACGAAATCCGCATCTACAGCAAGGACCCCCTCTCAGAGCAGGAACGCGAAGGCTACCTCAGTCGCGTCCCCCACGCCGAACGCCGCGATGTCTGGCGCCGGATCCAAGAAGCCGGCGAACGGGTCAAGGCCCGTCGTGCCGGCTCGCCGGAGGACCTACTCAAGCAGAAGCATCTGCTCGTGCCGCATGACACATACGAAGCCATGTACATCCAGCACGTATGCCTGCAGCGCAAACTTATGGACGGCGAGGCCTATTCCGAGCCGTTCCTGCTGGGCTTTGAGGTCGCCCCGCTGATCCGGACACTGGCAGGCCCGCCGCGGCCAAACCGCGAGACCGGCAAGATCGACGGTGTTGGCCTGACCTACGGACAGACCGTCGGCGTACTGTCGCAGTTGTGCGAGGAAGGCGACATCGCCGCGAAATTCGTCTTGCAAGCGCCGCCCGGATTGCGGAGAATCTACGAGCAGATACCGACATCGGGTCGGCCCGAGTAAACTACAACATCGTGTAGTCTCGCGTCGGCCGGTTAACTATGGATTGAGGTTGCGCGAACGGACGGTTCAGTTGGTTGCAACGAACCGACCGGCAAGGACGACGTTGCGGCCGGCCGAGGCTCAGCAGGCCCCTGACGGGGCCCTAGCCCGACCGTCGCGTCAGGGACGACGCACGAATGAAACTCACACGGGCCATCCTGTCAGGCTTCAAAAGCTTTGCCGACCGCACGGAGTTCGACTTCGACGCCGGTATCAGCTGCATCGTCGGGCCCAACGGCTGCGGCAAGAGCAATATTGTCGACGCCATCAAATGGGTCCTGGGCGAGCAGTCCGCCAAAAGCCTCCGTGGCGGCGAGATGCGCGACGTGATCTTCAACGGCTCGACCCGTCGCAAACCTGCCGGCATGGCCCAGGTGACGCTGGTCTTCGACAACACAGACGGCGTCCTGCAGCCGGCGCCCAACGGCGAGGCCGACACCTCCGACACCGTGGCCGTTACCCGCCGGCTCTACCGCTCGGGCCAGAGCGAATACCTCATCAACAAAACCCCCTGCCGTCTGCGGGACATCAAGGAAATGTTTCTCGATACCGGCATCGGCGCCGGGGCCTACAGCCTGATCGAGCAGGGCCGGGTCAGCCAGCTGCTCAATGCCAGCCAGGATGAACGCCGCGCGTTCTTCGACGAGGCCGCCGGCATCAGCCGCTACAAGCGCCGTCGCCTGGAGGCCCAGCGAAAACTCGACCGCACCGAGCAGAACCTCTTCCGTGTCGAGGACATCCTCCGCGAGGTCGACAAGCAGTTGCGATCCATCAAAATCCAGGCCGGCAAGGCCCGCAACTACCAGGCCTACAGCCAGCATCTCAAGGAACTCCGCTCGCTGTATCTGCTGGCCCAGTACCACCGGATGAAGCAGGACCGCGCGACCCGTCAGGCCGAACTCGAGCGCGAGGCCGACCGCCTTGCCGCCGTACAAGCCCACATCAGCCGGCTGGAGAACAGCCAGTCGTCGGCCGAGGTAGAGAACGTCGAACTCGAAGAGGCCGCCCGGAACGACCAGTCGCGCATCGCGACGCTCGACTCACAGATGAACACACTCACCGAGCGCGTCGAAATGCAGACCCGCCGCAGCCAGGAACTCGGCGACCAGATCGTCGCCCACGCCTCCAACGTCGAAGAACTCGAAGCCAGACTCGACGAAACCGCCAAGGACCACGCCCAGCGGCAGGTTGAACTCGACCGGGTGGCCTCCGAGGCCGACGACGTCCAAGCCCAGGCCGAGGCCAAACGCGAAGAATTCTCCGCCGGCGAGATGCGGCAGACCCGCCTCGAATCGGACCTCGAAGACGAAAGACAGGGCGTGACGGACCTGCTCCGCCGCGTGACCCAACTGCACAACGAAGTCCGTGCGATCACCGTCAAACGCGAGAACCTCCACGGCGAACGCGACCGCATTGAGCGCCAGGCTGAGGACATCGCCGACGAACTCGAAGGGCTTTTCGAGGAGCGCGCCGAACTCGAAGCCGGCATCGCCGACGCCGAGGAAATCGTCGAGCAGACCGAGACCAAACTTGCCGATGTTAAGCAGTCACTCGGCGACCTCGAGGGCGATGAGCAGCACCTGCAGGCCGAACTGCTCGACGCCCGCGAACGGCGTAGCAACCTCACCGGGCGGATGAACACACTCACCGAGATGCAGAAGAATCTTGATGGCGTCGCCGAGGGCACGCGAAAGGTCCTGGAGGCCCAGCGGGAAGGCCGCATCAACGCCGTCCACGGCATGCTGGGCGATTTTATCCAGACCGACACCGAGCACGCCATGCTCGTTGCGGCCGCCCTGGCCGGGGCCGACCAGCGACTGCTGGCCACCCACTACGGCGAGGTGCAGGCTCACGTCGAGGAGCTGGAAGCCATCCTCGGCGAAGGCGGCAGCGCCGAAATTTTCTGCCTCGACCGCATCGCCTCGGCCCCGAGTGACGACGTGACCGTCTCGCCGCCCCAGGCGATGGCCCGCGTGATGGACTGGGTGACATTCGAGCCGTGGCTCGAGCCGATTATCTGGCACCTGCTGGGCCATACGCTCGTCGTGCCGACGCTGGCCGACGCGCGACTCGCCGCCGACGTCTGCCCCGAGGACTACCGCTTCGTGACCCTCGCCGGCGAAGTCTACGAGCCCGAAGGCTTGGTGCGACTCGCGGCCGCCTCCCAGGGCGGCGGACTCATCGCCCGGCGGAGCGAGCTGGCCGAAATCGACGAGACACTCGCCCACACCGAAGCGATCATCGAAACGCTCTCCCGCCAGGCCGCCGAAACGCGCGAACAGCGCGAGCATCTCGACGGGATCGTCCACTCGCTACGGACGTCCGTCTACGAGGCCACCTACGAAAGGCAGGAAGCCACCAAGCGGCTGGAGACACTCAACCAGCGGATCGAGGACCTCAAGCGACAGGCGCCCCTCGTGGCCCAGAACCTCGAAGGCCTCGAAAAGGACATCGAAGAATCCGTCCGCCGCGAACATGACACCAAGCAGAAGGCCGAGGAACTCGAAACCATCAAGGCCCAGCGCGATGAGCACATCGCCCAGCTCCAGCAGCAACTCGCCGCCGGCAAGAGCCACCAGGCCGACCTCGGCGAGGAACTGACGGGACTGAAGGTCCGTGTCGCCGCCGCCGAGCAGCGACGCCAGGCCCTCCGCGAGCAGGTCGATACGCTGGCCCACCGCAAGCAGGAGCAGGCCGAGCAACTCGAACATTCCCGCGAGGCCATCCAACTCGACCGCACCCGCAAAGCCGAAGCGGAAGCCGAGGCCCAGCGAGCCGGTGCCGCCATCGGCGACCTCCGCATGCAGAAAGAGCAGCTCGAAGACGAGTACAACGAAATCGAGGAATCCCGCCGTAGTATCGCCGAGCGGCTCGACGAGGTCCGCCGCGAACTCCGCAGCCACCGCGCCGAGGCCGAGCAGGTCTCCAGCGTCGTCGGCGACCTCCGCGTCAAACTCGGCGAAATCGACGCCCACGTAGCCGACATCAGCAACCGGGCCTCGGACGAAATGGGCATGGACCTCGCCACGCTCTACGAGGAATACGACCACGACGACGAGCGCGACTGGGACGCCGTGGAAGCCGACATCGCCGACCTGCGCGGCAAGATCGAGCGGCTGGGCAACGTCAACATGGACGCCATCGAGGAACAGGACGACCTCGAACATCGCTACGAATTCCTGCAGGGCCAGATCGAGGACATTACCTCCTCGCAGCGGCAGCTCGAGGAGCTCATCCGCCGCCTGAACCGCGAGAGCCGCGACCGCTTCGCCGAGACGTTCAAGGCCGTTCGCGAGAACTTCCAGGCCCTCTTCCGCAAACTCTTCGGCGGCGGCAAGGCCGACATCTTCCTGATCGACCCCGAGAACGAACTCGAAAGCGGCATCGAAATCGTCGCCCGGCCTCCGGGCAAGGAACTGCGAAGCATCTCGCTGCTGTCCGGTGGTGAGCGGGCCATGACCGCCATCGCCCTGGTCTTCAGCTTCTTCCAGGCGCGCCCCTCACCGTTCTGCGTGCTGGACGAAGTCGACGCCCCGCTGGACGAGGCCAACACCGGCCGCTACGGCGAGATCGTCAAGGAGTTCAGCAAGATCAGCCAGTTCATCATGATCACGCACGCCAAGCGCACGATGGCCTTCGGCGACGTGCTCTACGGCGTGACCATGCAGGAACCGGGCGTCTCCACGCCAGTCAGCGTCCGCTTCGAGGAGGCCGCCGAGATGATCGACGACCAGCCCGTTGCCGCCGGCGCGTGATGACAGAGCGACCGATGTGTGCGACATTTTTCGGAGGCAGCGAAGATATTCCGCTGGCCGAAGACCGGCCTGGCTTCAGCCCCCCGCAGGGGCGACGGTCAATAGCCCCACGCGTCAGCGTGGGGTTCGATACGCGCGAACGGTCAAGCTCCGTCAGGGGCGCCTTGACGCCGCGAAGACCCAAGGCGCCCTTTGCAGGGCTTTGCCTGCCCAACGTCCCAAACCCCCGGGCTGACGCCGCGTGGCTACTGAGCATCATCCCTGCGGGATTCAGTAGGACGCACCTTGCCGCAGACAACCACCGCGTTGAACTTTCGGGCATCGGGTGGTAGTTTGGCGGCAACTTTACGCCTGAAGGGAACCTTGAATGCATACGCACACGATTCGACTCGTCAGTATCCTGGCCGTCCTGGCCACCGTCGCGCCTGGGCTACCTGCCGGCGAGTGTCAGCCCGCCAAGTCCGCCCAGCAAACCAAACTCCCTGCAGAAGGCATGGCCATATCCGTGCCGAAAGATGCCAGGCTGTCGAGCTTCGCTGTCAGTGATAATGGCCGGTATGTCGCTTATGGAATGCGACAGATTGAGCAGCAACGGTCCAATACCGTATTCGTTGACGCCATAACCGGCGATTCCGTCGAACTTCAGGCGATTAAAGGCATCGACAATCCCGAGGAGATTGTGAATCCCCGCTTGTATGGCATCGACGACCAGGGCCGGGCGTGCGTTCAGGTACGCCGGCAGTCACCCGAAACGATGGTTGATCAAGGGCTGTCGGGACAGCAATTCCTGTTGATCGACATTCCCAAGAAGGCGGTCCTGCCTCTTCCCAGCCTGGCCGAATTTCAGAAGGAGCGAATCGAGATCGAGTTTGCTCTTCTTAAGGACGACTCCCTGATACTGGCCATCGAGGAGGGTTCCGCAATGAAATCGGTTCATGTCGATCTGGCGACCGGCAAGGCCACGCCGATTGCATTTGCGGGGTGGTGCATTGGCATACTTTCAGACGGCAGCTATCTGATGGTTGGCGATCCGACAAGTGATGCCCTGGGAATGCAAAAGTCCGACATGAAAAAGGCGTGGCTTGTTCGCTACGAACCGAAAAAGCGCACGCGAAAAAAAATATTATCGGTATTGGACATAGAGGGGGGCTATGGCGGCATCCCAGGAATCAGCAAAGGTGGCCGTTACATGGCAAGTGTGACTGGCAAACGCGGAGACGATGGGTTGCTGACATCGAGCGTTTCCGTCTATGACCTTACTCAAGAGGATGAATCGAAAGTACTCTGGAAGCGGGCGCTGCCTTGCAATGGCCCGGTCCAGTGGATGGCGTTCAGGATGGCTCTGGATGGGACGGTTATTCTTGCAAACGTTGATCACTCCGGCTCGGGCGGAAAGCCCAGGCCGACGATCAGCCTGTGGTCCATCACCAAGGAACAGGGGCCGACGGAAATTGAAAAAGAAATCGTTTCAAATGTTGGCGAAGGACCACAAATGCTCCAGTCCCGCGTGTGGTATCTCCGTCCGGGCGATGGCGAGAAGCCGGCGACGTTGCATTCGATCGACCTCGGTAGCGCCGAGGCGCCGGAGGCCGGCGAGAAATAATCGGCCGCCCGACCGCTTGCGGCAGCAGCCCGCCAGGTAACAAGAAAGCCTGTCTGGCACCCGCAAGTCCTGCGAATCGCTTGTCTTTGCCCGTGCGGTGCGTATACTGCATAGGATGTCGGCTGCTACAGGCGGCCGCAGACCACAGGAGCACCGAACATGAGCACCTACCAGGGACAACTGGTCGCAGCGGCCGACGCGACGTTCGCCATCGTCGTCAGCCGCTTCAACGAATTCATCACCAGCAAGCTGCTCGGCGGCGCGCTGGATGCGCTGGGCCGGCACGACGTCGGCGAGGAGCGCATCGACATCGTCTGGTCGCCCGGCAGCTACGAGATTCCCGTCATCGCTCGTCGCCTCGCCGAAAGCGGTGAGTACGAGGCGGTCATCTGTCTGGGGGCCGTCATCCGCGGCGGCACGGACCACTACGAATACGTCGCCAGCGAGGTCGCCAAGGGCGTCGCCCAGGTGGGGCTGCAGACCTCCCTGCCGGTGATCTTCGGCGTGCTGACCTGCGAGACCGTCGAGCAGGCCGTCGACCGCGCCGGTGCCAAGAGCGGCAACAAGGGCGCCGAGGCCGCGATGGCCGCCATCGAAATGGCCAATCTCCTCAACGCCCTGCCCGGCACGTAGCCCCCGCAACCGACCGTCGCCCCCAACCACTTTGACAAGCAAAGAGCCACCGCGTGAGCAACCAACACCGATCAAGACGTTTGGCCCTCCAGGCCCTGTGTTGCATCGACGCCCAGGGCCCCCAGGCATGGAACCTCGTGGAGGTCTTCATCCGCGACAGCCGCGAGTCCCCGCACATCGTCGATAACGCAATGGCCCTGCTGAAAAAGGCCTTCGACGATCGTCCGGCCTGCGATACACTGCTCCGCCGCCACGCCCGCCGATGGGAACTGCCCCGCCTCGCGCTGGTCGACCGCAACGTTCTGCGGCTGGCCACCCACGAACTGCGCACCGGGCGCGACGACCCCAAGTCCACGATCAACGAAGCCCTGCGACTGGCCCGCGAGTTCTCCACCGCCGAGTCGCCGCGGTTCGTCAACGGCGTGCTCGATGCCGTCGCCCGCGAGCTGCGCGGCGAGACACCCACCGAAGCGCCCGCTGAAGCCCCGCGTGAAAACCCCACCCGCGCATCCAGCACCGACGAGGAGCCCGCCGTAGACGCCGACACCCCGTCAGACGACGAGTAGTCCACTCGCAGCCTGACCGGCCTATACCGAAATCGGCATCTTGATCGGCGACAGTGGATTGTAGTCGATGATCTCGAAGTCGTCCGGCATGTACGAGTAGATGTCCGTGGCGCGGCGAAGCTCGAGCCGAGGCGAGGCGGGCGTTTCGCGGCTGAGATATTCCTTCACGGCCTCGACCTGGTCGAGGTAGATGTGCGAGTCGCCGGTATTGTGGACGAACTCGTGCGGTCGATAGCCTAGCTGCTGGCAGAGCATATAGGTGAAGGCGGAGTAAAACTGGATGTTGGCGGGCACGCCGACGGGGTAGTCGGCCGACCGCTGCGTCAGCATGCCGCTGATGCGCTTCTCGGCGTCGACGTAGACCTGGAAGGTGTAGTGGCACGGCGGGAGGCGCATCTGGTCGAGTTGGCTGGGGTTCCAGTAGCTCACTACGTGTCGCCTGCCGAAGGGGTTCTCCCGGAGCTGGTCCATGAGATAGGCCAGTTGGTCCGTGCCGCCGGATTTCGCGGCGTAGTCGCCGTTGAAGTGGCGCATCTGGAAGCCGTATACCGGCCCGAGGTCCCCGGGGGCAAAGCCGTGTTGCTTCTCGAAATCTTCGCTGACCCACGGCGTCCAGAACCTCGCGCCGAGGTCGACGAGGTCGTTGTTGTTGGCGCTGCCAGAGAGCAGCCAGATCAGTTCGGCGAAGACCGCCCGCGGCCAAAGCTTGCGGCGCGTCACCAGCGGGAAATGCTCGTCGATGCGATACCGCGTCTGGTAGCCGAAGACGCTCAACGTGCCCGTGCCTGTTCGGTCCGGCCGTTCCACGCCGTTGTCGAGAATGTACTGGAGGGCCTGGTCGTAGGGCCCCATGATGTAGGCCATCGCTGCCTTCTTGCGGTTGGCGTCCGGCACGGGAAACTGGCTGCAGCATACCCCGCGCCGCCGCGGCCGTCAATGCAACTGACCGGACGCCGGCCCGCGCCCGCCTGCTCGCCCCATACAAGGCAAAGGCCCGCAGATCGAAACCTGCGAGTTCTTGCTGATAGCCAATAGTCGGCGTTCTCTGCGAACGTCGAAGTCCGATGCCTCTGCGAGTTACGTCAGCAGTTCGGCGAGGCGGTCGATGCCCTTGTCGATCTGCTCGTCGCTGGCGGCGAAGCTCAGGCGGACGCAACGGTCCTCGCCGAACGCGCTGCCAGGCACGAGCGCGACCTTCACGCCGTCGAGGGCGGCCTTGGCGAAGCGCATCGAGTCGGTGACCTCTATGCCGGTGAGCGTGCGGCCGAAGTTGGCCGAGACGTCCGGGAAACAGTAGAACGCGCCGTCGGGTTTGACGCAGGTGACGCCGGGCAGCTCGTTGAGGCGTTTGCACATGTGCTGGCCACGCTTGGCGAAGGTCTGGCGCATCTCGGCGATGACGTCGGCCCCCTGAGGGTCGGTATAGGCGGCGAGGGCACCGGCCTGGGCGAAACTGACGGGGTTGGTGGTTTCCTGGCTGAGCAGTCGGCCCATGGCGGCGATGATCTCCTTAGGGCCGGTGACCCAGCCGAGTCGCCAGCCGGTCATAGCGAAGGTCTTGCTCAAGCCATTGAAGGTCAGCGTCCGTTCGGGCAGACGCGGGTCGAGGGTCGCAAAGCTGACGAACGGCTCGTCACCGTAGATGAGTTTTTCGTAGATTTCGTCGCTGAAGACGGCCAGGTCGGTCTGCAGGACGGCTTCAGCGATGGCCTGCAGTTCGGCCCGGGAGTACATCACGCCGGTGGGGTTGGAGGGACTGTTGAGGACCAGGATCTTGGCGTCGTCGGCGTGGTCGAGGATCTGCTGCGGCGAAATTTTGAAGTGGCTCTCGGGGCCGGCCGAGAGGATCACAGCGTCGCCGCCGGCGAGGCTGGCCTGGGCGGGATAGCTCACCCAGTATGGCGCGGGGATCAGGACCTTCTCGCCCGGGTCCAGCATGCACTGGAAGGCGGCGTAGAAAGCGTGCTTGCCACCGAAGGTCATCAGGACCTGGACGGGGTCGACCTCGATGCCGTTCTCGGCGGAGAGCTTCTCGGCAATGACCTTCTTGAGAGCGGCGCCCTGCCGGGGGACGTACTTGGTATCGCCGGCCTGGAGAGCGGCAATGCAAGCGTCCTTGATGAACTGTGGCGTATCGAAATCAGGCTCGCCGGCGCCGAAACTGACAACGTCAATGCCGTCGGCCTTCATTTGCTTGGCCTTGGCGGTGATGCCGATGGTCGGACTCGCGGGGACCTGCTGAATACGTCGAGAAGGTTGCATGGACACTCCTTGTATCTCGAATCGAGTCTGTACGATATCCGCGAATCGGCAAATGTCAAGTGGCCAGACGAGTTTACGAACCGCGCAAAGAAACGGGCGACGCCCCGCAGGAGCCGCCGCCCGGAATGTAAACGCGCTAGGGTGTGGCTATTGGGGCTTCTGCTCCGGCAGGTAGCCGGTCAGGGCCATGAAACGATTGCCGTTGAGGACCGGGATTTTCATCGACTGGGCAAGGTTCAGCGTGTCGAGGTACTCCTGATACTGCTGCATCTGGTCCTGGTAGGCACGCTGGACGCTGGCCGGTGCATCCGGCGCGGGCTTGGCGGGCTTGACGGGCTCGGCGCCCATCACCACATAGTCGGTCTGGACCTGTACCTCGTCGCTGAGTCGGCCGCCGAATCGCTTGATGGCGTCTTTGATGGTCTGGCGCCCAAATTCGCTGGGCTGGCCCGTGCCGTAGAGATCAAAGCGACCTTGGACGACGAAGTTGTACGTTCGGTTGACGTGGAATGCCAGGTTTGCCACGCCGTCGTCCTGGGCGATGGGATTGTCTTCACTTGCTTCGACGATTCTGCATTCGCTGATATTGTCGCCGACCCGGACCACACGGATCTTGCCCTTGACATCTTCCTTGTACTCGGCGTTGCGGCCGTAGACGGCAAAGCTCATGCCCTGGCGGACATTGCTCTTTCCGCCGAGATTGATGTAGCAGGTGTCGGTGCTCGGCGTGGTCTTGACGATCTCGCCGTCCGGCTCGTTGACCACTTCCTGGCCGCCCGGGGTCAGCAAGGCCTTGAGGTCATCAACCGTCATGCGCAACTCGGCGATCATTTCGTCCTTTTCCTGCATGGTCAGGACGAGTTGTTCGAGTTGCTTGTTCTTCTCGTCGAGCTCCTTGTGCATGTCCGTCCGGACGGAAGCAAGACGTTCTTCATGCTGTGTCAGACGCTTCTCGTAATCGTCCTGGGCCTCTTTGAGTTGGTTCTCAAGATCCTTGATCTTCTTGTTGGTGTCGGTCTTATCCTCTTCCAGAAGAGCGCGCTGCGATTCGAGAGCGTTGTCCTTTTCCTCGAGATCCTGATCTTTCTTCTTCAGGTCTTCATTGAGCGTTGCGATCTGCCCACGAAGCTTCTCGACGAGATTGTGCTGACTCCGCAGTTCAGCGGCGAGACCTCCATCCAGGTCGGTGGCTTCGACGGCGGCTTTCGATGCGGCCAAGGCTTCGGCGGCGGACCTGTCCGTGCCGACAATCTCTCGCGCGAGTTCGGCGTTTTCGTCCGTCAGCACGTTGCGAGCGGCCAGAAGGTCTTCCTTGTCTTGTTCCAGCTTGGTGATCTTCTGCTCGATTTCGTCGGCCTTCATGAATCCGATGACAGCCAGCGTGGCGGCCACCAGGAAGAGGAAGACGAAGACAAAGAGGAGGTAGGGAGGATTGCTGCGGCGTTGAACAACACGTGCCATGGTTCGCTCCTGAATCGCTATCTGCAGGTTCCCAGAACAGCTCGGATATCGCCCGCCGGCCAGGCGAGTCTGACCTCCAGGTCTCAGGTGGGTTCGCAGCGCACCTTAACCTCGCTGTTGCATGAATTTGCCGTGACAGTATGTCATAATTGTCGGCAAAGGCAACCAAAATTTATGAGTGTATTACGCCGCAAAAGCCTCTGCGGTTCGCCCGTGGAGGCTTTTGGGTGCAGTCTGACTTGACACAAGTGAGGCCTTGGCGTAGGGTTGGCGTTTTCACTCCGGGCCGCCGCCCGGGGCCTCGACAAGCGGTCGCCGCGCCTCGTGGACGCGGGCGGCGTCTTGCCGGACCGGCGGTGCATTCGAGGAACGACATGAAGGTTTTCGTCGTCAATTGCGGCAGCAGCAGCATCAAATACCAGCTTTTCAGCATGACCAACGAGATCGTGATGGCCAAAGGCGTCATCGAACGCGTCGGTACGGACGGGGCACAGTTGAAGCTCGAGGCGGATGGCAATAAGCTGGAGGTCGACGTCGACGCGTTTGACCACACCGCCGCGATCAAGATTATCCTCGATACGCTTGTCGACCCGCGATTCAAGATCATCGACAGCGCCGACCAGATCGAAGGCGTCGGTCATCGCGTTGTCCACGGGGGTGAGGAAGCCGAGAAATCTGCCCGCATCACCGACGAACTCATCGGTATCATCGAGAAGAACGCCGAACTGGCCCCGCTGCACAACCCTCCGAACCTCATGGGCATCCGGGCGGCCATGGACGCGATCCCCAACGTGCCCCACGTAGCCGTCTTTGACACCGCCTTCCTGTCGACGCTGCCGCCCAAGGCCTACCGCTACGCGGTGCCTCGCGAGTGGTACACGAAGTATCACGTCCGCAAGTACGGCTTCCACGGCACCAGCCACCGCTACGTGACGCTCCGAGCCGCCGACCTGCTGGGCAAGGGCGCCGACGAAGTCAATCTCGTGACCTGCCACCTCGGCAATGGCTGCTCGATGACCGCCGTCGAGCGGGGACGGGCCATTGACCACACCATGGGCATGACGCCCCTGGAGGGCCTGGTCATGGGCACGCGATGCGGTGACATCGACCCGGCCGTCGTGCTGTACATGGAAGGGCGCGGTTATTCGCCGGAGGATATCGACAAGGCCCTGAATAAGGAGTCGGGCCTGCGGGGCGTCAGCGGCCTGAGCAACGATATGCGCGACCTGCTGAAGCATCGCGAGGCGGGCAAAAGAGGTGCGGAACTTGCCATCGACATGTTCGTCTACAGGATTGTGAAGTACGTTGGTTCGTATTATGCGGTTCTGCCGAACGTCGATGCGGTCGTGCTGACCGGCGGCATCGGCGAGCATTCCACGCCCGTGCGGTGGATGGTCTGTGAGCAGCTCCAGGCACTGGGCGCGATACCGGATGCCGACCGCAACGACAGCACGATCGGCGGCAAGACCGGCCCCCTGACCGCCAACGGCGCGAAGCTACCCGTCTGGTGCATCCCGACCAACGAAGAACTGATGATCGCCCGCGATACACGGCGAATCGTGGCCGGCGGACATTAGGCCGGACCGGCGGGGCGGACCGGCGGCCGCAGGAAGCGGCCAAAGCCGCCGTACCAAAAACACTTGTGTTCAGTGGAGGAAAACGCGGATAATAATTCCATAGACACGCGTGCGCGCACAGCGGGTGATTGTCCCGTGCGCAGATTGGAGCAGAGGCATGCCTCGCGACTATAAAATCGGTATCGTCATCGGATTGCTGGTCGTTATCGCCGGCGTCGTTTACTTCCTCGTCACCGGCGACGAAGACCCCCCCCAGCGGCAACCACAACCCGCCGCCCAGGAACAGCCCGATCAGGTCGTTTTCACCGACGAGGAAACGAATGAGCCGACGACCACCGACATCCCGCCCATGCCCGTTTCCGTCAGCGTCGATGACGTACCCGAGACGACCGACGAGGTGGCCGACGAGCCGGCAGGTTCGGTGATGGACGACAGAGAGGCCACTGACAACGACGACGGCACGGTTGCCGTGGCGTGGGGCAGTGAGATTGCCGATGCAACCTCCGCGACCGATCGCGGAACGCTGGAGACCGGCCTGCCCGCGACCAGTGAGGGCAGCGCCTTTAGCGAACCCGCTGCGCCGGCCGACGACGGCACCGTCGTTCTCGACGCCGATGCCGAGAGCGTGCTCGACGAACCGGACCCCGAACCCGTCGCGACGGCCCCGGCTGCCACAACGACCCGTCCCGACGAGACGCCCCCGACAACCACGAGCGCCGACTCGTACGACAGGATGACGCCCGTTCGGACGAGTACTGCTCCTGCGACGACCCCAACGACCCCCGCCTCACCCGGCACCTACAAGGTGACCGCCGAGGATACGACCGGCTTTTGGGGCATCAGCCGGAAAGTCTACGGCAGGTGGAAGTACTACCAGCTGATCCAGGATGCCAACCCGCAGGTCGACTCCCGTGCGCTGCAGCCGGGCACCATGTTGCGCATCCCCCCGAAACCGGCGGAGACGTCCTCCACCGACCGCACCGACGAGCGCAGCCAGTACGGTCAGGTCAGCACCAACGCCGCCGGCCGGAAAGTCTACACCGTCAGCGACACCGATACCGCCGGGCTGTGGGGCATCGCCAAGAAGGTCTACGGCAAGGGCCACCTCTGGCCGCGCATCGCCAAGGCCAACCCCGACGTCGAGCCGACCAAACTCAACCCGGGCGACAAACTCGTCATCCCGACCCCGCCGGCTGAGACGACCGTCAGCAACAGTCTCGGCTCGGCCGTCCGGGCCGCCGAAGCTCGGCACGGCCAGACCATCATGGATGGTGGCGAGCGGTACTACATCGTCGCCGGCGGCGACGCCGGCTTCTGGGGCATCAGCGCCACGGTTTACGGCGACGGGAAGTACAGCTACATGATCAGCCGCGCCAACCCCGGCGTCGACAGCGACAAACTCCAGCCCGGCGACAAGCTCCGCGTGCCGCCCCTGCCTCCGGCGTCCGAGCGACGCTCGACCCGCCCGGCTGCCACGGGCGGCATCGTTGCCGAACCCGTCCGCCCAACCGGCACGTCGCCCGAGCCCGACTTCGGCCCGTAGGGCAAAGACAGTCGCAAAGGCGGACGCGAGAGGTCAGGCTGGGCAACGTTCGCTCGAACGCGGACGGCTTCTGCCTTCCCCTTGAACCAGAAAGGCACCCATGCCGTTATCGGATAAGGATGCTGTCAAGAAGGCCAGTGCGGAACTGCTCGAACGCGTCGAGGCGACCATGGACGGCGTGGACTGGCCGAGCTTCCTGAACCTTGCCGTGCTGCTCACGCAGGCCAAGCGAACCTTCGTCACCGGCGCGGGCCGATCCGGCCTGGTGGCGAGGATGTTCGGCATGCGACTCATGCATGCCGGCCTGATCGCCTATATCCCGGGCGAGACGATCACGCCCGCCGCGGCGGCCGGGGATTTGCTGGTGGCCATCAGCTGTACCGGCGCGACAGGCTATACCGACTACCTCACGACTCGCGCGCGCGATCTGGGCGCGAAGGTCGTGGTGATCACGTCGGTAGGCGACTCGCCCCTGGCGGTCACCGGCGACGAGGTCGTCCTCGTGCCCACGACCGCAGAGGACATCGTCCTGCGGGCGGCGGTCTTCGAGCACGCGACAAGCCTCTGTCTCGACGCGGTCTTCAATGTTCTCTCAGCCCGGCTGAAGGTCGACGCCGAAGCCTTCCGCAGCCGCCATGCAAACCTGGAATAGAAACGCGCACGCGAAAACGGGGGACGGGCTCCGCAGCGCAGCGGAGCTGCCTGTCCCCGCGTTGGCCCAGCAGACGAGGAAAGAGCCATGAGCGATTATGAACTTGGAGTCATCGGGGCGGGCAACATGGCCGAGGCCATTGTTCGCGGCGCGCTGGGGGCCGGCTTTCTGATGCCGACGCAGGTGATCGCCGCCGATCCGGACGGCGGCCGCCGGGAGGTCGTGGGGCACCTGGGCGTGACGGTCACCGACGACAACGGCGAGGCGGCCGCCGCCCGGCGCGTGCTGCTGGCGGTCAAGCCGCAGATGATGTCCGATGTGCTGGCCGACATCGCCGAACACGTCCGGCCGGACGCGCTGGTCATCAGCATCGCCGCCGGCGTGACCTGTGCGACCCTTGACGAGGGCCTCGGCGGGCGCGGGCGGATCGTTCGCGTCATGCCCAACACGCCGCTGCTGGTCGGCAAGGGCGCCTCAGCTGTTGCGGCCGGCATGCGCGCGCGGTCCGAGGACGCCACCTGGGCCGAGAAGCTCTGTGTCGCCGCCGGCGGTCTCGGCGTGAAGCTCGACGAAGCCCTCATGGACGCGGTGACCGCCGTCAGCGGCAGCGGGCCGGCCTACGTGTTCTACCTCATCGAAGCGATGGTCCAGGCCGGCCATCGCGAGGGCCTCGATACCGACACCGCCCTGCGCCTCGCCACCGAAACCTGCGCCGGCGCTGCGAAGCTGCTGGCCGAAACCGGCGAAAGCCCCGCCGAACTGCGGCGCCGCGTAACGAGCAAGGGCGGCACGACCCAGGCCGCCATCGAAATCCTCGACGCCGCGGGTGTGAAGGACTCGCTCATCGAGGCCATCCGCGTCGCCGCCGAGCGCAGCCGCGAACTGGGCTGAGGCGTGGCACGCTTAGCGCGGCTTGCAGAAATCCTGTCGCGGCGATGCTGTCGGCGGCTTGGGCTGTCTGCCTCCGGCTGCACCTGCCTGCCTGCCGGCAGGTCGGCAGCCCGCGGGGTTGCCTGCTTGCTATTCTGCGATCCGTGCGGCGATGTGACGTATCGTTATTCGGCGGCGATGAAGTCTTCGAAGCTGCCGCCGAGTAGGTCGCGCGCGTCGCGGGCGATCTCGGCTTCGGTGGGCTGCCAGCCGGTGGCGAGGATGTCGGTGTACTTGTCCGTCAGCACGTTGGCGACAATCTTCCGCGTGTGCGCCCATTTGTAGATCAGCTGGTCCAACACGCGGGCGTCGGAGTGCTGCAGTGTAACGGCCGTACCGAGCATCTCGATCCGCTGGCGCGTCATCTCGTCGATGATGCTGGGGTTGTTGCAGAACCACCAGCAGCCGAAGAGGTGAAGGTTGGGGCACTTGCGGGCCAGGACCGTCAGCTCGTGCTGATTGACGCGCGAGAGCATGGTTACCAGGAACTTCACGTCCGGGTACTTCATGCACAGGTTCTGGACGGCTGTCACGTCGCCGGTGCCGACGCCGTCGCCGGCATCGCCGAGGGCGGGGTTGATCCGCTTGCGGACGCCGATCATCATGGCCATCGGCAGGTTGTGCTGGCGGGCCGTGGGGATAACGACGTTCTCGACGACGCTGGCCATCGTAGCCGCGGCCGGGAAGTGGAAGTCCGGCGGCAGGGAGGCGGCCATGTAAAGCGGGTTGAGCCTGGCGACCCAACTGTCGAGGAACCTGCGGGCCTCGGCATAGCCGGCCTCGTCGAGGTTCTCGGCCTCGAAGCCGCATTCGCTCATGACCTCGCACGCCTTGGGCCAGTTGACAATCAGCGGGTCGATCCGCAGGGCCGTCCGCAGGAGATCCACGCCTGGCTTGCAGTCGTCCCACTGCTGTGCCTCGATCGGCACGAACGGGTCGTTGGTCATGACCGCATAGTCCAGCCCGGCCAGTTCGAAGACCTTCGGCAGGTAGCTGTCGATGTTCTGTTCGGCGAACCACTTGCGGATTCTGCCAAGGTCCCGGTTGCCGACGTCCAGCCCCAGTCGCCGCAACGTAGTCAGCACGCCGCGCTGGGACTCACTGATCGGGCCATGCTCGACGAAGAGCGTCTTCCAGATCAGGGCGGCCTGATCAGACTTGCTCATGTGCCAGAAGTTCTCGTAGGCCAGTCGGCCGACGTTGGTGGCGAAGAGTTCGGCGACGAGGTAGTGGTACGTCAGCAGTTCATCCACGCCCCAGAGCAGCAATTCATCGTGTGCCGGGGGGAACAGGTGCGTGTGAATATCGGTAATGGTGCATTCGGCGACGGCCTTCTCGACGGCCCGGGCCAGCGCGCTCGGATCGGTCAGCTTGCTCATGCGTTGATGTCCTTTCAATCGGTCGGGCGAATGCGTGGCAGGATACCAAGCTGTGGGGTGCATGGAAAGTGCCCGTCGCGATTTCCGAGCGGTTGCGTTGTTCGTCTCGCAAGCATCTTGCCTTCGCGTCTCGCGGCGATCATGGCCGCCTCTGGGCATGACGGGCGGAGACACGAGGGCACGTTGCCTTCGCCCCGCGGCGTCTGTTCTTGGCCACATCGCAACCGGCTCACGATTTCCTCCGCGAGCAGTCCTTGCCTCCGGTCCGACGAAGACGGTATAATCGCAGTACAAACGTCCAAGGAAGCCCTACCATGTTCACCGTGACCTGCCCGCATTGCAGCCGTGATCTCCGTGTCAGTCGCGAGATCAAGAAGGCGAAGATAAAGTGTCGCTACTGTGGCGCGATTTTCGTCGGCTCGACACGTGCCAATGGCTCAAGGCCGGCCGAGGCGACATCGCAGGTCCACACGCATACACCGTCCCATGCACCACCGACGCCGGCGCCGACGACGACGCACAGGCGTGCAGCCGTTCACCAACCGGGTGAGCCGATCCGGCCGCACGCGGCGCCGCGTTCGACCCCACCCGCCGGCGACCCCCAAGGCCCGGCGCAACGTCCCACACCGGCGCAGCACCCACGTCATCACGATCATCCACATCACCATCACGGCGCTCATCGGCGCCCGCCGAAGCGCGGCGTTTCCCCCGGCGTATGGGCGACCCTGCTCGTCCTGTGTCTGGCCGGTATCGCCACCGGCGTTGTGGTCGTGGTCGTCAAGTCCCAGGCCCAACCGCAGGACGATGCCGCTGCGACAACAGGCCCCGACGGCCAACTGGCCGGTCAGGACAACGGCGTGATGACCGTCGAGGAACTTCGCGAGGCGGCGAAAGAGCCCCGGTCACCCGAGTCGATTGACCCGAAGAAGGGGGCGATGCCGCCGACGCCACGGCCGCCAACCGAATCGGCTGGCCCCAGCGGCCCGACCGTCAAGGTCCTGCGGGCCCATAAGGTCACCGCCCTTGGCGACGACGCCAG
This sequence comes from Planctomycetota bacterium, assembly GCA_009908915.1. Classification (GTDB taxonomy): domain Bacteria; phylum Planctomycetota; class Phycisphaerae; order SM23-33; family SM23-33; genus JAAAOJ01. The sequence goes on from JAAAOJ010000034.1 coordinate 25,458, forward strand.
CGACATTGCCGGAACTTTCCGCAACGACAACGACTTCCTGCTCAGCGAAGTGCAGATCCGGGTGGTCCTCAAGAATCCCGCAGGGGCTATCATGCCCCTGCAAAGCCGGGCCTACAAATGGATCCCTGCGGGGATGCACGGTCGATTCAGTGTTTCGGCCGACAACAAGTTGATCCCGGCGGACGCGACGGTCTCGGACGCCACGGGCTATGCCGTGCGGGCTCCGGACGAGTACGTCGGATGGACACTCGGCCGCTTCACCCGACGCATCACCGACGACGGCAGGATCCGCCTGACCGGTCACAGCCGCAACCCGCACGACTGTGCTGTCCACGACGTCAAGGTCCTGTGCGATTTCTTCACCGTCGACGGCACCTATGCAGGTACGGCCACCGGGCAGTTGCGACGCGGGGCCACCACGATCGGCACCGGCGCCGAAGTCAGCTACGAAATCCTCTTCGAGCCGCCGCTGAGCCCCGAGGTCATCGGCGCAGCCCTGGCGCGCATCGTCGCCCAGAAGCCGTAATTTCCCACTTACGGCGTTGCTTTGCCTGTTCGTGAACCATGATTCCAATCGGTACAGACTACCGCCGCCGCACGACGCCGTGGGTGAACTACGGCATCATCGCCGTCAACGTCATCCTCTACCTGCTGGGCTGCAACGCGAACTCCGCTGAGCATATGGCCCAAATCAGCGGCTACATGCTCGAACCCGACCTGCCCCGACTGTCTCAGTTCTTCACGTGCATGTTTCTGCACGCGGATTTGTGGCACCTGCTGGGTAATATGGTCTTCCTGTGGGTGTTCGGCAATGCCGTCAACGACAAGCTCGGGCACGTGAGCTACCTGGCCTTCTACCTGGCCGGCGGGGTGCTGGCGGGCGTGGGATATCTCCTGCTGAGCGGCAATGCGCCGGTACTGGGCGCGTCCGGCGCGATCGCCGGCGTCGCCGGGGCGTTCCTGGTTCTGCTGCCGAGGACGCGCATCAGCGTGATCTTCCTGCTGGGCTGGTATCCGTTGCCGGCACAACTGTCGAGCCTGATCTTCGTGGCGATCCATTTCGGCTTCGACTTGATCATGACCGTCGGCGTGATGACCGGCCCTGGTGCCGGCGGTGTGGCCTATGCGGCCCACGCGACCGGCTACCTCTACGGCGGGCTGATTGCCGCGGGTCTGCTGGTTTCCCATCTCATGCCGCGGGACGCCTACGACCTGCTGAATATCATTCGTCATCGACGACGACGGGCGGCTTTCCAGCGCATGGCGATACGCGGATATGATCCCTATGCCGTTCCCCGCCGCATGCGGACGGATACCCGCGAGGCCCCGGCCGTGGTCCGTACGCTGCAGGTCGGTTCGGACGAGCACGCGCCCGACTCCGTCGGTGCGCCACTGCGGCAACGCATCGCCAAGGCCTATACCCGACACGACCTGGACACCGCCGCCGAGGCCTACCGCCAACTGCAGGCCGAGCATCCCCAGGCCGTCCTGCCACGTCAGCAGCAGCTCGATATCGCCAACCAGCTGATGGCCCGGGAGCACTACGCTGCCGCCGCCGATGCATACGAGAAATTCCTTGCAAGCTATCAAGACTATCCCTATATCGCCGATATACACTTGATGTTGGGCCTTCTGTATGCACGTTATCTCGGCGAGCCCGCCCAGGCCGAACCCCTGCTCGCCCAGGCGCTGGATGCACTGGCCGATCCCCGAAAGCGATCGCTGGCCGAAGCCTCGCTCGCCCAGGCGCGCCGCGACAAAGGATGCTGACCGATGATCACGATGCTCGCAGAGACCAAGACCGCTCAGGAGATGGCGGAGAAATTCGTTCATCGTGAACCCAATACCCTGCCCAGCTTCGACCTGGAGTTCCTCGATCAGTTCGAGTACTGGGCCAAGCACGTCGGCGAGATAGGCGTTCCCAGTCAGGCAGAGGTTATCGGCGGTCTTCAGCAGCTCGGCATGCCAGCGGCCATCACGCTGTGCGTTGTGGGCGCGACGTTGCTCATTTTCGGCTGGCGATGGTTCAAGCTGCTTTCGGTGCTCACACTGGCGGCGCTGGGTACACTGGCCGGCGGGTTCGGAGCGATTCAACTGGGCTGGTCGCACTGGTGGCTTGGGATGCTCATCGGTGGTCTGGCCTTGCTGGCGCTGGGGCTGCCCCTGCTGAAATGCTACATCATCGCCGCCGTGGCGCTGGTCGGAGCAGCAACGGGAGGAATCGCGTTCTACCACGTTGTCCATGCGATGGGACAACCCGACCTCGCGCCCAATGTATGGATCGGCGCCATTGTCGGTGTGGCTTGCCTCCTCCTGCCCCTCTTTGTCATCTTCCGCGTCGCCATCATGGTTGTGGTCTCCCTGCAGGGAGGCATGCTCATGGTGCTCGGCGGTCTGGCGATCGCCCTGAAATACGAGCAGGCCTACAAGCCCGTCGTGCGATACCTCGTGCAGTGGCCGCTGTCGCCGCTGGTGGCCATACTCGCCCTGGCCGGCCTGGGCCTGATGATCCAGCTGGCGTGGTGGTTCCGCGAGCAGAGCAGCGGCGAAGACGACGAGCATGACGATGCGTACCCTGATCCCACCAAACCCCAGTTCCATCAGTCGGTCTGACAGTCCGTTTAGAAATGGATCGCGTCACGAGGTCGAGGCGTTTTTCCCATGTGATCACATGATGGAATGCTGACAGTCCCTGCGAGGCCGAGGCGCTCTGCCGAGCATCAAGGAGCGCAAACGCAGACGAACTGGTTCACTGGTTCATTCGTTCATTGCCAGACGACCGGTCTTCGGGACGATGACGCGCAGGCAAATGGCCCGACCGCAGCAGCGATAGCTTTCCGAGCGGGCTGCTAATTGGCGGCCATGGGCGGCGGGCCAAATGTCGCATCAATGATGCGAACCATGTCCATCACCAGCCGGCCTGTGCGCGACATGCCTTCGAGGTTGATCTTCTCTCGCACATCGGCCCGCGTATGGTAGTCGCGGGTCAGCCCGGCAAAGAAGAACAGCGTCGGCACGCGACGGTACACGAAGGGCGCGTTGTCCGACCAGTATGACGAGTTCTTCACCGGGATGGCCGTGATCTTCAGGTTCGCCCCCATCGTATTGGCCGCGGGCAGCATCGTCGCAAACGGAGCATCCAGCACGCTGCCGATGACGATCAGCCGCTCATGCGCCATCCGTCCGACCTGGTCAAGATTCAGCATCACCGCCGTGCGACTCAGCGGCAGCACCGGATGGTTGACATAGTGCTTCGATCCGACAAACCCGATCTCCTCGCCACTGAAGGCCGCGAAGACATAGTCGCACCGTCGCTGCGGCACGCGCGACAGTGCCTTGGCCAGTTGGATCAGTACCGCCACGCCGCTGGCGTTGTCGTTCGCCCCGGGTCGGACGGCCCAGCCGGCATCGCGCGAACGGGCGTATCCCATCACCGACAGGTGGTCGTAATGCGCCCCGATCACAACGGCCGGCCGGGGGATGTCGGTCTTGCCGAACCGCTCTGGCGAGGCCGGCAGAATGCCCACGACGTTCTGTCCGTAACCCGGCGTCAGGTCGACCGTGCCCTCGGCCGTCAGCGGCGTGGGGCCGGTGACCGGCTGCTCGGTCTCGCGGATCGCTCGGGCCGCCGATTCGACCGTCCAGTCCTTGCCTGTTGAGGCCAGAATGCGATTGGCCACATCCCGGCTGATGCGCATTGCGGGGAGCTTGCCGCGTCGGTTTGTGGGCATGACGTTGTAGAGCGGGTCGACCTCTCCCAGCGTCGGAGGGGTGACCACCAGCGCCCCTGTCGCGCCGAGGTCGGCGGCCTTGCGGAGCTTGTAGTCCAGTGAGGCCATCCGCGTCCAGCCACCGCGTCGCCAGAGGCTTCGCCCGTCGGCGTCGTGCGGCTCGGCGTGAAGGATCATGACAACCGCCTCGCTGACCGAAAGGTCCTCGTAGTCGTCGTACATCTTCAGGCCGTACCGCAAACCGTAGCCGGCAAAACAGATGGGCCCGTCAAAGGCGCCTTGCGAGCTGGCCGCCATGGGGTAGAAGTCACGTCCGAGCTTGAGCGTCTCCTCGCCGATCGTCAGCGAGCACAGCGAGCCGGGTTGCCGCAGCTCGCCGACCACGAACTCCTGGTAGAAGTCGTCATCGGCCATCCCGCCGACCAGGCCGGCGTTGCGGAACTCCTTGGCGATGTACTTCGCCGCCGAGTCGTGCCCGGGCGTGCCGGTCATGCGACCGCCGAGTCGCGGGTTGGCGAGGATCCACAGGGGCCGCTTCATCGCCTCCGAGGAGAGGGGCTCGTAGGCGGTCAGCGGCGCGTCGATCGGCTCGGCCGGCGGCATGCAGGCCGTCAGCGGGCTCAGGCCGGCCACCAGCAGAACCCCGAGGCAGCGAAATGTTCGGTGCGGCAGCGTCATGATCTTCCCGTCGCCCGGAAAAGCGACTCCAACGCGACGGGCAACTACGATATACTCGGGGCCGAACGAACTCAAGCTCCCCGACAGGATCGACATGGCACGCGCATGGAAGCCCAACGCTCGACGATGGACCACACAACCCCGATGGGACCAGGCCGAGGACCTCGCACGACGCGTCGGCGTCGCGCCCCTCGTCGCACAGATGCTGCACAACCGCGGGCTCGATGACCCCGACGACGCAGCCGCGTTCCTTGCGCCCACACTGGCCGACCTCCACGATCCCGAACAGCTCGGCGGCTGTCTCGACGGTGCTGCCGCGCTGGCCCAGGCGGTCCGCGACGGGCGAAAGATCGTGATCTATGGCGATTACGACGTCGACGGTATGACCGGCGCGGCCATCCTCCACCAGTGCCTGCACATGGTTGACGCCGACGTCCACACCTACGTGCCGCATCGCCTCGAGGAGGGCTACGGTGTCAATCTCGAGGCCGTCGAAACGCTTCTCGACGATGGAGCCGAGTGCATCGTCACCGTCGATTGCGGCATCCGCGCGGTCGAGCCGCTGGCCATCGCCGCCGCCCGCGGCGCGACGGTCATCGTTACCGACCACCATACCCCCGACGCATCCCTGCCGGACGCAGCGGCCATTGTCCATCCGACCGCCTCCGGCGAGTACCCCAACCCGCATCTTTGCGGGGCGGGGGTGGCCTTCAAACTCGCCTGGCAGACCGCCCGGGATATCTGCGGCGAGACGCACGTCGACGAGCCCATGCGGAACTTCCTGGTCGATGCGACCTGCCTGGCCGCCCTGGGCACGATCGCCGACGTCGTGCCGCTCGTTGGCGAGAACCGCGTGCTGGCGACGTTCGGGCTGCGAGGCTTGCCACAGTGTGGTCATACGGGCATCCGCGCGCTGCTGCAGGCGTCGAATCTGCTGGAGACGAAGCTCGACGCCTACCACGTCGGCTTTGTCCTCGCGCCGCGGCTCAACGCCGCCGGACGTATTGGCCACGCCGCCGAGGCCGTCGAACTGCTGACGACCGACGAGCCGGCGAGGGCACTGGAGATCGCCACGTTCCTCAACGAGCGAAACACCGAGCGGCAAGCGATCGAGAGACGAATCACCGACGAGGCCGTCGGCATGGTCGCCGAGCAGGGCCTGGACGGCGAGAACGTCCGAGCGATCGTACTCGCCCGCGAGGGCTGGCACGCGGGGGTCATCGGGATTGTCTGCAGCCGCCTGGTCGACCGCTTCCACCGACCGGCCGCGTTGATTGCCATCCACGACGACGGGCTCGGCCAGGGCAGTTGCCGCTCGATTCCCGGATTCCATATTGCCGAGGCCCTGGAGGCCTGCGGCGAGCACCTGCCCAGCTTCGGCGGCCACGAGATGGCCGGCGGCTTCCGCGTGCAGCGGGAAGACATCGAGGCCTTCGTCGAGGCCTTCCTCGCCCATGCGGCCACAGCGATTCAGCCTGAGCAGCTTCGCCCGGCGCTGCACATAGACGCCGAGGCTCGCCTGGCCTCGCTGGACTACAACACGGTCGATCAGCTCGAACGCATGGCGCCGTTCGGGCAGGGCAACCCACGGCCGGTCGTCGCCATTCGCGGCTGCCAGTTGCTCCGCCCGGCCAAGCGCATGGGCAAGACGGGTGGGCACGTTTCAATGGTGCTCGGCCATAACGGCACACGCATGCGGGCGATCGGCTTCGGGATGGGCGATCTCGCCGACGCCCTCGCCGCCGTCCGACATGTGGACGTCGCCGGCAAGCCGGTGCTCAATACCTTCAACGGCCGTACCAACGTCGAGCTCCATCTCACCGACGTCGTCTGGGAATGAGACAACGACCCGTTCCGCCGCGAATGCCGCGAACGATTTGCGAACAAGATGGAAGAACCACGGATTTCACGGATGGCCAGGATTGCACTGGAAGAAAAAGGGACCTGAGCAATTCACTGGATCAGTGACATCTGCGGGTCCTTCTTTACCGCGCGAATGAAAGGCGCGTCATCGAAGACGCGAGACAACCTACCGAAGATCATCAGCCCGTTTGGAAATGGGCCGTGTCGCGAACTCAAGGCATTTTCCATGTGATCACATGAATGCGATGCTATCAGTCCCTGCGAGCTCAAGGCGTTTTTCACGTGATCATATGAATGGGATGCTGACAGTCCCGACGAGGTCGAGGCGCTCGGCCGAGCCCCAGGGAGCGAGAACGCAGGCGAATTGATAAGTCGGTGAGTAGACCGCCGGCTCGCGACGAAGGCGCGCAGGCAAATACCCCCTGGTCGAAGCAGCGGGCGCTTCCCAAGCGGACTGTCATCCCTGTCGATGCCGCACGATCTGCCAGGCGGTTTTGAGCGGCGCCGAGAGCACGTAGATAAACACCACCACCGCCAGTGTCAGCCACGGCTGAATGCAGGTCGCCAGGGCGATGAACAGAAGCTTGACGAGGTAGCTGAACGACCGTTTGCCGCGAATGTACTGGTTGATGACGTGCGGATAACGGTAGCGGCTGACCATCAGCAGCGCACAGCCGAGCATCACCAGCGGCAGGGCCGCACTGACGCCAATCATCAGCTCCCGTGTGGCCAACCACGACCAGTGCTCGTCGAACTTCTGGTCCATCACGTGACCGAACAGCAAGACCAGCGAGACAAGACAGGCCGCCGCCGCCGGCGAGGGCAGACCGCGGAAATCCATGTGGGCCGATTCGCCCTGCTCACTCTCCACGTTGAACCTCGCCAGTCGCAACGCCGCACAGGCGACGTAAATGCCCGCGATGCACCAGACGATGCGCTCCAGAGGGAGGTAGTCGATCTGCGACTGCAGTGTCATGATCACCAGCCGCAGGATGACGATGGCCGGGGCCGTGCCGAAGCTGACCATGTCGCATAGGCTGTCCAGCTGGGCGCCGAAGTCGCTGGTCGAACGCGTCATGCGCGCCAGTCGGCCGTCGAGCATGTCGCAGAACATCGCCGCGAAGATCAGTCCCGACGCGATACGCAGGTTGAAGACGCTCGCCGTGTCGATCGGTCCGTAAAGACCGGCTTTCGTCGCAAAGTGGATCGCCCCGAATCCGGCCAGGCCGTTAAGCAGCGTGAAGGCCGCCGGCAGCACGGACGTGCTCCGCAGGATGCGGCGGCGCATGCGGCGTCGGACGGTCGGTTGCTTGCAATCCTCGTCGATCATGGTGTCGTTGTCAGCCTCCGGCATGGTCGGCCCTTTCCGTTGCCATGCGGACCAGGACGGTCTCGCCGGCGACGGTCCGCTGGCCGGGCTGGACCAGGACCTCACCGCCCAGGGAATCGGGCACGAGCAACTCCAGCCGCGAACCGAACTTGATCATACCGAAGCGCTGGCCGCGTTTGAACTCAGCGCCGGGGGCGGCGACGGTGATGATGCGTCGGGCCACCAGCCCGGCGACCTGTCGGACGACGATCGGCCAGATCTGCCCGTCGACGGTGTATGTCAGGCGAACGGTGGCGGACTCGTTGCGTTCGATGGCCTGGGGGTCGCGTGCGTCGAGGAATGCGCCGTCGTTGTGCGTGACCTCCTCGACTCGGGCATCGCACGGCATGCGATTGACATGCACATTGAAGACGCTCATGAAGATGCCCACCCGCACGCCGTCACAGCCGAGTTCGCTGTCGGGCCCCAGCGGCGTGATGTCGGCCACCCGCCCGTCGGCCGGTGCGACGAAAAGCCCCTCGCCGTCGGGAATGTTGCGATGCGGGTCGCGGAAGAACCACAGCACCCACAGCCAGACCGGAAGCGGCACGGCCAGCAGTATCAGCCACCAGGGCGAGTGCAACGCCGCCAGCAGCGCGATACCAACAGCGCCGGCCACCGCAATCAACGAGGCCAGTACAATTTCACGCGTTCCGTGGGGAGTGAGTTTCATGGGGCCATCTCCTGCGTATCGGCACGTGCGGGCCGGTCACGCCAGCGGCAACGGAGCCCACTGGACAGTAGTGTATCAGGAAAAAGAGCCGTTCGTTCCGAAACCTGTAAAGTTCCAGTGGGTCGCGAACCGAAAACTACTACATATGGCATACGCCCTCATTCTTTCTTCGGTTGCCTGCGTGCTGGCCGTACTGGCCTTCAGCCTCGTCGCCCAGCCTGCGCTGTGGGTCAAGCTCTGGAGCCGGCGCCGACGCTACATCCTGGCCACCGACACCGCCAGCAGTGCCTACGGCTATACGGGCATCCGCCTGCGACTGGGCCTGGCCGGCGTGACGCTGGCCGCCAGCGCCGTGGCGATCCCTATCGCCTACGCCTCCACCATGAGCGACGAGCCGCCCTCACATGATGCCGTGCCGAGCGCTATCACCGCCACCGCCGACCTGGCGGAAGTGATCGAGGCGTCGCCTCGCGTTAAAACGAACAGCACACCGCGGCCCGCCGGGACCACCGTCCTGCCCGAGGCGAAGCCGGCCGTGCTCTACAGCTCGCCCGCCCAGGCCGCACGGGAATTTGACCCCACGCTCGAGCCGGCTGCCACCGCCTGCGCCCCACGGGCGCGACGCGGCGCCAACAATCAACCCGGACTACCCTAGCAGCGGACAACGCCGCCCTTCGCCATGCTGGGACGCCGACCGGCCTCGCCGGTCCGCAGACAAGAGGAAAGCAACGAGGCACACGACGCACCGTGCCTCGTTTCTTTTTTGTCTATCGCGTATACTCCGCCCCGTGGCCGCTGCACAGTTCATCTCCGAGCCCATCGATCCGGTCGCGAAGACGGCCGAGGCCGCCGCGATGGCCCGCGGCGAACCGGGGCTGCCCCAAGCATTCACCTGGCGCGGGCGACGCTTCACGATCGACCACACGCTCAAGGCGTGGAAGCAGTCTCAACCCGAGGGCCGCAAGAAGGGCAATGAACGCTACCTGCGGCGACACTACTGGACGGTTCGCACCACGACCGGCGAGATGATGACCCTCTATTGCCTCCGGACCGCGCGCCGCGGCCAGCACCGCTGGTTCCTCTACACAATCGACGACGGGCCGGACGCGTAGCGATCGTCTGGGGGATCGATCCAGGATGGGGAGGACAAGCACCATGTGTCCCGCGCGCCTCAGGCCCGTTCGGAGGGTGCCTCTTCATCGGACGCTTCATCGGCCGATTCGCCTTCGACCTCCGCGCAGGCGACGTCGTCGTCGGTTTCGGCGGTCGTTGATTTGGCATTCGTTGTCTCGAGCTGGTCCGCGGCGGGCCGGTCCTCGTGGGCGCCGGTGGGCAGGCTATGCGGCTCGATGTCCGTCTGGCGATGCTCCTCGACCTTCTCGGCCGGGGGCGTTGCGCCCGCCGCGCTTATGCCGTGCGCCTGCTCGGCGTCGCGGTCTTCGCGGGCTTCCCTGTCGCCTTTGGGTAGGGCGATGCGCCCGTGATACATGCCGCAAAGGCTCTTGATGAGCGATTCCTCGATCTCGTGAACCTCGCGCAGGGTCAGCAGGCAGTCGTCGAGTTGGCCGTCTTCCAGCCGCTCGGTGACGCGCTGGTGGACCTGCGTGCGGATGCGGGTGGGGGTCGGTTCGGTCATTGCCCGGACGGAGGATTCGGCCGCGTCGGCAAGCATCAGTATGGCGGCCTCGCGGGATCGCGGTTTGGGGCCGGGGTAGCGGAACTGGCTTTCCTCGGGGGCCGGGGCGTTGTCTTCTTCGTGCTGCTTGGCAGCGGTGTGGTAGAAGTAGCGCACCAGTTGCGTGCCGTGGTGGGTGGCGATGAATTCGTGCAGCGGGCTGGGCAGGTTGTACTCGCGGGCCATCTCCAGGCCGTCCTTCACATGCCCGACGATGACCAGCACGCTCATGGCCGGCGAGAGTCGTTCGTGTTTGTTCTCGCCGCCACGGTCCTGATTTTCAGTGAAGTATCGCGGCTTGTTGATCTTGCCGATGTCGTGGTAGTAGGCGCCAACGCGTGCCAGCAGTCCGCGGGCGCCGATGCGTTCGGCGGCGCCTTCGCACATGGACCCGAGCTGCAATGAGTGGTTGTATGTGCCGGGTGAGTCCATGGCCAGGCGTCGCAGCAGGGGCTTGGAGGCGTCGCACCATTCCAGCAGCGTGCTGGCGGTGGTGCATTCGTAGATGCGTTCAATCACGGGCAGCAGGCCCTGAACGATGAAGCCGCACAGCAGGACCGAGCCGGCCGCCCAGAGGCTGTCGCGGAGGGCGAAGGGCCAGGGCACGGAATTCTTGACCGCCAGCAGCCAGACCACGCCGGCAATGACCAGGGCGGTGACGGTCGAGGCGATGAGCAGCTTGCTGCGCGTGCGGATCTCGTGAAGCTGGTAGATGAAGATCACAAGGCCGACGACTAGCACCAGGAGCATCTCGGCCCCGCGGTGCGTCTGAAAGATCGCCAGGAGAGCCACGATCGCGCCGACGGCCAGGGCGAATCGCTGGTCGTAGGCGATGGCAAGCACCACACCGGCCATGCAGATCGGCAGCAGTGCAACGTACGGGTTGATCTGGGGGAAGAGCACAACACACTTGTCCAGGCCCAGCGTCACCAGAAGCGTCAGGGCCAGCAGCAGCCCGCGATGGCCCGCGGCAAGCACGCGAGGCTGATAACGTGCGACGTAGGCGGCGAGCCCGACCACCACCAGCAGGGCGACCAAGGCGCGGGCGATCCGTCGCAGCCAGGGCCGCCATGCGTTGGCGGCATTCCGCGCGGCGACGTATTCACGGTGCTCTCGCTGCAGCAGTTCCAGCTTGGCGGCGCTGAGGCCGGGCGAGCCGACGTCGGCCTGTGATACGCGCGTCGGCTGGACGAGGATGTCGCCCTCGTCGTAGTGTTCGTAGGCGGTTTCCGGCGGGTCGGCGGCGAGGGCCTCGATAGCGGCCTGGATATCCTCGGCGGTCTGCTCCTCGTTGTAGACGTAGAGGGGCTCATCGCGAAGCCGCGAGACCAGGAAGCTCACGACCGACCGCCGAATGGTCCGCTCGAAACGACGTCCGACCGCGTCGCGCGCCTGCTCGCGCAAGGCGGCGGTTTCGTCCTGGCCGATGAGGTCGACCACGCGCTGCTGGGTGACGCTCTGGCCGTCGACCAGCTTGACGTGACTGGCGGCGCGTTCGATCTGTTCGGCAACCTGCTGCGGCCGGACCACATAGATGCGTTCCATCGCCGAACGAAGCTCTCGAAGGTCTTCGGTCAGCGTGGCCCGCGCTTCCGGCTTGGCCAGGGCGACCCAGGCCTCGTAAGCCGCCTGATTCGCGTCCTGGACGGGCGTTGCTTCGGCGAGGAGTGTCTCCGCTTCCTTGCGAAGGGTTTGGGCTTCCTCGCGCAGCTTCTCGGCATTGGCTTCGGCGTTCTCGGCGTCACCTTCGGCGACCTTCTTGGCCTGGGCCTCGAGGGCGTCGGCCTTGGTCTGCTTGTCCTTGGCCTCTTTGAGTTTTTCCGTCGGCGGCAGGAGGTCCAGTTGCCTCAGCAGGGCCGGTTCGGCCTTCCCCGGCGACCCGGCGGTTTCGAGCATCGAGGGAATCTTCTCGAGCCGCGCGATCCATTCGTCCAGGACGGTCGTGTTGGGGGCGGTGCTGTTGATCTGGAATGTCGCCGGTACACTGGAGGCGGCCTTCTCCTGGGCGTCGGTGAGCCGCTGCTCGTCAAGGATGCGGAAACTCACCCGTGCGCGGATCGGTTCGGCGACGTACTGGCCTTCGCGATACGGCAGCGGATTGGGTGGCCACAGCGCCAGCGCCGCGACGAACGCCGCAAAGATGACCAGGATCACCAGCGCGCTGATCGCGCCTGGGCGCCCGAACCAGCGCGCCAGCCACGACGGGCCGGCCGGGAGCGTCTTGCGCACTTCGAGGCGTCGCTGTCGAACTGTCTTCTTGCCAAATGGCCACATGGGTTACTGGTTCCGCTGTTATCGGCAGGGCCGGGGCAGGCGGTTTATTATATCGAGACAGGACCAGTCTGAAAAATGCATAGGATTTGATTTTGAAACCGGGGTATCGTAAGTTATCGAGGCGCGGGAGGCGATGTGGAAATGTTGTACCGCATGGATGAAGCGTTCGAAGCGTTCGATGAAACGCCGGGAAGGACAGTGGGCATGTCGATTGAGATATGGCGAGAGACGTGTTGGTGCGTGGCCCTGACGGTACTGGCGGTGGCAGGGATGATGATGGTCGGCGGCTGCGGCGAGGATTCCCAGCGGATCGACGTCGATAGCGAGGACCTCTCGCTGACAGCCGGCGTCAGCAGCAAGGATTTCCGAACCGTCTGCTACCAGATGAGTCAGTCCCTTATCCGTCTGCCGCAGATTCAGAAGGCTCACACGCCTCCCAAGATCGCTTTCACCAAGGTGACCAACAACAGTGACGAGTTGCTGGACACCGACGACTTCCTCTACAAGATGCGCACCGAACTCATCAAGAACTCACAGGGCAAGATGCTGTTCCTGGATCGCGATATGACCAAACAGCTCATGGACGAGCAGATGCTCAAGGATGCCGGCGAGCGCACCGGCCACGGCGGCACGCTCATGGGGGCCGACTATTTCCTCGCCGGGCGCATCGAGAGCATTCGCCACGCACGAGGCCGCGAGACCACCAACTACATGCGGTTCAGCTTTCGCCTGACGCAGGCATCGACCGGGGCCATCGTCTGGGAAGACGACTACGAGATGAAGACGTATCACAAGTCCGGCGTCTACGACCGCTAGCCGTCCGTTTCAACATGGATCGCGCCGCGAGCATCACGAAGCGGAAACATGGGCGAATTGCGAAATCGCTAAATTGATACATTGACAAATTGGTTAATCAGTTGATTGGTTGTTCGCAAGAAGACCGGGGTTTCGGGACGACGGCGCGCAGGCAAAGGGCCCGACCGCAGCAGCGACAGCTTTCCAAACGGGCTGCTAGTACTAGCGGGCGTTGCGGTATTCTGATTGTGGAGTGTGGGCTGCAAAAAGGCCTGACGGAGAGACGACGATGAAAGCGAACCTGCGGACCTCTTGTGTATTCGGGCTGACGGTTGCGGCGTGTATCACGGTGGGCTGCAAGCCCGAGCCGGTGACCACGACGTGGCAGAATCCACTGGATACCATCGAGAAGAATGTGGTGCCGGATCCGGACGACGTCAACTACGTGCTCACGCGGATGGAATTTGCGCGGGCTGCCGTGCGGCTGGGATGCCCGATGCGGGCCGAGCCGAAGCTCCTGGAAGCCTACGAGCAGCTTGACGTTGATCGGGAGAACACCGCCGCCGCGCTGTCCAGCGAGAAGTACAAGTACTACAAGGGCGAGACGTATGAGCGGGCGATGCTCTGCATGTACCTCGGCCTGATCCGCTACAACGAGGGCAAGTACAACGATGCCCGCATCCTCTTTAGCCGCGCCTTGACGGAAGATCAGAAAGCCGTCGTCGAGGAAGACACGCCGAGCATCATCGGCGAGGACTTCGCCCTGGCGTATTACTGGCTCAGCCGTGCTTACGCCAAGCTCAGCCAGGCCGACAACGCGCGTATCGCCCTGCGGAAGGCCAACGTCGTCACGCCGCGCGGCAGGGACGGCGAAAAGGAATTGGCCAAGGACCGCAAGGAAGCGATGAAGGCCCTTGCAACGCGAATCGAGGGCGAGACCTGGGCCTGGGAGACCTTCCACAACCAGGAGAAGAAGCCGAAACTCTATGTCGCCGACGCGGTCAACCTTGCCGTCGCCTGCGAGCAACCATGCGATCCGTCGGCCCCGCTCGCCGATGCCGCCGAGGTAAATCCGGTGGAGACGTTTGCGGCGTCGCGCGATGAGTTCTTCACGCCGGAGGTCCAGTCGCAGGCGAACCTTGTCCTGACCATTGAGCTGGGCGCCTGTCCGTACAAGTACCTTGCCGGCTCGCAGAACGAACGTACCGAAATCGACCGCCACACCATTCGGCCGCATACCGTCCGGGTCTACATGGATGGGCATCCCGCGGGCGAAGCCGTTGAGTTGCTGGAATTGTGGGACCAGGCCGCCACGCAGGATCGCATCGGCGAGAAAGACGCCGCCCAGACCGGCAAGGCGATTGCCAAGGGCATCCTGAAACAGGTGCCGCTGATCGGCGGCGCAGCCGGTTACTGGGATGTCTCCGGTGACGCCCGCTATTGGACCAGTCTGCCCGGTCGCGTCTTTGTCCACGTGTCGAAGCTGACGCCCGGCCCGCATACCGCCCGTCTGAAGATGTTCGACATCAACGGCAAGCCCCTGCCACGATGGACGAGCACGTCTTACGGCATCGTAGCCCCTGCCAAGGGCGAAAACGTTGTGCTGCTGAACCCACGCTACGATGTCGACAACACCTTGCCGCCCGAACTCGTCGCCAAAGCGATGGACGAAGGCGCCAAACCGATCGAGGAGTAGAACCGCGTCACTGACCCAGGGTATAGCCGTCTAACAGTCCGTTTAGAAATGGATCGCAGCAGCGACGGCTTTCTAAGCGGGCTGACAAGGAGCGTTGCCGTGAATCGTCTATGTCTTGTGATCCTTCTTGTGCTGCTGGTATCTCTGCCGGCCGTGGTCGGCTGCGATGAGAAACCCAAGGTCCAGGCCTCGTCCATGGCCGCCGGCGGCGTCAAGCCCTCGCCGATCCGCATGCTGGACCATGCCGACAGGAAGGTGACGGTCGTCCGCCACGTGACCCGACGCATCGACGGCGATCTGCTGCAGCTCCGCACGCAGTTCCGCAGCCGTGACAAAAATGGCACGTGGATCGACATCCAGGTCGCCTGGAAAGATGCCGACGGCTTTGAGCTGTACAGAACCCCCTGGGCGGCGCTGCACGTATCCGCCGGTGTCGTGACCGACCACGACATCGCCAGCATGCGATCCGACGTCGATACCTATGAATTCCGCATCCGCCCGCAGGGCCAATGAGTTTCGTCGATTTTTTCTTTTCGTGCGAAAGGAACAAAGCCCATGACCCGCACCTGTCTTAGAGCCGTCGTTTGTTCCATCGGTTTGGCGGCCATCCTGATGACCGGTTGCCAGGCTCACAAGCCTTTGCCCTACGTCCCCAAGGATGCCACCGCTCCGCCGGTGCTGGTCTGCCACGATGCCATCGGCCACGCTGAGGGCAACAAGCCGTGGATCCTCGGCGGGAACTGTTGCTGCACACCGACGCGGGAGAACTACGACGCTCACATCGCTGCCGGGACCCTTGAGGAGTCGATGACCTACGAGGACTACCTGCAACTTTATAAGGAGATGGGTGTGGCGACGGATCTTGATCATACCGGTTGCGGAAATCTGTGTGAGCAGGGCCCGCACGTGGTACTCGGCGGATCGTGCATGGCTACCCCCACGCCCGGTACGCGCATGTACGAGCAGGTGACCTACGGCCCGCACGAAGACCTGATGGCGCCCAAGCCGGTCAAGAAGTAGCGGCGAGACAGTGGCGGCGACATTCATCGGGTCTGCTGATAACTGATTGCACTGATGGCGTGGAAAATAGTGGCGGTTTTCCTTGAACTGCCGCGAGCGTTTGGGGAACATACGCGCGGATCGGCCGGCCCGTCCGGTAAAAGCCCGCGGAGATTCGCTCCGTGACGTGACGGTCCGATGAAGGGTGCAAACTCATGAAGATGTCCAAGGCCATTCGAGGCCTGGGTCCGAGGCGGTCGTCAATGCCTTCCGCCGATGGTAGCGAAGAGCCCTGCGGTGACGAATTTGAAGTTACGCATTATCGAAGCCGAGACATATGGCAGCGGCTGAAACCGTTCCTAGGCGCGCATCGCAATCGGCTGATTCTCTCCGCCCTGATGCTGACGGTGACGGGTGTCTGCCTCGCGCTGATGCCCCTGCCGTTCAAATACATCATCGATACGGCCATTCCCGAGAAGTCCATGTCGCTGGTGATCGCGACGGCCGGCATATTCCTGCTGGCCATGGCGATGCGCATTATCTTCTTCTACATCGCATGGGGCTGGCTGGTATGGATCAGCGAGGATGTGGTCTTCCGTATTAGGCAGATGGGTTTTCGGCACATCCAGGGGCTGTGTCTGCGGTTTCACTCCGCCAATCCGAGCGGCTCGCTCTACAACCGCGTGTTCGAGAAATCCATCAACGACATGGCCCTGTTTTTCCGGCAGAGCTTCCCGCTGATGATGTGCTACGGCATCGGACTGGTCGTGTCGGTGGCGGCATGCCTGTGGCTTTCGCCGCCAATGACGGGGGTAATTCTGATCGGGTCGGTCGGGTACGTAGCCATTGCGAGATACGTCGGCAAGATCATGTGGCAGAAAAAGGCCGATGCCCTGTCCAGCCACAACATCATCGCCGGATTCATCATGGATCGGCTCAGAGGAGTGAAGACCATCCAGGCCTTTGCCATGGAAGATCGCGTTCAGGAGGAATTCGACGGCAGTGTCTGGCCGATGCAGGTCAAATACGTCCATGCCGCCTTGGCGGCCAGGAAGTTGTCCCTCGGTACCGAATACCTCAGCTATGCGGTGCGGTCGGCGGTCTGGATCGTCGGGGCGTACATCGTGATGGGGTGGGACATGAAAGTCGGCGTGCTGGTAGCCTTCGTGCAGTACCAGACCCAACTGACACACATCATGAGCCACGCGTCGAATATGTACGGGCAGTTCTCCGCGGCGCGGGCCGGTTTCGATCAGGTCCAGACGCTGATGGACATCGACTCCAGCGTCAAGGATCACCCCGAGGCGACCATGCCGGATCGCGTCGAAGGACGGCTGGATTTTGACGACGTGACATTCCGGTACGAAGACGAGGACGTGTTGCAGGATGTGAGCTTCAAAGCCGAGCCGGGCAAGATGATTGCCCTGGTGGGTCCCAGCGGCTCGGGTAAGAGTACCATTGCCAACCTGCTTCTGCGGTTCTACGACCCGCAGGGCGGGCGCGTGGAACTGGACGGTCGGGACATCCGCGAACTGCCCTTGCGACAATACCGGGGGCTGTTTGGTGTGGTCTTGCAGGACCCGTTTCTGTTCAACTGTTCGATTGCCGAGAATCTTCGCTACGCCCAGCCTGACGCCACCGACCAAGAGGTCCGCCAGGCGCTGAACCAGGCCCGTGCACTGGACTTCGTGAAGGACATGCGCCACGGCATACACACGAAGATCGGCGAGTTCGGCGGAAAGCTTTCCGGCGGGCAGCGCCAGCGGATAGCCATTGCCCGCTGCATGTTGCAGAACCCGCGGTTCATGATCCTGGACGAGGCCACGGCCGCCCTCGACAATGAATCCGAAGAGGCCATCCAGCGCAGCTTGGATGACCTCTTCGAGGGTCGCACATCATTTGTCATCGCTCATCGCCTGAGCACGATCCGCGGGGCGGATCGCATTCTCGTGGTCGACCAGGGCCGCATCGTTGAAGACGGGAGCTACAAGGAACTGGTCCGGCAGAAAGGCCTGTTCTACAAACTGCACACCATCGCCACGTCGACCAGCACGCGCCAGATCAAGCTCTCCGATGCGGGCTTCGCGTAGGCGAGCTGAATTGCCGACTTAACGAACCAACGAATTAGCAGTTTGCGGCAATTTCTGGCGCGTTGGACGTGTGTCGGAAGCGATTGCCATAGGCCAGCAGGACCGCGACATTCATGCCCGCCAGGAAGATGCTGCCGGCGATCAGGCCGAGCGGCGCCGGTTCGAGGACGTCGGCGATGGTAATCGAGCCCGCCTGGGCGCGCAGCGCAATGTCGACGCCGAGGACGACGAAGATCTGCAGTACCCAGAACCACCCGATCAGCTTGGCGTACCGTTGCAGCAACATATACCCGCCCCCCGTCAACGTCAGCAGGGCGGCATTAAGCGCCAGCATGCTCATCGGCCGATAGTCCAGCACGCCACGCAGGTAGGGGTAGCTTTCAATCGGCAGCGTGCCGGAGCGGATCAGCGCCAGAACCACCACGACCGCGCCGATCAGTACGCCCACCAGGACCATCCATCCGCCGAGCAGCCGCAGCGGCAGCGGGGCGCACGTGCGTTTGGTCTTTGTCTGGATCACCTTGACGGATGATCCGGCCGCCGGTGCAGGTTGCGTCGATGTCGGCTCGGGTGCCGGGCAAGGGCCTTTATCCGTCGGCATGCCGGGGATGAACACGCCGGCCTCCGATTCGCGCGTCTCCTGCTGGTGCGACGGGCCGGCGGGGGTGTCGTCGGCTTCGTCAAGGCCGGGACTCATCACGCGGTGCGTGTCGTTCTCAGAGGCAACCGGTTGCGGCGCGGGCGACTCGTCGGCCGCTTGCTCGGCGTCCATTCCCGGGATGAATACGGTATGGTCGCCGTCGGGCGGGGGCGCCTGCTGCGCGTTGAGGGTGGCGGCAGCCTCGGCCGCGGGCTCGGCCGGGATGTCCTCAGGGGCATCGCCGGTGATGTTGGACATATCGATCTGCTGGACGATATCCTCTTCGCTGACCTCGGCGTCTTCCTCGTCGGCTTCTGCTTCCTGGGGTCCGATGGCGTAGGCGGCGACGTCGGCATTGTCCTCTTCGCTGACCTCGCCCTCGGCGGCCTTGGCGTGGTCGAGAATCCCCCAGTCGGGCTGCGTCTGGACCGGTGAGGGCGGGGGCATGGCCCCGGCGGGCTTTTGCGGCGGCGAGGGCGGAGGCATGGTCGCCTCCTGTGACTCAGCCGTCGCAGTCGGTGCGTCGGCCTCTTCATCGAGTTCGTCTTCAGCGCTGGGGGCTTCGCCGAAGACGCCAAGATCGATCTCCGGTTCGTCGTCAGCCTGCTGCTCGACGGGCGGTGCGGGTGCCTCGACCGTTGGTGGGGCCGGGGCCCCCGGCTCGGGCGCAGCGGGCGGGGCCGGAGCCTTCGGTTCGGGCGCAGCCGGTGGAGTGGGTATCTCCGGTTCGCCCGAGGCGGGCGGCGCGGGTCTCGCTGCTTCGGGGGCCTCGTCGGGCGGCGCGGGTACGACGACATTGGCGGCGCAGCGGGGACAGTCCTCGGTCTCGCCGACCAGGCAGTTGGGGCTCTCCATCGATTCGCCGCATCGGGGGCAGGTGTAATGAATCATGAATGTTGCGTTCCGGCAGGCCGCAATCCGGTCGACAAAGCCGCCCCACTGCGTCGGTAGGTCCAGCCGGCCTGTTTATCTCTACGTATGCGTCAGTCAACCATCTCACAAACACCAGTCGTCATCGTCCCACAGTCCGTCCGTGCCCGGCTCGTCGCTGTCGATTTCGTCGAGCTGATCGAACAGATCGCACGCCTCGCAGTCCGGGTTGCTGCAATCCCCGCACAGGTCGTCATCGTCATCGCAGTCAACCCAGCCCTCACCGTCGATCGGCAGAATGTCGAACGCATAGCCAGCGCCGCTGCAGTCGGGATAGGGGCAACGCCAGAAACCGGCATCGCTGTCCGGCGCCGCTTCCCAGAGGATCAACTCGCTGGAGTACTCCCGTCCGCAATGCATGCAGTGGACGGCGACGGCTTCGGCCGGTGGCCGGAAACAGTCCTCAAGGGCCTCGCGCGGCAGATCGGGTCGCAGGTTATTCAGCATGACCATGCGTCGTGCTCCGGTCGTGAGGGGACAAGCGTTTCCTCAGACTGCCAGCCTACCCGCCAGAACAGTATCGTTCAATGCCTCATTGACGAAAAACCGTCGATCGTCTCTCCGGCACGTTCGGTTGCCAGCAGCGGCGTTCGCCGGGCAGTGGTGACGCGACAGAGGTCCGCCGCAGATCGACAATATCGACTGGAAAAACTCGCGAATCCGCGAAACTATCGCCTTTTGCGGCGGTTTCACCTACGGTAGGCACTTCAATTTCGGGAACTTCTGTGTCTCCCAAGCGACCAAGGTCGCAAAGCACGTCGCTTCTGAATCGCAGTTCCGTCCAGCGGCAGCTATGATAGCACCTGCCCGGCAGACCGGCGTTTCGGGGGGCGGACCGGCATGTTCTGTGGGAGTTTGAGAGGTCGCAGCGAATGTCACGTTGGCAATGGAGTCTGGCCCTTTTGATTGTCGCGACGGGTCTCCGCGCTGCCGGCGGACAGGTCCGCATCGCCAGGGCATCCGGCGATGGTGACGAGGCCAAGCGCGTGCCGCTGGTCAAGACCGACTTTGACGTCGCGACCTGGCTGGAAAAGGCCCGCCAGCGTATCGAGGAAAAGGATTATTCGCGGGCGATCGAGATCCTCCAGGCCATCGTCGAGGGTGACAGTGGATTCGTGCCCGTTGACGAAAGCCAAACGCGATTCATCGCGATGCGTGTAGAGGCGACGAAGCTGATCGGATCGATGGGCACCGAGGGGCTCTCGCAGTATCGCCAACTGTACAACGCCCGGGCCGAACGCAAACTCAGCGACGCACTGCGCGACGGCGATCTCGGTGGCGTCGAGGCCGTTGTGGCGACCTACCTTCACACGCCGGCCGGCCAGCGGGCTCTGGAGGCAATGGGCGCCTTGCACTTCGACCGCGGGCGGTTCCTGCAGGCCTCGCGGCACTGGCGACGGCGACTGACGATGGCTGAGCAGGCCGCCCAGCCGATGCTGCTGGCCAAAACGGCGGCGGCCCTGCACCTGGGTGGTCGCACGAAGGAAGCCGCCGACCTGCGCAAGCGACTCGAGACCGAGCACCCCGAGGCGGAGGGCACGGTTGCGGGCCAATCGCAGAACCTGATGAGCTTTGTCGACGGCCTGCTGAAGCGGCGGCCTGTGGCCTCCCGTTCGGCCCGGCAACTGAAAAGCAGCTATCCCGGCTGGGGCGGCATTCCGGACGGCCTGGCGATCATGGATCGTTGCGAGTTCGTCCTCTTGCCGCAGTGGCAGACAGAGACGGTGGACATCGGCGCGAACATCGCGGACAAGCTGGCGGCGACCGACGTCGTGGAAAACATGCGGACCCGGCGCGGCCAGCGCAGCGGCGATTACGCCGAACTGCGAGACGGGCACATTGCCGTCGTCAAGGATCCCTCGAACCGCTCGCGACGGCCAGAGAACCTGCAGTTCCTGCCGCCTGTGATCCGGCCGGTCGTCACGGATCGCTGGGTTATTTATCGTACCGACGAACAGGTCATCGCGGTCGATCGGGAGACCGGCCAGACGGCCTGGAATACATGGGAGATGCTTCCGCTGGAACGTCAGCGCGAACAAACGCAGGACGGTCGGAGGCGGACGTTCTACCATGGCCGCAATGCGAGCTTCGTTGACCGCGGCCGCTATGGCCTGACGCTTGGGGGCGACTGCGTTTATACGGTCTGGGACTACCCGTGCGACGATCCGGATCAGCGCGGCATGAGACGAGCGGGTGGCGAGAAGACCTCTTCATTGACCGCCCTGCGCCTGGATATGGAAGGCTATGCGGCCTGGACGGTGGGGCATTCCGGGCCGGATGACGATTTCAAGTCGGCCATGTTCCTGTCCCTGCCGACCTACGATGTGGCGGGTGCGGGCGCCGGCCGGCTGTATGTCATGTTGATGGAGACCGGGAATTACTACCTGGCTTGTCTCGACCCGCACAATCGCGGCACGCTTCTGTGGAAGACGGAGGTCGCCCAGCCTCCGGCCCTGCAGGGGCGCCGCTTTCCGCAGATCGAGTCGCTGCAGTTGATCGGCTCGCCGCCGGCGGTGGCCGACGGACGGGTGTTCGTGACCACGAATGCCGGTGTCATCGCCGCCTTCGACGCCGAGACCGGAAAGGGCCTGTGGGCATACCAGTACGATACGGCGCTGAATGTCGGGCCGAGACGTGCCGTCGCGTTGCCGGGCGTTGGCGGCGCCCCCCGCAGCCGCGTGAATCCGATCCTCGTCTCTCGCGGAGTGCTGGTGGCCCTGCCGGCTGACAGCGGTCAGCTTATTGCCCTCAACGTGGATGACGGCTCGCCGGCGTGGCGTCGGGATGTTCAGGCCGGGAAGCTGGACCACCTGACGGCCCTCGATGCCGACCGCTTTATGCTCAGCGGCGACGGAGCGACAACTCTGCGGTTCAAGGACGGCAAGCAACTGGCGGATTTTGGACAGGTGCAGTTCACTCGCGGCACGCCGGCCGTCACGCCGACGGAGGTCCTGCTCAGCGGGCAGGGCAAGATCTACCGGATCGACAAGAGCACTTACGATGTCGACTCCATTCAACTCGCCGAGGTCGGCGGACTGCTGGGCAACCTCGTCAGTGCCGACGGCCAGCTTTTTGCCGCCAACGCCCTCGGGGTCAACTGCTACAGCAGCTATGAACTTGCCAGCCAGAGACTGACCGACCGTATGAACCAGGCCGAGCCGCTGCTCAAGGCCGAGCTGCTCTTCAAGCGGGGGCATCTGGCCTTTGTGACCAAACGTTTCGACCGGGCGTTGACGGATTTCGAGGCCTGCCGCAATATGGCCGAGGCATTCGACGACGAATTGCAGCGTCACGCATTCCTGCGGCAGCTTGGCCCCCGACTCTACCGGGCCTACGTAGCGCTTGGAAACGTGTCCGACGACCGCGACGTGCGACTCGAGCGGTTCCAACAGGCCATGGAGCTGGCCGAGTCCAAGGCCGAGAAGCTTCACATGTTGGTTCGCATGGCCAAGCACGACGAGGACGTGGGACAGTTCCGCAAGGCCATCAAAATCGCCAGGACGATTCGCAGCGAGTACGGTACCCAGCGGATGGCCGACGTACGAATCGGCAACCGGGCCGATGCGACCGTCACCATTACGGCCCGGGCGACGACGCACTTCGGTTCGCAGTGGGCCGACAAGTTCATCCGTCGGCTGATCACCGTCCACGGCCAGGATGTCTACGCTCCGTGGGATGCCGAAGCCCGGGCCGCCCTGGACAGGGCCATCGCGGCCGGCGACCCCTCCATGCTTCAGGAGATCGCCGAGCGCTATCCCCACAGCCAGCACCTGCAGCAAGCGAACTTTCGCGCCGCCGAGCTCTACTATCGACAAGCGAAGCAGCGGTCGGGCAAGGACGCCGCCATGCTGGGCAAGGCCCGCAGCATTCTCTTCGGTGTGGCCAGCTCGGCCGGCGACGACGCCTCGCGCCGCGCCTCGGCTATCGTGGGTCTCGCCGCCATCGATATGGCATCCGGTGTGCCGAAGTCGGCCGAGAACAACCTGGAGAACATTGCCGACCTGCCGCCCGATACCCCTGTGAGCTTTGCCGATCACAAGGGCTCACTCAAGGACGTCGTCGCGGCCCTCCGCGAAGCGACCGTTCCCGACCCGGCCGCAACGGGCGCATCGCTCCTGCCGGCGCTGCCGCTGACGCTGGAGAAGATCGCGACCATCGAGGATTCGAGCGTCATATTGCTGGCCGACGACCGGCTTCGACCGATCGAGCGGGACGGCGTGCTCTTTGCTGTCGCCGACAAGACAATGCAGTTCTGGCCAGTGGACAAGCTTGTCGCCCACGCCCACGATTACGAACCGCGCAGCATCGACATCGGGAATATGGCCAGCGCCGCACGGACCGCCCGGTCCAACATGAACTACCCATGGGCAGCCGGGTTGAGCGAGGACGGTTCGCTTCTGTGGCTGGCCAGTGCCGCCGAGGCCGTCGGCGTCGATATCGACGAGGCCAAGGTGGTTCACCGCGTCACGATGCAGTCGCTTGGGCTGAACAATGCTGCCGAGGTCGCCATGGGCGAGGGGGTGATGATCGCGATGGATTCGCGAGGCATGATCGCGACCATGAGTCTCGCCGACGGTTCGCGGGGTTGGCCGAGCCGAATCGCCGTCGACCATGCGCGAGAGGCCATGCAGAGCCGATTTACTCTCGATGCCGGGTGTGCGGTGCTGCTGACGAACCGCCATTGCGATCTGCATGTGTTCGACATCAAGAGCGGCAAGGTCATTTTCAGCGAGCAGGCCAATGTCGTGGCCGGTGCTCAATTTACGCCCGATGACAAGCTCGTGGTGACGGTGGATGACGAAATCACGCTCCGCGAACCGAAGCCGGAAGCGATCCAGACGCCGCTGGCCGGGCGCGTGCTGGAGACCGAAGACGCGGCCATTCTGTTGGACGTCGGCACCCACTATGCGGTGGTCGCCCTGTCGCGGGACGGCTCGCAGCTGCGGGCCATCCGGCTGGCCGACCTTGCCGACGGCTCGGGCGTCAGCATTCGATCGCAGCCGCTGCCAAGCGGGGGGGAGGGCCATCCCTTTGCTGCCATGGTCGACGGCCAGAGCATCTACGTCCTGTCGAGCAAGCGGCCGTCGATGCCGCGTACGCTGCAGAATGCCACGGCACGGCTGGACGGCGGATTCGGTATAGCGAGGTTCAAGATGCCCATCGGCGAGCAGAAGTGGTCGCGGTTCGTCGAGACGAACGTCGATGCATCGTGCCGGGTTCTTCCTCGCAATACGACGGGGCAGATCCTCGTCGGCCTGCGGGCGACCAACCCGGAAAAGCCCGGCGGCTGGGTCCTGCTGGAGAAGGCGAACCGCAACAAGCCCGTACGCATCGACGTCGCCAGCCGTTCGCGCCGCAACCGCAAGGCGGTCCTGCGGCAGCGTCAGATCGGGGCCGCCGCCATCGTGGACGGGCGACTGATCATCGAGACACCGACGGGCCTGGCTATCTATGGAGAGAAGTGACATGAGCCCTGCTCGCCACACGTATTCTGCATCGGCTCGGCCGGATGTGTCGCTGGCCCTGGCGGGCGTCTCGGCGGTAACGGCCGTCGCGGTGCTCGTGGCCGCCGTGGTCACGGCCCGGCCCGGCGAGGCGATAGCGGCCAGTCCGAAAGCGCCGAGCACCGCTCTGCCCGAGATGCTGGACACCCAGACCGTCCGGAAGATCAACCTCGGGCTGAAGTATCTCGAACGCACGCAGCGCCATGACGGCAGTTGGGTGAACTCCGGCGGGTGGGCGGCCTTTCCGGTGGTGATGACCTCGCTGGCGGGTCTGGCGTTCATGGCCAACGGCTCGACGCCGGAGTCCGGCCCGTATGCGCGAACCGTCAGCCGGGCACTGAACTACGTGCTCAACGTCGCCGAGAGCAACGTCCTCGACGACGGGCAGATCCATATTGCCGGACAGATGTCCGGCCGCAGCATGTACAGCCACGGCTTCGGCACGCTGTTCCTCGCCCAGTGCTACGGGGTCGAGGGCGACAAGGCGTCCAAGCGGGCCCAGCGCATCGGCAAGGTTCTGGACGGGGCGGTCCTGCTGATCGCCAAGGCACAGAGCAGTATCGAGGGCGGCAAGGGCGGCGGGTGGATCTACACGCCCAACGGCAAGAGCGACGAAGGCTCGGTGACGGTTACACAGCTTCAGGCCCTGCGCGCCTGTCGCAACGTCGGCATCAAAGTGCCCAAGAAGACCATCGACAAGGCCGTCATGTATCTCAGAATCTGCCAGCAGGCCGACGGCGGCATCTGCTACTCCTACCGGTCCCAGGGGTCGAGTCGTCCGGCCATATCCGCCGCCGCCATCGCCTGCTTCTACTCGGCCGGGGTCTACGACCGCCGTACCGGCGGGAGCGGGCCGGAAGCCGAGATGGTCGAGCGGCTCGTCCAGTATTGCCGCAACGCCGTTCGCGTCCAGCAGCACGGCGGGCATTACTTCTACACGCACCTGTACATGGCCCAGGCGATGTACCAGCGCGGCGGCAAGGACTGGCGCGAGTATTTCCCGAAGATACGCAAGCAACTGCTCGATCTGCAGTTCCCCGACGGGAGCTGGCAGGGCGACGGCATCGGCGAGGTGTACGGCACGGCCCTGGGGTGTATAATCCTCCAGTTGCCGTACGGCTACCTGCCGATCGTGCAGCGATAGACAACACAGCAGGCTAGCATCCGTGGGCAACGAACAGAGCGGACCAACGAAGCAGGCCGAGCCTGCACTTCGAAGAAGGAGACTATCGTGACAGACGAGAACATTCAGGCCAACGCATCGGACGAAGATATCAAGGCGGCCGAACGACTGGCCGAGGCGTACAAGACCATTCGCGAGGAAATGTCCAAGGCCATCGTCGGCCAGGAAGAGGTCCTCGAGCAATTACTGACGTGCATCTTCGCTCGCGGCCATGCCATCCTCGAAGGCGTGCCCGGCCTGGCCAAGACCCTCATGGTCTCCAGCCTCGCGCAGTGCCTTGACCTGAGCTTCGCCCGCATCCAGTTCACGCCCGACCTCATGCCCTCCGATATCACCGGCACGGAGGTCATCCAGGAAGACCGCGCGACCGGCCATCGCCAGTTCAAGTTCCTCAAGGGCCCGATCTTCAACAACATCATCCTCGCCGACGAAATCAACCGCACGCCGCCCAAGACCCAGGCCGCCCTGCTGGAAGCCATGCAGGAACGCCAGGTCTCCGTCGGTGGCCAGCGCATGCCGATGGCCGACCCGTTCTTTGTATTGGCTACGCAGAACCCCATCGAGCAGGAGGGCACTTACCCGCTGCCCGAGGCCCAACAGGACCGCTTCATGTACAAGATCATGGTCAGCTATCCCGACTGGGACGAGGAGTTCGACGTCATCCGCCGCACGACGGCCGTCGAGGCCGTCGACCTGACGCGCGTGCTCTCCGGCGAGGAGATCATTCAGCTTCAGCACACCATCCGCAAGGTGCCCGTCGCCGACGCCGTGATCGAATACGCCATGCGGCTGGTTCGGGCTACACGCATCCTCGACGGCCAGGTACCCGAGATCGTCCGCGACTACATCTCCTGGGGCGCCGGCCCGCGTGCCTGCCAGTACCTGATCCTCGGCGGGAAGGTCCGGGCCGTCCTGCACGGGCGATTCCACGTGAACACCGAGGATATCGCCGCCGTCGCCAAGCCGGTCCTGCGGCACCGCATCGTCACGAACTTCAATGCCGACGCCGAAGGCTACACGCCGGATACGATCATCGACAAGCTGTTGGAGATCGTCTCGGCCCAGCCGTCGGACATCGCCTCCAACCCCCGCACCGCCGGCGCGGTCAAGGAAGAGAGTTGAAGAAACTCGGAGTTATGAATTCGGAGTTATGAATCAGGAGACTCTTTGAGCGACAAATCCTCACAATCACGATGGCTGCTTATCTTCCTGCTGCTTGTAGCGACGGGATCATTAATTGCCATTATTGCCCTGCACGCAAATCAAGACCTGCAGTGGCTTGTGCAGATTCTTAGTGCGCCGTTTGTCGTCGCGTTGCTTGGAATAGTTGTGCAGGCCCTGTTGTGGGAACAACGCAAGCAGCATGAACAGTTCCAACAGGAGCGCGAGCATGCTCTACAGCTTGGAGCAGTGTCAGGCATTGCAGAGCGAGTCTTTGACGGTTATGCAGAGTTCTGTGAAGAATACCTAAAGGAACTTTACAACATAAACAAGAAGCTGGCTGAGGAAGGACCAAGCCCTGCATGCAAGGAATACGCAGATCAGTTGCGTGAGACTCGCCTAGGTAAACGCTATTACGCATGGATACCCGTTGAAATAGACCAAGGGCTTTCTGAACTCGAAGGACTTTTGTGGGGCATAGGTTTCAAGAATGAGACCATCAAAGAGATTAAGGAAAGTGGCTATTGGGGGGAACGGCACCACTTTCTAGTGGATCAGGTTTTCGAAGACTGGACGAAACTCATGTATGGTAATGAGGAGCGAGTAGAAGAACCCGACATCGAGAATCGTGCATTGATTTCGAACGTGATGCTGAAACTGAAAGAGTACCTCGATGTTGAGCAACTGAACCGACTTAGACGAAGGCTGGTTGACAGGGCGATTTCGTCGGAAGGTGTCGGAGAACGGGCGGACGCGAGCTCCGAAGGAGCTTAACAGGAATAGCCGGGGGCGCAAGCCCCCGGGAGAGAGCATTAATTAAAGGGAGCCCCGAAGGGGCGGGACAGAATGTCATACAGAGATATCAACCTGCATCTGGTCTGGGCGACGAAGGATCGCCGTCGCTGGCTGTCTGCCGAAATCATGGACAAGCTTTCACGATACTTGGCCGGCGCTGTCCGGAACATGGACGCTGAAGCCTATGCCATTGACGGTCCGGAAGACCATGTGCATCTTGCCGTTTCCCTGCCGCCCACATTGTCCGTTGCCGATTATGTCCGCGAATTGAAGGCCAATTCCTCGCGATGGCTGAAAGATGAAGGCGTGGAGCATTTCGGATGGCAGGATGGATATGCGGGATTTTCCGTGTCACGGTCGGTGTTGCCCAAGGTGATCGCATATATTGAATCCCAACGGGAGCATCATACGGTAATGAGTTACGAAGACGAGATAAAGGCGTTGTTGGAGAAACACGGCATTGAATATCAGCCGCAGTACATATGAAGTGTCGCCCCTTCGGGGCTCAGTGTTATTGGATCGCCAACCGTGGGCTCGCGCCCACGGTCTTTTGAGAAAATTCCTGTCCGGTCCCTTCGGGGCCCAAGAAGGAACGATCTCCACTATTCGGAGGTTTACAGAGATCTGAAACGAGCCACAACCAGCAACAATAAGAAAAGAGAAGCTACATATCGGCATTTCAGCTCCGAAGGAGCTTCATAGGAATAATGCAGAGCATCATTGAGAATAGACGGCTGCGGAAGTGCATAAACGCGAACCGGCTTCTTAGCTCCGAAGGAGCATGACAGGAATAGCCGGGGGCGCAAGCCCCCGGACAGCGGCCCCATTTTGGAAAGAGCCCCGAAGGGGCGAGACGAATCAACGAAACAACGAACTGACATTCGCATGGCGGACAACACACGACAAACTGAGCGCGACGAGCTGCTGAAGTACCTTGATCCGAAGGTGCTCAACAAGATTACGCGGCTGGACTTGCGGGCGCGGCACGTGGTGGAGGGCTTCATCAGCGGCCTCCATCGGAGCCCGTTCCACGGGTTCTCCGTGGAGTTTGCCAGCCACCGCGAGTACTCCCCCGGCGATGACATCAAGCACATCGACTGGAAGGTCCAGGCCCGCACCGATCGCTTCTACATCAAACAGTACGAGGAGGAGACCAACCTCAAGGCCACCTTTCTCGTCGATGCCAGCGAGTCGATGCGATACGGCGAGAAGGCCCGCAAGGGCAGCGACGGCCTGAGCAAGTACGCCTATGCTTGCACGGCGGCGGCCAGTCTGGCCTTCCTGCTGCAGCAGCAGCAGGACGCCGTTGGGCTGGGCGTTTTCGACGAGGACCTGCTCCAGTACCTGCCCGCCTCGGCCAGCCCGCAGCAGTTGCGGACGATGGTCCACGCCATGGACGTCGTCGAGCCGAACAAGAAGACGTCCCTGGAGCATATCTGCCACTCGCTTGCCGAGAAGATTTCCCGACGCGGGCTCGTGTGTCTGATCAGCGATCTCTTCGTAGATCTCGACGGCGTGATCCGGGCGCTCGAGCACTTCCGCCACTACGATCACGAAGTGCTCGTGCTGCACGTTATGGATGCCGACGAACTGAAGTTCCCGTTCCAAGGCACGACGATGTTCCGCGGCCTGGAGGCGCTGGGGCGCGTTACCATCGAGCCGCGTGCCCTGCGCGAGGCCTACCTCAAGGAAGTGCGGGGCTTCTGCCACGAGGTCAAGCGTCGCTGCGTGGCGGGTCGCATCGACTACAAACTGATATCGACGGCCGACCGTCTGGACGCGGCCCTGTGTGCGTTCCTGGCCGCCCGAGCCGCGGCTGTGAGAAAATCCTCCGCGAAAAGATAGAACCTCGTAGCCCGTGACCTGGAACCCGGTTCCTGGCTACCGGCTACTGGATACGACATTATGCCGTTTTTGCATCCATTATTGTTTTGGCTGGGTGTGGGCGGGATTTCGATCCCGGTCCTCATCCACATTCTCAACCGGCGACGTTCCCGCATCGTCGACTGGGCGGCCATGCGATTCCTGATCGACGCGCTGCGGAAGAATCGCCGCCGCTTGCGGATCGAGGAACTGATCCTTCTGGTCCTGCGCTGCCTGATCATTCTGCTGCTGGGCTTCGGGCTGGCGAGGTTCAGCGGCTGCGGCGCCGTCGACGCTCTCGGCGTCGGCAACGGCGGGCGGGCGGCCGTCTTCATTGTCGACGACAGCTACTCCATGGGCCAATCGCGCGGCGACAGCACCGCCCTCGGCATGGCCCGCGCCGACCTGGCTACCGCCCTCGAGCCGATGACCGCGCGCGATCAGGTCGGCATTCTGCTGACGAGTCATCCCGAAGCTCCCGTGGCCTTCTTTCCGTTCGGTACGCTGTCCGATCCGGCCACGCTGACCGAGCGGCTTGATGCGATCCAGCCGAGCGACCGTCGCACGCGGCTCGTCGATGCGATGCAGACCGCGGCCGAGTGGTTCGAAGGCATCGAGTCCGGCGACCGCCGCCTGTATCTCATGAGCGACATCCGCCGCGTCGACGTAACGGCCGCCGCCGACGTCGAGGCCCTCCGGGATGCCTACTCACGCCTGAGCGAACTTGGCGTGAAGGTCGTCGTCATGGACTACGGCAAGGACGCCCGTCGCAACCTGACGCTCGAACGCATCGAACTGGTTGACCGGTTCGCCGCGGCGGGCAAGAGTGCCTCCATCCGCATCGCCGTCCGCAACCACGGCGGCGAGACCGTCCGCGATACCGAAATCCAGATCCGCGCCACCTTCACCCGAAACGGCGAGACCAAAACCGTCAAGCTGCCCGTCCTGGCCATGCCGACCATAGCGCCCGGGGAGGTCTGGCAGACGACTTTCGATTACACGCCCGAGGAAGCGGGCTCGACGGTTATCGCCGCCGAGTTGCCCGCCGACGAACTGCCCGGCGACAACGCCGCCCGGCTGGCCCTCGACGTCCGCGAGGCCATCCGCGTCCTGATCATCGATGGCAAGCCCGCCACCAGGCTGCCGGAGGATGCCGCCAGCTACTTCCTGCGGATCGCCCTCGATCCGACCGGCCGCGGCGAACATGGCTTCGACGTGGACGTGATGACCCAGGCGGAGCTTGCCACCGTCGACTTCCGTCCGTATCATGTCGTCTTCCTGCTGAATGTATCGAGTTTCCCACTCCAGCCGGCCCGCACCGGCGACGAGTCGGACGCCGACGTCGACGAATACCCGTCCCTGACGGACTTGGAGCAGTTTGTCCGCGATGGCGGCGGCGTGGCCATCTACACCGGCGACCGCGTCGACACCGGCTTCTACAACGGACGTATGTACGCCAACGGGCGCGGCCTTTCGCCGCTGCCCATCCATGCCGCCGAGGGCGACCCGGACGACCGCGGCACGTTCATCCGGATGGATCCCGAAAGCATCAGCCCGGCCGTGGCGATGGGTTTCTTCGACGGCGAGGCGGCCGCGCTGACGCAACTGATCCGTTTCTTTGCTTTCACGCCCGCCGACGACGAGGCTCTGGCCGCCGTGCCCGGCGACGCCGAGGTGCCCATCATCGAGGTGCGCTTCAACGATCCGGAAAAGCACCCGGCCGTCGTCAGTCGCTCCCTCGGCCGGGGCCGGTGCGTCATGATCTACTCGACGGCCTCGCTTGCCTGGAACGACTGGGCGCTCGATGCCGTCGACAGCGTGCAGGGCCTGTACGTGCTGTTCGTGGCCGACCTGGCCGAGTCGCTCGCCCGCGGCCAGCGCGACGACGACACGCGCCCCGTCGGCGCGACGATCCACTACGACCTCAGCGGCGCCCTGCGGGATGCAGTCGTCACGCTACGGCCGCCGGCCGTCGGTGCCGACCTGGTGACCCTCGCGCCGCAGCGCGACGGTGGGCAGCTCGCCGTCGCTTACAGCCGGGCCGACGAGGCCGGCATCTACCACCTGCAGTTCGACCTGCCGGGCGGCTCGCAGCGGTCCGTGCTCTTTGTCCGTAACGTCGACCCGGTCGAGGGCGATCTGGCTGCGGCCACCGAAGTTGACCTGGATACCGCCCTGGGCGACACCGAATACGTTTACGTCGACCGCTCCGAGCCCGACCGCGGCGATATTGCCCGCGCCGGCGAGCGCAAGGAATACTGGATGTGGGCCATCGGGGCGTTGCTGGCCTTCTTGGCGATGGAAGGCTACCTTGGCCGTAAGTTCGGCCACTGGAGCTGAGCGGACCACCCGGCCGCCCGGCCCAACCAGCCGGACGACGTACGAACACGAACATGTCGACACTGGAAGATAGAACGGCGAACGAATCACGATGACGCGTTTTCTTGAATGGCTGCTGAACCTCGAATCCGGTCGACTGGCCGGCGGGGAATGGCGTATCGGCCTTGTCGCCGATTA
Source organism: Planctomycetota bacterium (assembly GCA_009908915.1). Taxonomy (GTDB): domain Bacteria; phylum Planctomycetota; class Phycisphaerae; order SM23-33; family SM23-33; genus JAAAOJ01. The sequence goes on from JAAAOJ010000034.1 coordinate 57,894, forward strand.
CAACAACTATGTCCGCCTCGGGCTTTTTGTGCTCCTGGGCGTACTGGTCTGGCTGACCGTGCGCAACTACCGCCGGGAGGGCGAGGTCCGGCCGCGCATCAAGAAGCTGCTGGCCGCCATCCGCATTACGGTCATCGCGCTGGTCATCGCGATTCTCTTCCAGCCGGCCGTGGTCCTGCGCGTCACCGAGACGCTCTACAGCTCGGTACTGGTCCTCGTCGACAACAGCATGTCGATGCGATACGCCGACCGCTACGCCGCTGAAGACCAGGCCGAAGCGCGGGAGGCATTGCAGCAGTCCTTGCCCGCCGGGACTCGCCTCGCCGAGACATCCCGCATCGATATCCTGCGTCGCCAGCTTGGCGGCTCGGACAGCGTGCTCAACCGCCTGGCCGAGAATCACCCGATCGAGATCTTCCGTTTCAGCACGAGTGAGCCCGGTCGACAGGCCTACACCGACATCATCGGCTCGATCCCGCTGGCCGGGCGGTTGTCCGCTATGTGCGGTGCTGCAGCACCGGCCGATGCTGCATCCGCTGCGTCCGCCGAGGCGACCGCACCGGGAACCGGTGAGGCAGTCTCGCCCGCAGATGCGAAGGGCGCCTCGCCGCTGGCAGCGCTCGATGCCGACGGCTACGAGACGAACCTCGCCTCAGCCATCCGCGACGCACTGGACCGCTTCCAGGGCCGACGCATCGGCGCACTGGTGGTCGTCAGTGACGGCCAACCTACCCAGCCCGGCTGGGCCGTCCGGCTCGATGCCGCCCGCGACTATGCCGAACAACGCGGCGTGCCGCGCCTGGCCGTCCTCGTCGGTGACCCGACGCCACCGAAGAACATGGCCGTCGTCGCCGTCCGTGCCCCGCGCGAGATTCGCCGCAACAGCGAAACCGAGGTTCAGGTGCTGCTCTCGCACCGCAACCTCGGCGGTGAGAAGGCCGACGTTGCCGTCTACGCCCGCAAGATCGAAGACGGCTGGCCGGAGGATATCACGCGGCTTTCACCGCTGGCGACCGAGAACGTCACGTTGATCGACGCCGACGAAGACAGCCACCGGGCCACCCGCGTCAGCCAGACCGTCGCCCTGACCTTTACGCCCGAGGAACTGGGCGAGTACGTCTACCGGGCCGTCGTCAAGCCGCGACCGGACGAACTGACCGACGAGGACAACACCGCCGACGCCTTCGTGAAGGTTTCCGACGACAAGATCCGCGTGCTGCTGGTCAGCGGCGACGCCGGCTGGGAGTACCAGTACATTCGCAACTACTTCCTGCGCCAGCCGGATCTGTATCGCCTGAGCGTCTGGCAGCAGAACGCCGACCCCGAGGTCAACCAGTCCGCATCGACCGGCATGAAGCTCACGCGACTGCCGCGAACGCTGAAGGAACTCATCGACTCGGGCGAGACATCCGATGCACCGGCCCCGCCAACCGAGCCGGCTGGCGAGGACGGTGAAGCAACGACCGCAGAAGCGGGCGAGGCCGGGGACGCCGTCCCGCCGGGCTATCACGTGGTGATCCTCTACGACCCCATGCCGACGAAGGACGGCTTCGACACCGAGTTCATCGAGCTGCTCAAGCAGTTCGTCACCGTTCATCGCGGCGGGCTCTGCTACATTGCCAGCAACAAGCACAGCTTCGATGTGCTGAGCGACCCGGCCGCCAAACCGCTGGCCGACCTGTTGCCGGTGAAGCTCGCCCGTAATGAACTCGACGTGCGGCGGATCATCCAGGAGGGTGTTCCCGACGCCCTGCCGGTACACCTGACGAGCTACGGCGCCGACCACCCGGTGACCAAGCTCGTCAGCTCCAGCGACGACAACCGCCGCATCTGGAACATTCTGCCCCCGGTCTACTGGGCCCATGCGATCGCTCGCCGCAAGCCGGCCGCTCGCGTGCTGGCCGAGAACCCCGTGCGAAGCACGCAATTGCGCGGCGAGGCCGAGCCGCTGGTGGCCGTTCAGGCCGCCGGCAGCGGACGCGTGGTCTATGTGGGCTTCGATGAAACCTGGCGGTGGCGGTTCGTGGACGACGGCTTCTACCACCGGCGGTTCTGGGGCAACATTGTCCGTTACCTGGCGCCGCTGAATGCCCGGCAGGTCATCATTACCGCCGGCGGCGACCGCTTTAGCGCAGGCCAGAAGATCACGCTCGAAGTCGAGGCCTTCGACAAGGAATTCAAGCCGCGGACCGAGCCGACCTTCACCATACGCATGGTCGACACGAAAACCGGCGAGGCCGTCGAGCATGAACTGGCGGCCATCGACAACCGCCCGGGCCAGTACACCGCGACCATCGTCGCCTCGCGAACCGGCACGTTCGATCTGACGGCCGCCGACGATACGATCGATCCGTCGCAGGTTGCCGGCAAGCAGATTGTCATCGAACTGCCGCAGGCCGAGTCTCAGCGAACGGAGGCCAACCGACGGGTGATGGAGAAGCTCGCCTCGAAAGAGGAATATCTGCTCGGCATCGAAGACGTCAAACACCTTGCGGATCTGATTCCGCCGGGGCAGTTGGAGGCCGTCGAGTACGAGCGGCACGCGCTGTGGGACACCGTGCCCGTGTGGGTGCTTATCGCGGTATTGCTGGCGGTCGAGTGGTTCCTTCGCAAGCGGAACAACATGGCGTAACGGGCGTCCAAGCCCTCAGGCCGGCCGAGCGACGCCGGCGAGACAGACAGGGACAACATGACCAGTACGAACGCACAATCGCAACGGATGGCAAAGCTTCGAGGCCTGCGGCTCGCGCTGCGCGGTCGGCTGGCGGCCGAGGGTCTGGCCTGGGTGCTGGCAGCCCTGGCGGGGCTGGTCGTGGTGACGTTTGCCTTTGACTATGCGCTGCGTCTGGATCGTCCGCTGCGAGCAATCATCGTCGCCTCGTGCCTGGCGGGCGTGCTGGTCGTGCTGGTACGCCGGCTGATCGCGCCGCAGTGCGTGGCCATGACGGCCGAGAGCCTGGCCATGCTGATCGAATCCCGCTACCGGCATCTCGGTGACCGATTCATCTCGGCGCTGCAGTTGGCCGACCGCGGCCGGGCCGTCGCCGCCGGCATGAGCGGGGCGATGATCGATCGCGTCGCCGCCGAGGCGGGTCAGCAGATCGGCAGCATCAAGTTCAATGCCGTTGTCGACCGTCGACGGCTGGCCCGCGCGTGGGGCCTGGCCCTGGCGATGCTGGTCCTCGTCGGCGGGTTTACCGCCGCCCGGGGCGACCTGATGAACCTCTGGTTGCAGCGGAACGTGCTGTTTCGCAATATCGACTGGCCGCAGAAGACCTACCTTCGCGTCTTCGTCATCGACCACCACGGCAAACTTCAGCCGCTGCTGGACGTGGCCGGCGACGGTACGATTACGCACGCGGCATCGGCGGTGGAGGTGCTGCGCGGCAATGACCTGGAAGTCGTCGTCGAGACCACCGCCGGCAGCGAGGCCCCGGATATTGTCACGCTGCACGCGTGGTATCCCTCCGAGGGTGATACCGAGCAGCAGCTCAACCGGCTCACGCCGCAGGCCGCCCAGCGGTTCGCCAGCCTTCGCCCCGTGCCAGCCGCCGGCGAGCGACACTACTACCACAAGAAGTTCCTCGCCGTCAGCGAGGCCTTCCGCTTCCATGTGACCGGCGGCGACGACCGCCGCGACGCCCGCGAGCCCCACCAGGTCCGCCTGCTGGATCCGCCGGCCCTTCGTGACCTGCGGTTCACCGTCGACGCTCCGCCTTATATGCGTCGGGCCGGCAGCACCGTCCTCGATGGCGGACGCGGCATCCTGGCGGTGCATCTCGGTTCGACGATCACCGTTCAGGCTCGAACCAGCAAGGACCTCGCCGACGCATGGATCCTCGTCGACGAAACCGAGCGCGGCGAGATCAATATCGACACCGCTCCTGATACCGGTGCGCCACGATTGCTCCAGGGGCGGTTCCTTCTCCGCGGGACGAACACGGCCCGGACGGAAGCACTGCAGATTCTCCTTCGCGACACGGACGGCTATACGAATCGTCGCGGACAGCGGTACATCCTGCAGATCATCCCGGATCGCGAGCCGGAAGTCAGCATCGTCGCCCGTGGCGTGCGAAACGTTGTTGCCCCCACGGCCATGCTGCCCATCCAGGCGACGGCACGCGACGACATCGCACTGCGGGACATTCGCGTCACGTACAGCCTCGCCAAGGCGGAGGCTGTCGGCGAGGGCGAGTCGGCAAGCGTTCGCCGTGTCCAGACCGAGCCCGTCGACGTCGAGACGCCGATCGGCCCGGCTGACGGCACGCCGACCGATGCGTCCGGCGAACGCATACTCGACATTCAGCCGCTGAAACTCGCGCCCGGCAGCGAGGTCATCGTCACCGGCATCGCCACGGACCTGCTGCCGCCGGAATACGACGGGCCCAACGTTGTCCGCAGTCGCCATATGGTCTTCACCGTCATCAGTCGCGACGAACTCATGGGACAACTCGTGGCGAAGCAGAAGGAAGTCCGCATGGAGTTCTTCCAAGCGGCCGGCCAGCACCAGCTTTCGCTGGGTCGGTCCGAGGCGCTGCTGGACGCCCTTGCCGGCGGCGTGCCCGCCAATGCCGCCGTGCAGATCGGCGATGCCATGGCCAAGGAGCAGTCGGTGGTCGCCGAAACGCTCAGGGCCGCCGATGCCCTGGACGACGTGGCGACGGAGCTGGAACTCAACCGCCTCGGCAAAGCCGAGGACGTCGAGGGCATTCGCAGCCAGCTCGTCCTGCCGCTGCGGCAATTGCTTCGTATGATGAATGGTGTGGTCGCATCGCTTGAGGGGGCCGCGGGCACGGACGCCGCCTCGCCGCTTCGCGAGACATTAACCAGCGTCGTGGCCCGCCAGACCACCATCGCCCAGCAGATGGAACTGATCCTCAAACGCATGCAGAAACTGGAAAACCGCGTGGAACTTGCGCGGCGGCTGGAAGGACTGCTGAATATGTCCATCGAACTGCAGTCGACACTGAAGGTCCGAGCTGAGGAAGGTACGGCCGAGTTGTTCGAGCCGGCCGGCGATGATGACGACGACGATAACGACACGACCCCATAGTGGATAGGTCGGGAGATTGAAACATGAAACGCACGATGAGTCTATTGGCCCTGGCGATGTGGACCGCCTGTCTGCCGGTCACGGCTGTGCTGGCCCAGGAGGCGGGGGCAGACGCCGCCGAGACCGCTGAAACGCGCGACCTGGCCAAGAAGGCGCAGTTCCTCAAGCAGAAGTTCGAAGAGCTGCTGGCGAGCATGCTGGACGTCGCCCGGCTACTGGATGCGACCGAACCGAAGACCGCGGAAATCCTCCGTCGGACTGTCGAGCACGCGCAACGCGAGCTTGTGGCCGAGAAGATGGACGCCGTCCGCAAGGCCCTTCGCGAGGGACTCGACCAAGCCGCCCAGGCCAGCCAGGGCGAAGTCGTCAGCCAGCTCGGAACGATGCTCCGGATCCTTGAAGGCGCTGCGACGGAGACATCCGAGACCGACAAGAAGCTCGAAGAACGCCGCGCGGCTCTCGACGAGGTCGACCGCCTGCTCAAGGACCAGCAGGCCGAGGAGGAGCTGACGCGGGCGGCCGCGCATGCCGAGGACATCGACCGGAAGACGCAGCAGCTCCTCGACGCCCTCAAGGCCCTCGCAGAGCGGCAGAGGGAGCTCATGGCCGAGACCGGCAGGCTCCCCGCCGACAACGAGGAACTCAAGCGGCTCGGCGAACTGCGCGATGCCGTGCAGGATCTGATCGACAAACAGGAAGGTCTGAATCGCCAGTCCGAGAAGGCCGCTCTCGGCAAGCTGCCCATCCTCGGCGAGGTCCAGAAGCAACTGGCCGAGCAGGCCGGCGAACTGAACACAGCGATCGAGAAGGCCGCCAAAGACGAGACGCTCCGCAAGGCAATTGACCGGGCGGGCGGCAATCCCGAGTCGCTGGATGGCGCGGCCAGGAATGCTGCTTCGGCCGGCAAAGAGATGACGCGCGCGTCGACCTCGCTGGGCGAGTCGCACAAGGGCGATGCCCGCCTGCCGCAGCGACAGGCGGCGGCCGACCTGCGAGCCGTCCGAAGGGCCATCGACGAGGCGATGGACAAGATCGCCTCCGAGAGCAAAACCGGCGAACTCGCCTCCGTCCAGGACGAACTGGCCGACGAGGCCGGTTCGCTGGACGAGACGATGAAGAACGTTGCTGAGAAGGCTGCGATCGATCCGGAATCTCTGGGCCAGTCCGGCGAGCAGGGTGGTCAGCAGGGCGGCGAGCACGGTCGACGGCCGGGCGGTCAAGACGGCGGGCAGCAGGCACGTCAGCAAGGCGGCCAACAGCCGCCCCAGGGTGATCTTCAGAAGGCAGCCGGCCACATGGAGAAGGCGGCCGAGGAGATCACCGCCCAGGACAAGGCCACGGCGACGGATGAGCAGAAGAAGGCGGTGGCGGAACTCCAGGAGAAACTGGAGCAGGCGGCGAAGCTTCGCGAACGGGCGATGGCCAAGGCCAAGGAAGACCTCGACGCCGCCAAGCAGAGGCAGATTGCCTCCGACGCCGGCAAGCTGGCCGAGACCATGAAGCAAGGTACGGACGGCAAGCCGATGGGCGGGCAGCAATCGGTCGAGGGCGCCAGCAAGTCGGCCGGCAGCGCCGCCGGCAAGATGTCGCAAGGCCAGACCGGCTCGGCCAACAGCGACCAGCAGAAGGCGGTCGAGCAGCTTCGCCAGGCGCAGCAGCAGTTGCAGGAGGAAATCGCCGAACTCGAAGAACGCAGCAAGGCCGAGAGGCTCGCGAAGATCGAGCAGCGGCTCGAGAAGGTGCTCGAACAGCAGAAGCGCATCACCACACGCACCCGCAAGACGTGGGACAAACGAGCCGCCGAGAGTAGCTACGATCGCGAGGCCGCCCAGACGCTGCTTGACGATTCGCGGCAGGAAGGCAAGCTGGCCGACGAGGTCGCCGCCGTTCGCAGGATGCTCGTGGACGAAGGGTCGACGATCATCTTTCCGGAGATCCTCGGCGATGTCCGCGAGGATCTCGCCAGTGTACGGGATCGCCTCAAGGAGAAGGATCCCGGGCCCCTGACGCAAAGCACCCAGCAAGAAATCGAGCGGACGCTGCAGGAACTGATCGACGCCGTCCGCGACGAGCTGTCCAAAGGTCCCGGCCGGCGAAAGGGCGGCGGCGGCGGAATGCCGGGGGGCGGTGGTGGAAAGCAACCGTTGATTCCGCCCATCGCCGAGCTGCGAATGCTGCGGCTCAAGCAGGTGCGGATTCTCAGCGAGACGCGCCAGCTCGAAAGGCAGCTCGAGGCATCGGTCCCCGACGGCGACGCCAAGGCCAAGGCCAAGGTGCTCTCGAAGGAGCAGCAGCGCGTCCGCAAACTGACCGACCAGATCAAGGAGAAGATGGGCGCCCCGGGCCGAGTCCAAGGTTAAGGCGGCTGGATGCGGCCGCCCGATTCGGGAGTCTGCTTTATGCAAGGGAGTATGGCCATGAACATAATGCGACAACGAATACTGCCCGGCGCAGCGCTGCTGTGCCTCGCGGCCGGCTGGCTCGGCGCGCAGGAACCCGCACTCGACGAGTTGATCGACGGTGAGATGGGCCTGCCGAATGCGCAAGACCCGGTCGCGGCACCGGACGACCCGGTCGGGCCGACCGACGAGGAGATCGCCGACATCCTCGATGAGATGTCCGAGGAAGAACTCGAAGGACTGGTCAAGATGGCGGCCGCACAGCGTCTGCAGGTCGAGCGGCAGAAGGTGTTGGCCGGTCTTGTCCAGAATATCCTCTACGAGGACGACGCGCTGAAGGCGGCCACGCACATTCTCACGCACGAGCCCGCGAACACGCAGGCCGACAACATCGAGCGTATCTGCCAGGCCTACGCCGCCGTGGATGACCGATTTTCCCAGGTGTGGAAACTCTACAACGACGGCGAACACCAGAAGGTCGTCGAGACGCTTGGCAAGCAGCTCAACCCCGAGGACGTCAGCTACCTCTCGGCGGCCATGCACTACATCTATGCCAATTCGCTTCGCGATCTCGGTCAGCAGTGGAAGGCCATTGATGCCTATACGCAGATCCTCGTGAACCTGCCGGACCGCATCAGTTTTGCCTCGGCGTCGGCCCAGGCGGCGGCAAAGCTATACGAGGAAATGAAGCGCGGCATGTACGCGATGGAAATGTACGTCTACTGCCTGAAGAACTACAGCCTGACGATGACGACCGACCAAGTCGAGACGATGCTCTCTCGTTACGAGCAGCTCGAGGTGATTTACAAGGATCCGCTGGCGGCTGCGTCGTCGCTCATGGCTGAGTCGCAGAAGCGGCTGGCCAGGGCGGATGTCGGCGAGACCACGCAGGACAAGCAGGAGGAGGTCGTGGCGTTGCTGGAGGACCTGATCAAGACGGCCGAGGAGGCCCAGCGTCACAAGCAGCAGCAACAGCAGCAGCGTCAACGGCAGAAGCGTCAGCAGGCGGGCAAGCAGGGCGAGCAGAAGGGCAACGACGGCCAGCAACAGAAGCAGGGCCGGCAGCCGGGCCATGATCCGTCAAGCCCGATGCAGGACAGCGCGCTCGTGCCCGGCCCGCTCAGCCAGCCGAACCGCCTGTCGCAGACGACGCGCGGCAAGGAATCAGGACGCTGGGCCGACATGCCGCCGCGACAGCGGGAGGCCATCGAGAACCTCATGAAGGCGCGCCTGGGCCAGCGACGCGGCGACCAGGTCCGCGACTACCACCGACGACTGGCGGAGGGAGAATGAGACACGTGCGCATCATTGCAGGAATCGTAACCGTGGTCGTCGCCGTGCCGGCGGTCTTCGGGGCGGCGGTCGTCGAAACCCTCGACGGCCGGAGCCTCTCCGGCGACGTGCAGTCGATCACGGACGAGAGGCTGGTGGTGTCGGGTGACGACGGCGAGTCGTCGCTGCCACTCAAGGACGTTGCGGGGATTGTCTTCGCCGGCGAGAAGCGCCCCGTCGACGCGACGCGCAAGGCGGGCCAGTTGGCCGTTCGGACACCGGCGGGCGGCTGGATCGCCTGTGAGTCGCTCGCGCTGACGGACGGAAGGCTTGACTTGACCGGGCCGCTCATCGGCGAGCAACAGATGGGTCTCAAGGCCGCACGGACACTCCTGCTGCCCGAGCCCGGCCAGACGCCGCAACAGGTGCTTGACAAGTGCGAGCGATACCGTATCCAGCCCGGCAGCCGCGACGTGCTGGCCGTGGCGCGAGACGACGGCAAGTGGGTGCCGGCCGACGGCGTGCTGCTGAGCATCACCGACGAGATGATCGGTTTCCGTTATCGGGGTCAGGACCGTACGATCGCGCGGGATACCGTGCGGGCGATCTGGCTGGCCGAGTTGTCGGGGGATCGGCCTAAGCCGGCGGGCGTGCTCGTCGGGCGCGACGGTTGCCGGTTGCAGTTCTCGCGATTGAGCATGAATGCCGAGACGGTGACGGCCCAGACGCTTGCGGCGGGCGAACTGAAGCTGCCGCGGGCGAAGGTCGCGTCGATCCGCTACATCTCTGATAGGCTGGTAAACCTGGGCGATATCGAGCCGGCGTCGGTCGAGCAGCATGGCACATTCGATCACACGTTCGAGTATCGTCGCAACCGGGCGGCTCATGGCGGATCGATCCGCCTGGACGGGCGCGAGTACCGCCACGGTCTGGGTCTGCACAGTTTTGCCGAGCTGACGTACATGCTTGAGGGCACGTACACGTCGCTGCTGGCGACGGTCGGGATTGACGATGCGGTTCGGCCGTCCGGCCAGGCGACGCTGGAGATTCTCGGCGACGGCAAGCCGTTGGCCATTCACGTCGGTGACGAGCAGCAGAAATCGCTCGATCTGACCGGCAAGGACAACGCCAGGACCATTCGCGTGGATGTTCGTGGCGTGAAGTCGCTGACCCTTCGCGTGGATTTCGGCGCGGACGGTCTGGGCGTGGGCGACCACGTCAACCTCGCGGCCGCCCGGCTGGTCAAGTAGCAGTCGAATGTTCCGGGGCAAACGAGCCGCCCTGGTCGCTCAGCGATGCACTCGCCATCGACTGCAAATGGCTGACGAGGTTTACCTTTCGATTGCGCAGCCCAAGCTTTCGCCGTATGTTCTCACGGTGGCGACGAACGGTGGCGACGGAAATGCAGCGCAGGCGCGCGATTTCCTTTGTCGACATGCCGTTGCGGATCATCGCGCAGACCGTGATCTCCGTCGGACTCAGCGAGGTGTGGTCCTGCGTCAACTCGGTCAGGAACGGCGAGGCGATGTCGTGGAGATTCTGACGCAGCAGCGTCACCAGCGATCGCTGGCGTCCTGAAACCTCCAATTCGAGTTCGAAGACCATCGGCATGAGGATCTTACGGATGTTCGAGAGGATGTTCGCCTGGATGCTGCGTTTGTCCTCTTCGAGCCGCGACATCACCGATCGAAGCGCGATATTGACCTCCTGAAGCGCCTTGTGTTCCCGCTCGAGTTCCAGGTGGGCCTGTCGCAGTTCGCTTTCGGCCTTCATGTGTTTCAGCGCCCGACTGACGCGATCGGCGACGTCGCGGATCAAGGTATGCTCTTCGGGCAGGAAGGGGTCTTCACCGATGCCCCAGACAGCTTTGCGATAGTACGCTTCGATGCAGCCGATCGGGTCGCCATTGCTGTCATGGATATTGGCGGACAGCCTCCAGGGAGACTCTGCAAACTCGGCGGAGCAGTATTCCGCGTCCCCGTAACAGAGCCTCGCACAGGTCACCTCCGGATACTGCCATGCCGGGGGCAGGCAATCGACAACGCCCTGCAGGAAGGCGCCGATCTGCCGGAAGTGAACATCCTGCAGGCGTGAGATGGTGTACAGACAGTTCAGTTCCTTTACGCGTTCGCGCAGGGCCAGTTGGATGGAGCTGCCTTGGTGGGTGTTGTCGTCGGCTGTGGTACGGCTCTGCCGGGCCTTGTTGTTTGCCATTGTGTCTCCACGAATATGGGGACTTCTGTACATATTATGGGTAAAGCATCCGTAAATAATAACGCAAGCTGAGTGCGCAGTCAATGCGTATTATATGCCGTATTAGAATACTGAATTCGCCTGTACAGTGGAATCCGGCCACTTCGGCGTGCGGAGTGGCAGTATGCAAGACGCGAGAGAAAGGAGCCCTTCATGAACGCCCCGCAGGCTGCAACCGGCGCCAGGCCGCTCAGTGTCATTTTTCATTCCCGCACCCCAAAGGTGGAGGCCCCGGATCCTGTGGCCCACAAGGAGCATCTTCTGAAGGTCGCCGCCGCCTCCAGCCGCGACGCCGCCCACGTCTGGGACGAGCTGTGGGCCGAGGTGCGGCGCTACCAGGCGGCTCACGGCGTCGGTGAGCAGGACGGTCAGCCCGGCTTTTCTCCCGGCATGGGGTGGGTTGCCTTCGTTGAGAAGCTCGAGGAACTGCGTCATCTGATCGACGGCATCGAGCGCGTCTGCACACACCAGTAACAGATCTGTTCCGAGGCGTAAGCTGCCTCAGAGTCCAAGACAACAGGAGAATGTAAGAGCCATGTCCAACGCAACAACCACACCATCGGCGCCGGCCCTGCACCTGGACGAATCCATCGACGAGTTCATGGAGCGTGTCGCGTCACAGTCGCCCAACGAGCCGGAGTTCCACCAGGCGGTCCACGAGGTCGTCAAGAGCGTCTGGCCGATCGTCGAGTCGAACGATACTTACCGCGAAGCGCGCGTGCTGGAACGAATGGTCATTCCGGATCGTGCGATCTTGTTCCGTGTCGCCTGGGCCGACGATGACGGTTGCGCCCAGGTCAACCGCGGCTACCGTGTTCAGATGAACGACGCGATCGGTCCGTACAAGGGCGGCCTGCGCTTTCATCCGTCGGTGACGCTCGGTGTGCTGAAATTCCTCGCCTTCGAGCAAATCTTCAAAAACAGCCTGACGACCCTGCCGATGGGTGGGGGCAAGGGTGGGTCTGATTTCGACCCGCGTGGCCGCAGCGATGCTGAGGTCATGCGCTTCTGCCAGGCGTTCATGGCCGAGTTGTACCGTCATATCGGTCCGGACATCGACGTCCCTGCCGGGGACATCGGCGTCGGCGGCCGGGAGATCGGCTATCTGTTCGGAACGTACCGCAAAATCACGGGCCAGTTCCATGGCGTGCTGACAGGCAAAGACCTGGGCTGGGGCGGCTCGCGACTTCGCCCCGAGGCTACCGGATATGGATCGGTGTACTTCGCGCGGGAGATGTTGGCCACGCGTGGCATGGACGTCGAGGGCCTGACAGCGACGGTTAGCGGGTCGGGCAACGTGGCCCAGTATACGACCGAAAAACTGCTTGAACTCGGTGCGAAGGTCGTGACGTTGAGCGATTCCAGCGGCACGATCGTGGACCCGGACGGCATGACTGGCGAGAAGCTTCAGTATGTCATGGACCTGAAGAACCGGCGCCGCGGACGCATCAAGGAGTATGCCGAGGAGTATCCGGCTGCAACATACCTGCCCGGTGAGCGGCCGTGGTCCGTGCCGTGTGACTTGGCCTTCCCGAGCGCAACCCAGAACGAGATTTCCGGCGATGACGCGAGCACACTCATTGCCAACGGCTGCATTTGTCTCAGCGAGGGCGCCAACATGCCCTCGACGCCCGAGGCGGTCGATCGCTTTCTCGATGCCCGGGTTCTCTACGGACCCGGCAAGGCCGCCAACGCCGGCGGCGTGGCTGTCAGCGGTCTTGAAATGACGCAAAATGCCGGCTGCATGCGGCGCGGCCGCGACGAAGTCGACCAGCAGCTCCAGCGGATCATGCGATCAATCCACCAGAACTGCGTCGAATTCGGCCGAAAGGACGATGACTTCGTGAACTACGTGGACGGCGCGAACGTGGCGGGCTTCATCAAGGTTGCAGACGCGATGGTCCAGCAGGGCCTCTGGTAAGGCCCTGCTGCTGTTGCGAGGTGCTTTGGCCGTCTCTTGTGGCCATGCACCAAGGCCGGTGAGTGTGGAAGGCACGGGTGTTCCCCTTTACGCCCGTGCCAACCGGCCGGCCGAGGGTGCGTTCGTCAGGATCCGCCCGACTCTTTCTTTCCGCCGTCTTTGCCTTTCTTCCGGCGGCGTTGGCTTCTGCTCTTACCGCCGTCGCCGCGCTGTTGGCCGCCGTCATTCGGCCCGCCTTTCTTGTTCTTGCTGCGGCGTCGACCACGACGTCGCCGGCCCCGTCGCTTGGATGTCCGGCGGTCGGACGAGTCGTCGTCGCTATCATTACTGGACGCCTGGTCGTCCGCCTGCTCGACCTTCACGCCGCCGACATTGCTGACGGCCTGGTCGATCTGTTCCTTGCGGCTCTCCGCGCGCGAACGGGCGGCATGCGTTCGGGCCTCGTCATCGGTGGGCGGCTTGATATTGCGTTCGACGATCTCGTCGACCCGTACCGCCACGATATTGCCGTCCGGCTGCATGAGCTTGACCAGTTGTGTGATGATCTGCGTGTCGATCACACGACCGAGCGTCTCCTCCGTTCGCACCCATGTGTTGCGGTGCGGGAGGTTCTTTCGCAACTCGTTGTAGCCCTTGTCCTCGTACCGCAGGCAGCACATCAGGCGGCCGCAGCGGCCGGAGATCTTCGAGGGGTCGAGCGTGGCCTTCTGGACCTTCGCCATCCGCATGGAGACCGGCTTGAGGTCCTTGAGAAACTGCTGGCAGCAACATCGCTGGCCGCAGCGTTCGTAGTCGCCGACCAGCCGGGCCTCGTCGCGGGCGCCGACCTGTCGCATCTCGATGCGCGTGCGGTACTGTCCGGCGAGCCGGCGGACCAGTTCACGGAAGTCCACGCGTTGGTCCGCCGTGAAGTAGAAGACGATACGTTCGCCGCCGAGCAGGTGCTCGACCGTCACCAGTCGCATGGGCGCGTCGAGTTCGCGAATCTGGTCGCGGCAGTACGTGCCGGCATGCTTCGCGGAATCGACCAGGTGGCGGTGCTCGATCATGTCCTGCTGGTTGGCGATACGGAGCAGTCGACCGTTGCGGCGGAAGGGATAGTCGCCGCCTTCGTTGTCCAGAAAATCCTTCAATTGCTTACCGCAGATCGAGCAGGGATAGGGCGCTGGTTCGTCGTTGCGCGAAACGGGTGTGACGACCTGGCCGAGTTCCACACCGCGATCGGTGCGAATGACGACGTTCATGCCGGGCTTGAGCGGCTCTTTGAGTGTGCCATGCCGGAACTCGCCGGTGTAGCGCATCTGGCCGTAGCGGCAGACGGCCGTTGGGCCGTTGGGTTCCTGGCCCGCCCCGCCCCGCGACTTCTGGCGGTTGCCGCCGCGCCGGCGGCCTTTGCGGTTGTCGTCGCCGTTACCATCGGCGCTGCTGTCGGCGGTCGCCTCGGCGTCATTGTCGGCACCGTCGCGGTCGGCCGATGATGACTCCTGCGGCTCCCTTTCGCGATCGGCGCGCGGATTGCCCGGGTCGTTGGTGTTCTGTGAATGCTGGCAGGGCGCGTCTTGGGCTGGCATGGCCGCATCCGTGGCGGGGTTGGCCTCGGGCATGGACAGACTCCCTATGTCGTATCCGCGGCGGCCCGCGGGAAGCGTGCTGGTTTCACGTCCCCGGCCCGTCACCGGGGGGCCGTACGCAATCGCGCCGCTGCGGCCGGACCGTGGTCCGGAGACAACGGGGTTGCTCGTGTGGCGTCACACCCGCAGGCTCGGCCCGGCAGGCCGGTTGCGGCAGCAACGGCACACGTAGCAATTATATCGGGCGACCGCGTCGATGCCAAGCCGCTGTCGGGGGCCATTTTGCCCCCCCCCGTTGTGTGCGACAGGGGTTGATAGCCCGTTTGAAGATGGATCGCGTCGCGAGGTCCAAGTGCTTTGCCAAGCATCAAGGAACGAAAACGCAAGTGAATTGGCACGTTCGTCAATTCGTGAACGGGTCAATTCGCAAGAGACCGCGTTTTCGCGACGATGACGCGCAGGCAACAGCTCCGGCCGCCGCAGCGATGGTTTCCTTAACGGTCTGCTAAGCGGAGGTTAGGCGGATTGCCAGGGATCGGGGTTCTCCTGCCGGGCCTTGGGCGGCCCGAGGATTTCGTGGAGGATAACGGCGTTTCGGGCGGTTGGCGCGCGGGTGAGGTTCACGCGGATGCCGATCTCGCTGTCGCTGGTTGTTGCGGCTTTGCTTTTGCTGGCGAGGTTGGGCCTGGCGGTCATGTGTGGCGTCTGACTTGGGGACGCCGATTGCTTCTGCTGGGTGGCATGGGCTTTTGCGCGGGCGGCATCGGCCTGGGCACTGCGGGCCCGGGCTTCGGCGCGGCGGACTTCGGCCCGGGCACGCTGGATGTCCTGTCGGCCTTCAATGACCGGGGCTGGCGGGCGAAGGGGTTTGGGCTCACGGTCGCCGCCGATGCGTTGCGGGGGCGGCGGGGGCGGCGTGGATTCGTCGTTATCCAGAACAATCCAGCCGTCGTCGTCATCGTCCTGTTTATCCTGGACGGCCTGTTCCAGCCGACGTCGCCGGGCGGCCTCGCGGCGGGCCTGAGCTTCAACCTCGCCTTGCTGCTTTTTGTTCTTCTTGGCGACGGCGCCGATGATGGCGAAGATGGCCACGACGACCGCAAAGATAACATTCGCGATGTCTTCGGAGGCAGCGAGTATCGAGATGTTGGCCATCGTCTCAAGCATGGTCGGCTCCGTCGGCCGGGGCGATGCAGTGGCGACTGCACCATTCGGCGTTCAGCAGTCCGTTTAGAAATGGATCGCATCGCGAGGTCGCCGCGGTTTGCCGAGCGTCAAGAAGCGGAAACGCAGGCGAATTGCTGAATTCGTCAAGTTTTCGCGACGATGACGCCCAGTCAAAGGTTCCGTCCGCGGCCGGGTAGCTTTCTAAACGGGCTGTCAGGTGTTTGTCCGGATGTCTACGTCTGCTGGTTGCTTCCGCCGCCGCTTTCGGCGCCGCCGATGTTCTCGCGCATCGACGTGTCGGCCTGGATGTTTCGCATGCGGTAGTAGTCCATAATGCCGAGGTTGCCGCCGCGGAAGGCTTCGGCCATCGCCTTGGGGATTTCGGCCTCGGCGAGGACGACCTTGGCCTGGTTTTCCTGCGTGAGGGCCTTCATTTCCTGCTCGCGGGCCATCGCCATGGCGCGGCGTTTCTCGGCCTCGGCCTGGAAGCGACGTTTGTCGGCTTCGGCCTGGTCGGCCTGGAGTTTCGCGCCGACGTTCTCGCCGACGTCGACGTCGGCAATGTCGATGGACAGGATCTCGAAGGCCGTGCCGGCGTCGAGGCCTTTTTCCAGCACCTTCTTGGAGATGGTGTCGGGGTTCTCGAGGACGGTCTTGTAGGTCTCGGACGAGCCGATGGTCGTGACGATGCCTTCGCCGACACGGGCGATGATGGTTTCTTCGGTGGCGCCGCCGACGAGGCGGTCGATGTTCGCCCGGACGGTGACGCGGGCCTTGGCTTTGACCTGGATGCCGTCCTTGGCCACGGCGTCGACGGTGTTCTTGCCGGAACTGGGGTTCGGGCAGTCGATGACCTTGGGGTTCACGGACGTCTGGACGGCGTCGAGGATGTCGCGCCCGGCGAGGTCGATGGCCGTCGCGGTCTGCCACGTCAGGACGATGTTGGCACGGTTGGCGGCGATCAGCGCCCGGACCACATTGACGGGCCGGCCGCCCGCGAGGTAGTGACCTTCCAGCCATCCCGTTTCGACCTCCAGCCCGGCCTGGACGGCCTGGATACGGCTGAGAACGATCACCTGCGGATTGACCTTGCGCAGCCGCATGCCGATGAGCTGGAAGATGCCCACGCCGGCGTGGGCCGCTAGGGCCTGCAGCCATAAGCCGAACAGCGGGCCAAAGAGAATCAGTATGGCCAAGCCGACAACGACGGCGATACCGATCATAACATAGAGCAAGATGTCGGCTGCGCCGGTCGATGATTCCTGTGCCAACAGCATCAACGATGCGATCATAGTGGTCCCTTTCCTATTCTCAGGTGCATAATGTTTTGGTTGTCGCGGATTCAGCCGGCATTGTCAAGGGGGCGTACGACAACATCCGTTCCGCAGGCGCGGATGACCTCGACGGCCTGGCCGGATTCGATCATCCCGTACTCGGCCCGCGCGTCGTATCGCCGGCCGTCGACCTTCACTTCACCGCTGGGGCGCAGGGTGGTCACGGCCGTGCCGTGCTTGCCGATCAGTTCGTGCAGCGTCTTGGACTCCGGGGTGGCGTCGTTGGTGGCATCGGGGGCGGCTCGAAGGAAAAGGCGCCGGCCCAGTGGCGTCTTCGGCAGAACCTTGACCGACAGGTACAGGTACACCGGCAGGCCGATCAGGCAGCCGATCAGCACGAGCATGCCGACAATCCAGTGGATGCGGAAAGCGAAGAAGACGGCCGCGCCGGCGGCGCCGATGGCCGCGGTACCGAGGAGGCCCAGCGTGGGCGTGATGACCTCGACCAGCAGCAACACGGCTGCGACGACCAGCAGGACCACGACCCAGGTAACATTGGAAACGGCCAGTAGTTCCATTACGTATCGATCTCCTCGACTACGAGGCGGTTGCCCTCGCGCTTGATAACTCGTACACGTCGTCCCCGGTCAATCATGCCGCTGTCGCTGATGGCGTCGATCAGGTCGCCGTCGAAGCGTACCTCGCCGACCGGGCGAAGGGCGGAGGCCGCGAGACCCTCGTCGCCGACGTTGATGCGAAAGATCGGCGCGTCGTCGGCCCGTGGCTCGGACGCCGCGGGGCGCGAGGGGGCGAGCAGCAGGCGGCTCTTGCTGAGGATTTTCATCTTCGGCAGGTACTGTGAAAGAATGCCTGCCGCGACAAGGAAGGCGACGAACGCAAGCCCCAGCCCCAGCGTGCCGCGTCGGAAGAAGTCCCACGCGACCTGCGAGTCCGGCCAGGGCAGTTCCGTCGGCGCGTTCGGTACGACCATCGCCAGCAGGGCGATGATGCACAGGGCAATGCCGCTGATGCCCGCCACGCCGAAGCCGGGAATCACGAAGATCTCCACGAGGATCAGGATCACGCCCAGGATCAGTGCGGCGATTTCCCACCACTGGGCCAGCCCCACGAGGAACTGGCTGGTTGTGAGGATGACCAGGCAGGTGATGGCAATGGCGCCGAATACGCCAAAGCCCGGCGTGTTGGTCTCCAGATAGCCGAACAGCAGCATGAGGAAGAACAGGATGCTCGCGACGGCCGGGCTGGTCAGGAAGTCGACCAGTTCTTCCGACCAGTTGTCGGCCAGTACCTGCGGCGGGGTCGTGATGTTGAAGTGCGCTTCGAGGGCGTCCATGTCGTCGATGATGTGCTCGGTGAAGCCGTACATGTACGCTTCCTCGGCGTCCATCGTCACCAATTCCATCGGCCCGTCGACCGTACGGATATATCGCCACTCGGCATCGGCGTTCGCATCGTCGCCGGCGTCGGGGGTATCCTTCACGCGGCGTCGCCACTCGGAGGCCTCGACAACCTTTCGCTCGCCGGTCGCGACGTTCTCGACCAGCCAGACCTCGATGGTGATGGTGACCATGGCCTCACACATCAGCACGTTGTAGCCCTGCATCTTGGCGAGCGATCGCATCTCGGCCCGCATGTACGATTCAATCTTGCCGCGTTCCTTCTCCGGGATTTCCTGGACGCCCTGCGGTCCGGGCATGATGGGCATGGCGTCGCCGATCTTGCCGGCCGGGGCGAGGATGATCTCATCGCAGGCGAGGCTGATAATGGCGGCGGCACTGATGGCGTTGGGATGAACGTAGGCGACGGTGTAGATGTCGTCGGCCTCGTCGCGAATGGTGCTGACGATCTCCTCCATGGCGTCGAGTCGCCCGCCAGGGGAGTTGAGGTCGAAGATGATGATCTGTGCCCCCCGGCCGCGGCAACGCATGATCTTCCGGCCGATGGCGTGGGCGAGCTTGGGCGAGATCTGTTCCTGGATGGGGATGACGAAGGCGGTGTCGATCTGCTCGGGCAGGGCCGGTCGTTTGACGCCCTTGCGCCGGATGATGCGCGGGATGTCGCGTGTTGTGGTGGCGGCATCGTCGGACGTTTCTGCGGCGCCGCTGTCGGCCGCGGGCGTTTCGGCCGGCTGGACCTCCTGCGCAGCGGCGGAGGCGGTTACGGCCAACAGCACGACATTTAGCACAACGAGGTATCGCATAGGCTGATCCCTTCAGCAAAGCCGCCTGATTCTACGCCCATCACCGGTCCGCGGCAATGAAGAAGATCGGCACACGGAAGCAGAGGGGCGGTCGGGTCAATGGTGGTGTCCGGCATTTCCACCCCGACGGGCCGGGCGCCCTGGAACTTTGCAGCCTCAAGGCGCCCCCTGCCGGGGCTTAAGCTCGCGCGTTTGGTCCCCACGCTGACGCGTGGGGCTATTGACCGACGCCCCTGCCGGGGCTGAGGACCGGCCGCAGGCTCCGTCAAGCCCGTCTTCGGGCGACGACGCACCTTGCGTAGACTCGGCGCCGCCTGCAGTTCTTGAACCTCTCTCCCTCCGGGAGAGATGGCGAGTCTCCGAGCCAGAGGGGGCTCTCCCTGCAGGCGGATGAAGAGAAAAAGGTGCGTCTTCGAAGACTCGGCGCCGCCTGCAGGTTTTGAACCTCTCTCCCTCTGGGAGAGATGGCGAGTCTCCGAGCCAGAGAGGGCTCTTCCCGCAGGCGGATGAAGAGAAAAAGGTGCGTCTTCGAAGACTCGGCGCCGCCTGCAGTTCTTGAACCTCTCTCCCTCCGGGAGAGATGGCGAGTCTCCGAGCCAGAGAGGGCTCTTCCCGCAGGCGGATGAAGAGAGAAAGGTGCGTCTTCGAAGACTCGGCGCCGCCTGCAGGTTTTGAACCTCTCTCCCTCCGGGAGAGATGGCGAGTCTCCGAGCCAGAGGGGGCTCTTCCCGCAGGCGGATGAAGAGAAAAAGGTGCGTCTTCGAAGACTCGGCGCCGCCTGCAGGTTTTGAACCTCTCTCCCCCTGGGAGAGATGGCGAGTCTCCGAGCCAGAGAGGGCTCTTCCCGCAGGCGGATGAAGAGAAAAAGGTGCGTCTTCGAAGACTCGGCGCCGCCTGCAGTTCTTGAACCTCTCTCCCTCTGGGAGAGATGGCGAGTCTCCGAGCCAGAGAGGGCTCTTCCCGCAGGCGGATGAAGAGAAAAAGGTGCGTCTTCGAAGACTCGACACAGCCTACCGGACCCCTGCCGGGGCTGGATACGGGGCGGCTGCCGGATGCTTTGTGGGGCATGGGGCGTGTGGGGTGAGGTGGTGGCAGGCGCAAAAAGTTGCGGACGCCGCGGCTTCTCGCCGCAACGTCCGCGAATGCAAAGAGCGGTAGGGTACGCAAGCGGTTACGCACCTTGCCCAGAAGCCTGGCTGCCTATGCCCGTGCATTGCGGCGACGGCGCCGCAGCAGCAGCCCCAACCCGCCGATGGTTAGCAGGCCCACCGTCGCCGGCTCGGGGACGAAGTACTCAACGGTGGCATATCCATCGCCTTGCGAGACGATGTTCGTGAAGTTTACGCCGCCGGTGATGGTTGCAATCGAATCAACGGAAGCGAGAATATCGAAGGTGCTGCTGCCGAGGAAGGGATCCATATCTGTACCCGTGAACTCCAGTACGTCACCGTCTGATACGTTGCTGCCCGTGATGAACGCACCGTCGGGCGCATCTGTTTGAACGGTTTCCGGATCATCGCCATCATCAGCCGCGAGATTCTCCGAGCCGCTGTTGAGAGCGTTGAGCACGACGTCCGGTGAGAAGGTCGTCGAGGAAAGTGTGCTGCGAATGCCAAAATCATAGGATGCCACCGCACTGCTCTCGCCCTCGTTGTCGAGGCTAACGCTGCCGCCGGACGAAGCGGCGTGCAGCGTGATGCGGACGAGGCCGCAGTCGCCGCCACTGTATTGGTTGAAATTGAGTGTGTCCGAGAATGTCGGCGATTGCGGACCGTACGTTTCGGTTTCAGTCTGTAGCGGCGCCGCCTGCCCGACAGCGGCAAGCGTCAGGATGATGGCGATGGCAGCGATGATGGATGCAAGTTTCATGTTGGGCTCCTTTGGAGGGTCGCGATCCTCCGTCGACACCGTGTGTTGCCTCTTGTGGGCTGCTGTCTGGCGATAGCCAAAGCCCCTCACAGGCTTCTGGTTTTTGTTGTTTGGTTGTGTGGACGCACACGTCTTGCCCTTGCCGGCCGGTGGACGGACAGCACTGCCGGGGCGCGGCGTCTGCCTTGACGCGTGCGGACCTGTCCGGTCCGATGGCGCGCTGTCTCAGACGTCGCATGCCAGATCGGGCGCAATGGCACACGGCTGGCACGGCGGCTTCATGGAAGCACGGGTGCGTTCTTGGATTGTCCTCGCTTTCTCTCTCGTCTGGTGTGTTCGGCCCAAGATGGCAGAACAGACTCTCATTCCTGCAGACAGCGATCGGGCCATCACATTCCATGCGGAAACAGCATGTAACGGTCAGGGGTGGACATTCCTACGACGTGACAACGCGGCTCAGACGCTGCACCTTCGCATAGTGGAAACGACGCCTCCATGGTCGCTTGTCCCTCACTGTCTCGGGTGGAATCGGCTCAAGATTCCAGAACCCAATGTAAGCGCATCGGCAGGCTTTGACAAGATGAAATGTCGACGACCCTGCAAAAAAATTTCACATAAATAGATCAAGATCGGTGCTGTATCCGCCGAGACGCCGATCCGCCAGGGGCAGAATGTGCGGTCAGTCGAGCAGAATCTTCACGACGCATTTGCGGACGTCAAAGGGGCCGGCAAGCTGGCCGTTCGGGCGGTGGGCGTCGCTCGGCCAGAGCAGTGCAAACAGGCCCGTCCTCATCGGCAGCGATGCGAACTCGTCCGGCGTTTCGTGAAACGAGACGTCACGTTGCTCATCGTAGGCCTCGATGCTCTGCCGCCCATCGAGCGGCGCGACGTCCATCCGTGCTTCGCCGGCGAGAAGGACCTGCGGGTCGACGTACCGGCGGTGGGCTTCGAAGCTGCGTAAACAGATTATGGAGCGGGTACTTCACCGCCCGTCGCGCATTTTGAATGCGGTCGTATCAGTCCGTCCTGGCCGGGCGTGTTCGACCGGTGTTCTTGGCGGTCTGAACTGTCGCGAGCATCGACTCGACACGCTCGGGGTGCTCAGCGTACTGGTTGGTTGTCTCGCCAAGGTCTTCGTCGAGATTGTAAAGCTGTCCGGCCGGGCCACCGGGAACGGGTTGGCCGGATCGCGGCTCGGAGAATCCGCCGCTGCCCAGGCCGCAGCAGATCTTCCAGTCGCCGTCGCGCAGGGCGAACATGCCGCAGACACTGTGGTGGATCAGGCTCGGCCGCGACGGCCCGTCGCTCTCACCGCTCAGCAGGCCCAGCAGCGAGTAGCTGTCTTCGGCTGCGTTGTCGGGCAGGTGCTGTTCGGTAATCTCCGCCGCCGTGGCCATCAGGTCCATCAGGCAGACGGTTGCATCGACGGTCCGGCCGCCCTCGGCCACGTGCGGCCAACGGGCCACCAGCGGCACGCGATGGCCACCTTCCCAGATGTCCGCCTTGTAGCCGCGCAGGTCGCCGCAGCTCTTATGGCCGTGGAGGTCGCCGTCGACGTCGGCCGGTCGGGCGCCGTTGTCGCTGGTGACCATGATGAGCGTGTTGTCCTTGACGCCGAGGCGTTCGAGGCAGGCGTCGATCTCGCCGACCAGCCAGTCGACGGTCCAGACGCAGTCGCCGCGCAGGCCCGCCCGGCTCTTGCCGCGGGCAAACTCCGGCGGCACGCAGGGCCGATGCGGATTCGACGGCGTGAGGTACAGGAAGAACGGCTGATCGGCGGATTCTTCGTGGGTGGCTTCCAGCCACGCGACGGCCTTGTTGCGCAACTCGACATCCACCTGCGTATCGTCCCAGTCCGGCGTCTGGGGGCCCTGTCGCTGCTGGGCGTAGTAGGTCTTTTTCGGCTCGGACGGAATGCCCACCGTCTGACGGTTCTCAATGAAACAGTAGGGGGCCATGTCCAGCGAGCCGGCAATGCCGAAGAAGTAGTCGAAGCCTACGTCGCACGGGCCGCCGATGATCGGCTTGTTGAAGTCCACGCCGCCACCGTCGTCCCACATATTGAAGTCGATGCCCGGGCCGGTCTCCGCCGGCTGCCACTCGAACCCCACGTGCCACTTGCCCACGGCCGCGGTGGCATAGCCGCGCTGCTTGAGCAGGCCGGCGACGGTCATGCGGCCGGGGTCGATCAGCGGCAGACCATAGCCGCCCTGCACGCCGCCCTTTAGTCGCGTCCGCCAGCAGTATCGCCCCGTCAGCACGCTGTAGCGGCTGGGCGTGCAGACGGCCGAGGAGCTGTGGGCGTCGGTGAAGCGCACGCCCTCGGAGGCGATGCGGTCCATGTTCGGCGTGGGGATCTTCGAGTCGGAGTTGAAACAGCCGACGTCGCCGTAGCCCATGTCGTCGGCCATGATGTAGACAACATTCGGCGTGCGCACGATTCCTTGCCTTTCATGGGGTTGCGGACGCGAGTGCTGCAGTCTCGTCGGCGTCCTTCTCGTCTTCAGCGTCGATTAGACCGGCAACGCCGGCCGGTGTCAACGATCCGCCGGTCGGACGGCAGAAGGCATTGAGCGATGCCTCCCTGGTCGGTACACTAGCGCCCTGAAGTATGCTCCATCGTCCCTTGGCAGGAGCCTCGATGTGACGCAACAGGCAACAGCCAACGCGGCGGTCGTTTCCGTCGCGGCAAGCCCCGCACGCCGCCGTCGACGTGCCGGCCAGCGTGCCGTTCGCGCGACGGTCATTCTCTTGCTGCTCTTGGCGGCCCTGTATGTGTTCCTGCCCTGGTGGCTGCCGGCAGGGCTGGTGCGAGACTACGTGACCGAAACGCTGTCGGCCCAGACCGGCTTGGACGTTCAGATCGGCGATGTGGATGTCAGTTGGGGACGGGGCCTGATCCTTCGTGATCTGCAGATCGCCTCGCCGCCGGGCTGTCGTGAGTCGACGATGATTCGCGCCCGGCAGATGACGGCTGACTTCTCACCGATGGACATCTTGCGGGGCGAGATGGCGTGGATGGAGATCGTGGGTCTCGAAGCGCATGTGGAGACTGTACCGGACGGCCGATGGAATATTGCGTCCCTGAGGCCCCTCGAGGGAACCGTCCAGCCCCGTCGGCTGTCTGTACGGGAGGCGTCCGTGGCGTTTCGTGCTTCCGGGGCGGACGGGATGCGCACGCTGAAGGTCGCGGACTTCCAGCTCGTGCGGGACCGCCGCGATCGAATTCGACACATGAGCCTCACGGGGCACATCGAGCAGCCCGACGGGCCGGCGGCCGTGATTCTGCAACTCGTCGGCGGCGGCCCGGTTGGCGAGGCCGGGCCGGAGGCCCGCTGCCTTATCCAGAATCTCGACCTGGCGTCCCTGCCGCTGTCGCCGGAGAGCACGGTCCATCGCCTGGCTGGTCGATGCGGCGGTCGACTGGCGTTTACGCTGGACACACACGGCAAGATCGACCGGATCGACCTCGATGCCGATGTGCGCGGCCTGGAGTTGGCTGACGCCGACGGCTTGGTGTTCGGCCCGGTTGGCGAGGCCTCGCTTCAGGTTGATGCCAGCTACGATGCCTTCAGCGACCGTATCGACGTCCAGGCCGCTCGCATTCGCATGCCCGGCGCGGTGCTTGAAGGTCGAGCCATCGCCTATACCGATTTCCTTTCGGGTCGATGGCAGTCCCTGGAAGCTGCCGAGCTGAACGGGCGGGTCCAGCCGGGTCGACTGCGCGAACTGCTGCCTCGCAGCCGGCCAGGCGCGATGGAAATCGACGGCCCCGTGGCGTTGCATGCCGCCGCCCGCCGCGACGCCGTCAGTCGGCGTATGGAACTCGAACTGACGCTCGATGCACGCCAGGCCGAGCTGCGGCACGCCGGGCGGGCGGTCAAACGCTCCGGCCTGCCGACCTCGCTGCAACTGCAGGCCGATACCGACGAAGCCACCGGCACGGTCGAGTTGCGGCACTTCAGCCTGGCCCTCGGACGCAACGAAATCACCGCCGAGGCCGGCGATATTCCCCAGGCTGGCCAGGTAATCCGCACGCTCCTGGGGACGGATCGACGCGTCACCGACGCCGATTGGCTCCAGGCCCTCTCGCACGTATCGGTTCGCGGCACGATCCGCCTGTGTGACGCGGACATTCTGGCGACGGCCCTGCATCTGAGGCCCCAACAGCTCGCCACGACCGGCGAGATGCGAGGCACATGGTCGTTGACGCGCGGCGAGCCGTGTTGGCTGCGGGTCGGGCTGGAGAGCCCCGCCGGCAGCGATCTGGCGGTGGGTGAACTGTTCGGCAAACCCGTCGATCAGTCGTTGCGGCTGGACCTGACGGCCGGCCTGCATGCCGACGATGCCGCCATCCGCGACCTGCAGCTTGACCTGCAGGCCGGTCAGGGAAGCCTGCAGATGCGAAACGGCCAAGCTGATCTGTCCGGCCATGACGGACGCGGGGGGGGAAGCTTCGAGGCGGCATTGGTGGTCTCGGGCGTGGAGCATTTCGTCGCGATGTTTCCGTCGGCATGCGACGAGGCCGGGCCCTTTGCCAGCGGGCGAATGACCGGCCGCGTGCATGCGGACGTTGACGGGCTCACATCGCGAGGCGTCGTCGCCATGGACGCCTCGCCAGCCCGGCTGCGGTGGAGTCAGATCTGGCAGAAATCCGTGGGCGAGCCACTGGAGCTTTCCGTGTCGTGGTGCAATCGAAACGACCGCAACGAGACTTCTCTGCATGCCGACGCTGACTGGTGGCAAGCGACGCTCGACGTCACGGCGCCAGCCAGGGACGCGACGCAGCATTACACTGCCGTCCTTGAGGTTGATGACCTGGGCGAACTGCAGCAGGCGTCGCCGGCGCTGGCGAGACGGTTGGGCGAGCGTCGCATCGAAGGCAGACTGGGCATTCGCGCGCGGCAGGACCGCCGCGGCGCTGGAGACTCGCCGGTACATCTGAGGTGTTCGCTGGACCGTGTCGGCCTGCTGGACAAAACCGGCGAGGTCGCGCGTGCATGGCGGGAGATGTCGTTGGACGTGGGCATGCGCGTCGCGCCTGTGTCGCCGGACGGCACGCGGCGTATCGAGATCACCTCGGGCAGGACCACTGCGCCCGGCCTGGATGTTCACGATATCGGCGGAGAGTTTGCGATCGCCATCGACAACGGGCCGCGCGAGGCAGCAGAAGACTGGCTGGCCGGCGTGCGGTCGGGCCGATTCGGGATGCATCTCACCGCCCGGCCGGAGACACTGCTGGCCTGGGCCGCGCCGGCGGCGAACCGGGAGGCCAGGCGGATCGGCCTTGGGGACGAAAGCAGCGCCGCGGTGACGATCGAGGTGGACGAGAAGGGCGTGGTGGCCGATATCGAAGCCGCCTTGGCCCTGCTGACCTTTACGCGGTCGGATCGGACGGACGGCAAGGCGGTGCGCCTCAAAAGCCGTGCTCTGCTGAGTCGGGCGCGTGATCGCGGGTCGCCGGTCATCGTCGAATCGTTCGAAGCCGACGCGCCGGGTGTCGAGGTATCTGCCGACGGACGACTGGCCTTGTCGGACACCGACCAGCGCACCGATCTCCGCGTTCGGCTGGACCTTGCCGACGCCGGGCGGCTGCTCGGATTCATCCCGGAACTTCGCGATGACGGTTGGACCGACATGTCGGGCCGGATGCAGGCGAATATGCATTGGCTCGCCGGTCCGGCGACAGGCGATGGGCACGCCGAGTCGTTGCGGCTGCAGTTTGATGAGTTCACCGGCGTACGGCGCGATCTGCCGGTTCGTCTGGATGGCCGGACGGACTTGGCTGGCCTGGCCCGGTCGGCGGGCGGCATTCGCTTGCGCCAGTTGGCGACGTCTGACCTGGAATTCCGCGTCGGCGATACGCACGGCTGGCTGGTGGCCGACGTGACCACGCCGCGGAGCCAGCCGCGCGGCGAAGTGCATCTGCTGTTTGAGTCACTCAACGACCGTCAGATCATCGAGTGGCTCTCCGGCCAGGCGGTCCGAAAATCGACCGGCGCGCTGACCGACGCCGATGTCGCCGATCTGGAACGCAACGCCAGCTGCACGATCGAACGGATGCGAAGTATGTTCGCCGGCGCCGATGCGACGTTGCGTATCACGGCCGACCGTTACACGGCCTACGACGTCAATGTGGACCAGCAGTATGACGTTCGCAACCTTCACCTGCGGGCCGAGGCCAGGGACGGTCGACTGTCGCTGGTCTGCGATGCGGGCCTCAACGGGGGAACGATGCATCAGGAGCTGACGACGCGCCTCACGCAGGACGCGCCGAAGGTCCACCGGGTCACCGTTTTCCGTGAGGTCGAGGCCGACGAAGCCATCCGCCCTCAGATTTCCATGACCTTCCCGGGCAATACGGTCTACGGGCAGTTCTCGCGGGATGAAGACGTTGAGCTGTCGCTCCAGGGCCTGCTCGCCAAGGCCGTCGATCCGCGGTATCGGACCACGCTGACGGGTGAGGCCGCCCTCGTCGCCACCGACGGCGTCGTCGTCGGCCGTGCCGCTCCAAACTTTGTCACGAAGATCTTCCCCGGCCTGAACCTCACGAAGTATCGCTACGACCGCATGACCGGCTATACGACCTTCCTGGCCGATGGCACGCAGAAGAATGAGACCATCTTCACCGGCGTCTACGACGTCTATATGGAAGGCACGACCGACCGCGACAACGTGGCCCGCTATACGCTGGGGCTCGTGCTGCTGCCGACGCGCGTCAGTCACGAGTGGCACCGCGACTGGAAGCAGGGTCGATTCCCGATTTTGAAGATCAAGGGCACGATCCGCGACGGACGCCTGATCAATGACGAGGTCAGCTATCCCTGGCCGAACGAGACGCTTTTCGAGGTGTTTCTGCAGAACAACCTGGTCTATCGCGCCTGGATGAACTTCAGGGGCTCGCAGCCTGTGAAGTAATGCTGCGGCGTTGACGCGGCCGGGGCTCGGTCGACTACAATGGCGTTTGCAGGTAAGGCATGATCACCCCTGACCGACATCGACATGAAGGCGAGGGACTGGCCGGCTATTCCCCTCCGCTCCTGAAACCCAAGCGGCCCGCCCGCTGGGCGGTCTTCGTTGCGCTGAACCTGTTGACGTATCTGGCGGCCTGTGTGCTCTGGCATTACCTCAGGTCGGGCCAATGGGTGGAGTTCTCGGCCGAGAGCTATCGGCGCGGCCTGACGCCATTTGTCGGCCACCTCCTGCTCAACCCCGTCAGTATCTTCGCCAACGGCTGGATGGGCGTGGTGATTGTGGCGTTGCTGGCGATGCTGATGGTCGTG
Source organism: Planctomycetota bacterium (assembly GCA_009908915.1). Classification (GTDB taxonomy): domain Bacteria; phylum Planctomycetota; class Phycisphaerae; order SM23-33; family SM23-33; genus JAAAOJ01. The sequence continues at coordinate 86,177 of JAAAOJ010000034.1, forward strand.
CCGCTCATGACCGCGGTGATGTACCAGTTGCTGCTGGCCATGGCATTTGTGGTGCTGCTGGCCGTAGCGGGGCACGCACCGCTGCTGGCCCTGGCGTTGGCGGCGGCCTGTCTGATGGCGGCCCGCACGCGTCTGCGGCGGGAGTACCCGTTCCTGGCGGCGGCGTTCGCCCTGCTGCCGGTGTGCATCTACCTGTATTTCGCCCACGTGGCCACTGACATCGACATGCTCTTGCCGTTGCAGCAGTGGCTGCTTGCCGTTCCGCTGGTTGCGGCGGTCATCCTGGCGCTACTGGCCGAGTTCGCGGTGGTGTTGATGGCGCGCGTGACGCGGTTCCAGCCGGGTGTGATCTGGCCCGTGCCGCTCGTGTTGCTGCCGTTGGCCATCGGCGTGTTTGTCTGGCGGGTCGGGCCGGCCGAACTGCATTATGCCTTGCTTGTGGCTGACATTCACCCGAGCGAGTCACTCCTGCGGCCGCAGCCCGTCGAGGCGGTTCTCGGGCCGCAGGGCCGCGGCCTGAACCCCCAGACCCGACCGGTGCGGATTCGCGACGACCTCAACCAGCGGCGTGCGAAGCTCACGCGGCGGTGTCGGCGCTTCCTGGAGGCCCATCCCGACAGCGACCGCGCGCCATCGGTGGTGTGGATACTCGCCGAAGCCGACAGCCTGCAGGTCGACCGCAGCGCCGCCCGGTCCGACGCTTTTGTCAGCTATACGACGGCCTGGCCCCTGCCGGCCAGCGCGCAGGACTGGCGTGTGCTTCTGGAGCAGTATCCCGCCAGCGGTCCAGCGTCACTGGCGCGACATCGACTGGCTGTGTTGCACCTTCGGGCGATCGACGCGGATGCCCCGGCCGACCGTGTCGCGGAGACGGTCCGATCTGCGAATCAGATGCTCGCTGAGGCCGAACGCCGGATCGCGACGATCGTTCAGCGACGCGAGCAGAGCCGTTCGCGCATCCACACGCCCCTGCCATCCGTGCCGCCGGCAGGCGAATACGCACGGACGCTCGCGCACATTCGCTATCTGCGGTGGATCATGGAGAGCAACGGCGTGCTGCCTCCGCGGCACTCCGGCCAAACGTACGACCCTGCCGCCGCCGGCGCCCTCGGCCGAATGCTGGCCGTGAACCCGGCCGAGCCGGCGTACGCCGAACGGCTGCAGGCGTTGATGGACAGTCCACCGTTTCGCGACGGCGCCATGAGCGATAACCTGAAAATCGCCATTGCGAAGATCGAGCCGAGCCTGCCGCGCCGCCGGGCCGAGACGCTCAAGGCTATCGCCGCCGATGAACGCACGGACGCAGCCATCGAGGCGAATTTCGAGTTGGGGCGCATGGCGATGCAGCGGGCTGATCCGGGCGCGATCGGTCTGCGCGAGCCGGAGCACTACTTCGGCCTCGTGCGGAAGTCTCCGCCCAATCCGTTCCAGGAGGAAGCCGAAGCCGTCCTGAAGCTGCTGGACGAAACGTCGCCTGACGAAGACCCGACGGGAGATTCGTCATGATGACCGATCGCGATGCCACGCCGACGGACACGCGGTCCGGCCGGGCTCCGAAGGTGCTGATCCTGACGGCCTCGGTCGGAACCGGTCACAACCAGGCGGCAAGGGCGATCGAAGCGGGCCTGGCCGAGCGGCATCCGGCGATCGAAGCGGGCCTGGCCGAGCGGCATCCGGCGATCGACGTCGAGGTCCGCGACGTTCTGGATTTCGCCGGGACATACTTTCGTTTGAAATATGCGAACGGCTATACGCTGGCGGTGACGCGATTTCCCTGGTTCTATGGGGTCGGCTTTGCATTGACGGATCGCCCGAACGGGCTCGGTCGGACGCTGAGCGAGCGATGGAAACTGCTGCGGGAGCGCCGGGCGATGGGGCGCCTGTTCGATTACGCGCGCGACACGCAGCCGGACCTGATTCTTCACACACACATGCTCGCGCCGCCGCTGCTCGGCCGAGCCATGCAACGCGGAGACCTGCCGTCCATCCCTCAGTGGGTCCAGGTCACGGACATCTACCCGCACCGATGGTGGTATGCCGAGCACGTCGACCGCTGGTTCCTGCCACAGGATGTGGCGGCGGATAGGCTCGCGCAGTGGGGCATCGAGGCCGACCGGCGGGTTGTCCGCGGCATTCCGATCATGCCCAAGTGGAATCGGCCGCTGCCGGAGGACGCCGATCTGCGGCGACAACTGCGTCTGCCGGCCGAGGGGCCGATCATTTTGCTCAGCGGCGGGGCTGAGTTCACCTGCGGCCCGGTCCTCAAGATGACGCGCGGCCTGGCCGAGGCCATCCCGAAAGCCTGCGTGGTCGCCTTGGCCGGGCGGAACAAATCGCTGCTCGCAAAGTTTGGCGCCCTGGCCGGGCGGTATGCCGGGCGCATTGTGCCGATGGGTTTCACCGACCGTATGCACGAGCTGTCCCAGGTCGCTTCGCTGCTGGTCACCAAGCCCGGCGGCATCATCACCTCCGAGTCGCTGGCCAAGGGCACGCCGATGCTCTTCGTCCGCCCCGTGCCGGGCCAGGAAGCTCATAACGCGGCGTTTCTCGTTGACCGCGGCGCGGGCGTGGTGGCCCGGCGCTGCGGCGAGGCCGTCGACATCGCCCGGACGCTGCTGGCCGACCCCGAGCGTCTGGCCGCGATGTCGGCGACGGCGTCGTCGTTGTACCGCCCAGCCCGGCAGACGATGGTCGAGGCGATCCGTCGTCGACTGCTGGCCGAGCGTCCGGCGCCGGCGGCGGTGTAATATCGATTGTCACGCGCGGCGGGGTCCTCCCGTCCCGGCCGGCCGGGATAACAGCCGAGACGATCATGTCATTGGCGAGCGTGACGCTGAGCACCGTTCTGCCGTCGTTGCGATGAAGCGTCCAAGGTCCGATCTGCGGGGCGGCTGCGCCCGCCTGGCGGATGACCCACGTCGGCATGTAGGTCTTGCGTCCGGGTGCGACGAGCAGGTCGCCGTCGCGGGCCGCTTTGATGAGTGTGTCGTCGCTCGCGTAGGAATCGGCTTGCGCCGAACGGGCGAGGGAGTTGGCCAGCGTTTCGGCGGCGACAATCGCATGGATTTTGGTTGTCGGATCGGCCGGCAGGTCGGTCCACCACTGCCGCCACGATGCGTCCAGTAGCTCGATACTCCGTCCGAAGTGCTTCTTGAAGGTGGCGAGGTTGGGCCGGCCGCGGGCGACGTCGTTGACGTAGCGGGCGAAAGCCTGGTGATGCCGCCCGCCGTCGCCGTGGATGAGATAGTGCACCACGGCGTAGACCTGGTCGTAGTTGCTTGTCGCGTCGTGGTCGTCCCTCCACTGTTGAGCGGTCATGTCCATCAATTCATCGAGCGGGCGAAAGACGTCCTCGGCAAGTCGCCGACGGATGCGACCGGCCCGACCGCCGCGGACCGGCACCTTGCTGTACGGGCCGCCGGCGTCGATGGCCCCGGGGACCAGCCGCGTGCCTGTCCACAGGGCTTCGCCGAAGTACTCGGCCAGACCTTCGTTGACCCAAAGCGGCAGGGCCACCCCCGGTCGGGCGATGACGCGATGGGCCACCTGGTGAAAGCCTTCGTGCTGGATAACATGCCAGATGCTCTCGCGGCTGAAGACGTCGGTATCGATGATCGCGCGAAGCTCGCTGCCGGTGTAGATCCCCGCGCTGCGGGGTGTGCGCCGGTCGAGTGCGTCCTGGAAGTCCTGCTGATCGCTGTAGAGGAAGACCGGCAGCGGCCCGGTCAACGTGCCGTCAAAGCCGGCCGTCTGGCGTTGATAGAGTCTGGCCATGTGCTTCAGCCGGGCGGTGGCTTCCCACAGCTTCGGCGGTGTGAGATCGGTGTAAACGCGGTACGGCCCAACCGTGTGCAGAGCGGGGCCATCGGTTCTGGCGGCTGTCTCGGCCGTCGGGGCGGACAGCAGGGCACCGGCGCCGCAGAGTGCGACGGCGAGGGCGACAATGCAGGTCTCGGCGCGGCCGGAAAGCTTCATGGACGGACAGTCTTACCCGAAACGCGGTTGGATTCCAACGGCAATGCACGTCTGTTGCACTACTGCCCGATGAGACGGATGCCGTCTTTGCCCGCTTGCTTGGCGTTGCGCATGGCCTGGTCAGCCTGCTGGAGCAATTCCAGGCAGGTCTGGCCGTACTCAGGATAGGTGGCCAGGCCGCCGGAAATCGTCAGCACGCCTTTGGCGTCGGATCCGAGCGCGGGGAAGTGGTGTTCGCGAACGGCGTTGCGGAACCGGTCGGCGACCGCGACGATATCCCGCAGGGGTTCCGAACCGGCCTCGCGGGGCTGGCTGTCCCAGAACAGGACGGCAAACTCGTCGCCGCCAATTCGGGCGACGATGTCCTGCTCGCGGCAGACCTGCGTCATCAGTCGGGCCGTGTCGCGGAGGATGTTGTCGCCGGCGGCGTGCCCGTACTGGTCGTTGTATTGCTTGAAATCATCGATGTCGTAGAGCAGCAGCGTCGCGCGGAAGCCTTCGTCCTTCGAGCGGCTGAGCACGTGGTTCGTCAGGTGGTAGAAGTACCGGCGGTTGTAGGCGCCGGTCAGGTGGTCGGTGATCGCCAGGCGATGCAGCGACTCGCACCGGCCGGCCACGCGCAGCAGGGCGGGCAGCATCTGGTAGACGTTGTCGACGATGGCGTCGGCGGAGTCACTCAGGTCCATGCCCTCGCCGAGCACCAGCGCCCGGCCCGGGTTGACGGGAGATTTCAGCAGCGCGTCGGCGTCGTCGAACTCGTCGGCATTGGCCCAGGCGACGTCAACGTCGTGCTCGGCGAAGAGTGCGACGACGGCGTCCTCCAGCCCCGCGACGTTGTGGGTCGCGAGGATGAGGTTCTCCAGTTCAGTCGCCTTGAGGGCTCGCAGCGGTTCGGCCGTCGCGCCCGGCGGTCCGAATTCTCGCGTCAGGCTGCTGAGTTCGCCGCGCGTCGGCGGGAACAGGCAGAAGCGGTCGACGAAGTCCTCACCGCTTTCGCGGAGGGCCTGCTGGTCTTCTGCTCGGGCAAACGCAAGCAGCGTCGCGTCGCCGCAAAGGCGCCGAACCGCCCGGGTGAGCCCGTCGAACTCCTCGCGCGGGCCGGTGATGATGACGGCGGCGTAGCGGGCCTCGGCGAGCTGTCGCAGCGCCTCGTAGGGGTCGGCCACCACATTGACGGGCAGCTTGTCGAGCTGCGGCGCCAGTTCCTGTCCCATGCTTTCGTCGCCGAGCAGCAGGACGGTGTTTTCGATCGGGGTCTCGTCGCTGACCATGCTGGGGCGTTCGACGGTCGTCATCACTTCACCTGCCCTTCCTGGCTGTCGCGGGCCGGTTCAGATTCCGAGGCGAACTGCGCGTCGGTGCCTTTGGGCGTCAGCCGCGCGCCGGTCGAGTCGGTTGTCGCTGTCGACTCGGCGGGCCGGAGCGACTCGAGCGTGCGCGGCAGGTCCTTGGCGGCAAACAGTCGCATGCCGCTGAGGTGTTCGGTGGACAGGCCCTGCGGGAAGGCCCCGACGCCCATCAGCTCGATATCCTTGCCGCGGGCGATGTCCAGTAGCGGCAGGTGACGTTCACCCATGGCGTCGAAGTCGATAACCAGCGCTCGCGTCGTGGTGTCCGACAGCGCGAGCAGTTCGGCGGCGGCTTCGTAGCCGCTGGTGACAAATTCGTATTTCAGGTCGGCCTGCATCATGCCAAGTGACGGGCAGAATGAGGTACCTTGAGGTGAAAGAATAACAACACGGTTGGCGGCCATGATCTATGCTCCTTGCCCGCGACCTCCTTCCGATCCCTTTGCGGAGGAGAGTCTGCGAGGCAGATGTCCTGCCAGATGCCTGTCCTTCGATCATATCCGAAAGCCCGAAATCGCGAAAGGGGCAAAAAGCGCTCGTCGCGGGCGTCAGGCGAAGCACCGGCGCTGCCCTCTCCCCGCGTCGTCCCTACGCGGCCCGCACGGTGGAGCAGCAGCGATCCATTTCCATACGGGCTGCTAGGACGGCTGATTGTCGGGCGCGGCGTCGGAGTGGTTGCGGCCCAGCCGTCCGGCCAGGATGTTGGCGTACGGCCGAGTCGAGTCGTGCCGTTCGAGGATGATTTTCACTACGGCCGTGATTGGCACCGACAGGATCATGCCGATCGGTCCCCACAGGATTCCCCAGAAAATCAGGGCCATCAGGACCGTAATCGGGTGGAGGTCGAGGTCGCGGCCCATGACTTTCGGCTCGATGATGTTGCCGATGGTGAACTGCACGCTGCCGGGCCCGAGGATGGCTAGGAGGATGACAAGCGGTGTGGCGTTGGGGTCCAGCAGGACAATCGGCAGGGGCAGCAGCGTGGCGATAATCGAGCCGAGCGACGGGATATAGTTCAGCAGGAACGCCAAGAGCCCGAAGACGACGGCCAGGTCGATACGCAGGAAGTAGAGGATTGTGGCGGTCAGGACACCTGTCACGGCCGACATGCCGGTCTTGATGATGATGTATCGCTTCGTCTGGCGTTCGGCGTCCCGCCACTGCCGGTTGCTCGGGCGGGCACCGCTGCTGCCGAACAGCAGGAACCCCACGTAGATCAGGACCAGTCCGCCCTGGCTGAGAATGTTGGTCACGGCGTTGGCGATACCCGTGAGCATGCTACGGACCGTCGCGGCCGTGCTGCCGCCGAAGGAATCAATGACCTCCTGCTTGCCCAGGCCGACCTTCGTCAGCGGCAGGGTCTCCAGGGCGTTGTCGATGACCTGCTGGAACCGCTGCTGGTAGAACTCGGCGTTGTTGCCCAGCCGGGCCACCGACATGCCCACCAGCAACCCCACCCCCGCCAGCAGCAGCAGGGCCACCAGCAGCGCAGTGCCCGCCGCCACCGGCCGCGGGAGCTTGAGGCGATCGACCTGCAGGTTGACCAACGGCATGAGCCCCACCGAAATGAACACCGCCAGGACGAACGGGACCAGCACCGCCTCCAGCCAGTACAACGCGCCCCCGACCGCCACCACCGCCAGAATGACCAAGCTCACCGCCTGGGTACGGATATAAGTTTGATTTGAACTCATGTCATTATCCAAGTCAGTACCGTGCCTATCAATGCAGAAGTGATGATACTGGCAATCCACAAAACCGCCTTAAAAAGACTCATCCCCTTCTTTTGCCCCCGTCGTTTTTCCAAGGCAGGAATGCGTTGGACAACCGTTTCATAGTAGGTATCCAACTCTTCAAGCATGCCGCGGTATTCTACCATGATCTCTAGCATTCCAGATGTCTGTTCGCAGGACTCACATGTTTCCGAAGTAAAGCTATCATTTCCAATATCTTTGGATCTTCGGAGGGCTGCAATACGTCCGTCCATCTTCGCCAGAGAGGAATAAATGTGTTGATACTATTCAGGAAAAACGACATCAAGCACATCCGCGGGATATTTCTCCACTGTCTTGATTTGACGACGCAGAACCACCCCAAGCCAGTCCGCCGCGTCAAAAAAAGCTCGGTAAGCATGGCCCTTTGCCTTATCAAGGTTGTTGACGACATATCGCTCAGGTTGGTCACGTTCAACCTCGCCTAACTCAACAAGTTTTTGCACGAACTATATGGTCCAATGTCTCGCGATGCTGAACAAGCGGCGCAAACTGAAGTTCATGTTCGGGGTCGATCTCTTCTGTACGCAGGATCAAAGCCTTGGTTTCTGCGTAGATATTACAGAGTTTCCGCCATTCGTCCTGATTTCCCTCTTCAACTGATTCAGAAGATTGTGTTGAATGCAAACTTGTCCCCTTCGTCATGGATCTAGCGATTCTTGGTTCGGGCTTGCTTGTCCCAGTCAATTCTTCGTTGATCTGTCAGCACCAAATCATGCATAGCGCGAACACTGCCGGGCAGCTTATGCGCACTTGCTATAATTTTGTGACGAGTTTCAAGCGTCACAGGGGGAGTAGGGCCAAAGTCCCTGTCAATGACATCATGTGCCTTGGGCAATGGCATTGAAAATCCTTTCCGCCAGAATATTGTTTTCTTCAAAGGCTATCGAAGAACGCCGCCTATTGTATATCGACTGACAGACCTGTCAAACATAAAGCCCCCCCAAAGCTTCTGTGCCGACTCCTTCGATCTTACTCCAATTTCAATACAAATATTGTAGTCCAACAGGACATGATTGAGAATACAACGTTCGCTGGCCCCGCCGGGGCGGAGTTGCTATACTGCCGGCTTCGGGCGGCTGATCCCGCGGCTGCCGAGAATAGCGCACGTCCCGCTGTGCGCGGTTCAGCACCTGCTGGACCGCGTGAAACGGTGGCAGAGCCGGTGCTCCGCCACCCACAGACGTTCTTTATGGATGTGCCAGTGGACAACTTGAATGTTGGCACGGAGGCGGCCATGGATGGTTTCACGCATCTTCACGTACATTCGCATTACTCGCTGCTGGACGGCGCGACGACGGTCAAGAGGCTCGTCGACCGGGCCGTCGAGACCGGCATGGACAGCCTGGCCCTCAGCGACCACGGCAACCTCTTCGGCGCCTGCGACTTCTACAGCACCTGCAAGGCCGCCGACATCAAGCCCGTCCTCGGCCTGGAAGCCTACATCTCGCCGACGAGTCGCACCGACCGCTCCATGGGCGACCAGCGAACCGCCTGCTACCACCTGCTGCTGCTGGCGATGAACGCCGAGGGGTGGCTGAACCTCAAGCGCCTATCCAGCCGCGCCTACCTCGAAGGTTTCTACTACAAACCCCGCATCGACCGCGAACTGCTGGCCGAGTTCAACCAAGGCCTCATCTGCACCACCGCCTGCCTCGGCGGGGAGGTGCCCGCGGCCCTGCTGGCCGGCGATGAGGACAAGGCCCGCCGCATCGCGGGCGAGTACCGCGATATCTTCGGCCCCGAGCGGTTCTTCATCGAGGTCCAGAACAACGGTATCGACGAGCAGACGCGCGTGAACCCCGTGCTGGTCAAGCTCGCCGACGAGCTGGGCGTGGGCGTGGTCGGCACGAACGACGTACACTTCCTCGCCGCCGATTCCAAGGCCAGCCACGAGGTCCTCACCTGCATTGCTACCGGCAAGACGCTGGAAGACTCCAGGCTGGACTACCCCGACTCACTCTACCTCAAAAGCCCGCGGGAGATGCGCGAGGCCCTCAAGGCCTTTCCCGGCGCGGCCGACAATACGCTGAAGATCGCGGAGATGTGCGACGTCGAGATCGACTTCGAGACCGCCTACCTGCCCGTCTTCGGCGTGCCGGAGGGCAAGACCGACGACGAGTATCTTGCCGAGATCGCCCACGAGGGGCTGCGCGCACGCTTCGACGGCAAGGACGTGCCGCAGGACTACCTCGACCGCCTCGACCACGAGTTGCAGGTCATCAACGACAAGGGCTACAGCAGCTACTTCCTCATCGTCAACGACTTCGTGGAGTACGCCCGCGAGAACGACATCCCGTCGGCCCCGCGTGGCAGCGGCGTGGCGACGCTGCTGGGCTACTCGCTGAAGATCGCCGAGGTCGATCCGATCCGCTACGGGCTGCTCTTCGAGCGGTTCACCGACCCGCAGCGCGACGAGGCGCCCGACCTGGATATCGACATTTGCCAGGAAGGCCGAAGCAAGGTCATCCAGTACGTCCGCGAGACGTACGGCCATGTCGCGCAGATCATCACCTACGGGACGCTGAAGGCCCGGGCCGTCCTGCGGGACGTCGGGCGGGTGCTCGGCATGGAACTCGACGAGGTCGACGCCATCTGCAAACTCGTACCGAACGACCTGAAAATGACGCTCGATAAGGCTCTCGAGGTCGAGCCGGACCTCAAGCAACTCTACGACACCAACCCGCGGGTGCGGGCGATGGTGGACCATGGCCGGCAGCTCGAAGGTCTCTGCCGCCACGCCGGCGTACACGCCGCGGGCGTCATCGTCGCCGACGTGCCGCTGGAAGAGGTCGTGCCGCTTTACAAGCAGGGTGACAGCGACGTGGTCACCCAGTGGGACGGTCCGACGTGCGAGAAGGTCGGCCTGATGAAGATGGACTTCCTCGGCCTGCGGACGCTGACGATTCTCCAGCGGGCGCGAGAGATGGTCCGCGAGCAGACCGGCGAGGACATCGACCCCGAGACGGTGTCGCTCGAGGACGTGGACGTCTTCGAGCTGTTCCGCGACGGGCACACCGACGGTGTGTTCCAGTTCGAGTCCGACGGCATGAAGAACGTCCTGCAGCAGATGCAGCCGTCGCGCATCGAAGACCTCATCGCCGCCAACGCCATGTACCGCCCCGGGCCGATGGAACTCATCCCCAGCTACTGCGGTCGCAAGCACGGGCAGGAAGAGGTCCCCTCGGTCCACCCCCTCGTGGACGATCTGCTGGCCGAGACGTACGGCATCATGGCCTACCAGGAGCAGGTCATGCAAGTGCTCAATCGCCTCGGCAAGCTGCCACTCAACCGTGCATTGACGCTCATTAAGGCCATCTCCAAGAAGAAGGAGAAGGTCATCGCCTCCGAGCGGCCGAACTTCATCCAGGGCGCGATCGAAAACGGCATCGATGAGGATACCGCCAACGGTCTGTTCGAGCTGATCTTGAAGTTTGCCGGCTACGGCTTCAACAAGGCCCACTCTACGCGGTACGCCATCGTGGCCTACCAGACGGCGTGGTTCAAGGTCCACTACCCGAAGCAATTCCTGGCGGCCACGCTGACCTACGAAGCGGTCGACACGGACAAGGTGGTGCAGTACATGGCCGAGGCCGCCCGCATGGGCATCGACATCGCCCCGCCGGACATTAACACCTGCGGTGCGGCTTTCGCCGTCGACGGCAATGCGGTGCGGTTCGGGCTGGCGGCGGTCAAGGGCGTCGGCCACGGCGCCGTCGAGGAGATCGTCCGTGCTCGCCAGGAGGCCGGCGGCGCGTTCAAGAACCTCTACCACTTCTGCGAGTACGTCGACACGCGGCAGGTCAACAAGGGCGCCATCGAAGCGCTTGTCAAGTGCGGCGCGTTCGACGCCCTCGGCGCCAATCGGGCGGCCATGATGGCCGCCCTGGACGCGGCGATCGACATCGGCCATGATGCCGCGGTCAACCGCCGCAGCGGTCAGCTTGGGCTGTTCGGTGATGCACCGGTCGAGGCGGCCCCGCAGTTCCCGGACGTCGAGCCGTGGAGCGAGGGTGAACTGCTCGCGGCCGAGAAGGAGACGCTCGGCTTTTTCGTCTCCAGCCACCCGCTGGTCAAGTACGGCCGGGAGCTGACCGGCCTGAGTTGGCCGGACGGTGTCACGCTCGGCAAGCTCGACCAGCAGCCGGAGACGTTCCCGCACGGCCAGGCCGTCCGCGTCGGCTGCATGATCGCGGAGGTCCGCCCCACCGTCACCAAGAAGAAGGGCGAGAAGATGGCCCGGCTCGTGCTCGAGGACGTGACCGGCAAGTACGAAGCCGTCGTTTTCCCGCGACGCTACGAGACACTCAGTGACATCATCGCCCCCGACGCCCTGGTCTTCGTCACCGGCAAGATGGAGCGTGAGTTCAGCCGCCCGAGCATCATCGTCGAGGAGATCACGCCGATCGACGAGGCGCTGCAGCGCTACACCGCCGCGGTGGAACTGGACCTTCCGCCCGGCGACGCCGACCTGCCGCAGAAGATCCACGAGATTCTCAGCCGTCACCCCGGACAGCGCGGCGTGATTGTCCGCGTTCGCCCGACGTGTCGGCCCGACCTGGTGGCGATCATCCGCGCCGGCCGCAGCGCACGGATCGCCCCCAATCGCGAGTGCATCGAGGCCGTGGAGGATCTGCTCGGCGACCAGCGGCACATTCGCCTGGTGCCCGCGCGCGTCAAACTCGAAGAACGCTCCAACTGCAAGCGCCGCGCCACCGGCACCAATGGCCATAACAAGGGCCCGGCCTCCGAAGCCGTCACGAGATTCAATTAGCAGCCCGCCTGGAAATGCATCGCCTCACGAAGCAGCGACACCGTTGCATAGATGGGCAGGTCATGGACGTCTCGTCTCGTAAGAATGCGCAAAATATGGATTTTCTGTGCTGCTTTTTCTTGACATGCAATATGACCTTGCAGTAAAAAACCTTGCAACCAGTCAACTCAGTCCGTCAAAGTTGCTTCGTGCAGCTTCAAGCAATCTCAACAAGCAGTCCGGACAAATCGAGTTCTGGGACACCCACGGTCGATGGCCGCACAAACGGCCGAGTGCCGCAACACCAGGAGACAGGAGACGCGACCGCCTTGGGCTGCCAGTATCCATGAGGACGGCAACCGGGTCTCGCCTCACAACAACAAAGCAAGGGAGTTGTTTGACGACCCCCAGGGGGATTGGAACGGCGATGACTCACCGGCGGCGCATGAAGGCGAGCAATACGCCGAGGTGCAGGCGCTCGAAGGCAAAGGCGGCGGCTTGAGGCAGACACTGAAGCTGGAGAAGGGCCAGCAATACCGCCTCAGCTTCTGGCACAGGAAGCGCGAACCGGAGATCCACCAGTACGCGAAGGATCACACGACGGACCCTTTTGTTGTCAAGCTGACCGACGGCCATTTCCTTGATGCCGATGGCGAAGATACTGACACCCAGCAATACCAGGTAAACCCCGGATCCAGCTGGCAGGAGTGGAAGCGAGCCAACGGCGCCTCGTATGTTTTCGTTGCCGACAGCGATTACGTCGAGTTGACATTCACCAAGCCGTACGATGCCGACTGGACCGGCTGGGGCGGCCTGGTTGACGACGTCGTCGTCGAGCCGGCTGGCGTGGAACTGATCGTCGACGGCGAGGACTGGGACGCCGAGAAGGCGATCGAGCTCAAGAAGGACAACGGGTTTCTCGGCAACTACACGGTCAAGTGCTACTACCCGAAGGGTGCTGATGAGTACCTGACGCTTTCGTGGGACAAGAAGCCGGACGGTGCGGAGATCTATGAAACGGGTGAGGGTGACGATAAGAATATGTTGGATTTGCCCTACACCTGGTGGGACGACGACGGCGTGCGAACCTTCGAGCTGAAGGTCAAGGAGCCCGTGCCGAAGACCAAGATGACACTGACGCTGACCGATGGCCCGTCGAACAGCGAGATCATCTACACGCCATGCGCGGACTGTATCGGCTCCTGCGCCGGCCAGCGACCGGGCGCGATGGACGCCGGCACTGGTTCGGTGGACCTGGTCATGGGACTTGGCCCCGTGGCCAACGGCGCGGCCGGCGGCAGCGTCTCGCTGTACGGCGATCGTCCGGCGGACTTCGTCAACAACGCCTCGGACCTCGATGCCTCGGTCCATTCGAGCGTCACGGTGGTGAACGCCGACGCCCCGTACGTGCCGTGGCGGGCGGAGGCCTGGACCGAATGGCTGGACCTGGGCACGGGCCACAGCGCCTACCTCAGGAATTTCTCGCCGGCCGACGGCGGCGGCTACGCGATCGCCTACGGGGACTCGGGCGGCTACAGCAGCAGCGAGGCGTTCAGAACGCTTCGCATGACGGCCAACCACGCCCCGACGGCGTCGGACGACAGCGCCACGGCGATGCGGGAGACGGCCGTGACGATCGACGCGCTGGCCAACGACACCGACGCGGACCCCGTCGACGTGCTGACGGTGGACTCGGTCACGCAGGGCGCCAACGGCTCGGTGACCAACAACGGCAGCGAGGTGACCTACACGCCTGACGCCGGCTTCACCGGCGTGGATTCGTTCGAGTACACCGTCACCGACGGCAAGGGCCTTTACGACACCGCGACGGTGACGGTCGACGTGGTGGCCGCCCGCCCGCCGGAGAACCCGGCCAATGCGGTCTCGGGCATCGAGTACGAGACATTCGACGGCACGTGGACATCGCTGCCGGACTTCGATTCGCTGACGGCGGCTGACAGCGGCGTGATGGACGCAATCGACATCACGGCCGGGCGCGACGGCACCGACCACTTCGCGATGCGTTGGAGCGGCTACGTCGAGGTGCCGACCGACGGGACGTACACCTTCTACACCGCCAGCGACGACGGCAGTCAGCTCTTCATCGGCGATACGCTGGTCGTGGACAACGACGGGCTGCACTCGCTTTGGGAGGCCTCCGGTACGATCGACCTTCAGGCCGGCCGGCACGCGATGACGGTGACGTTCTTCGAGGGCTCCGGCGGTGAGCAGATCGACGTGTCCTTTGAAGGCGGCGGGTTGAGCAAGCAGGAGATCCCCGCGGCGAACCTGTATTATGTCGACGATCCGGTCAACCACGCCCCCGCGGCGTTGAACGACGCGGCGAGCACGGACCAGGACACGCCGGTGACGATCGACGTGCTGACCAACGACAGCGACCCGGACATCGGCGATGCGCTGAGCGTGCAGATGTTGTTGGCCTATGACACGCGCGGCTCGGTGGAGACCGACGGCGCCACCGTGACCTACACGCCCCCGAGCGGGTTCATCGGCACGGATTCGTTCGAGTACCTCCTCGGCGACGGCAACGGCGGACACGACACGGCGAGCGTGACGGTCACGACGGTCGACCCGACCGCCGGCCGGCCGGGCGACGATCCGGCCAATGCGGTTTCGGGCCTCGAGTACGAGGTCTTTGACGGCTCGTGGGGCAGTCTGCCGGACTTCGATTCGCTGACGGCGGCTGACAGCGGCGTGATGGACGCAATCGACATCACGGCCGGGCGCGACGGCACCGACCACTTCGCGATGCGCTGGAGCGGCTACGTCGAGGTGCCGACCGACGGGACGTACACCTTCTACACCGCCAGCGACGACGGCACGACCACTTCGCGATGCGCTGGAGCGGCTACGTCGAGGTGCCGACCGACGGGACGTACACCTTCTACACCGCCAGCGACGACGGCAGTCAGCTCTTCATCGGCGATACGCTGGTCGTGGACAACGACGGCCAGCACTCGGTGTGGGAGGCCTCGGGTACGATCGACCTTCAGGCCGGTCGGCACGCGATGACGGTGACGTACTTCGAGGGCTCGGGCGGTGAGCAGATCGACGTGTCCTTTGAAGGCGGCGGGTTGAGCAAGCAGGAGATCCCCGCGGCGAACCTGTTCCACGCCGACGATCCGGCCGCGGGCGAGCAGGAGTTCGAGTTGGTCGTCAGCCAGTTCGACGGTGACCTCGACGCGGCGCAGAACCGCTACTGGCGCTACGCGTATGAGGCGGACGAGGCGGCGTGGACGCTGTTCTCGGCCCCGACCCCGGCCGCCGGGGACGTGCTGAGCATCGAGAGGCTCGCCGAGACGCAGACCACCCGCCAGATCGAGGGCCAGAGCTACGACGCCGTCGAGCGGACGCGAACGATCCACGCGCCGGACAGCGCGGGCCAACCCGGCGAGGTGGTCTCGAAGACCGTCGAGACGCACGTACACTTGCCGTGGGGCCGGCCGCTGGTCGAGCGGGCGGTCTACGACTCGGCGACGGACAGCGACCCCGAGGTCACCACCTGGAGCTACGATCCGAACAGCGGCCAGCTCGAGTCGACCACCGACGCGATGGGCCACTGGACGTACCACAGCGATTACGACGACCACGGCTACGCCACCGAGACGATCGAGGCGTTCGGCGACAACGAGTTGGACACGTCCAACCCCAATCTCGCCGCCGAGAACGTCCTCACCGAGTACAGCGAATACCGCGAGTGGGGCGACGCGGACGAGCGGATCACGCTGCCGACCTCGGGCGAGACGCTGACCTCCGTGAGGACGAGGCGGATCACCCCGCCGTCGGGCGAGGGCGATGCGGTCTACGGCTATGACTTCGTCCGCCCGCTGTCGGCGACCGACGGCACGGCGAT
>JAAAOJ010000027.1 GCA_009908915.1 Planctomycetota bacterium
CGCCCGGGGCTGATTACATGATCGCCATGGGCACCGTCAGCGTCGACGCTGCCCACGCTCGCGCCCGGGGCTGATTACATGATCGCCATGGGCACCGTCAGTGTCGACGCTGCCCACGCTCGCGCCCGGGGCTGATATGTCCTGTCTCGCCCCGGTGGGGCGGTTCAGCAAGCCCTGTCTAGTATCAGAAAACCATCGCCGCTCGCGCCCGGGGTTACTCGCCCGTGACGGTCACGATGATCGTCCGTTTGCGGGGTTTGATGTCGCACTCGAGGTGAACAATCTGCTGCCACGTGCCGAGGTTCAGTCGCCCGTCGGTGACGGGGGCGGTAATTTCCGGGCCCAGCCAGCTTGCCTGCAGGTGCGAATGGCCGTTGCCGTCGTGCCACGCCCGCTCGTGGCCGTACTGCGTGCTCGGCGGGATCATCCGATCCAGCAGCTCCGGCAGGTCGGCCTCCAGGCCGGGCTCGAACTCGATCGTGCCGATCACGCCCGTGCTGCCGACGTTGAACACGTGGGCTGTGCCCGTGGCAATGCCGCTGTCGGCAACAATGCGGGCAACGGCGTCGGTGATGTTGTGCATGTCGCGATGGCCCGTCGTGCCGACGGACAGCGTTGCCTGGTGGGTGGTCATGACTGCTGAACCTTCGCGTCTTTCTGTGCGACGGAGGCGGCGAGGTCGTCCTTGAACTGGGCGAGTCGTCCGGCCAGTTCGCTGTCGCCGGTGGCAAGAATCTGCGCGGCGAAGATGGCGGCGTTGGTCGCGCCGGCCGGTCCGATGGCCATGCAGCCGACCGGAATGCCGCTGGGCAGTTGCATCGTCGACAGCGCGGCGTCAACACCGACGAGCGGTCCGACCGCCATCGGCACGCCGATGACCGGCAGAGCGGTCTTACTGGCCAGCACGCCCGACAAGGCCGCGCTCATGCCCGCCGCGGCGATCAGCACCTTCAGCCCGCGATGGCGAGCCGTGCTGGCGTACTCGTGGGCAACATCCGGCGAACGGTGGGCCGAGATGACCCGTACCTCATAGGGAATGCCGAAGGACTCCAGCCGCCGCGTGCAGCGTTCCATGACCGCCAGGTCGCTGTCGGACCCCACTACCACGCCTACGATCGGTGCCTCACTGGCCATTGGTGTACTCCTCTGGTTCGTCTGGCCGAATTGGATGCCATCTGCGGAGATCGGTTGTACTGATTTCCTGTCTCGTTGTCACCCCTCGCAGCCCCGTTTAGAAATGGACGGTTCACAGCCCATTCATATGATCATACAAAAAAACGGCTCGACCTCGCGACGTGATACATTTCTGACCATGCTACTCGCGGAAGTCGAAGGCGGCTTTGACGCAGCGGCTGGCCGATTTGTGCAGCGAGGTCATCAGCGCCCGGCGGTAATCCTCGACGGCGAACGTGTGCGTCAGCAGCCCCTCGACCGTCAGCCGTCCGTCGCGGATCATCTCCAGGACGAGCTGGTACGTCCCGACCTCCCGGCCGTCGACGCGTTCAATAGCCCGACCGTACGCGCCGAGGATGCGCAGCTCGCGGAACCAGATCGGCGTGAGGTCCACGTTCGCCCGCTGCAGCGTGCCCAGCAGCACGACCTGTCCGTGCGCGCGGGTCCACTTGAGGCACTCTTCCATCGACGGCGGCGAGCCGATGCAGTCCAGCACCAGGTCGTATCCCCCCGAGAGCATGCGGTTGCCGAACCGCCCGCGCTGGACCGTCCCGCCGGTGCGCTTGGCGATGACCTCGTAGCGGGCGTCCGTCTTGTCCGGCAGACGGATGTAGTCGCTGGCGCCCTGACCGATGGCGAAACTCTCGTGAAACTCCGAACGGCCGAGGATGTCGATCTCGCCGTCGAAGCCCAGCGCGCGGAGGCCGCCGACGGCGGCCAGGCCGATAATGCCCGCGCCGTAGACCAGCACCCGCCGAACATCGGTCAGGTCGGCCTGCAGCACGCCGTGAAGACTGCAGGCGAAGGTGTCGACGCAGATGGCCTTCTCATCGGTGACCGCCTCGGGCACGGCGACGAGCTGACTGCGGTGGGCGAGGAACTGCTGGCCCCAGCTTCCGCCGGTCGCGGCGCAGTAGCCCGCGCTCGTGCCGGCCGGCAGAGCCTGGCTGCCGCCGAAGCTGGCGGAAAAATTCTCGCACGCACCGAAACGCCCTTCCCGGCAGGCGGTGCATATCGGCTCGGTGCCGCGGACCCGGCAACTCAATGTCGGCTCGACGAGCACGCGACGGCCACGCAGGTCGGCGTCGACATCCGGGCCGGTCTGCTCGACCGTCGCGACGTTTTCGTGGCCGGGCACGAACGGCTGCGAACTGAAATCCTGCAGGAACGAATCGGGCGGCTGCTTCTGACCGACGATGGCGGTGTCGGTCCCGCAGATGCCGCCCAGGCGCGTCCGCACGACGGCCCAGTCCGGCCCGGGCAGGCTCGGCGGGGGCACCTCCCGCAGGGAAAAGCCATTGAGCCGCGATGCCTGGCACCCCGGCCAGAGGTGCCGCAGCAGCCGGCAGATCGGCCAGCCGATCGCGTTGGTTTTGTAGACGACAGCCTTCATGATGACCATACGAATACTCGCGTTTGCCGACCAATGGAAGCTACAATCCTGATCGGGCTGGTGCCCCGCCCATGCGACGAACCGTATTCCATTGCGTGCTCATGCAGATCGTCGCCGCCGCCAGCGGCTGCGCGGGGCCGGACTTCGCGCTGACGGCCGTCGCGCCCGATGACGATCCAGGCGGTTCTCCCGCCAGGGGCTGGCCGTACGACAGCAACGGCGACGGCAGGGCGGACTTCCGCATCCTGCCCGGCCCGGACGGCCGGGCCGACACGCTCGTCTACGGCGAGGGCGACGCGGAAGAGGTCATCCGTCTGGCGGATATCCCCGCCGAGGAAAAGCGCCACCTCGTGTTGATACTCGACGGCGTGGGCTACGACCTGTTCCGCGAGTTCCACCAGGCCGGGCACCTGCGATACCTCTACCCGCCGTCGAAGGTCGTCGCCCCGTACCCGACGCTGACCGACCTGTGCCTCAACGACGCGCTGGCGACCGGCCGCAGCGGCGGCTTCGAGGCGGAATACTATGACGCCGAGGCCAACAAGCTTCTCGGCGGGTCGTGGGCGTACCTGCGGGGCGCAAACATGCCCTACAACGCGAGGCTGGACTACCGGGCCGACCTGATCACCGACGCCTTGAGCTATCTCTTCCCGTGGCACGAATTCAAGGTCGAGCTCTGGTCGCTCGACCAGCGATACAACCCGGCCGCCCCCGCCGAGCGGGAGTACCTGGCGTACTTTGTTTCGCTGGCCGGCCTGGGGACGCGCAACGGCGCCGAGGGCCATCAGCGGGCACTGACGATGCTCGATCGCTACGTCGCGGAGGTGCTCTGGCGAAGTCGCGGTCGCGTGGCCGTGACGGTCATGAGCGATCACGGCCACAGCTATACCGGCGCCCAGCGCGTGCCGCTGGAGGCGCACCTTGAGGCAAAGGGCTGGCGAATTCGCAAACGGCTCGACGACGCCCGCGACGTGGTCTATGTCCGCTTCGGCCTGGAGACCTACGCAAGCTTCGCCACGAAGCGCCCGGCCGCCCTGGCCGGCGACCTGATCAGCGCCGAGGGCGTCGAAATCGCCAGCTACAACGAAGGCGATCACGTAGTCGTCCTCGCTCCGCGCGACCAGACGGCCCTGGTGCGGCGCGTCGGCGGGCGGTACGATTACGAGGTCGTCTCGGGCGATCCGCTTGAACTGCTGCCGGCGCTGTCGTCTCTGACCGCCGACGAGGACGGCACGTACAACGCCGATGAGCTTCTCGCGGCGACGGTCGACCGCGAGTACCCCGCGCCGCTGCAGCGCCTCTGGCGTGCCCATCGCGGCGACCTGGCCGCCCACACGCCGGACGTCATCGTCTCGCTGGACAATGCCTGGTATAGCGGCGCGAAGGGCTTCGCCGGGGCCGTCGAGGTTCAAAGCACCCACGGCGGGCTGAATCGCGCGAACTCCGTGACGTTCATCGCTTCCAGCCTCGGCGAGCTGCCGCCCGTCCTCCGCTCGCGCGACATCCCCGCGACAATGGCCCGGTTGCTGGACGCTCGCGCCTGGCCCATCAATCGGCAGCAGTCGGATACCGCCCCATAGCTCCGGTCGCTCGTCGCGGCGACATCGACCCGTTCTCTGCCCGTGCATGACATGCCGATTGCGGAAAATCCATGGCCACAGAGGGCACAGAAAACAGGGAGATGGAGAATCAGGAGATGGAGAATCACAGATGGTCACTACGCAACCAGAATAGGTCGCGGGGGGCAGGGTGGAGCTGCCGTGGGCACGGCTCGAGCACCCGTTCGGATGCAATGTCGAAGCCCTGTCATCGCCCATCATACGCCGCCTGCGGCCCGGCCGCCAGCGTGATCAGTTCTGTGTCAGACAGACCGTCACAGGTAACCGGCGCCAAAGGCGTGCGGTTGACCGCCTTGTTCGATCATTTTTCTCACAGAGCCACAAAGGCACGGAGACATCATGAGAGGCTACCGTTGATGGTACGAGTGATGCCACGCTTCATCATGTCCTCACCGACGTTCAGCAGCAGCATCCACGATTTGATTGCCTATGCTGTTCTCATCCATCGTTGCGATCTTTGCGCCTTTGCGAGCGTCATTCTTCCTGACGCCTCCCTCAGAAATCCAAGGAAGTGCGCTCAGCACCGTTTTCGTGACATGACTTCTTTGTTTGCGTTGCAAAATCGTTCTGCTTTTCCGCCCGCCTGACTTTTGAGGGAGGCGTCCTGATTGCCCGCCCGCCTGACTTTTGAGGGAGGCGTCCCAATGGGAGAGGGGTCAAGGAAGCGAATGCGATTGTACTCAGTCCTGTGAATCGATGAGGGCGGTGGCGATGCGGTTGGCCAGGCTGGAGGCCCCGCCCGTCGTGCCGTTGACGATGATGCTGAAGGCCAGGGCGGGTCGGCCGTCGCGATCCAGGACATAGCCGCTCAGGGCACGGGCGCCGGCGACGTAGCCGGTCTTGGCGGCCAGTCGCCCCCGCCGCCGCGCCTCGGCGATGCGGCGCCGCATCGTGCCGTCCACGCCGTTGCGGGCCAGGCTGCCCAGGAACACGTCGACATCCTCCCGCCGGCTCATGGCCGTCAGCAGCGTGGCGAGATCGCCCGGGCTCACGCGGTTGCCGTCACTGAGGCCGCTGCCGTCGCGCACCACCAGCGACTCGCTCAGGCCGAAGGCGTCGATGAGTGTCTTCCGCATCAGCGTCGCGCTGCCGGCCCACGTGCCGTCGCCGGCCCGCAGGAGGAGGCACTCGGCGGCGGAGTTCAGGCTGTGCTTGTTCGCGCGGTGCAGGGCCGTCGCCAGCGGCGCGCGCGTCCCGGCGAGCAGTTCCGCGTCGGCCAGGTCGAGCTTCGTTGCGGCGATCGCTTCGACGCGGCCGCCGAGGTCCACCCCGGCCCGGGCCAGTCGGTCCAGGAACACCCGCCCCAGCAGCATCGGCGGGTAGCTGCACGGGACGGACAGCGCATCGCGGCTGGCGACGTTGATCGAGCCTTTGAGGGTGACGGCCTGGTCGGCGGGAGCGGCCGCGAGGCGCCAGAGATGTCGCTTGCCGCGCGCGAGTTCGTCACGCACGCGGATATACCGGCTGGCCGGCGAGACGGACGGCTGCAGGCCGACCTGCGGCCGCCGGACGAACGTCACGTCATAGCAGTTGTTGTGGAAGTTCAGGTCCGCCACCGGGGCGCCGTACCAGCGGCTGCGGTCGCGGGTGGACCAGTCGGCGTGGTGGACGGCCTCGGGCGGAATCTGCGTTCGCAGCAGGAGTCGGCCGGTGACCTCCTCGCCGGCGAGGCGTTGAACGCGGGCGGCCCAGCGGTCGAGTTCGGCGTAGATGCTTTCGTTGCGGCGCGCGGCCAGGACGGGGTCGCCCAGCGTGGGGTCGGCGTCGCCGGTGAGTACGAGGTCTTTGCCCCGTCGGCAGACGGCCGTCGTGAATCGGAAGTCGCTGCCGAGCCGCTCGAGGGCGACGGCCGACGTCAGCAGCTTCTGGTTGCTGGCGGGCTTGAAGGGCTCCTTGGCCCGTCGCTGGTAGAGGCGTTCGCCGGTGGCGAGGTCGACGATGCATACGCCGACCCGCGCGCGCGAGCGGACTCGCTCGTGTGTGGCGATCCACGTGTCGATCTGCCGCAGGGCCGGCGCGACGGCGGCATCCGTCTGCGGCGATTCGGCGGGCGGCCCGGCGGCCGGCGGCCCGGCCAGGGCGGCCCTTGCGGTCAGGGCAATCAGGATGCAGCCGCGAGACGTCATCCTGCCAAGTATAGCGACGGGCGGGGCGCATTCGAAGCAGCTTGCCGCGAGCCGATGCGTGACACGTTCGGCCCGGGTCTGTAGACTGCCCGACCATGATGGTGATGAATGCTCTTGCGTTGACTCTGCCCGGCGTGCCGCTGGCGAACGCCCTGCTGTTCCTGCTGCTGGGTTCGGCGGCGGCGATGGTCTTCGGCATGGGCAAGGTCGGTTTCGGCGGGGGCGTGGGCATCCTGTCCGTGCCGATGATGATCTACGCCTGCGGCGGGGAGAGCACACTGGCGGTCGGCCTGATGCTGCCGCTGATGATCGTCGTGGACTACGCCGGCATCGCGACCTGGTGGCGGCGGTGGAACCTGCGGGCGGCTGTGAAGCTGTTGCCCGGGCTGATGGTCGGCATTGCTGCGGGGGCGGGGCTGGTTCGGTGGTTGCAGCAGGTGGGGGCGGAGACGACCACGGACGCCGGGTTGAAGCTGGGGATTGGCGTGATTTCGCTGGGTTTCGTCGTGCTGCGGCTGCTGCAGTGGCGGCTGCATCGCACGTGGACGTTCCGCCCGGTGGCCTGGCAGGCCGGCCTGGCGGGGTCGCTGGTGGGCTTGACGAGCACGCTGGCCCACGCGGCCGGGCCGGTGGCGACGATGTACCTCATCGCCCAGCGGATGGGCAAGGAGCGGTTTGTCGCCACGACGGTCCTGCTGTTCTGGATGGGCAATCAACTCAAGCTCGTGCCGTATGCCGTCCTCGGGCTCGTTCGGGCCGACACGCTGGTGATGGGTCTGTGGCTCGTGCCCGCTGTTGTCGTCGGGGCGGTCCTCGGCCGGCTGCTGCACCGGTGGATCGGTGAGCGGAGCTTTGTCGGCGTGATCTACGCGCTGCTGGCTGCGGCGGGCATGCATCTGATCGTCACGTCGGTCCAGACGCTGCTGAAGGGCTGCTAAGGTCGGGCTCGGTGGCTGCATGGTCTGGGTGCGCGACATAAAATGGGGGCGTTGCGTTGTTGGGGTCGCACGAGCCGGCCATTCTGAATCCCGGCAGGGATGATGTTCAGTAGCCCCGCGGCGTCAGCCCGGGGGGCTCGGAGGCGTCAACGACAAAGCTCCGGCAGGAGCGTCGTGGCGCTTCGCGGCATCAAGGCGCCCCCGCCGGGGCTGAACACCGGCAGGTCCTGGGCCAATGGAATGTCTTCGCCGCCACCGAAACGTGTCGCACACGGCCTTCTTTCATCAGCGCTTCTCCGACGTTCCACAGAAAGACCCCGTGCTTTCAACTTGTGGGCCAGGGTCACCTCATGATCCACGTCTCAAGCAGGCCAGGCCCAAGATACTTGATGGCGCTTGACTGCGCAGCCCACGATCACAGTACCGATATCATTCTCATCCATCTCATCCATCTCATCCATCTCATTCATCTCATTCATCTCATTCATCTCCGTGTCTCCGTGCCTCCGTGAGAGACCTCTTCGGTGATCGAACATGCGGATATCCGAATCCGAATCCGATATGGATACGAACGGCCGATAACGTTCATGGTGTCGGCTCGGTAGAACCCCTGATAGCGATAATATGACGCCCAGCGGCGGCGACCGCCCCGGAGTTGCCAACAGGCTTCAACAGGATATCAACAGGTTGTGCCCCACTGGTCCACGACCGCTACAGATTGTGTTTTATCGACACTTTTGCGCAGATTTCGTCTGTCATTATCTTGTCAGGGTTGTGAGAAACACTTCGGTGGAGGAAAATTTGTGCTCACAAGTTAAAGCATATTAGCGACTTATAAGAACACCCAACATTTGGGCTGATTTTTCTTGCAGTGCCCCATATGTTGCGTATACTCCGTTATTTGTTCCGGGACGTCGCCGCAGGAAGCATATGCAGCTCGTTTTCTCGGGACATGAAGTCTCTGATCTGCCAGTTTGAGGGATCACCAACAAGTCGTTGCATTCATGTTCAGTGAATCGCGGGCGGTTTTCGCCTGCTTCGGGCCGGCCAGGTCCCGCCTGAACGAGGAGAGCATTATGGTGTCCGAAGAATCCAGAGGGCGAAACGCGTCGGCTCGCGAGCAATCCGCCGATGCCGCTGCGCGCCGTGCCCAGGATGGTCTGGAGGTCCAGCACGTCTTCGCGACCGAAGGCAAGCACCCGTTTGACGAGGTGGCCTGGGAGAGGCGAGCGGCCCGCATCGCCGGCGACGGCGGCGAGGTCATCTTCGCGCAGAACGATATCGAAGTGCCCGTCGACTGGTCGCAGACGGCCACCAACGTCGTGGCGAGCAAGTATTTCTACGGTGAAGTCGGCAAAGACACACGGGAAGGCTCGGTCAAGCAGCTCGTTCATCGCGTCTGCCGCACCATCACCGACTGGGCGATGGACGACGGCATCTTCGCCACCGAGGCTGACGGCGAACGGTTTTATCGCGAGCTGTGCTGGCTGTGCGTGAATCAACACGCGGCCTTCAACTCGCCGGTGTGGTTTAACGTCGGGCTGTATCACCAGCATGGTGTTGAGGGCAGCGAGGGCAACGTCCACTGGGACGCCAAGGCCGAGAAGCCCGTTCGCACCGAACACAGCTACGAGCACCCGCAGGCCTCGGCGTGTTTCATCCAGAGCGTCGACGACAACATGGAAGACATCATGCGGCTGGCCACCCAGGAAGCGATGCTCTTCAAGCACGGCAGCGGGACGGGGACGGACCTCTCGACCCTGCGGTCGTCGCGCGAGAAGCTCTCCGGCGGTGGCACGCCGTCGGGCCCGCTGAGCTTCATGAAGGTCTACGATCAGGTCGCCGCCGTAATCAAATCGGGTGGCAAAACTCGCCGGGCCGCCAAGATGCAGTCGCTGCGATGTGACCATCCCGACATCAAGGAATTCATCAGCGCCAAGCCCGAGGAAGAAAAGAAGGCCTGGGCGCTCATCGAGCAGGGATACGACGGCTCGTTCAACGGCGACGCCTATGCGTCGGTCATGTACCAGAACGCCAACTTTTCGGTCCGCGTGACCGACGAGTTCATGCAGGCCGCCGTCGACGACCAGCAGTGGCAGACCGTCAGCGTCACCGACGGCAAGCCGAACGTGACATACAAGGCCCAGGAACTGCTTCGCGGCATCGCCGAAGGGACGTGGGTCTGTGGCGACCCGGGCGTGCAGTATCACAGTACGGTCAACAAGTGGAACACCTGTCCGCAGTCCGGCGAGATCTGTGCATCCAACCCCTGCAGCGAGTACATGTTCCTCAACGATTCGGCCTGCAACCTCGCCAGCCTGAACCTCATGAAGTTCCGCCGCGAGGACGGCACGCTGGATGTCGACCGCTTCCGGGCGGCCGTACGACTGCTGATCATTGCTCAGGAAGTTCTGGTCGACCACAGCAGCTACCCCTCTGAGCGCATCTGCCGCAACAGCCACGAATTCCGCCCGCTGGGGTTGGGCTTTGCGAACCTCGGCGCCCTGATCATGTCGCTGGGTCTGGCCTACGACAGTGACGGCGGCCGGGCCGTTGCCGGGGCCATCGCCTCGCTGATGACCGCCGCGGCCTACGCGACCAGCGCCGAGCTGGCCAGCCGCGTCGGACCGTTCCCGCAGTTCTACAAGAACCGCCAGTCGATGCTCAACGTCATTGAAATGCACCACGACGCCGTCGAGACTATCGACAGCGATCGTTGCGACCGCGACCTGCTGGTCGCGGCGGGCAATGCATGGGCCGAAGCCTACGCCGCCGGCGAAGAGCACGGCTACCGCAATGCCCAGGCGACGGTGCTGGCCCCGACGGGGACGATCGGCTTCCTGATGGACTGCGATACCACCGGTATCGAGCCGGACATCGCCCTCGTGAAGTACAAACTGCTCGCTGGCGGCGGGATGTTCAAAATCGTCAACCGGACGGTTCCGCTCGCCCTGGAGCGACTTGGCTACGGCAAGGACGCCATCAGCCATATCCTCGAGTACATCGACGAAAACGACACCATCGAGGATGCCCCCGAACTCAAGGACGAGCACCTGAGCGTCTTCGACTGTGCCTTCAAGCCTGCCAACGGCACGCGGTCCATCAAGTACATGGGCCACATCCGCATGATGGCGGCCGTCCAGCCGTTCCTGTCGGGCGCGATCTCCAAGACCGTCAACATGCCTCACGACGCGACGATTGACGAGATCATGGAAGTCTATGTCGAGGGATGGCGACTGGGCCTCAAGGCGGTAGCGATCTACCGCGACGGCAGTAAACGGACCCAGCCGCTGAACACCGCCCAGATCAGCAAGAAGGAAATCGAGGCCCTCGAGGCGACCGGCATCAGCCTGGAAGATCTCGAGCAGGCCAAACGCGAGCCGCACCGCGAGCGCCTGCCCGCGACGCGCCCAAGCCTTACGCACAAGTTCGATGTCGCCGGGCATGAAGGCTATATCACGGTCGGGCTGTACGAGAACGGCCAGCCGGGCGAGCTGTTCGTGGCGATGGCCAAGGAAGGCTCGACCGTCGGCGGGATGATGGACGCCTTCGCTACCTCCATCAGCCTCTGCCTCCAATACGGCGTGCCGCTCGATTCGCTGTGCCGAAAGTTCACGCACCAGCGTTTCGAGCCGGCGGGCATGACCTCCAATCGCAACATTCCCTTTGCCAAGAGCATTGTGGACTACATATTCCGGTGGCTGGAACAGACGTTCCTGGACGAGGGCCCAGAAAGGGACAAGGCCAAGGTCGACGCGAGCCCCAAAGGCTCGTCCTCCAGCAAGGATGCAGCCACCGCCAAGTCTGCTAACGCAGCGCCCGAGGCTGTCAAGGATGATGTTTCCTCGGAACCTGGCCGCGCCGAGCAGGCCCCCCGCAAGGACGCACGGGGGCCTGTCGGCGCACTGTTAGGTGACGCGGCGTACGTCAGTACGTCCGCCGGCAAGCCGGGCAACGGTCGCGGCGCAACCGCCACGGCCGCGCGAAAGAGCCTGCGGCTGTCGGCCAAGACCGAGCGCATCGACGCGCAGTTCAGTCACTTCCAACAGGACGCCCCGCCGTGTCCGACCTGCGGGTCGATCACGGTTCGCAATGGCAACTGTTACAAGTGCCACAACTGCGGATCCTCGCTCGGCTGCAGTTGACGCTGGCCGCGATTGGCCAACAACGTGACAAGTGAATATTGACGCAACCATCGGAGACGGGCGGTGGAGTGTCGGCCCGGTGTCCCCGCCGGCGCCGAGATCCGAGTTCCCAAATCCGAAATCGATTTGCCGTGCTGGGAATCGGGTGCCGCAAGAACCTTCGGCCACGGCTGGACAGGATCGGCCCCGCTATGGGCGTCAGGGAGCGACGCCTCCATCCCGGCCCGGTTGACGGAAAGGCTCCGTCGACTGGGTCTGGCTGCGAGACAGGCACGTCATCGCGGCGATGTGGCGGCCCCGGCGGCCGCTCGTCGGCCATCACGCAGCCGAGATATGAATGAAAACAGGCCCGGGCGGGTCGCTCAGGCGATGACGGAGTGGCCCGCCGCGTTTGTGGCCCGGGGATTTTGTGGGACAAAAGGCGCGAAGTTCTTCGCTCCTGCGTCCGACATACATCTAGTTTGGTTGTCCGCTGCACCCGTTGAAGACACGCAGGTCTCCCTCCTCCTGCGTCATAACGGTTGTAGCATAACTTGCGACGTTCAGGTCTCCCTCCGCCTGAACGTCGCTCTTTTATGCGGTCCGCCCTCCCGACCTCTGGCGGACCCGAATTCCGTCTGCGGGTTGCGGACCGCGATGCCCGCCAGCAGCAGTCCGCCCGTGAAGATCAAACAGCCAATCGCGGCCGGGGCGTAGGAGGCCGTCATCGCCATCGCCCGGCTGTACAGCCACGGCCCGATCGCACTGGCCAGGACGATCACCGACATGTTCAGCCCGCTGATTGCCCCGAGGTGCTCGCGCCCGAAATACCGCGGCCAGGTGACCGACGAGAGCACACCGAAGCTGCCGCCGGCCAGGGCGTTGCTGAGGATCAGCAGCCAGCGGGTCGTCTCGTTCAGGTCGATCAGCGACGCCATCGAACCGCACAGGCCGGCGAGCATGACCGTCAGCAGGTACTTCAGCGGCACGTAGTCGCTGATCCAGCCGGCCGCGAACTGCCAGACCACCCCGATGACCGCCGCGGGCATGAAGATCGACAGCGCCATCGCCTCGCTCATCCCCACCGAGTCGAATATTGAGACGACGTGGAACGACACCGCCGTCATCTGCAGGCCGAAGACGCCCAATGCCAGCGCGAAGACCCAGAACGCATACGTCCGAACCGCCTCGCCGAGCGTGAACTGCCGGTGCGCCAGCCGGGCCGCGACGGCCGTCTCGTCGTCGTGCAGCGAGCCGTCCGGTACGAGCCCGCAATCTTCCGGGTTGTCGCGGTACAGCAGCAGGACCACCGCGCCGAAGACGACGGCCACGATCCCCGCCGCCGCCAGCCACGCGTGCCGCCAGCCGATGACGTCGATCGTCGCCGCGAACATCATCGGCGCGCCGCTCATGCCCAGCGAAATGCCCACTCCCATAAAGCCGTTCGCCAGGCCGCGGTGACGGTCGAACCACTTCATCACCATGTTGCGGCTGACCATGGTCAGTACGCCCTGGCCGCAGAAACGGATGCCGAAGAACCCCACGAGGATCACCACGAATCCCCACGCGGCCCGGCCGCCGCCCAGCGATCCGCTCAGCCCGGCGGCCATGCGATCGCACTGGCTGCACCACAGGAGCATGCCGCCTAGGCCCACGCAGCTCAGCAGCGTCACCACGCGAGCCCCCCAGCGGTCGTAGAGCTTGCCGGCGAATGTCAGAACCAGGCCGCTGGTGGCCGTGCCGATCAGGTACGCCAGACTCAGCTGCTCGCGCGAGACGCCGAGTGCGTCGAGCAGGTGCTCGGTGAAGGCGCTGACGCCCATGGTCTGGCCCGGGGCGCTCATCACCACGCCCAACGTGCCGACGGCGACGATTACCCAGCCGTAGAAGAACGGCACGCGCGACGGCGCGAACGGAATGTTGCTTGGATTGCGGGACACGAAGCGACCGATGCTACACGAGCGACCGGCCGTTACACAGACAAATCGCTGATTACCGCCGTGGCCTGGTGCGACGCAGCCCGAAGCAAAAGGCGTTCACCTTCCGACATGGCGAGATTACTTCTTGAGCGTCTCCTGAAGGGCCAGGATGCAGTAGGCGGTCGTGAGGCTGGGGTCGGATTCGCCCCAGCGGTCCTCGGCATTGTCCCACGAGCCGTCCTTGTTCTGCCGCTCGGCCAGTTTCGCGATCAGCTCGGCCCGCCAGTTGTGAACCTCCTCGCCGCGGAGGGCGGGAATCTCATCCTGCCCGAAAGCCCGCAGGGCCTTGGCCATCGCGTGATAGTAGTAGTACAGCCCTTCCTTGCTCTGCTTGGCGGGCATGTTGGGGTTGGAGTCCAGCCGCCAGTAACGACGGATCCACGCGTAGGCCGCCTTGACGCGCGGGTCGTCCTTGCCGAGGCCCGCGTAGAGCAGGCTCTTGAAGCCGACGTAGGTCATACTGCCATAGCTGCGGAAACCGCCGCCGGCTGCCTGGCCGGCCTTGGACTCCGGCGTCTTCTGGTCGGCCCGGGCCGGGGCGTAGATGAAGCCGCCGTCGTTCGTGCCTTCCCGCGCGAACTCCAGCGGGTTGGTCTCCGAGAGGTTCTGCGTGCGCGTCACGAACTTCAGCGCCCGCTGCATGGCGGGGTTCTCGCCCTCGACGCCGGCCTCGTGCAGTGCCTGCACCCAGAAGCCCACGTTGCTGAGGTCGGGCCGACCGTGCTTGCCATAGCTCACGCCGCCGATGAACGGCGATGCCTTGTCGATCTCATGGCCTTCGGGGCCTTCGCTGCCGGGGACGATCTGCAGGCCCAGGAGGTAGTCGACCGCCTTGGCCATCGGCGCTTTGAACGTCGGATCGTCGGCCGCCGCCATGGCCATCACGGCGATGGCGGTCGTGTAGTTCTGCCGTCCCTGCTTGGGATCATAGATGCCGCCGTTGTCCTGCTGGTAGCTGAGGATCAACTCGTAGGCCTTGGCGACGATCGGCGTCTCGCTTGTCAGGTCCGGGTGCTGGACCATCGCCTTGGCCACGAGGGACGTGATGGCCGGACGCTGACCGCCGTTGCCGAACGACCAGCCGCCTTCCTCGTCCTGGTGGGCTGCGTACCAGCCGAGGCCCTCGTTGATCATCTCGGCGGCCTTGGCGGCCGTCTCCTCGTCGATGGCGTCGGTCTTGGCCTCCATCGTGCTCAGCGGCTTGCCGGCCACGGCCGCGGCATC
>JAAAOJ010000035.1 GCA_009908915.1 Planctomycetota bacterium
CCGTTCTTACCCCTCTCCCTCTGGGAGAGGCCGGGTGAGGGCTCTTGGCTTTCTTACTCCTCTCCCCCCGGGAGAGGCCGGGTGAGGGTTCTTGCCTTTCCTACCCCTCAGCCGCATCAACATAGGCGGCCGGGTCGGTCAGGCCGACGTCGCGGAAGCCCCCCAGCCGCAGCGCGCAGGCATCGCAGTGGCCGCAGGCGCGTCCGTGCCCGTCAGGGTCGTAGCAACTGTGCGTCATGCCGTAGTCGACCCCCAGGTCCGTGCCCGTGCGGATGATCTGGCCCTTACGCATGCTGATCAGCGGGGCGTGAATGTGGAACATTCCCCGGCCCTCGGCGCCGGCCGCGGTGGCCAGGTTCGCCAGCCGCTCGAAGCACTGAATGAACGGTGGCCGACAATCCGGATACCCGCTGTAGTCGACGGCGTTGACGCCGATGAAGATGTCGAAGGCTCCGATCACCTCGGCGTAACCCAGCGCGAAGCTCAGGAACATCGTATTGCGGGCCGGCACGTACGTCGGCGGGATGCCGTCAGCCATCGTCTCGGCCGAGCGGTCCTTCGGCACGGCAATCTCGTCGGTCAGTGCATTTCGCCCGAAACCACCCGCCGCCGACAGATCAATCGTCACCACGCGATGCTCCACCGCGCCGAGGCTCTCCGCGACGCGACGGGAGGCCTCCAGCTCGAACCGGTGCCGCTGCCCGTAATCGAAGCTCATCGCATGGCAGCGATAGCCGCCGTCGCGCGCAATGGCCAGCGTCGTCGCGCTGTCCAAACCGCCGGAAACCAGCACCACCGCGTCGCGTTGGGATTCCTCTGCCATGGGCACAGCTTACAAAGCTTTCCTCGCAGGGGCAATGACGGTAAGCTTTAGCATAGGACCGGCTTTTTCGTCCGGGATACCGACGCCTGGACGCGGCTGGTCCGCGACTACATAGGCTGATAACCGACAGCGAGCAGAGGATGTATGCCTGAACTGAAGACCTTTGACAACCCGCATCCCGGCCGTGATTACGTGATCCGGCACGTGGCACCGGAGTTTACAAGCGTCTGTCCGAAGACCGGCCAGCCGGACTTCGGCACAATTGAAATCGAATACGTCGCCGCCAGGCGCTGCGTGGAACTCAAGAGCCTCAAGTTCTACCTCCAGGGCTTCCGCAACGAGGGCGTCTTCTATGAGGACGTGGTCAACCGCATCCTCGACGACCTCGTCGCCGCGCTGCAGCCGCGACGGATGACCGTCACCGGCGCGTTCACGCCCCGAGGCGGCATGCACTCGACCGTCATCGCGGAGTACGACGCCACCGCATGAGCAAACGCCAGCATATCATCGGGTGTGTCGCCGCCGTCGCGCTGATGGGCGGCATTGCGGCCCTGATCGCCGTGGGACTCTACCTGAGCGACGAGAGCCGCTCGGCCCTGCAGATGGGCACGTGGTCGATGAATCCCGCTGCGACGCTCGATCCGAAACGCATCATGGGCACGCCGCAGTTCGAGCTGACGCTGGTGGTGGACCCGGCCCAGGCCGATCAGTTTGAGACGATCCTCGAGCGGGCCCGGCAGGCCGCCCGGCGTGTCGAGCGGAACATGAACGTCTACGACCCAACCTCGCCGGTCGGCCGCTTCAACGCCGCCGGCGCCGACCAGGCCGTCCCGCTCCCGCCGGACGTCGTGGAGGTACTCACGCAGTCCTCGGTCGTCTGGCAGAAATCCGAGAAGGCCTTCGACGTGACGATCCGTCCGGTCGTCCGCCTGTGGCAGCAGGCCGGTCAGCAGAACCGCCTGCCCACGCCAGCCGAACGCCAGGGCGCCCGCGATGCCAGCCGGTGGGAGTACATCAACATCCTCGACGGCGCCGCCAAAAAGTCCGTCACCACGGCCTCGGTCGATCTCGGCGGCATCGCCAAGGGCTTCGGCATCGACCGGGCGGCCGAGGCGATGATCGACGCCGGCGCCGTCGGCGGGCTGGTCAACATTGGCGGCGACGTCCGTGCCTTCGGACATCGCCCCGGCGACAAGCCGTGGCGGATCGGCGTGCGAAGTCCCTTCGACTCCGACCCGGCCAGCTACTGGATGGTGCTGGCCGTCGGCACCAGCGCCGTCTGTACCAGCGGCAACTATGAGCGCTTCAGCGTTATTGACGGCCGACACTGCAGCCACATCATCGACCCCCGCACGGCCATGCCCGTCGACGCCGCCCCGTCGGTGACGGTCATCGCCCCAACGGCCGCCGACGCCGACGCATGGGCGACAGCTCTGAGCGTGCTCGGCGCCGAGGGGCTGAGCCTGCTGGAAGAGACCGACATCGAGGCCATGATCGTCCTCGGCACGCCGGAGCATCACAGCTTCGTGCGGACCGAGGGATTCGACCGCTACATCGTGGTCCGCCCGCCCGGCTGGCCCGCCGCCATATGAGAGGCCCCCTGACCATGCCCCGACGCCGCGACCGAATGAAGCAACGCACCAAGATCGTCTGGTGGCTACTGCTGTTCATGACCGCAAGCTGGCTGATGACCACGGCCATCAAGTCGCCCGTTCCGGCGGTGGTTGCCTGTGTGGCCGCCGTCATGCCGTTCGCCGGACGCACGGAGACGCGCACGGGCGCCGGGTGGCTGGGCTTCGGCCTGGGCCTGGCCGGCGGCCTGGCGAGCCTCTGGGCGATGATGGCCATCCGGTCGCGCATGCCGCCGGAAGCGACCACCGAACAGACGGTCGAACGGACAGAACCCGCACTCGAAGACAAAGCGGCTGCCAGTGAAGGAAACAATTCAGCGGTCGACGGCACGTCGACCTCTTTTGAACCCGACAAAGCACCCGGGGCCAAAGAAGACCGTTTAGCGGCCAACGGTACGTCGACTTCTGACGATGACGAAACGGCGCCCGACGAGGAAGCACAACCCCCGACACATCGTAAGCTTGAGGCCTCCGAGGTCGGCCTTCTGGCGCTGGTGACAGTCGGCACGACCGTGCCGTTCGGCGTGTTGGTGGCCCTGCTTTACCACTCGCTCGCCCGGCGGCGGAAACAGCGCCTCGACGACGAGTGGACCGTCTTCCGCGACGAGGACTGACCTACTCCGCCAGGCCGGCGAAGAACGCATTCAGCGCGGCGGTGTAGGTCTCGATGCTCAGCAGGTAACCGTCGTTGTGCCCGCCCTCCAGTTCCACGAACCGCTTGGGCTGGCGGGCGGCCTCGTAGAGTCGCCGGCCCTGTTCGTGCGGCACGAGGTCATCATCGCGGGAGTGGATCACCAGCAGTGGACAGTCGATCTCCCCGATGCGGTTGATGCTGTTGTACTTGAACCGCACGAGGAACGTCGGGAACACCGGCAGGACCTGCGAGGCCATGTCACGGGCGGAGGTGAAACTGCTCTCGACGATCAGCCCGGCCGGCTCGACCTGCGTGGCCAGCCACGTCGCGACGGCCCCGCCGAGTGAACGGCCATGCAGGACGATGCGACCCGGCGAGACGCCACGTTCGTCAAGGAGATACCGCCAGGCGGCCATTGCGTCGGCATACGTGCCGTTTTCGGTCGGCTTGCCCTCGCTTCGGCCGTAGCCGCGATAGTCGATAATCAACACGTCGACGCCGCATTCGTGCAGGAATCGCAGCAGGTCGGTCCGGTGCGAAATGTTCCCCGCATTGCCGTGCAGCAGCAGCACCGTCGCCCGCGGCGAGGGGTGCGGCACCCACCAGCCGTGCAGTTTCACGCCGTCGGCGGCGGTGAGTTGCACGTCCTGGTAATTCAGGCCGACCTCCTCCGGCGTGCTTTCGAGGTCGCGGCGGGGATGGTAGACGAACCTGGACTGGAACAGCGTCAGTAACACAAGCACTCCTGCAAAGATAATCGCCAGGCTGATAACGCGTCGAAGTAGCCATCGCCGCCACGGTCCTCGCCGCTGGGCGGAAAGCTCCGGGGCCGAAGCAGAAGATTGGTCGGCGGCAGCCATGCTATGGACGGCCCCGCGCCAGCCGGCGGCGTTCGTTCACCAGTCGCTGCCAGCGGCGAGAAATCACATCGTCGACCTGCAGGGCCAGCGGCTCGACCTCGACGCCGGCGACATCGGGCCAGCTCGCCCAGAGGCCTTGCTCGGCCCGGCTGGGGTCGTAGCGATCGTCCTCGCCGATGACATGCCTGCAACCGGCCAGGGCGAAACGGCTTAACATGCACAGGATGGCGACGGTTCGGGGCACGGGCCCTCCGTGTGGGGCGGGCCGGTCAGCCCTGCCAGTCGGTGTTGTCAACGGTCGTCTCGAACGTGCCTTCGACGACGTCCGGCACGTCCGCGTCCTTGACCTTCTCAAGATCCTTCTTGCTCGGCGTGCCGATCTTGACGATGCCCTTCATAGGGCACTTGTCGAGGACCGTGCCGATTTCCTCTTCGACCTTGTCCGGTTGATAGTTGTCGTACTTGACGCGGGCGAGGTTGTCCTGGACTTCAAAGATGTCCGCGAAGGCCCGCTCGCAGGCCTTACAGCCGATGCAGCCGATTTCGCAGACGGCCTTGACGTCCTTGCCGAAGTCTTTGTTGTTGCAGGCGACGACGTACATCTGCTCGTCCTTGAAAGGCACCATCGAGATCACGTGCCGCGGACAGGCTGTCTCGCAGGCGCCGCAGCCGACGCATTTATCGTAGTCCACGACGGGCTTGTCGTCGACGATGTGGATGGCGTCGAAGTTGCAGCTCTCGACGCAGTCGCCCAAACCCAGGCAGCCGTAGACGCAGCCCTGCACGCCGGCGACCAGATTGGCGGCGGCACAGGTCGTCTCACCGTCGTAGGGGTTGCGGCCCTTTTTCTGGGCGTAGGTGGCGGCGCAGTGGACGGCCGGACGGTAAGGGTAGCTCTCCTCGACCTCCAGGCCCAGGATGTCGGCGATTTGAGCGGCCACGCCGGCGCCGCCGACGGGACAGAGGTTCACGGGCACCTCGCCCTTGCCGAGCACGACGGCCTCGGCGTATTCGCCGCAGCCGATGTAGCCGCACGCGCCACAGTTGGCACCGGGCAGAGCGGCGTCGACGTCTTCGATCTTGGGGTCGACGTCGACGTGAAAGGCCTTGTTGGCCCAACCGAGGACGTAGGCCATGCAAAACGCCAGGGCCAGCATGACCGCGGCGGCCAGAATGACAACGATCATCGAACTCATGATGCACTCACCGGGATTGTGGCAGCAGCGGATGCAGCGGGCGCGGCGGGGTCGGCTTGCGGCCGCGGCGGGCGGTAGTCCGGCTGCGTGGCGGGCTCGGGCGTTTTCTCGGCCGGCAACAGGGCCTTCTTCAGGCCTTTTTCCACGCCGCCGAAGCCCATGAACGCCATGGCAAGGATGCCCGCAATGATCAGCGTCACGCCCGCGCCCCGCAGCGGTTTGGGGACGTCGCAGAGGTCCAGTTCCTCGCGCAGGCCGGCCATGATCACGATGGCGATCGTAAAGCCCAACCCCGCAAAGACCGCCAGCGTCATCGCCTGGCCGAGGTCCCAAGCCTTCGCGCCCTGGCCGACGACCTTGCTCATGATCATCAGGCAGGCGAAGAGAATCGCACAGTTGGTGGTGATCAGCGGCAGGAACACACCAAAGCTCTTGTACAGGGCGGGAAAAAACTTCCGCACGTACATCTCAACGAACTGCACCGAGGATGCGATGACGAAAATGTACATGATGTAGCTCATCACCGACAGGTCGACCTGCGTTTCGGCGCTGCCGCCGAGCCGTTGGTAGACCGCCTGGGCAAGCGGCGCGCCCGGCTGGAGGATGTAGTAGGTGAAGACCCAGCTGAGCAAGCAGGCCACCGACATCACGAACGTCACGGCCATGCCCATGCCGAAGGCCATGTCCACCCGACGTGAGACGCCCAGGAACGGACAGATGCCCACGAAGTAGATCAACACGAAGTTGTTGATCAGGGCCGCACTGAGGGCAATGATGACGAGTCCGACTGCGTATTCCACCATGCCTATGCCTCCGCCGTTTCAGGTTGCCCCGCGCGCTGGCCGCCCTTTCTAGAGAACTTCTCGCCCAGCCAGTTGACCACGCCCAGCAGGATGCCCAGCGTGAAAAACGCGCCCGGCGGCAGGGCCATCAACACCCAGCGATAGGCCTCGCCGTCCGTGCCTTCCCAGAACAGCGGAATGCCGAACCAGCTGCCCGTGGCCAGCAGTTCCCGCACGGTGGCCATACTCGCCAGGGCAACAGCGAAGCCCAGGCTCTGGCCGAGGGCGTCGAAGATCGACGGGGCCAGCCCCTGCTTGCTGCTGCAGACCTCGCAACGCGAGATAATCAGGCAGTTGACGATAATCAGCGGGATGTACGGGCCGAGTTCCTTGCTCATGTCGTACATGAAGGCGGCCAGCAGGCGGTCGGCGATGGTCACGAACGTCGCGATGGTCAGCACGAAGACGAGAATCCGCAGGTGCGGCTTGAGCAGCCCGCGAATCAGGCTCACCAGCACGTTCGCGCAGATCAGCACGAACGCGGCGGCGGCGGCCATCGTCATGCCGGCTTTCATGCTGCCGGTGACGGCGAGCGTGGGACACATGCCCAGCAGCTGCCGATAGACGGGGTTTTCCGGGATGATGCCCCAGATGAACCGTTCCATGGGGGTCGGGCCTTCAGTCGCCATGGTCGCCTCCCTTCCTGGTGCCGCTGCCGCTGGCCTGCAACGCCCGGCGGAAATCCTCGACCGTTCCGTTGACGATGTTCGTCAGGGCGTTGGAGGAAATAGTCGCGCCACTGATGGCCTGGATGTCGTTCGGCTCGGCGGGCGCTTTCTTGACGACTTCCAGCGGCGGCTCGGTCGCCTTGCCGTCGTACTGGCTGTTCCAGGACGAATCGGCGATTCTGCTGCCCAGACCGGGCGTTTCCTTCTGGCTGAGGACGTAGACGCCGGTGATCGTCGACGCGTCCCTGTTCAGGCCGATCAGGGCGATGATCGTATCGCCGTAGCCGGCCCCCGAACCACGTACGACGTAGCCGACGAGATTCTCCTCGGCGTCGTAGGCGTCGTAGACGGTGATCTTGCTGTCGCCGACGTCGACGTGGCTGGCCCGCTCGCCGCTGGTCTCGGCGAGCCGCTCGCGATATTTCGCCAGCGACACCTCGGCACTGGCGCCGCACACGAGCTTCGGCACCTGGCCGAAGGTTTCGTTGAGGCGGTTTGCGTCGATCGTCGGCCCCAGCCAGACCTGCACGCCCCCCAGCGCTGCGCCGAAGGCGAGCCCCAGCACCAGCACCAGCCAGCCTTGTTTAATGTAGTTGATCATAAGTATTTCTCAGTTCAGTCAGCCACATCGTATGTCGTTGTGCCTTGATAGCAGAAGCTCCAAGCTTCAAATCACAAGTTCCAAGTGAGAGCAATCGAGCCAGTTGTGCGTTTCGAATCATCGAACTCAGTATGCGGACCTCTTCAGTTGCTTCGTTCACCAGTTCCGTTGGTTCCGCTGCAAGGGCCGTATCGTCGCCCGTGTCGAGCAACAGGAGCCAATGAACGCTTGTCGCCTGTTTCGCTCACCTGTCCGTGTCTCCGTCTATTCCGGGACTCAGAATTTCTGTTTCTTGCAGCTTGGAGCCTCTCCTCCTTGAAGCTTACTTCACAGGGATTGGGGCCGGCCCGCCGAGGGGTTTCGGCACGGTCCAGCGGTTCAGCAGCGGTGCGATGGCGTTGACCATCAGCACGGCGAACATCACACCTTCGGGGTAGTTGCTGTACCCGCGAAGAAGCATCACCAGCGCGCCGAAGAGGACTCCGAAGATCAGCTTGCCCTTCGGCGTCAGCGGGCTGGTGACCGGGTCGGTAACAATGAAGAACGCGCCGAACAGCAGGGCCCCGCCGGCCAGGTCGTCCAGGACCGTCCAGCCGCTGGATGGATCCATCAGGTTGCCGATGCCGCCAAGGATGACCACCGCACCGATCGCGCCGGCCGGGATCTCCCAGCTCGCCGTGCGGCGAAGGCAGAGGTACAACCCGCCGAGAAGGCAGGCAATGGCGCTGACCTCGCCCAGCGAGCCGATCGTATTGCCGACGGCAAGGTTCTTGAACTTCGTCAGGAAGCCGCCCTCCTCGCCGGCGTCCTTCATCTTCTTGGCCGTCATGGGCGTGGCGGCCGAGACCGTGTCGGCGCCGCCGTCGGGCGCTTCGGCATACTGGGCGGGCATGGCGCCGAGGCTCTCCAGCCAGGGCATTTTGTCTCGCAGTTCACCGACGTCGCCGGCTTCGACATAGGCCGGGGCGCCGACCGCGCCGGCAAAGGCGAGCATCACGAACGCCCGGCCGACCATCGCGGGATTGAACAGGTTGTAGCCCACGCCACCAAAAACCATCTTACCGATCCCGATAGCGATGAAGGCCGCGATCAGCCCGACGTAGACCGGCGTGTTCCACGGCAGCGACAGTGCGAGGATCATGCCCGTGACGATGGCCGAGCAGTCGCCGAGCGTCGGCCTGCGCTTCCGCATGCAGGCGAACAGCGCCTCGGCCGCCAGACAGCCGCCGATGGCGACCGCCAGTTGCAGCAGGGCGTACCGGCGGAACATGATGACGGCGGCGACGGTCACCGGAAGCAGGCCGATGATGACGTCGACCATCATGCGCCGCGTGGAAAGCTTGCGGTCGCTGAGATGCGGGCCGGGGGCCACGTGCGTCTGCGGCGCGGCGGCCTGCGTGTCGGACTCGGGCGTGTTGGTGTTTTCAGCCATGTCTTCAATCAGCTCAAAGGGAACAGGTCAGAGATCTAAGGAGCAGGTCATAGTTCAGAGGTCATAGGTCACACAGTTCACAGGCCTTTGCCTTCAGGCCTTCTTCTCCTCACGCGGCATCTGGGCCTTGCCCAGGCGGATCAACTGCACCAGCGGGATGCTCGCCGGGCAGACATACGCACAGCAGCCGCACTCGACGCAACTGAAGGCGTGATACCGCTTGGCGATGTCCCACTGCTTGTTCCGGCTGGCCAGGGCCAGCCGCGACGGCACTAGGTTCATCGGGCAGGCGTCGACGCATCGGCCGCAACGCACGCAGTGCGTCTCGCGGGCCTTGGCGACGTCGTCCTCGGTCAACACGGTAATGCCGCTCGTGCCTTTGGTGACGGGGTAATCCCGGCTGCCGATCGTGAATCCCATCATCGGCCCGCCGGCGATGATGCGGGCGGCGCCATCCTTCAGGCCGCCGGCGAAGTCGATCAGCTCACCGTAGGTCACGCCGATCGGCGCGAGGACGTTGCGGGGCTTGACGATGCCGTGGCCCGTGACGGTCACAACGCGGTGCGTCAGCGGCTTGCCTCGCAAAACGGCGCGGGCGATGGAGGCGGCCGTGCCGACATTGACCACTACCACGCCGACGTCCAGCGGCAGCCCGCCGCCCGGGATGGTTCGGCCGAGGGCGGCCTGGACGGTCTGCTTCTCGCCGCCCTGGGGATACTTGGTCCGCAGTTCGACGATTCCGACGTCGGTGCCCTTGGCGGCCTTGCCGAGCGTATCGATGGCGAGCGGCTTGTTGTCTTCGACGGCAATGACCACGTTGCGGGCGCCACAGGCGTGGGCGGCGAGCATCGCACCGGAGACCACCGGCCCCGGGGCCTCGACCATCATGCGGTAGTCGGCCGTCAGGTACGGCTCGCACTCGCAGCCGTTGACGAGGACCGTGTCGATCGGCTTGTCGTCGTTGCGGCGGAGCTTTACGTGCGTGGGGAAGCCCGCGCCGCCGAGCCCGACGAGTCCGGCGGCCCGGACGGCCTCGACGATTGCCTCGGGGCTGTGCTGGCTGAGGCCGCTGGTCGGCCAGTCGCCGCCGAGAATATCCTTCAGCAGCGCCTTGCCGGCGAGTTCCTGCGCGTCGGCGGCCTTGATGGGAATCGCCTGCATGTGTCGGCCGTTGGGGATGGTCACGGCCGAGGGCATGGCGGTCGTGCCGGTGATCGATGCGTGGACCGGTGCGGAGACGAAGGCGTCGGCCTGACCGATGGTCTCGCCGAGGGCGACCTCCTGGCGCGGCTTGGTCCGTGCGCTGCAGGGAGCTCCGATGTGCTGCAGCAGCGGAATCTTGACCCGGGCGGGGGTGGGCAGTACCTCGATAACGGCGTCGGCGGCAAGGCCCTTTCGCTCGGGTGGGTGAATGCCGTGCCTAAAGGTCCGCTTGCCGCTTGTGGGTGTTGTAGTCGCCATCGCCATGTGGTTCGATAGACTCCGATGTGTCTACTTTGTAAGGATTGGCCGCATCGTTCGTTGTCCTCGGCAGCACGACGCGCCCCAGCAGGATCGCGGCGAGAAGCCCTGCGGCCAAGCCGGCAATCGCGCCGGCCACGCGCCCGTGACCCGGTCCGCCGATCAACGAGCCGATCACCGCCGCTGCCAGCGGCAGCAGAAACGCCACCATGGCCGGCACCACGAAACGCAGCCCCGCCAGGCCGTCGGCGGGAGGTTCGGCGCCGCCCGCGCATCCGGGACAACCACCGTCACAACTGGCCGGGTCGCGCCGACCATCCTTGTCCGTCGGGCAGGTCGCCCGCGATCTGTCCTGTTCGTTCGCCATCGCCTGATTGTACAGAGTCCAACCGGCTGCAGGCAAAGAAAGCGGGACTATAGCAGATGCCTCCGGAGGTGTAAAGGGCGTTGCGGGGCGCCCAGAGCTTCACTAGGATAGGTCCCGGATTTGCAATTCAAGGAAGGAAACACCGATGGCCAAAGCAGCGGCAATCATTCCGGCGGCCGGCCGCGGCAGCCGATTCGGCGGCCCGCGGAACAAGATTTTCGAGACATTGGGCAGCCAGCCGATGTTCCTGCGGACGCTGGAAGCCTTCACGTCGCGCGACGACGTCGTCCAGACGCTGCTGGCCGTCAGTCCCGACGACGCGCCCACCGTCAAGGAACGCTACGGCGGGAACCTCGGCTTCATGGGCGTAACGGTTGTCGAGGGCGGCGCGAGCCGCAGTGAATCCATCCGTAATGCCATGGCCCTGGTGCGCGACGAGGTCGACCTGGTGGCCATTCACGACGCGGCCCGGCCGTGCATCGCCCAGCCGTGGATCGACGCCGTCTTCGCCAAGGCCGCCGAGACGGGCGCCGCCATCCTCGCCCAGCCGGTGGTCGGCACGGTCAAACGCGTCGACGACAGCCGGGCCATCACCGCCACGCTGCCGCGCGACGAATTCTGCGACCTGTGGGAGGCCCAGACGCCGCAGGTCTTCCGGCGCGAGCTGATCGCGCGCGCCTGCGCCCATGGCGGCCAGGCCACCGACGACGCCGCGCTCGTCGAAGCCCTCGGCGAGACCGTCCACGCCGTGCCCGGCGACGCCCGGAACATCAAGGTTACGACGCGAGACGACCTGGATGTCGCCCGGGCGATCATCAACCATCTGCCCAAGGGCAAGGAAAACCGTCTGCTGCACCCCTTCCAGGACGACCTGGGCCTGTAGTTTTTCCAATGGCTTTGTGCCCACAAACGCGATACGATCCCCCGTAGCACGTTTACAAAGCTGTCGCTGCCGCGGCCGGGGGTTGTTTGCCGATCAGATCTGAGACAGTTGAGCTTCGTTTGCCATGAAAGGGCTTGCCATGAAACGCGCCATCCTCTCCGTCCTGATCGCCTGCCTCCTGACAACCCTCCCGCTGGGTTGCGGCCGAAAGCGAAAGGAAGACAACCCCGGCAGCGAACCACGTTATCTTCTGGAACTGAAATGGCCGGCCGGAACGTACGACGTCGACGCCGACGTGACGCTTGACCAGAAAATCGATGCCGACCAGATGGACGCGAATATCGTCTTCACGATGAACATGGACGGTGAGATGCAGGCCAATCCCGCCGACGAGGCCAATCACCGCAAACTGGCTGTCATGATTACCAGCATGAAGGGCAAGTTCGCAGGCATGCCAATGGTGGGTGATCTCAGTTTCGATACGACCCGGCCTGCACCAAAGCAGGCACCGCAGCCCGGCATGAGCGAGCGTCCGGCTGCGATGATGCACCGCATGATGTCGGATGTCTGCACCAAGCCTTTCACCATAACGGTCGACGCCGACTGGAATGTCATCTCGCGCGGGGGGATGGAGAACCTTTCGCCGATGCTGCAGGAGAACCCGGCCTTCGACCGCCTCGGCGAGCAGACGTGGCTGGACGTGGCCCAGCTCCTGCCGGACCACCCGGTGGGGAAAGGGGCGGTGTGGCATAACATGATACGTCGCGACGTGCCGCCCGGTGGCATGGTCGAGATCGACGCCGAGTGCGAGCTCACCGACATCCGTGATACATCCCACGGCAAAGTTGCCGTCATCGCCTACACCGGCTACATCGACGATGCGTCGATGCAAACGCCGGATGCAAACATCGATTCGATGGACATGGAGATTCGCGGCGAGCTTCACTTCACTATCGATGGGGGCTATCCGCTAAGCGACCACAGCAGTTTCACCGCCGACATCGACGCCTCGTCTCAGGGCCGGGACATGGAGATCGAACTCAAAGGCGAAGCCACCACCGTCATGACACGGCAGGCATCGGCATCGGGGCCGGAACGTCCGACCGAGGCGGAAGACGAGATGCCGGCGGCGGCGGAATCCGATGACGAATAGGTCCCGGCCGACCAGCGGCGTCAAGGCGCCCTTATCGGGGCTTGACCTTTCGCACGTATCGTCCCCCACGCTGACGCGTGGGGCCATTGGCCACCGCCCCTTCCGGGGCTGACAACCAGGCTCTGTTTGAGACGTTGCGCGGGCTGGAAGCCCGCGTCACGGGCAAATATGGCCTTTGCAGACAGACCGTAGCAAATCTTCGGCCAATGGAGTCTCTTCGCCTCTGCCGAAAAATGTCGCACGCGTCATTTCGCCCGACAAACCCTATTGAC
The DNA here is from genome assembly GCA_009908915.1 of Planctomycetota bacterium. Lineage (GTDB taxonomy): Bacteria > Planctomycetota > Phycisphaerae > SM23-33 > SM23-33 > JAAAOJ01. The sequence continues at coordinate 12,824 of JAAAOJ010000035.1, forward strand.
GCTTCCCTCAACACTCCGCGGAAGTGCTGATCAGCACCATTTTCGTGACATAATATCTTTGCTTGTGTCGCAGAATCGTGCTGATTGCCCGTCCATTTGACTTTTGAGGGAGGCGTCCCTATTAGCAATAGCGATTGGCTCTATTAGCAGAAATGCATTTCTTTTTGTGATGACAGTAGCGAAACTGTTTGGTCACTGACGTGTCGGAAATCGCCCGTGCGGCGGCACTTCCACCTCTGCCGTCGCGAATCCATCGAGCATTGCCGACGTGAACCCGCGGCCTGGCCGCACGAAACCAGCTAAAGGAAAAGGATGACCATGAATCTGCAACAGCCCAACGCCAACGAAGCCACCCGTACCTTCAACCGTTCTAAATCCGTCGCGCCCGTCTCGGGCATCTGCACGCGTTGCGTCGACGGCTGCCGCGGCGGCTGCGAGACCTGGAAGGCCTCCTTCCGCGGTCGCGAAGTCCTCTACCCGGGTCCCTTCGGCACGATGACGGCCGGCGGCGACAAGGACTACCCGGTCGACTACTCGCACCTGAACATCAACGGCTACGCCATGGGCGCCAAGGGCCTGCCCGAGGGCCAGGACGGCAACCCGGACAACACGCTGTTCCCGCTGGTCGACACCGAGACGCAGTACGGCACGGACAATCCGGTCAAGCTTCGCCTGCCGGTCTTCACCGGCGCGCTGGGCAGTACGGAGATTGCCCGGGCCAACTGGGAGCACTTCGCCACCGGTGCCGCCGTGGCGGGTATCACGCTCGTCACGGGTGAGAACGTTTGCGGCATCGACCCCGGCCTCGAGCGCGACAGCAACGGCAAGGTCTCGCGCAGCCCGGAGATGGAACGCCGCGTCGAGATGTTCAAGCGGTACTACGACGGCTATGGCGATATGCTGGTGCAGGTCAACGTCGAGGACACACGACTGGGCGTGGCCGACTACGTCATCCAGGAGCTCGGCGTCGAGTGCGTCGAACTCAAGTGGGGCCAAGGCGCCAAGTGCATCGGCGGCGAGATCCAGGTCCACGACCTCGACCGCGCGCTGGAGTTGCAGAAGCGCGGCTATCTCGTCACACCGGACCCGTCGGTCCACGAGAACCAGGAAGCGTTCAAGGACGGCGCGCTGAAACACTTCGAACGTCACAGCCGCTTGGGCTTCATCGACCGCGAAGAATTCGTGACCACCGTCCAACACCTGCGCGACCTCGGCGCCAAGCGCGTCACGCTCAAGACCGGCGCGTATCCGATGCGCGAGCTGGCGATGGCCATCAAGTGGGCCTCCGACGCCAAACTCGATCTGCTGACGATTGACGGCGCACCGGGCGGCACGGGCATGAGCCCCTGGCGCATGATGGAAGAGTGGGGCGTCCCGACGTTCTACCTCCAGGCGATGGCCTACGAGCTGTGCTGCCACCTCCACGAACACGGCCACTTCGTACCGGACCTGGCGATGGCCGGCGGCTTCAGCAGCGAAGACCACATCTTCAAGGTCCTCGCGATGGGCGCACCGTTTGTCAAAGCCGTCTGCATGGGCCGGGCGCTGATGATCCCGGGCATGGTCGGCAAGAATATCGGCATGTGGATCGAGGAGGGCAACCTGCCGAAGACCGTCAGCGAGTTTGGCACGAAGACCGAAGAGATCTTTATCGGCTACGAACACCTCGTCGACAAGTACGGCAAGAACGAAGCCGAGACAATGCCCCTCGGCGCCGTCGCCATGTACTGCCTCTGCGACAAGCTCCGTACGGGCCTCCAGCAGATCATGGCCGGCAGCCGGAACTTCTGCACCCACGTCATCAGCCGCGCCGACCTGATGTCACTGACCCGGGAAGCCGAAGCCATCTCCGGCATCCCCTACGTCATGGACGCGTATCGGGACGAAGCCATGGCGATCATCGAAGGCTGATCTCCCAACCAGCCGACGAATCGCCATCGAAAAAAGCCCGGGTGACGCTCCCGGGCTTTTGCATGCGCCGAACTCGCCGTCGACGACCAAGCCGGTCGCCCCGCACAGGGGGCCTTCTTCGTCGACAGTGTCCAGACGCGACCACGATGGCCGCGAGACGCCTAACCCGTCCGGGTGCGAGACGAACACCGCAACCGCCGCCGACGCTGCCGCTTGCCTTCGCCCCGTCATTGCGCTACAATCCGCCCTTTCCAGAACCTTTACGAGGCCACCATGAGCAAGACGTGCAACGATATCCGACGCGAGTTCATCGAATTCTTCGAGAAGCGCGACCACCGCATGATCCACAGCAGTTCGCTGCTTTCGGCGAACGACGCGACGTTGCTGTTCGCCAACGCCGGCATGAACCAGTTCAAGCCGATCTTCCTCGGTACGGAGACCCGCGACTACACCCGGGCCGTCAACACCCAGAAGTGCATCCGCGCCGGCGGCAAACACAACGACCTCGAAGACGTCGGCCGCGACTGCTACCACCACACGTTCTTCGAGATGCTCGGCAACTGGAGCTTCGGCGACTACTTCAAGGAAGACGCCATCCGCTGGGCGTGGACGCTGCTGACGGAGGTCTGGCAGCTCCCCAAGGACCGCCTCCACGCGACGGTCTTCGAGGGCGATCCCGCCGACGGCCTGGACCCGGACGAAGATGCCCGCAAACTCTGGCAGCGCGTCACCGACATTGACCCCAGCCACATCCACGACGGCAACACGAAGGACAACTTCTGGGAGATGGGCGAGACCGGCCCGTGCGGCCCGTGCAGCGAAATCCACATCGACCTCACGCCGATGAAGTCCGGGGCCGACCTCGTCAACGCCGGCGACGCCCGCGTGATCGAAATATGGAACCTTGTGTTCATCCAGTTCAACCGCGACGCATCCGGCACACTTGCGCCCCTGCCGGCCCAGCACGTGGACACCGGCATGGGCCTGGAACGCATCTGCGCCGTCCTGCAGGGCAAGAAGAGCAACTACGCCACCGACCTGTTCACGCCGATCATCGAGCAGGTCGAGACGCTCACCCAGCATGTCTACGGCAGCGACAGCGACCTGCCCGACCGTTTCGACGTCACCGACGAGACCCGCCTCGGCGACGTGGCCATGCGCGTCATCGCCGATCACATCCGCACGCTGACCTTCGCCATCACCGACGGCATCCTGCCGGGCAACGAGGGGCGCGGGTATGTCCTGCGGAGCGTTCTGCGGCGCGCGGCGGGCTTCGGCCGACAGCACCTCGGCATCGAGGGCGAATTCCTCCACACGCTGGTGCCGACCGTCGTGAAGATGATGAAGGATGCCTTCCCCGAACTCGCCAAGCGCGAGGCCTACGTCATCGAGACCATCCGCGGCGAGGAAGAGAGCTTCGGCGAGACGCTCGACCGCGGCCTGCAGTTGTTTGAAAAGACCGTCGAGACGGTCCGCCAGAACGGCGGGCGGGAGATTTCCGGCGAGGACGCCTTCGAGCTTCACGCGACATACGGCTTCCCAATCACGCTGACGACGCTGATGGCCGAGAAGTCCGGCCTGCGCGTCGACGAGGCCGGCTACGAGGAGGCCATGGAACGCCACCGCGAGACCTCCTCGGCCGGTTCGGACAGCAAGTTCAAGGCCGACGCCGTGGTGGGCCTGCCCGCCACCGATGACTCGGCGAAGTTCACCGAGGAGTCGGTCGGCGCGACCGTGCAGGGCTGGGTCAAGGACGACCGATACGTCACCGACGGCGAGCTGACGGAGAACGACCAGGCCGGGCTCGTGTTGGACAAGACAAACTTCTACGGCGAGTCGGGCGGCCAGATCGGCGACATCGGTACAATCATGGGCGACATGGGCGTCTTCGTCGTCGAGGACACGCAGCTTGCCGGCCAGTGCGTCTTGCACGTGGGCTACGTGAAACGCGGCAGGGTCCGGCCGGGCGACATGGTCAACACCTCGTTGTGCGAGTGTCGCATGGACACCATGCGCAACCACTCGGCGACGCACATGCTCAACTGGGCGCTGCGAAAGGTGCTCGACCCCGAGGGCGAGAGCCTCAACCAGGCCGGCAGCGTCGTCGACGACGAACGCCTGCGGTTCGACTTCACCCACAACCGGGCCGTGAGCCCTGAGCAACTGGCCCGGGTCGAAAAGCACGTCAACGACTTCGTGCTCGCCGATGCGGAGATCACCGCCGAATTCATGCCGCTCGACGAGGCCAGAAAGCTCCCCGGCGCGCGCGCCGTCTTCGGCGAGAAGTACCCCGACCCCGTCCGCGTGATCACCATGGGTGGCGAGGGCGGACCGACGTGCGTCGAGTTCTGCGGCGGCACGCACCTGTCGCGCACCATCCAGGTCGGGGCGTTCAAGATCGTCGGCGAGGAATCCGTCGCCAAGGGCATCCGGCGCATCACCGCCGTAACCGGGCGCAAGGCCGTCGAGTGGATGCAGACCGCCGAGGAGGTCCTGCGCGAAACCGGGGCCACGCTGCGGACCGCCATGGACGAGATCCCCGCCCGCGTCGCGGCCATGCAGAAGGAAATCAAAGACCTCCGCAAGCGTCCGGCGACGGCCGCCGCACCGGCCGGGGTCGCCGGCGAGGAAACCCTCGAAACCGCGGCCGGCAAGGTGGTCATCGGCCAATGTCCGGTCCCCGATCCCGGGGCCATGCGCAACCTCTGCGACCAGCAACGCCAGAAGGGTGCGGTCGCCGTCTTTATCGGTGCTGCCGACGCCGAAGAAGGCAAGGTCATGCTGACGGCCATGGTCGATGACGAACTGGCCAGGAGCGGCAAGATCAGAGCCGGCGACTGGGTCAAAGCCGTCGCGCCCGTCGTCGGTGGCGGCGGGGGCGGCAAGCCCACGCTCGCCCAGGCGGGCGGCAAACAGCCCGACAAGCTCCCCGACGCCCTCGCCGCAGCCAAAGACTTCGCCGCCGAGAAGCTCGGATAAGAGAAGGGCCTGAGATACTGAGGCCTGAGGGCCTGAGATGATGCGCCCGAGTGACTGGTAGGGTGCGTAACTTGTGACGCACCAATCTTACCTGAAGGCCGGCCGCATCAAAGGCCACAAGATCGGCCGGCAGTGGCGGTTCTACCCCAAGGACATCGAGCGGTTCCTCGAGGGCGAGGCCATGCGCGCCGTCGCGAGCGTGTAGAGCCCCTCCGTGCAGGTTAGGCGCGATGCAGCAGTTGCTGTGCCGCGTGAAGAAGGCGGCACAGCGCGTGCTACACCACCCACGTAGCAAACGGTACGTGGGTCCGGACGGTACGGTCGCGGCGTGGCGACGAGCGTCGACGTACCGTCGACGGCTGAACGCCGGAACGCCGGTTTTGCGGCATCACGCCTGGCCGGTGGCGAGAGCGTTGAGGACGTCGACGTTGAGGACGGTGATCGTGCGGCCCTGGACGTCGATCACGCCGTCGTCCTGGAATGATCGCAGCGTACGGCTGAGGGTTTCGGGGGTCGTCCCGATCTGCTCGGCGATGTCCTTCTTGGCCATCGAGAGCGTAAAGGTGAGGCTTGCGGCGGCGGTCATTTCCTGCAGCAGCGCGTTGGCGAGACGGGCGGGCACCTTGCGAAGGGCGAGCTGCTCGGCGAGGCCGGCCAGTTCCTTGAGCTTGTCGCTCAGGCCGGTGACCAGACCGGCGACCATATCGACATTCTCGCGGACGGCCGCGTCGAACGTGGCCTTGTCGATGGCCAGAAGCGTCACGGCGTCGACGGCCTCGGCGTGGGCGGGGTAGTCCTGCATTTTCATGGCGGCGGCTTCGGCGACGGTCTGCCCCGGGCCGAAGAGATGCAGCACCTGCTGGTTGCCCTCCGGCGAGAGCTTGTAGACGCGGACGTGTCCGCGGAGGATCACGAAGAAGTCGTTGGCTTCTTCGTCCGGCCGGAAGATCGCCTCCTGCGGGTGGAGCATGATCTTCAGGCAGTGGGCGGCGAGGGAGCGGATGGCCTCGTCGCTGAGGGCCGAGAACATCGGCGCGGTGCGGATGATTCGCAGGTCCTGGTCGGACAGATCGGCCATTATGCGCTCTCCGCGACGGCACGGGCGCCGGCGGCCACCTCGGCCAGCGCGGTCGTTGCCGTCGCGACCTGCTCAGCGGTGGTGTAGGGTCCGAAGCTCAGGCGACACGTCCCGGTCGGGTGCGTGCCGATGGTTTTGTGGGCCAGCGGTGCACAGTGCATCCCGGGCCGCGTGCAGATGCCCCAACCTGCTTCCAGCCGGGCGGCCAGCTCCCCGGGTGCCAGGCCGTCGACGTTCACGCTGAAGACGCCGCTGCGGTCGGCGATGGTCCGCGGGCCGTAGACGCTCAGGCCGGCCACGCCATCCGTGTCGGTAAGGAACTGCTCGCAGCGCTGCTCGTCGTGTGTGCGAATCGCCGCGACGTCCCGATCGAGCAGCCAACGGACGCCCTCGAGCAGACCGGCGATGCCGATGGCGTTGTGCGAGCCGATCTCGTACTTGTCCGGCATGGTGATCGGGTGCGTGGCGACCTCGCTGATCGTGCCGGTGCCACCCTCGCGCATGGTCTTGCAGCGATCCTCGGCCCCGGGGCGGATGTACAGCACGCCCGTGCCGAGCGGCCCGAGGCAGCCCTTGTGCCCGGGAAAGGCTACGAAGTCGGCGCCGAGGGCCTGGACGTCGATCGGCGCGTGGCCGGCGGACTGAGCGGCGTCGATCAAGCAGGGAATGTCGTGCTCGCGTGCGATTTCGGCGACGGCGTCAATCGGCTGCATCGTGCCCGTGACGTTGCTGACATGCACGCAGACGATCATGCGCGTCTCGGGGCGGATAGCGGCACGGATATCGTCGGGGGCCACCAGGCCGGTCCGGCCGTCGCAGGCGATGAATTCCGGCTCAAGGCCCGTCTGCCCTGCCAGTGCGTTGCAAGGCCGCAGCACCGAATTGTGTTCCAGGGCGGTGGCGATGGCGTGGCTGCCGGCGGGGGCGGTGTTCAGCACGCCGCGAATGGCAATGTTCAGGCCGTCGCTGGCGTTGAGTGTGAAGACGATGCGGTCGGGGCTCTCGGCGTTTATCAGCGTCGCCACGGCGACCCGGGCATCGGCCAGCAGGCGCTCGCACGCCTTGGCCTCGGCGTATGCGCCGCGTCCGGCCGACGCGCCGCAGTCCTCGGCGAAGCGCACCATGGCCTCGGTGACCGCGGGCGGCTTGGGGAAGCTGGTAGCCGAGTTGTCCATGTAGATGCGGTCAGGCATGACGTTTCCATCCTACGAACCGACCTGGTGCTTATCAATGCCCTCCCGACGAATGGACATTAGAAGTCCTTGCTGCGAGTTGGATCCAGCCACCACGTCAACATGAACGGGTCATGAATACTGCTGCTTTAGCACGTCGATGAGGATGTCGACGCCGCGGGCGAGGAGGTCCTCCTCGATCGTTAGCGGCGGGGCGATGCGGACGACATTGTTCTTGGCGATGCACAGGATCAGGCCGCGGTCCATGCAGGTCATCATCACGTCCCTGGCGGCAACGGATTCGTCCAGCTCCATGCCCACCAGCAGACCCCGGCCTCGGGTGTCTGTGACGCAGGAGAGCTCAGCATCGTTGAGGCGGGTGCGGACGGTCTCGCCGAGGGTCGCGGCCCGCTGGCAGAGGTTCTCGTCTTCGATGAGTGTCATGGCGGCGGCGCCGGCGGCGGCGCAGATCGGATTGCCGCCCATCGTGCTGCCGTGCGTACCCGGTCCGAGTACATCCGCCCACTTGGGATGGGCCACCATCGCCGCGACGGGCAGGCCCCCGCCGATGGCCTTGCCGAGCGTGATGGCGTCCGGCTCGATGCCGTAGTGGTTGATCGCGAACATCTTTCCGGTTCGGGCGGGCGAGGTCCACACCTCGTCGACAACCAGCAGCACGCCACGCTCGTCGCAGAGTTTCCGCAGGCCCTGGAGGAACGCAACCGAGCCGACGTTCAGCCCGCCTTCGACTTGGATGGCCTCGATGAACACACCGGCGGTCTGCTCGTCGATGGCGGATTGGACGGCCGCGAGATCACCGAAGTCGACCTGTTGTCCGCCGGGCAGCATCGGCTCGAAACCGGTCTGGAAACTCGGCGGCGTGATGCTCAGGGCGCCCATGGTCCGTCCGTGGAAGCAGTTGTGAAAGCTGATGATTTTGTAGGGGCCGTCGGCCTTCCGCTCGCCGCCTCGGGCGGCGAGGCGGACGAGTTTGAGGGCGGCTTCGTTGGCCTCGGCGCCGCTCTGGCAGTAGAAGACCTTCCCGCCAAAGCCGTGGGCGGTGATCCGTTCGGCAAGGTCGACCTGCGGGGCACTGGTAAAAAGGTTGCCGTGACTCAGCAGCGTCTCGGCCTGGATCGTGATCGCCTCGACGATTCTCGGATGGCAGTGACCGGCGATACCGCCGGCGCCGAAGCCGGGGAAGAAGTCGATGAACTCCTCGCCATCGACATTCCACAACCGTGCGTTCTTGCCACGGGCGGCGGCAAAATCCAGCCGGCCGTAGTTCTCAATAAGGACCTTCTTCGATGCTGCAACGAGTTGTTCCTGCTTGCCCATGGACGTCTCTCCGTGCGCTAAGTGCAAATGCGTATGGTATCGCCGAGCCGTTGTTTGTACGCGTTGCCGTCCGACGCGTCAAGCAATGCTGCCATGGCGGCCCGGCCGAGCGCAACCTGCGCCTGCCACGTAAACGCACGACACTACAATGCTTTGGCGCCATATTACACGCCAGTATGGCCCGTTCATGTTAGCTTAAGGTAGATTGGTGCTTGCTTCGTGCCTTCTACCGTACAGCCAAGGAGCTTGTTGTGACCGGCAAAGAACGCATCCTCGTTGCCATCCGTTGCCAGGAGACCGACCGGACACCTTGGGTTCCCTTCGTGGGCGTTCACGGTGGAAAGCTGCTGGACATTACCGCCACCGATTACCTCAACAGCAGCCAGCACATCGTCGACGGCATCGCCGCGGCGGTCGATCGTTACAAACCCGACGGCGTGCCCGTGGCCTTCGACCTGCAGATCGAGGCTGAGACATTCGGCTGCGATCTGCGATGGTCGGACGATACCCCGCCGGCCGTCACGTCGCACCCGCTGGCCGACCACACGGCGTTCCTTGACGACCTGCGCGTGCCCGACAAGAACGACGGACGCATTCCCGTCGTTCTGGACGCGGCGAGGCAGATCCGCCAGGCCCACCCGGACCTGGCCGTCTACGGCCTGATCACCGGGCCGTTCACGCTCGCACTACACCTGATGGGCACGGACATCTTCATGAAGATGTTCGACGCGACCGACGAGATCGAGGCGGTACTGGCCTTCGCGGCCGACGTGGCCAAGGCGATGGCCGACTACTACATCGAGGCCGGCTGTGATATCGTCGCCGTGGTCGACCCGATGACCAGCCAGATCGGGCCGGACCCGTTCCGCCATTTCGTCAGCGTGCCGGCAACGGCGGTCTTTGAGCACATCCGCGAGGCGGGCGCCCTGAGCAGCTTCTTCGTCTGCGGGCATGCCGAGCAGAACCTGCAGGCCATGTGCGATTGCGCGCCGGACAACGTCAGCGTCGACGAAAACATCCCGCTGGAAACGGTCAAGGCGATCTGCCTGCCGGCCGGCGTCAGTTTCGGCGGCAACCTCCAGCTCACCAGCGTGCTGCTGCTCGGCCAGCCTGTCGACGCCCAACGCAACGCCGTCGAGTGCATGGAGATCGGCGGTGAGAAGGGCTTTATCCTGGCCCCGGGTTGCGACCTTCCCTACGCCACCCCGCCGGAGAACCTCGACGCCATCGCCAAGGTCGTCGCCGACCCCTACGAACGCGATGCCGTCAAGGCGATGGCCGTGGAGGAAATGCCCGCCGACCTGTTGGACATGAGCGATTACGGCCAGAGCGAGAAGGTTATCGTCGACGTCATTACGCTCGACAGCGAGGCCTGCGCTCCCTGCCAGTACATGGTCGAATCGGTCAAGGCCATCGTCCCGGAGTTCGAAGGCGTCGTCGAATGGCGCGAGCACAAAATCCAGCACCGCGAGAGCCTTCTGTTCATGACCTCGCTGATGGTACGCAACATTCCGACGATCTGCATCGACGGACGTATCACGTTCGTCTCGCGCATTCCGGCGCGGGAGGAGTTGATCGCCGCCATCCAGGAACGCATCCTGGAGAAGATGCGGATGAGAATCCGCCAGAAACACGGCGAGGTTTTCCTGCTGTGCTCGGCGGATTACTGCGACGCGGAGCGTCGGGAGGAGGTCTCCGCCAGCGTCAACCGCGCCGTGGCCGAACTTGGCGCGGACATCCGCGTGCGGAGCGTCACCGACGACCGGGAGATCATGGATTTCGGTGTCCTGCCGTCGCAGACGCCGGCCATCGTCACAGCCAACTTCCGCGTTCGCTCCACCCGCCAGAGTCCCGAGCACGGCGTGATACGCGAGTGGATCAAGGACCTGATGCTATGATCTCATGGCGGGACCTTCAGGTCACGAGTTGAGTATGGCTATACCGACGTACATCCTGACGGGGTATCTCGGCGCGGGAAAGACGACGCTGCTGAACCACCTGCTGGCGGCGGCCCCGCTGGCGGGCCAGGAGGTCGCGCTGATCATCAACGAGTTCGGCACGCTGGGTGTCGACGGCGCCCTGGTCGGTGGCAGTGACGAGGCGACGTTCGAGATCAACCGCGGCAGTATCTTTTGCAGTTGCACGGCCTCGGAGCTGGTCAACGCGCTTCGCGACATCGCCAACGCCATACAACCGGCGGCGCTGCTGGTCGAGGCGACCGGCATCGCCGAGCCGTCGGACCTGCTGAAGATCGTGGCCGGCCATCCGCTGGCCGAGGCGTTCGACGTGCGGGCGTCCGTCGCGGTCATCGACGCGCGGCACTTCCCGACCGCCGCGGCCAACATGCGGGCCGCCCGGCAGCAGGCCGCATGGGCCGACGGGCTGATCGTCAACAAGACCGACCTCGTCGAGCCGACCGACCTCGCCCGCCTCCGCGGGCTGCTCACCGAGATCAACCCGGACGCGCCGCAGGTGGAGGTCACGCACGGCCGCGTGCCCGACGGCTGGCTGCGGGAACTCACCCACGTGCCCCCGCCGCCAGTGGACATCACGACCCCGCCGGTGGGCATCTGCTCGGTGCACCTGGAAACCGACGCCTGCGTCAACCGCCAGGCCTTCGAGGCCGCCGTGGCAGACCTCAGCGAGAAGCTCCTGCGGCTGAAGGGCAACATCGACTTCGGCGACGGGCCGCAACTGGTCCAGCTCGTCGGCAGCGAGATCAGCCAGGCCGATCCGGCCACCTTCCCCGCCGGTCCCGCAACGCGGTTCGCGGCCATCGCCTACAACGTCCCGCCGGACGACCTGCGGTCGGCGTTCGAGGCTACCTTCGGCGGTTGATGCCTCGTCAGATCCGGCGTCACGCGATGGCCTTGTGGATCACATGCCCCAGCCAGAAGCCGGCCGCGCACAGCGCCACGCCCGCCAGCACACTTGTCAGCACGTAGGCGGCCGCGGCGGCATATGCGCCGTCGCGAAGCAGCGTGTGGGTTTCCAGGCTCAGGGTGCTGAAGGTCGTGAACGCCCCGAGGAAACCAGTGATGATCAGCCAGCTCAGTTCGTGGGGCGCCTTTGGCGTGGGCACGAGGTGGATGGCCATGCCGATGGCGAAGCAGCCGGCCAGGTTGACCGCCAGGGTCCCCCACGGGAAGCCCTTGCCGACGTGGGTGGTGATGGTCTCGCTGAGGCCATAGCGACACAGCGCCCCTGCCGCCCCGCCTGCCGCGATATACAACAGATTCCACATGATCCGATCCTTTGGCTCGTTGGGTAGGTCCCGGCCGAAGACTTGCATGATACGCACCCGGCAGCGAGAAGTCAGCGGCAAAGGCGCTCGGCGGGGGGATCGGAATTGCCGCAAAATCTCTTGCGCGCCGCAGCGGCCCATTCCGAGTGATACACGGGCCGCCCGTGCTCCAGTGTGGTGGCGACCCGACCAGCATGGCCAACAGACGAGGAAAGGAACCATCACCATGGCCACGACCGACACACCACCGGAGGGCGGCTTCTTTACGCAACTGGCTGCCTCGAAGTCACAGACCGACGAGATGCTGAGCGAAGCGGCGCAATCGGTGCGGGCCGTCGCCGCCCAATACGATGTCCACGCGATCTCGTCGACCGAACTGAACGTCATGAGCAGCGACCTCTACGACGCCGGGATCATCTCGCGCGAAGAGTTCGCGATGTTGAGCTTCCAACCGGAGATGAGCAACAACTACGATGCGGTCGGCGCACAGGGCATCAAACGCCCGGACCCGACGCGTAACCGCGACGCACTGGCCGAGTGGGAACGCATCCTGCGAACGCAGGAACAACTTGGCAGCAGCGATTACTTCACCGAGAAGACGCGCGGTGTGGTGTCTCTGTTGCGTCGTCTCGCCGACCTGCGCGACGCCGATTAAGCGAGTCGGCCGTGGCCGCGTTCGTGCGGTCGATGCCGTCGCGGCATATCCCGGTATCCTCCAGCCGTGACGGGGCGCAGTGAGCTTGAGGGTCGCCGCGCCCTGTTTTCCATGCCCCGCGGCGGATTTCGCCCAAGCCGGTCACCCGCCGCTCCGATAATCATCCGACATCATCGCGCCGCCCAAAGGGAATTGCCACCTATGCCTCACGAGCTTCCTCCTGACGGCATCTACCTGCCGGATGACGAACCGGGCGAGGAGATCGCCGCCCCGGACGACCCGCGGGCCGAGGCCCTCGTCGCCGAAGCCGTCGAACTCGCTGCCGCCGTCCTCGACATTGCCGCCGACTATAACATCCGGCACATGTCGCCCAACGACCTGGCCGAGATGAGCCGACGCCTGTACGACGCGGGTGGCATCGGCTTGGCCGAACATGCCGTCATGAGCTTCCAGCCGCACCTCCTGGCCGACTACAACGCCGCGGCCGGCCTGTACCGGCAGTTACGCCTCCGACCCGATACGCCACGCGACCTGCTCGCCGAGTGGCGCGAGCACCTTCGCGTACTGGCGGCCTCGCACGCCGACCCGGCGACCGTCGCCGTGACCGCCGCCATCGCCGAACTGCTCGAGAGCTTCCAGCCGCTCGACACGGACGACCGCTGATCGACGGATGGCCTGACACGAATTCGGCAAGAGCCCTCCGCGAAACGGCCTCGAACGCCGGGCAGGGCACCGAAGTTCCGGCGAATATCGAGCGTGGCGGTTCCGATAGAGTCGGGGACGCGTTGCTTCTGCGTCGCGACGAACCCCCAAGGAGAAGCTATGAAGTGAGCCATCCCCGGCTCGGGTAGTCTATTGGATTTCGTACGAGGTCGTCACAGGGACGCCTCAAAATCCGCTACCTCAGACAGCAGGAGCCCCGCCATGGCCGCCGTTGCCGGAGCCGTCAGTCAGCCGCAGATGATCCGACGCCTGCTGGAAGGCATCATCGCCCACGACCGATCCGCCGGACGCCATCACCTCGCCGTGCGCAGTCTGGCGGTGAGCCTGGCCGAGTACGGCGACGTCTCGACGCTGACGCGCCACCGCGTGGAGCGAACGGCCCTGCTGCACGATGTCGGCAAGCTCAGTGTGCCCGATCGCATTCTGGACAAGCCATCCGACCTGACCGACGACGAGTACGCCTTCGTTCAGCAACACTGCCTGATTGGCGAGCGCCTGCTGAGTAAGCTGGGCGGCTTTGAGGCCGAGGCGCGGCTGGTCCGCAGTCATCACGAACGATGGGACGGCGACGGCTATCCCGACGGACTGGCCGGGACGGACATCCCCCTGCCGTCCAGGATTGTCCATATCGCCGACGCCATCGACGTCATGCTCCAGCCGCACCGCTACAAAGACGACTGCCGCGTCGAGGACGTGCCGCTGGAACTCAGCCACTGCGCGGCCAGCCAGTTCGACCCCGACTGGTCCCGGCGGGCCGTCCGCTGGATCGCCGCCGACGGACTCGATGCTCTCGGTGACCTCGCCGCCTGAGCCGTCACCACTCCATCAGCCGATAGACGCGCCCCGTCCGCATGGATTTGAACGGCCCCGGCCTGCCCGGATGCTCCCAGTCGCCGTCGTCAACTTCCGAACGGAACTGCTCCAGCGCGCCGTCGGCCTCGGGGTTGTCTTTCAACAATGCTTCCAGTGCTGCCTCGCGGCCTGGCTCGTCCGGCCAGGCAAGCGACGCCACCCACACCGCCTCGACCGAAGCGGGGTCGGCCTGCAGGACCGGATCGAGCAGCGAACGCGCTTCCGCGTGTCTGCCCTCTCCGGCCAGAAGCGCCGCCAACAGCAGCCGCGGGCGAACCATCTCCGGCTCGCCCCTGACCAAAGGCTGCAGCACCGCGACAGCGGCCGGCCGCTTATCCTCGGCAATCCTGTTCATGGCCACGAAGTACGCGGCCTGCGGCGCGGGACGCTTGCTGGCACAGGCGGCCCGGAACTGCCGCGCCGCGGCGTCGCGCCGCCCCTGCTCCCAGAGCGTCAGGCCGAGCAGATGATGCGCCAGGCCGCTGCCGGGGTCGAGTTGCAGCGCCCGTCGCAACGCCGTCGAGGCAGCGTCCAGTTCGCCCAGGCGCAGCGCGATTCGGCCAAGCAGGAGATGGGCGTCGAGGTCGTCCGGCTGCTGCTCGGCGAGTGTCCTGGCGGCCGGCAGTGCGGAGGTTCCCAGACTGCCCGACTCGGGCTTGCGTTGGATCCAGCCTCGTCGTTCGCTATGCTCGGCCCAGCGGCGCAGGTCGCTGCGGTCCGGACGAATGCTGTCGATGACGGCCCGTTCGAGTTCGGCGTCCGGGGCGGGTGGCGCGGCGGGCAAGGTGACGTCCAGCCATGTTTCCTTGCCGCCCCGGACCATCACGCGGACCGGCTGGCCGGGCTTGTTCACGGCAACGGAGACCTCGCGGACCTCACCCACGTCGAGCGTGCCGGCAAAACGGGAGGCTGCGGTCGTGGCCGCCGATCCCGTCGTCGCCGAGGCGACGACCTCGCCCAGATCGGCCGCCGGCGCCAGACGCACGATCGCAGTGGTCGCGCCGGTGTCCTCCGAGGTCTCGTAGTGCAGGCCGACCGCCACGTGCCTGTTCGCCCACGTGAGCCGACCGATGCCACGGACCCTGTAGATCTGCTCGGCGAAACCGGCCGTGCTGAAAGGCTTCATGAAGTGCCCCGGCTGCTCGAAGACGCGGTCCAGGCCGGTCCAGAACTCGAAGAATTTCGCGTGCTCCGGCGGAACGTGCATCGGCCAGGCGTAGAGCTTGGCGCCCGGTGAGACCTTGGGGTCGGCAATGCGGATGCGGTTGACGTCGCTCTCGGGGTAGTAGACAGCCACGAACGGGGCCTGCAGGTTCAGCGAAAACACCGAACCGGTCTTCGGCCAGTTGCGCCAGAAGGCCTTGCCCTCGCCCGGAGTCCAGTCGCTGGGGTCCTCCCCCATGTGATCGCAGTACCGGCTGATCGGCAGGATGAACTCGGCCTGCCGATCCGTGGGAAACTGTATTGTGCTCCACAAACGCACGCCGAGGCGATAGGGCAAGGGGTTCTCCACGCGGGCATCGCACTCGAAGTACGCCTGCCCGGGCCGTAGCGTGATTGTCCGCCCCAGGCGCTGGTGGCTGAAGCGGCCTTTGTACTGCAGTTCCTGCGGTGTGCTGAATCGAGCGAACCGCATGTCCATGGTCAGGCTCAATGAACCGTCGTCGCCGCGAACCACGCGCCAGCCGGCCGTCTGTCCGCGAAACCGCATGCCGTGCTCGTAAAACGGGAAGCTCGTGCGATACCCGCCGGCGTCCCAGGCGTTCCAGGCCATGATCCAGTCGTGAACGTTGAACAGCTCGGCGTCGTCGGCCTTGTACTGAACGTGCATGACCCGCCCGGCCAGTTCGGGCGCGACCTCGATTCGCAGGTGGCGGTTCTCGAGGACGACATTGGTGACGTCCACAGCCTCGCGGGGGCGACGCCCCTGGCGGAACCGCACGGGGTAGCTTCGTTCGATCGTCGACCATTGGACGGGCGAGGGCGGTTCTTCGGCGGCAACCGTCAGCGCCACGCCAAGGAGAGCGGCTATCAGCAGTCCGTTTCTACATGGTGTAGTCAAAATGCATCCTCTTTGTTGTTCGACCAAAACCGCTGCGGCCCCCAGCAGTCCCTTAACAGTTCGTTTAGAAAGGGCTCGGCAGCATCGACAGCTTTCTAAACGGGCTGCCAGGGCCGCCCATTGAACACTCGGCCAGACAGAAGGTTTCGTCTATCAGTCCGTTTATGAATGATGGATTGCTTGCTGACACTCGCACTCGGCGAGACCAAGACGCTGATCGACAGCTACAGGCGCTACGTGTCTTCACGCTGAACACCCAGACTATCCCCAATGGCAGTTTCTGACTTACAGGCTAGTTCCGCGTGAGCCGGCATCAGAGGTACGGGGCGCAACTGGCAGACAATGAAACAACGCTTCCCGGCTTGACCCGGGAAGCGATGAATCATCTCAAGCCGTATGCAATCAGCCGATCACAAAACGCGTCTCCTGCGAGTCTTGAGCAGAGCCGCCGAGCCGAAGGCAAGAATCGTTAGCGTCATGGGCTCGGGGATCGCGGCGATCTCCGAAAACAGCGCCCACGCCGCGTAGCCCTTCTGGTTGGCGTTAAGGGGCTGGCTATGAGCGGATGGACAATCGTACCAGTCGACATCTTCGGTGTGGTCGGCCTGCCACTCGGTCGCCCAGTTGCCCAGTATCGAGCCCGAGGCCGACGCGTAGTAGTCGCAATTGTCGTGCGGGAACTCATAATAGGTTCCGTCGGGGTCGTAGCTTTCGATGTCGGCGAAGTCGTAGAGAATCTTGTCGTTGGCCTGGCAGTAGTCGCGGATCATCTGGTTGGCGGCCTTGTTGTTGGCGTCGTCATGGTGATCGACGTGCCCGGTCATGTAGACAAAGTTCACGTCCGGATAATCGGCTTCAAGTTCCGTCATCGGCGCGAGATACTCCGAATGCAGCGTGCCGGAGGCGTACTTGTTGTCGACCTGGCCGCACCAGGACCACATGATTACGTTTACGTCGGCGTTGGCGGAATTGTTGAGGTAGCTGCGGGTGTTGTTGACCCAATCGGGATAGTAACCGACGTCGCCGCCCATGGCATAGTCATGCAGGTCAAGGGCCCCGCCGCTGCCACCATTGTTCCAGGCGAAGAAGTCCGTCGGCAGGGAAAGCCCCTTGCCGCCGCCGTTGGCGAACCCCACCAAGCCACTCATACCATCCGTGACCTGGCTGCCGTGGGACGTATGGCCGTAGGCAATGTGCAGGGCGTCCTTGGCGCGCTGCATCTCGGCCTGTTGCAGCGCCGTGATATCAGTATCGTTATGATCAATGATGATAGCCTGGGCTGAGCACACCGACGCGGACGCAACGATCACAGCAAGATACAGCAAGCCGGTCGAAATGGAATGGTTCATGGCGTGTCTCCTGAAAGCTACTCGACGTTACTCTGATCACCACGTGGTAGAGCATGAACGACAACGCAGAGGCGCGGTGAGTAGCCGATATCGCCTGCGCTGCTAGAATTATTGTGTCTCAAATCGCGAAGCTTCGCAAGGATTACTTGACAGATACGAGCCGGTTGCACGTCTGTAGCTACACAAGCCGTTCTCGATACGGTTCTCATCACGGTCATATTCAAGGGCGACATCTCGCTGAGACCAAAATGAGACGCCTCCCTCAAAAGTCAGGTGGGCGGAAAACCAGAACGATTTTGCAACGCAAACAAAGACGTTATGTCACCAAAATGGATCTGAGGAGTACTGCCTCGGATGTCTGAGGGAGGCGTCAAATGATGGTCATTGGATCTCGGCGCACGGGGACACCGCACAGCGAATCCACATCCGACGGAGACGACGTTGCTGTACGCAGCCCGGCGGGGCTCAGAATTCCTTCGGCAGGTCGACCTTTCGGCCGGTCTTGACGGCCTCGCGGGCAAGGTCGTAGGCCTCGTCGTACTGCTCGGTGACGATGTCCCAGTTGACGACGGTGTCGAGGTAGCGCTTGAGGTTCTCGCCCATCTGCATGCGGAGCTGCTCGTTCGTTGCCAACTCGATCACGTGATCCCTGAGCATGTCGCGCGTCGTGAACAGCAGCCCGCCACCGGATTCGAGCGTGACGGCCGTCAGGCCTTCCATGGGCGCGGTGGTCACGAAGGGCTTGTTGAGAGCGATGATGCGGGCGAGCGTGCTTGACTGGGTTTCGTCCGTGCTGGGCAGGACGAGGAAGTCGCAGACGGCCAGCATCTTGTAGTACACCTCGCCGCGCGGGATGAACTCGTAGTAATGGGCGAGGCCCTTCTTCTCCAGCAGTTCCATTTCGCTTCGGTAGCGGTCGTAGTCGGCCTTGTGGCGGGGATCGCGCCACGTGCCGGCGGCCAGCAGGTCCCAGCGCTCGCCGGTGCGGTCCTGGATCTCGTGGGCGATGTCTTCCCACATGCTGGTGAGGATATCCCATCGCTTGTTGGACTGAATCCAGCCGACGAGCCCGACAAGGTGCTCGCTGAGGTGGTCGACCTTGTTCAGGCCTAGCTCGTCGCGCAGCTCGATGACCTCGGCGAGGCTGAAGCGCCGGTCGTCGCGCGCGCCGTAAGGAATGACCATGACGTTCGTCGGCGTCGGCCAGCCGTAGTGTGCGAAGTTCCAGTCCAACCGCCACTTCTGGTAGTGGCACTTGAAGACCACGACGTTGGCCCGCTCGCACATCTGAAAGATGAAGTCGGCCTCGAAATCCGTCAGTCGGCCGTGGACCGTATGCGGCTCGACGATGGTCGGCACGTCATCGATGGCCTCGAGGAGGTTGAGCAGACCTTCATTGCTGTCGGCCCGGCCTCGGTTGTCGACGTAATTGTAGAGGCTGTACTCGTGCTCGATATGCACGGTGTACGGCGAAAGTTCGCGAATGGTATCGGCGACCGTCCGCCACCAGCTTCGCCGCGACAGATCGATGATGGGCAGGACGCCGTCACCCTCGCCGTCGGTGTGCGAAATCACCAGCACCTCGCGGTCGGGGTGCTTCTTCTGAATGAACTCGCGAGCTTCTTCGGTGAAGGTGGCAATCCCGCAGAGGCGCGGGGGGTAGCTGGAGACCATTACGATCGGGTCAGCCATTGTCGCTCCTTGCCGTCACGACCGGGCCGGACGGCGAGATCGGTTTGCGGACAGCCTTCTCGGCCGGCGTGTCGGTGGGAATCTCCGCCAGCGACAGTTCCATCGACAGGTCCTGCATCAGCAGAAGGCTCATCAGCCAGGCCAGCGTGCTCTCGGCGCCCTGGTTCTCGTTGACGCTGTCGGGGTGCAGGCCGTCGCGGCAGCCGCCGGTGGTGAAATCGTACAGCGGCGTGCGGAGGTCGTTCTCGCCGAGGAACCAGTAGAAGGCGCGGGTGGCCTTGTCGATCCAGTGTTCCTCGCGCGTGCAGTGGTAGGCCTCGATGCAGGCGTCGACCATCGCGTGGGCTTCGATGCATTGCTGGTCGAACTGGGCCTTCTCGCCCCCTCGACGATACCAACCGTTGGACCCGACGGGTGAGAAGAACCCCTGCTCATTGGTCTGGATTTCCCACAACCAGTGCAGCGCCCGCTTGCCCATGTCCATCATGTCGCCGCGCTGCATCCACTTGCCGGCCGTAATCAGCGCGTGGGGCAGTTTCGCGTTCGCGTAGGCCACCTCGTCCTCGAGCCATGGCCAGTCGTCGCTGCTGCACTGCTGAAACTCGGTGAGTAGCTTGTCTGCCAACAGACTGCGGTATCGCCGGACTTCGCTGTCGCCACCGAAGCGACGAAGGTAGTTGGCAATGCCACAGAGGCTGAACGCCCACGGCCGCGGTGACGTGAATTTCTCCGTTACGCCCAGCCCGCCCATGAACAGGCGCGTGGCCAGGGCAATTTGCGACTCGTGCGGGCACAGGGCCACCGCCACGCCGAGGCTCCAGAGGCTTCGGCCGTGCGAATCCTCGCTGCCGGCGTCCTCCAGCCAGCGACGGTCATAGCCCATGAAGTTGCGGAATCGGCCGGTTTCCTCGTCCAGAGCATGATGCATGAAGGCCAGGTAGGTCTTCAACAGTGGCAGGATGCTTTCGTCGTGGTTCAGGTCCCAATGCATGGCCGTGGCGATCAGGGCGCGGCAGTTGTCGTCCACGCAGTAGCCGTGGTCACGGTCGGGGATCGTGAACTTGGCGTGCTGAAAAATACTGGTGTCGTCGGTCATCGCATACAGGTGGCGGAGGTCGAGTTCCGGCAGGTCGAACTTCTCCTTGCGCCGCGGCTTGGGCGCGAGCTTGACCTGGCTGTGATCCTCGATCCAGGCGCTGGTCGCCTCGTTGAACAGGTCCAGGTAATCTTGGGCCGTCCGCTTCCAGACCATTTGGCGGCAGTGGTTGTACGCCCGCTTCCGCATGGCGTTGAGTTCGTGTTCGTTGTCCAGCAGGAAGAGCATCTCGCGGGCAATGGCCTCGCTGTCACGGAACGGCACGAGCTTGCCACGGTCGTCGGCCAGCAGCTCCTCAGCGTGCCAGTAGGGTGTAGAGATGACGGCCTTGCCCGCCCCGGCCGCGTAGGCCAGCGTGCCGGAGGTGATCTGTGCCTCGTTGAGGTAGGGCGTGACGTACAGGTCGGCAGCCCCAAGGTACTCGCAGAGTTCCTTGTAGTCCACGAACCGGTTGACAAAGATCACGTGATCGCGCAGACCCAACTCGTGGGCGCGTCGCATCAGGCTGTTACGATATTCCTCGCCACTCTCCGCCTTGACGTGCGGGTGGGTGGCGCCCAGCAGGATGTACACCACATCCGGGTGCTTCTGCACGACGTCCGGCAGGGCCTCGATGACGTACTCGATGCCCTTGCCCGGGCTCAGCAGGCCGAAGGTCAGGACCACGCGTCGGCCCTCGACGCCGAACTGGTCCTTGAAGAAATGCGGATCGACGAACGGCACGTCCGGGATGCCGTGTGGGATAACCGCGATCTTCTCTCCAGACACCTCATAGATGTCCTTGAGGAACTCGCGGGCGATATCGGCCATCACGACGATGCGGCCGGAGATACGGCAGGTTTCCTGCAGGACGAGTTTCTGCTGCTCGTTGGGTTCGCGAAGGATCGTGTGCAGCGTGGTCACCAGCGGGCGACGCACGCGACGCAGCATGCTCAGCAGGTGCGAGCCACACGTGCCACCGTAGATGCCATACTCGTGCTGCAGGCAGATCGCCGAGACCTGGTTGATGTTCAGGAACTCCGCGGCCAGCCGGTAGTCGCTCTGGACGTTCTGGCGGATTTCGAACCGGACACGCGGCGGATAGGCATAGCCTTCCGGTATGTCGTTCATGGCCACCGTGAAGACGTCCTGCTCGCTGGCCTGGGTGGCGACGGCTTCGCAGAGGTCGTGCGTAAAAGTCGCGATGCCGCAGTGGCGGGGCAGGTAGCTTCCAACAAACGCGATTTTCGATCCGTCAAACAGGGCTTTGCTCGGAGGCATAGATCACATTCTCCGGTGAGGTATTGGACGAGACAGGTCAATTCTAGAACAAAAGACCCGCTGTCTCAACAATGGGACGGATTCGGCCCTCTCGAAGATATCTACTTCGCGTGGACTTCGCGCGTTGCCTGCTCGGGCTCGTAGCGGCCGAGTTCCTCGGTGGCCGGCTCGCCGATGAAGGCCTCAAGCATGTCCCGGGCCTGGTAGTCCGTGAACTGCCGCGGCGGGTGCTTCATGGTGTAGGCGCTGATCGCCTCGAGCGGACCGGCCAGGCCACGGTCGCGGGCGAGCTTGCAAACGCGGATGGCGTCGATGGTCTCGCCGGCGGAGTTGGGGCTGTCCTCGACGCTCAGGCGGGCCTCGATGTGCAGCGGCACGCCGCCGAAACCACGGGCCTCGATGCGCAGGGCGCAAACTTTGTTGTCTTTCTGCCACGGCACGAACTCCGCCGGGCCGATATGCACGTCGTCGGCGGGCAGCGGCACGTCGAGCTGAGACTGCACGGCGTTGGTCTTGCTGATCTTCTTGCACTTCAGCCGCGAGCGCTCCAGCATGTTCAGGAAGTCCGTATTGCCCGCCCAGTTGAGCTGGTAGGTGTGATCGATTTTCGCGCCGCGCTCATGCATCATGCGGGTCAGCACGCGGTGGGTAATCGTCGCGCCGACCTGGGCCTTGATGTCGTCGCCCACGCACGGGATGCCGGCGGCGGTGAACCGCTTGGCCCAGTTGGGGTTCGAGACGATGAAGACCGGGATGCAGTTGATGAGGCTCACACCGGCTTCCAGGCAGCACTCGGCGTAGAACTCGGTGGCGTGTTGGCTGCCGACGGGCAGGTAGTTCATAAGGATTTCGGCGCCGCTGTCGCGCAGCAGCCGGCAGATATCGTTCTTGCTGGCGGGGGAATCCTTGGCCAGACGAAAGGCCTGGTGGTCGGGAAACTCCCCCATGTGCGGCGACACGCCGTCGAGCGGGTTGCCCATCGTCACGGTGACGTCGGAGGTGAAGTCATCGTAGATCAGTTTGGTGTTGTTCGGCCGGGCAAAGATAGCCTCGTGTAGCGGTGTGCCGACCTTTCGCGCGTCAACGTCGATCGCCGCGACAATCTCGATGTCGCCCGGTGCCAGGCCGCCCAGCGTCGGATGCGCCAGGCCGACGACGTCCTCCCCGTTGGCGAAGACCTCGCGGTAGTAGTGAATGCCCTGAACCAGCGAGGACGTGCAATTGCCCACGCCAACGATCGCTACGCGAATCTGAGTCATGTCGGTACCTCACATGAAATGAACAGCGGCGGGTCGCACGAGAACTCGCCACGCGCCAGGCTAATGGCCCCACTGTTCAAAAACGCGATTTTACGCTGCCTTCACAATCCCGTCAACGACGCTCCGGCTCAATCCGGGCCGCAGGCGATCGTGCCCGTCGCCGGCCGGGGCATGTCCATCGCCAGCTTGCCGCCAGGGGCCTCGCATTCGGCCCAACGCGTCCGACCAGAAGGATCATGGGCGCTCGGCGGTTGTCGCGTTTGCGACGTCACCGACTCCTCTCGTTGTGCAGTCATCGTGCTTGTGCCGTACCCCCCCCTCCGCCGACGCAATGTGCGGCCGGGTTTCGCGCCCGTATGCATGGGGGCCGGGCCGGGTGAGGCGATATGATTCCAGCAGTCGCCGAAGTGAGCGTTCAACGCGTGAGGAGGAGTCAGCCGTGAAGACACTGCCGCTTTTCGAGAAGGGACCCGATGTCAGTGCAATGTGCCTCGGGACGATGAACCTCGGTACGACGGTGGAGGAATCGGAATCCTTCCGCCTGCTCGACCGCTACGTGGAGGCCGGCGGACAGGTCAAGCTGGTCGTCGCCATCGGCAAGCCACGCGAGACGATCCTCGTCGAGGACATCGGGCCGGACGGCAGCACGACGTACGATCGCGACGCCGACGGCAACCACCACGCGTGCAAGCGACCGCTGGACGAGCTGATCGTCCCGATTGGATAAGATGGGCCCCCTGCCGGACATCGCGGCCCGCCGGACCTCCCGGCTCTACCGCCCCACGCGCCGATCCACGACGCCTCGCGACCGCTTCGGTAGTGGCTGGGGCTGCACCATGTGCGGGCCGATGCACACCTGCGCCCGGCCCTGCGCGCGGCGGTCCAACCAACGATCGATGACGTTCGCAAGGTGGCCAGGAGTCTGTCGCGGACTATAATGTATGTCGGTGCGGTCGGTACACAATGGACGGCCGACGAAACGACACGACCGACGTAACGAGGTGACATATGGCGATCGAGGTGAAGCTTCCGGATCTGGGCGAGGGCGTGGACTCCGCCGAGGTGATCAACGTGATGGTCGAGGTCGGTGACAGCATCCAGGCCGAGCAGTCGATCCTCGAAATCGAGACCGACAAAGCTTCCGTCGAAGTCCCCAGCAGCGATGCCGGCAAGGTCTCAAAGATCCACGTCGACGTCGGCGATACGGTCAGCACCGGCGAGACGATCCTCACGCTTGAAGCCGCAAGCGGAAGCGACACCGACAAGGAAGAATCCACCGACGAGCCGGAATCGAAGGACCGGCAAGCGCCCGCCGAGACGCCCGAGCAGCCGGAACAGGAAAGCAAAGGCGAGGCCGAAGACGAAGAAGCCGCGCCTGACGAAGCGGAGCAAGATGAAGCCGAAACGGAAGCTTCCGCCGAGAGCAAGCCACAACACGAACAGGCTGAGCTGGAAGCCGAACCCGAAGAGACCGATGCCAACAAGCAGCCGCCGACCGATAAGGCCGGGGCGTCGGCGACCATGCCGTCGGTGAGCACAGCCGATACGGACATCGCCGCCAGCCCGCGCGTCCGCAAGCTCGCCCGCCAGCTCGGCGTGGACCTGCGACGCGTCAAGGGCACCTCCGGTGGCGGACGCATCACCGAAGACGACCTCTACGCCGCCATCCGCGACCACAATATCGGGGACGGCCTCAGCGGCGAGCCGACCGCCCTGCAGTCGACCGAGCAGCCCGCTAAGGCCGACCAGGCCGAAGGCCAGGACGCCGACGCATGGGGTCCCATCCGCCGCGAGCGCATCAGCAAGGTCCGCGCGACCATCGCCCGCAAGATGCACGAGTCGTGGACGACTATCCCGCACGTGACGCACTTCGACGAGGCCGACATCACCGAACTCGACGAGTTCCGCCAGGAACGCAAAGGCGACCTCGGCAAGGACGTCAAGCTCACGCTCATGCCGTTTGTGGTCCGGGCCGTCGCCGAGGCCCTCAAGCAGCACTCCAAGGTCAACGCCAGTCTCGACCTCGACGGCGGCGAGATCATCTACCACGATTACGTCAGCATCGGTATCGCGGTGGATACCGACCGCGGTCTGGTCGTGCCCGTCCTGCGACACGTCGCCGGCAAGGGCATCGCCCAACTCGCCAAAGAGATCAACGACCTGGCCGCCCGCACGCGCGACGGCGATTTCAGCGTGGAGGACCTTCGCGGCGGGACGTTTACGATCTCCAACCAGGGCGCCGTCGGCGGCGCCTACGCCACGCCGATCATCAACTATCCCGAGTCGGCCATCCTGCTGCTCGGCCGGGGCGGGCCGCAGCCGCGCGTCCACGACGGCGAGATCGAGCAACGACTCATCATGCCGCTGAGCTTCAGTTACGACCACCGCCTCATCGACGGCGCCAACGCCGGGCGGTTTGTCAACACACTCAAAGACCTGCTGCAGTACCCAGGCAAGCTTCTGCTGTCGCTGTAACACACATGGGAGGCTGACATGGCCGCGAACGATTCGTCTGTGCAGTTGCCGATCGAAGTGGTGGACAAGGGAGCGGCCTGGGTGGCCGTCATCGAGATGGTCTTCGGCGCCCTGATCGGGGGACTGTTGATCGTGGCCTTCGTAGCCGACTCGATTGCCCAGGGCGGAATGGGCGGGACGTGGTGGCTTCTGCTGTTGGGCATACCCGGTTACGCGTTGTTTCTCGCGGGACTGTACCTCTTGCGGGCAAGGAAGATCTACGTGATCTCCGCGACCGAGGTCCTCGCCCGCATGCGGGCCTTTCGGGCCTGGCGCGAATGGCGCGAACCCACCGCCGAATACGAGGCCGTCACCATTACCACCCAAGCCATCCTGGCTGCCGATGGCACGGCAACGGGCACGGTGATGCAGACCGTCACGCTCGCCCATTCCGATCCGGAGAAATGCGTCGAGTTGGCCAAACACTCGCAGATCGCCCACACCGACACCCATGCCTACGCCCGGGCCGTCGCCGCCGAACTCGGCCTGGAACTCCAAAGCGACCAGGACGAGCCATAGCACGCGCTACAGGCGCTCCAGCAGTTCCCGCAGCATGCCGTCCAGTGCGTCGGGTTCGACGTCACGCAGGGCCGGCTCGGACGAGCGCCCTTCCAGGAAGCTCCGCACGGCGGCCCGGCCGGTTTCGCCAAAACGCCGCAGTTGTCGCACGTGCAGCTCCAGCCGCTCGATGTGGAAATTGTGGCTGTCGAGGCAGTAGTTGACCACGAAGTGCTCCAGATCGCCCGGGCCAAGGTCCTCGCGATGTTCCAGCGGCACGGTGGGCAGGTGTGCGCTGCCGGCCCGTAGCGGAGCCTCGATGTCGCGCAGTTCGCGCAGGCGCCGAGCGCGCTGCTGCTCGGCCGCTTCGTCGAGCGGTTCGAGCGGAATCAACTCACCGTCGTCATGGTCGGGCTCGTCGGTCATGGGGCTTACTCGCCGATGATCTTCACCAGCAGGCGCTTGCGGCGCTTGCCGTCGAACTCGTAGTAGAAAATATGCTCCCACGGGCCCAGGTGCAACTGGCCGTCCGTGATGGCGACCACGACCTCCCGGCCCATGATCTGCCGCTTGAGGTGGGCGTCGGCGTTGTCCTCATAGCCGTTGTGGCGGTACTGGCTGTGAGGCTTTTCCGGGGCGAGCGTCTCCAGCCAGTCCTCGTAGTCGGCGTGCAGGCCGGATTCGTTGTCGTTGATGAACACGCTGGCGGTAATGTGCATGGCGTTGACCAGCACGATGCCTTCCTTCACGCCGCTTTCGGCGACGAGGTCCTCCACCTCCTGGTGGATCGAGACGATCTGCCGCCGCTGCGGCACGTCCATCCAGATTTCCTTCGTCAGTGACTTCATGTTGGCTCCCTGTTGGGTTGTGGGCTGATGGATATCACGCCCTATCAGCCCGTTTAGAAAGTGTCGCGGGCTTCCAGCCCGCGCGTGCCGAGGGCATCTTGCCCTCGTTCCGAAACCATTCCGCAGCCAGGATGGCTGCGGGACGCGCGTCCGTACGGACGCGTCACAACATCTGCCTTTCTAAACGGATTGCTATAATAACGGCCCGTCGGGCGGTGGGAAATGTCGAATGTGAATCGGGCTTTCCAGTCCGTAACCGTCAGGCTATCATACAGCAGTGACAGAAGAATCCCTGAACATACCGCGCGACGAACTCGAAGCTTTCTGCCGGCGTCACCATATTCGGCGCCTGGCGCTGTTCGGTTCGGTCGTGCGCGGTGAGGCGGGTCCCGGTAGCGATCTCGACGTGCTCGTGGAGTTCGACACCGGCCACGTACCCGGCCTGGCGTTCTTCACCATGCAAGACGAGCTGTCCCGGCTCTTCGGACGCAACGTCGATCTGAATACGCCGCAGTTCCTCAACCCCGCCTTTCGCGAGGAAGTTCAACAACAGGCCGAGGTCCAGTATGAGCAGTGACCGCGACCTCCGACGGTTGACGGACATGCGAACCCACGCCGCCGAAGCCGTTGAGCTGGTTGAAAGCAAGCAACGCGCCGATCTCCCCGTCCTGTTGCCACGACTGGATGCGATTATCGCTGAGCAGAAACAGGCCTGATGGCTCTCTCCACCGATGAATGACGACCTCGCACAACGTATCAGCGACGCGCTTCTGCCCGTCGTCAATCAGCCCAGCCAGTACATCGGCCTGGAGGTCAACGCGCGACGCAAGGACCCCGCGGCGGCCGCCGTCAGCGTCTGCCTCGCCTTCCCGGACGCCTACACGATCGGCATCAGCCACACCGGCAGCCAGGTCCTCTACCACATGCTCAACGACCTGTCCAACGTGGCTGCCGACCGCACCTACTGCCCCCTGCCCGACGCCGAAGCCGTCATGCGGCAGCGCGGCATTCCGCTGTTCGCCTGGGAGTCGCGCCGGGCGATCGGCGAGTTCGATGTGATCGGATTTTCCCTGGGCTACGAGCTGTGCGTCACCAACGTGCTGACCATGCTCGACCTGGCGGGCATCCCGCTGATGGCCTCCGACCGCACCGACGAGCACCCGCTGATCGTCGGCGGCGACGCCCTGGCCGACTCGCCCGAACCGTTGGCCGACTTCTTCGACGTCTTCCTGCCCGGCGACGGCGAAGCCCCTCTCCGCGCCCTGGTCGAACGGCTGGTCGGACACACCACCGCCACCGGTCAGACGACCACTCTGCGAGGAAGCGAAAGGATGGCGCGCGGTGCAGCACCCGCTGCACCGCGTGAGCAACTCCTGCTCAAGATCGCCCAACAAGTTCCCTCCGCCTATGTCCCCCGCTTCTACGCACCGGATGCCGACGCACAGGCCGGCGGCGGCTTTGCCGGCGTCTCCCCCACGCGCGACGACATCCCCGCCCGCATCCCGCGGGCTTGTCTGACCGACCTGGCCGACTCGCCGGCCATCACCGCTCCGCTGGTCCCCGTCGCCGAAGGCGTCCACGACCGCGTGGTCATCGAGGTCATGCGCGGTTGCCCGAATCTCTGCCGCTTCTGCCAGGCCGGCCACCTCCGCCTGCCCGTCCGCCGGCGCAGCGTCGAGGAGATCGTCGCCACCGCCCGGGCCGCCGTCGACGCCACCGGCTATCGCGAGATCTCCCTGCTCTCGCTCTCGACCAGCGACTACCCCGACCTCGAAGCACTCATCGAACACCTGCAGGCCGAGTTCGCCGGCGAGCACGTCAACATTTCCCTGCCCAGCCTCCGCGTCGACAGCCAACTCGCCATCCTGCCCAAGCTCACCAGCGACGTCCGCAAGAGCGGCCTGACCATCGCCGCCGAAGCCGGCAGCGAACGCCTCCGCCGCCTGATCAACAAACACATCACGGAGGCCGACATGCTCGCCGGCGTGCGGGCCGCCTGGAAAGCAGGCTACGGCAGCGTCAAGGTCTACTTCATGGCCGGACTGCCGGGCGAGACGCCCGAGGACATCGAGGCGATTGTCCAGCTCTGCCGCCGCCTCAGCGATACGCGCCGCGACGTCGACGGCCATCGCGGGGCGATCACCGCCTCGGTCAGTTGGTTTGTGCCCAAGCCGCACACCGCCCTGCAATGGGAGGCCGTGCGCGACGAGGCCTACTTTTTCGACGTCCGCGCCCGGCTCATCGAGCTTTGCCGCCGCACGCCCGTCAGCGTCCGCTTCCATCGGATCGAGCGGTCGATCCTGGAGGCCCTGCTGTGTCGTGGCGGGCGGGACGTGGGTCGGGCGATCCTGGCGGCCTGGCGGGCCGGGGCCCGGCTGGACAGTTGGGACGAGCACTGGACCTGGGAGCTGTGGGAGCAGGCCATCGCGGAAACCGGCGTGGACCTGCCCGCCATCGTCCACCAGCCGATCCCCACCGGCCGAGGGCTGCCGTGGGATCACATCGCCTGCCACCTGCCCACCGAGCAACTCCTTAAACTCCACCGCGCCGCCATGGACGAACTTACCTAGCTACAGCTTGCCACGACGTAGCCGGGAGAACACAGACAGCGCAGGGAAATTGTGGGTTATGAGTTCGCCGTCGTGAATCCAGAACCGGAGGCCTCGCGGCGCGTCGGGTTGGACTGTTGTGTGGCTTCCATGGCTTGACCCCTCTCCCATGGGGAGAGGTGGCGGGCCTGCCCTGAGCTTGCCGAATGGGTCCGCGAGCCAGTGAGGGTCTTTGCAGGCCTCGACGATGCCCTCTGTGCCCCTGCGGGCCATTCTTCCCAGAGGCAGAGAGGTCCTGCAGGATGCATTGCCCGTTTCCGCCCCCCGGACAGCCCTTGACGCGGGGCGTGCGGAAAGACTACCTTTCGGCTGCTATAAGCAACCTTCACAATCGCGGGCTTGCCGCCGGCCGAACGGCGGCGACCCGCCTGAGACGACGGACGCAGCAGACGTGAATATGACACTCAAGGAATTGGCCGATCGGCTCGGAGCCGACCTGCAGGGCGACGGCGAGAAGGTCATCAACGCCCTGGCCTCGCTGGAGGAAGCGAAGGACGACGAGCTGGCGTTCCTGGCCAACGTGCGCTATACGCAGAAGATGGCCGAGACGTCGGCGGGTGCGGTCATCGTCGCCGCGGACTATCAGGGCCCGGGCGAGAACCTGCTCCGCTGTCAAGACCCGTACTTTGGCTACCGCGAGGCGATGGTCCTGTTCTACGGCTTCCGCGAGCACCCGATTGTCGGCATGCACCCGACGGCCTGCGTGGACGCGACGGCCGAGGTCGACGCGAGCGTGGCCCTGGGCGCGCACGTGACGATCTCGCGTGGCGCGACGGTGGACCCCGGGACGGTGATCTACCCCGGCGTGTTCGTCGGACCGGGCTGCAGGGTCGGGCGCGACTGCGTGCTGTACCCCAACGTCTGCCTGTACGACGGCAGTGTGCTGGGCAACCGCGTGACGGTACACGCCAACAGCTCCATCGGCGTCGACGGCTTCGGCTATGCAACGCACACGTGCGACGACGGCGTCGTGCGGCATGACAAGATTCCGCCGGTCGGCTGGGTCGAGCTGGAAGACGACGTGGAGATCGGCAGCTGCTGCGCGATCGAACGGGCGACCATGGGCCCAACGGTCATCGGCGCGGGCACGAAGTTCGCCGACCTCGTCGCCATCGGCCATGGGACCAAGCTGGGCAAGCACTGCCTGATGGTCAGCCAGGCCGGTATTGCCGGATCGACCGTGGTGGGCAACTACTGCGTCTTTGCGGGCCAGGCTGGCGTGGTCGGACACATCCGCATCGGCGATGGCGTACGTGTCGGCGCCCAGGCGGGCGTGACGGGCGACCTCGACAGCGACGTGGAGGTCCTGGGCAGCCCGGCCATCCCTCGCGTCGAAGCCGGACGAAGTTACACGCTGATCTCGCGCCTGCCGGAGATGCGTGCCAACCTGCGCAAGCTCAGCAAGGACGTCGAGCGTCTCCGGGCCCGTATCGCCGACCTCGAAGGCGGGCAGGAGCAGGTGTGATGGTCCTGCCCGGCGCGACCCGCCAGCAGGCCGAACCGGTCGCCCTGATCGCCGGGGCGGGACGGCTGCCGCTGCTGGCCGCCGAGGGCATCCTCGGGGCGGGCAAGCGACTGGTACTCGTGGCCCTGCGGGGCTTCGCCTCGCCGCGACTGGCCGGACTGGCCGATGAAACCCACTGGGTCGGGCTGACCCGCCTCGGCGGGTGGGTCCGGGCCATGAAACGCGCCGGAGCCTGTCGTGCCGTCATGGTCGGCTCGGTACGAAAGGCCGACATGTACAGCCGCTTGCGCCTGTTCCGCTACGTGCCGGACCTCCGGACGGCCCGCCTATGGTATCGCACCGTCCGCCACGATAAACGCGACAACGCCGTACTGCTGGCGGTGGCCGACGAACTGGCCGCCGAAGAGATTGAACTGGTTTCGTCCATGACCTACTGCTCGGAACATCTCGCCGACGAGGGCGTCCTGACGCAAACCCCGCCGGGCCAGGCCCAGGCCGCCGACATCGACTTCGCCTGGCCCATCGCCCGCGACAGCGCCCGTCTCGATATCGGCCAGTCCCTCGCCGTTCGCGAGCGCGACATCATCGCCGTCGAGGCCATCGAAGGCACCGACGCCATGGTCGCCCGCGCCGGCCAGCTCTGCCCCACCGGCGGCTGGACGCTCATCAAGGTCGCCCGGCCAGAGCAGGACATGCGCTTCGACGTGCCGACCGTCGGCCCGGCCACGCTCCGCAACCTCGCCGCCGCCGGCTGCGCGTGCCTCGTCGTCGAAGCCGGCCGAACCGTCATCCTCGACAAACCCGACACGCTTGTCCTCGCCGACAGACTCCACATCGCCGTCGTCGGAAAATCCGCCGAAGAACCCCGCCCCGAATGACGCGAGAGCAGAGCATTCAGCCACGAAGGACGTGAAGACGCGCGCGTAGCGCAGCCATACACGACATGTGATTTAGTGGACGCCTCCCTCAACAAAGCCAGGTGGGCGGAAAACCAGAACGATTGTGCAACGCAAACAAAGACGTTATGTCACGAAAATGGATCTGAGGAGTACTGCCTCGGATGTCTGAGGGAGGCGTCTTCATGGGCAAACCAAGCAAAGATGCATATGCAATGTCGAAGCTGGCATTCTGGCTGACGTGGCTGGTCATGCTGGTCGGCGGCCTCGTCGCCGTTATCTTCATGTCATGGCCTCGCGTGGCGGCACTGGCGTTGAGCCTGACGATGCTGGCCATCGCCGCCGCAATTGGCTGGAGCGTCAGGCGGCGGCCGTTCTCTCACACGTGGATCGTCTTTATCGCCCCGTCGCTTCCCCCATGGATCGCATGGTACGAAGTTCACGGCAACGTCATCGGGCCACTGTACGCTTGGCCGTTTTCACTGGCCGTCTTCGCCGTCCCATGGTTCATGCGAAACAGGATGAGTACCGATTAGGTAACCCGTAAGCCATTGTTTGCAAACAAGTTCTGTGCCTTTGTAGTATATCGCGGGTGGTGGAGCACCTGTTCCAACACCTGTTGACGCGGTGCACCGCACGGGACACCGCGTTCAGATTGTTCTGGTCACGTTGGAAGACATGCCTGCGGAGCAGGCATGGCGCCCGGCTTTCCCTTGGCCCTTGGCCATTCCTACATCAGGCCGTCGAGGCCTTCCATGCCGGGGATGTCCATACCGCCGGTGAGTTCTTTCATGGCTTCGGCGGCGGCGGTGGCGGCCTTGGTCTGGGCGGCAGCGATGGCGGCCTTGACGAGGTCTTCGATCATATCGAAGTCGGCGTTGGGGTCTTCGCGGACGGCCTGGCCGATGGCGATATCGACGACGGCGAGTTTGCCGTTGACGGTGGCCGAGACGCTCCCGCCGCCGGCCTCGGCGGTATACTCGGTTGCGGCGAGCTTTTCCTTGAGAGCGGGCAGCTCGGTCTTCATCTTGCCCGCGATCTTCATGATCTTGCCAATGTCACCAAACATCATGACTCCGTGGTCGTTGCTGTCAGGGCAGGCGAGGCCTGCGGATTGTATGCGCGTGCGGTGGGCGGCCTGGCAGCCGGTTTACAGCGCCGTCGTTGCTGCGGCCGGGCCTTTTGCCTGCGCGTCAGTCATCGTTGTTTGCTTCGACGTCCTCATCGGGCGTCGGCGTGTCGGGATCGGTCTGTGAAGCTTGGATTGTCTTGCCAGCGTCAATGTCGCTGAGATCTCCGTCAAAGAGGCTCAGGACCGACTGGACGGCCGGATCGTCCTGCACGTCCTGTCGTTCGTTCGTGCTCAGCCGCGGCTTGGGCGACGGTGGCCGCGGTTTCGGCGTGGCCGGCCTCCTCTGGCTCGCCGCCCCATTCGACAGGCTCAAGGCGGGCTCACTACCTCCCCCGGCGGCAGAGACGTCCCGCGCGGGTGGCCGCGGTGGGTCAGCTATGGGCTTCTTTTCTTTTCCTTTTTTTTTTGCCCCGTCGTG
>JAAAOJ010000066.1 GCA_009908915.1 Planctomycetota bacterium
CCACGGCTGACGGGCTGCGGCCAAGTGGGCATTGTACAGCATCAGCCGGGCGGGTCAACAGCGTTTCCGAGTCTCGGGATGCAAGCCCCTTGTGTAACGCTCCGCCGGGCAATCGTGAGCCGGTTGCGTGTAAGGTTGAGCGGGTGGCATGACTTGCTGAGCGAGCACCTGTCCGGTCTGAAAGCTTGCCCTCTAAGGCATTGCAGACTAAGATCTGAGATGGACGCGCCCTTCTCAGCCGGAAGGATGTGGGCACGGAAGGCGAATACGCAGATGCGATCCTTTTATGAGGGCAACTTGTTCTGCTTGCGGGCAGCTATTTTCACTTCGATCATTGCCAGCGTGGTCACTATCCCGGTTGCTGCCTCCGCCGAGACCTCGTCCGATGAACCGCCGCACATTCTGGCACTGAATTCCTACCACAAGGGATATCGCGGCACGGACGAAGCCGTCGAGGGTATCGAAGACGTCCTGGCCCGCGAACTGCCCGCTGCGGTCCTGTCTGTCGAGTATATGGATACCAAGCGCGTCGCGCCGAGCGATGCGTACTTCCAAATGCTCGCTGAACTCTACGCGGCCAAGTACGCCGACCGCCTGCCGGATGTGGTCATCGTCACGGACAATAACGCACTGGCGTTCATGGTCAGCTGCCACGAGCAACTCTTCGCGTCCGTGCCTGTCGTCTTCAGCGGCGTCAACAACTTCACCGACGCGATGCTCCAGGCCGACCCTCGCATTACCGGCGTGGTCGAGGAGCCGGACGTGGCCGGCGCGGTGGAGTTGATGCTGAACGTCCATCCAAAGACCGAACGCGTCTACGTGATCTGCGACGATACCCCCACCGGTCTGCAGAACGCCGCTCTGGCGCGCGAGGCAGCATCGATGTACGCCGGCACGGTAGAGTTTATCTATCTCTACGGGCCGGATCGCACATTGGCTGAACTGCTCGATATGCTCGGGAATCTGGATGAGGGCAGTCTCGTACTCTACCTGGATCTCTTCCACGACAGCACAAGCGAGTATCTCGACATCGAGACCACGTCCAAGGCGATTACCGCGGCGTCGGCCGTCCCGGTCTACACGCACAGCGATATCCACGTCGGGTGGGGCGTCGTCGGCGGACGTGTCACCTCCGGTCGCCTTGGCGGCGAGATGGCGGCCCGGATGGCGGTCCGTCTGCTCAAGGGCAACACGCTTGCCGACGTGCCGATCGTTCGCCGGAGCCCGACCATGCTACTGTTCGATCAGCGAGCACTGGATCATTGGAACGTTCCCGCCGAGCGACTGCCCGCCGGCAGCACGATCTTGTATCGCCACGTGTCGTTCTACGAGCGGTATAAAGGTTTCGTCTGGGCGGTTGCACTGACCGTCCTTGCGATGGCGCTGATCATCGTGATGCTGCTGATCAACATCATCCGTCGCTACCAGGCCGAGCGGGAATTGCGTTCGCAGCGGCGACTGCTGAGTGATGTGCTGGCGAATATACCGCACTTCGTCTACTGGCGCGACCGCGAGGGGCGATTCCTTGGCTGTAATCGCAAAGTGCTCGATGTTCTCGGCCTGCACGATCCGTCGGATATTATCGGCAAGACCGACGCGGAGATGGATCTCCCCGAGGCGTGTACCTCCCGGTTCGAGGCCAACAGTCGCAGGGTGATGGAAACCGGCGAGCCGGCCATGAATTGCGCCGAGACGCTGACGCTCGGTGATGGCACGGAGATGCACGTGTTGAAGTCGCTCGTGCCGTTGCTGTCGGACCGCGGCGAGGTCACCGGCGTGCTCGGCGTCTGGCTGGACATCACCGAGCGGAAGGAATTGGAACAGCGTCTCAGTGAGTCGGAAAAGATGCGGGCGCTGGGCCAGCTTGCCGGTGGCATCGCCCACGATTTCAACAACATCCTTGTCGCCGTGCAGGGCAATGCACAACTGTTGTTGGCCGGGCTGCCGAAGGACTCGGAGAACGAGGAGTTGGCCCAGGAGATCCTCAGTGCGTCCCAACGGGCCGGCGACCTGACAAGGAAATTGCTTGGCTTCGCGCGGCGGGAACGAATGGAAACAACATCGGTCGACCTGCATGAGACGATCCGCGATGTAATCGACCTGTTGACGCACAGTATCGACCGACGCATCGATATCGTCCACGAACTCAATGCCCAACAGGCGGTCGTCAGTGGCGATCCGTCGCAACTGCACAGCACCATCCTGAACCTGACTCTCAATGCCCGCGACGCCATGCCCGAGGGCGGCACACTGACCGTTCGCACTGGCAACGTTCCGCTCTGCATGCCCGGTGACCAACGTGGGGCTGTCGGCGACGATGGCGACGGCATTGAGCTGACCATTGCGGACACCGGCGAGGGCATTGACGAGACGACCCGGCCCAAGATCTTTGAACCGTTCTTTACGACCAAGGGCTCCGGCGCGGGCACGGGGCTGGGGCTGGCGGCGGTCTACGGTTGCGTCAGAAGCCATCATGGAAGGATTGACGTCGAGAGCAGGCCCGGGGAGGGTACCGCGTTCCGGCTGACCTTGCCGCTCAGCGACCGCCAGATTGTCGCGCCGACCTCGGCCAAGGCACCGCAGACCGGCGAAGGGAGGATTCTGTTGGTCGACGACGAGCAACCGGTGCGCGACTTTGCCACACGCGCCCTGGATAACCTCGGTTACGAAGTTGTCGCGCAGCCTGACGGCGAAGAGGCGATCGCCTGGTTCCGCGAGCATCACGCAACGGTCGGCGTCGTCATCCTGGATATGATCATGCCGCGCATGTCCGGCCCGGACGCCCTGGGCGCCATGCGACAGATCGACCCCGACGTGCCCATTGTGTTCTGCAGCGGCTACAGCACGACCAACGTCGGCGAGCTTTGCGATCGCTATGACAACGTTGCTTTCGTGGCCAAACCGTTCGCCATCGAAGAACTCGCCGCCACCATCGCCCGGCACCGGCGCATCACGTCCTGAGGGCCCGTCTAGAAAGCTACCGCTGCTGCGGTCGGACCTTCTTCGTGCGGGTCATCGTCCCGAGAAATCGGTCTGTTGCGAATCAACAAGTTAAGCAACGAACCAATCGCCCTGCGTTTCCGATCCTTCCTGGTCGGCAAAATGCCTTGACCTCGCAGGAAGCGTCGGCATCTCATTCACACAAAGAAACGTAAGAGCACGGTCTGAACGTCGTGCCCTTTTGTGCCTGTGTGGTCCTCTTGCGGTGTAGAATAGCGGCATGAACGATAGCGGCAGGAGTGTATTGGTAGCGATGAGCGGCGGGGTCGACTCGTCGGTCGCCGCGGCCCTGCTGGCCCGACGGGGCTGGGACGTCACGGGTGTGTTCCTGTGCATGGGCTCAGCCGTCGAGGGCGCCGACCGCGCCTGCTGCAGCCCGGAGGACGCCGCCGACGCGCGTCGCGTGGCCAACGGGCTGGGCATCGATCTTCACGTGTTGAATCTCGGCGAGGATTTCGGGGAGATCATCGACTACTTCGTCGCGGAATACACGGCCGGTCGCACGCCCAACCCCTGCATTCACTGCAACATGCGGCTGAAATTCGGACGACTGGCCGATCTGGCGACGGACCTGGGCATCGGGCACCTGGCGACGGGGCACCACGCGCGCATCGCCCAGCGCGACGGCCGGGCCGCCATCGCCCGAGCAGCGGATCTCCGCAAGGATCAGTCCTACGCCCTCTTCGGCGTGCGGCCTGAGGTCCTGCCGCGTATGGTCCTGCCCATCGGCGAGATCGGCGCCAAGGACCAGGTCCGCAAGCTGGCCCGCGCGATGGGACTCGACGTCCACGACAAGCCCGACAGCCAGGAGATATGCTTCGTGGCCGACAACGACTACATGCAGCTGCTGGCCGAGCGGTCGCCGCAAGCGTTGCGGGGCGGGCGGATCGTCGACACCGGCGGCGAGGTCCTTGGCCGACACGACGGGTACGGGCAGTTCACGATCGGCCAGCGTCGCGGCCTGGGCGTGGCGGCGGGCGTGCCGATGTACGTCGTGGCGATCGATCCGGCCAGCGGCGACGTCACGCTCGGCACGCGGGAGGAAGCGTCCGGCACGTGGCTGCGGGCGGGCGCCGTGGCGTGGCACCACCGGCCGGGCGCCGAGAGCTTCGAGGCGACGGTACAGATCCGCTACAACCATCGCGGCTGCGGCGCGCGGGTTCATGTACTGGATGACGGGGCGTTCGAGGCAGAGCTTTTCGAGCCGGTCCACGCGATCACGCCGGGCCAGGCGGCCGTACTCTACGACGGCGAGGCGGTACTGGGCGGCGGGTGGATCGAGGCGGCCTCGTGAGCGGCGGTGTTCTGGGCGTGCATCCGGGGGCGCTGGGCGACTGCATTCTCTTTGCGCGGATGCTTGAACGGTTGTCGCCGACGGCGAGATTTGTCGGGCCGGGCGAGGTCGGACGACTGCTGACGGGGCTCGGTGTGGTGGCCGAAGCGATCGATTTTCAGGCCCTTTCGATGCAGGTGGTATTTGCAGAAACGGACATACATAAAGCGCCCTTCTCGCATCGGATTGGGCCTTGTGATCGGCTGGTCAGCTGCTTCCCGCAGCGCGATCTGCGGGCTCAGCAGCGCATGGCGAAGGCTTGCGGCGCGCGGGAGACGGTAGTTCTACCGGTTCGGCCTCCGCAGAAATATGCAAATCACCTGCTCAGCCTATGGGCTCAGCGACTGGGCGAGAGGTGGGACGCGGAGGCAGTTTCGGCCCGCACGTGGTCGGTTCCGCAAGCCTGGCGGTCGTCGGCCCGCGCTTTGCTGCGCTCGACCGGCGGCGACGGTGAGTATGTGCTGCTTCACCCCGGTGCCGGTGGCGCGAGCAAGTGCCTCCCCCTCGAGTGGTACGTCGACCTTGCGGCTGAGCTGCGGGCCGACGTCGAGCCGGTGCTGCTGATCGGCCCGGTCGAAGAAGAGCGTTTCGGTACTGAAAACATTGCCAAAATGGCCCCCGGCCTGCGCCGGCTAATCTCGCCGTCCCTGGCGGATCTGGCCGGCCTGCTCAGCGAGGCGAGATGCACCGTCGGCCACGATACTGGTCCGTCGCATCTCGCCGCGGCGGTGGGCACGAAGGTTGTATCGCTGTTTGTCTCGACGCGACCGGAGCATTTCAGACCTCTCGGTCCCCATGTTGAGGTCCTTCAAGCAGGGGCGGGTGGCACGGTTCGCATCGAGACCGTTGCGGAGGCTGTTCGTCGAATGACGAGATAAACGAAAACTGGGTTGACTTTCTAAGCTTTCTGGGGAGAATGTTAACATTGGTTGCTGCCTGTTTGTGAGATACGGCGGCACGACAATGCAGTTCCGAAGGACCACGGATTAGACAGGTCCATTTAGCCATACTCCGCGCATGCAAGGGCAGAAAGGAGGCCGATATGGCAAAGGGCGAAGTGAAGTGGTTCAACAATGCCAAAGGCTGGGGGTTCATCCTCGCCGACGACGGCACCGAAGCATTTGTTCACTACAGTGACATCGAGGGCGACGGGTTCCGCGCACTCTACGTGGGCGAGGCGGTCGAGTTCGAGATGGCTGACGGTCCCAAAGGGGCCAAGGCCGTCCACGTCCAGCGAGCAGATGAACCGGAAAGCTGACGGCCTGGGCGAATCCTTACATCAAAGGCCAGCGTCGTGATCAGGGACTAACAACCTGTTCAGACATGAACGGCGCGCGAGGTCGAGGCATTCTTTGTTTGTATCATCATTTCAATGGAATGCCGACGCTTCCTACGAGGCGAGGCATTCTCTATATGATCATACTCAATGGGATGCCGACGCCCCCTACGAGGTCGAGGCGCTGTGG
This sequence comes from Planctomycetota bacterium, assembly GCA_009908915.1. GTDB lineage: Bacteria > Planctomycetota > Phycisphaerae > SM23-33 > SM23-33 > JAAAOJ01. The sequence continues at coordinate 5,800 of JAAAOJ010000066.1, forward strand.
CGAGCATCAAGGAGCGGAAACGCAGACGCATTGGTCAATTCGTCGGGTTTTCGCGACGATGACGCGCAGGCGAAGGGCTCGACCGTAGCAGCAATAGCTTGCCAAGCAATCTGCCAAGGCTTTCCCTGACTGGCGGCAGTCTATACAATGCCCCGCCATGGTGATACGCACAAAAATCCTCGCGACCATCGGTCCGGCGAGCGGTTCGACGGACAGGCTGTGCCGCCTCTTCGAGGCTGGCTGCGATGCCTGCCGCATCAACTTCTCACACGGTAGCGATGAACAACGCGACGAATGTCTCGGCAACATTCGAGCGGTCGAGCAGCAGCTCGGTCAGCCGATTGCCGTCTGCGGTGACCTCTGCGGACCCAAGATCCGCGTGGGCATGATGGCCGCCGGCGGCGCGCAGCTCGACGCCGGGGCCGAGACAGCTATCGTCCGCCAAGCCGTCGACGGGACGGCCTGGCGGTTCAGCACGACCCTGCCGGAGCTGATCGAGGAAGCCGCCGTCGGCGAGACGATCTGCCTTGACGACGGCCAGATCAAGCTGGAAGTCATCGCGACGGACCCGCCCGAGTCGATCCGCTGCAAAGTCGTTCGAGGCGGTCGGCTGACCAGCGGCAAGGGCGTGAATCTCCCGCAGACCGATCTGTCGCTCTCTGCGCTGACGGAAAAGGATCGCCGGGACGCGGCCTGGATCGCCCAGCGGGACTTCGACTACGTGGCCCTGAGCTTTGTGCGACACGCGGAGGACGTCCGCCAGCTGCGACAGATCCTGCAGGACCACGGCAGCGAGGCCCACATCATCGCCAAGATCGAGAAGCCCCGGGCCGTCGAGAACATCGACGCGATTCTCGAAGCGGCCGACGCCGTGATGGTCGCCCGCGGCGACCTCGGCGTGGAGATGGACCTGCCGGCCGTCCCCGTCGCCCAGAAGCGCATCGCCGCCCGCGCCCAGCAGGCAGGCAAGCCCTGCATCATCGCCACCCAGATGCTCGAAAGCATGATCGCCCAGGCCACCCCCACCCGGGCTGAGGTCAACGACGTTGCCAACGCTGTGCTCGATCACGCCGACGCTGTCATGCTCTCGGGCGAGACCGCGGTCGGCAGATATCCCGTCGAAGCCGTGACGGTCATGAACGAAACCGTCGATGCCATCCAGGGCTACCACGATGAAATTGACGCCGGGCCTCGCGTGACGTACATCGACTCGCCTACCACCGCCGCCATCGCCCGGGCTGTCCGTGAGATCATCCAGCACGAAGACATCGCTGCCGTCGCCGTCCACACCGCCACGGGCGCCACCGCCCGCATGCTCGCCAGAAACCGTCTGCCCTGCCCGATCCTCGCGCTGAGCCCCTCGCCGCAGGCCGTCCGGCGGATGGTCCTGTATTACGGCGTGATCCCGCGCCAGGTGGACCGCACGCCGCAGCACACGCGTGACGTACTCGGCCGGGCCGAACGTATCGCCTGCCGGCTGGGCATCGCACGCGACGGCGAGCGGATCGTGGTCGTCTCCGGACGCCCGCTCGGCCAGCCGGGCTGCACGAATACGCTGGTGGTTCACCGCGTCGGTTGCGGGGACGGTGAATGACCTCCGCGCCGGACGCCGCCATCGCCTCGCCGACGGCACGTCGCTGCGAGTGGCTCGCGGCGGGCCTGACGTTGCTCGGCCTGGCCGTCTCCGTCGGCATGGGCCTGGCCAGCGACGGCTACTTCATGGATGACGACCTGACGCACTACCTCTTTGCCGCTGACGGCTCCTCGAACGTCAACGCCCTGCTGCATCGCTGGGCGAGGCCGGGCTTCAACATTCCAATGGCCCTCGCGGCCCGCATCGGCGGTCTGCCGGCCTGTCGGGTTCTCAGCGCCCTGATGACGGCCGGGGCGGCGTACCTCTCCTGGCGGATCGCACGGCGGCTGCTGGGCGCGGGCCTGTGGTCAGCCTTCGTGCCACTGATGATCTGGCTCCAGCCGATGGTCTTCAAGTTGTCGCTGACGACGCTCACCGAGACGCCCGGCCTGCTGTACCTGACGGCGGGGGTGTGGCTGTACCTGCGCGGCAACTGCATCGCCGGTTGTGCGGTGGTGAGTCTGCTGTTCGTCACGCGCGACGAGACGATGGCGATGGCCCCGCTGATGGGACTGGCCGTCCTGGTCGACGCCCGGCGGCAGCGGGTCGCGAGGACTGACGACAAACCAGCACCGGCGTGCGGCGGAGCATCTGCTCCGCCGCGTCCGAAGGCGGTCCGGCAAGCGCGGAATCGCCCACGGGCCATGGCGGCGATCCAGGGCATCCTCTCGACGTGGTGGGTCTGGGCGTCTGCGGCGGCCCTAGCCTGGGCGGTGGCAGCCTACTGGCTGGCGGCCTGGTGGTTCGATCTGCCGCCGGATGCCTCGCCGCTGCACATCTTCGGCAAGCAGTACACCGACGAGTACGGCCGCGGATCGTGGCTGCACTACCTCGGCATCTGGCCGGACGCCGCGGGCCTGGGCGTGCTGATGCTGGCCGTCGGCGGGGCGGTCTGGATCGGCCGACGTGGCTGGCTGGTGTCCGCCTGGGTGTTCGGGCTGGTGGCCCTGCATACGCTGATCTTTGCGCGGGGCATGTTTGCCTCAGGCGGCTACTCACGCTTCGTCGTCCCCGCCGGCGGGCTGCTGGCCGTCCTGGCGGGCGGAGGGCTCAAGGCCGTCTTCGCCGAGAAACGGACCCGCAGCGCGGTGACGATCCTCGTCGCCGGGGCGGTGTGGCTGCCGCTGACGAGCTATGTCGTTTGGCGCCAGTACGACGTCGACTATAGCGGCTATTTCCTTTGGCCGGCGGCGGGGCTTGCCGCCGCGGCCGTGGCCGTTGCGTGTCTCCGCCGATCATTGCTGACGTGGACAACCGTCGGCGCCCTGGTCGTCGTGGCCCAGGTGCCCCGCCTGGCCGTCGAGGTCCACCCGTTGCGGCTGTCGGATTCTGCAATGCACGAGACACTCTTGCTGGTCCGCGACCGCGCAGCGGTCATGGGCTACGGCGAGAACCTCGGCTATGCCCAGCACGTTCTTCTTCAGCATCATCGTCCGCACACGCTGTCGCCCGGAGGCAACGATCAGTCGGTCACGCTCTGGCGGCAGGCCCAGCCCGGAACGCTCTACTTCTGGGAGAACAAGTACGCCCACAAGCCGCACGACATGGAATCGACGCAGCGGCTGCAGGACGCGCTTGAGCGTTTCGGCAAATGCATCATCGATGTCCGCGACGAGAGCGACAACGACTTCGAGCGCGGCCCCCACGTGAAGGTCTACGTCCGTTCGGCAGAGCCCGCCGGGGGGCCACAGCCATAGAATAGCTGCGTCAAGCCCGTCGTCGGGCGGCGACGACCCTGTCTCGGGCTGATGAGTCAACCGGGAACCCGCCGCCGGTAACCCGTGAAGCGGGCGCCCGAAGTCAGTAGCCAGTGAAGAGAAGCCGGCGGCCGCGAATGACGCGAATATGGCGAGAAGAGAAGACAGGTTTGTCATCGAAGACTCGATACGGCTTTGCCCTTACAGCCCCGCCAGGTCTTCGGCGTAGGCGCGGAATTCAGTGTCGAGGGCCTCGATACTATGCCCAATGTAGTGTCGGAACAGCGGCAGCGCGACGGCGGCGGTGTAGCGATCGCCTCGCCGTTGCAGGTGGCGGGCCGGCACGATGCGGCCGAACTGTCCGCCCGCGGCGTCATCGAGCATGCGTTGCAGGCCGGCGGCGTGGCGCGGCGTGTTCCGCAACCAGTGCATCAGGGCGTAGACCTGCGCGTAGTAGCCCAGGGCGCTGCCGCGGCCGCTGGCGACGATCTGCTTGGGATTGCTCTGCAGCAGCCGTCCCAGTGGAATCCACTCGCGCCGGGTGAAGGTCGTTCGCAGGTCGGACAACCGCATGGCATTGAAGTCCGGCGTAAACCGCACGCGGTTGCCGTGAATACCGATGCCCTCCATCGTCGTGGCAAGGCCTTCCTCGGCCCAGAGCGGCAGGGGCTGCTGCATGCGGTGGTAGAGGAACTGATGCATCCCCTCGTGGCAGGCGACGGTGACGCTCGCCATGCCGCCGATGTTCCAGCAGACGGTCACGCCGTTGACGGTATAGCCGCCCGCCTGGAGGTTCAGGGCCGCACCCGCGTGGCGACCCATCCGCAGACGCGTCAGGCTCGCCCAGTCCTGCCGGCTGGCCATCATGTACATGTCGAATCGCCTGCCGTCGGTCGAAGCGGACTGGCCGGTCAGGCGGGCGTACTGGCGATAGGCGCCTTCCATCACGCCGGGCAGAGAACTGGCCAGCGCACTGGCGGGCAGGTTCGTGAAGATCCGGTAGTGCTCGGTCAGGACGACCTCGCCATTGCCGTTGGGGATCTGCCACGGCTGACGGTCGGCGCTGACGTGTAGCGAAGCGTCGTGGGGCTGTGACGATACGGACTCGCAGCCCGCCGCCAGGATCAGGCAGCAAAATAGCGATGACAATGTGCGGAAACGCCGGGGCATCGGTGCAACTCGCTGGCAGGATTTCCATTGGCACGGCACGGCGGGGGATGTACCATTGACGGCAGTATAGTCGACCGTCGCCGGAAACCATGGTACACGCTTCGAACACGTCCTGCGAAGGGAGAATCCCATGACCGCTCGATATCTGCTTGCGCTGCTGGCACTGCTGATGGGTCCGATGCCCGCACCGGCTGAGATGCCCGCCGACCGCCTGCCGGGCGAGACGCGTCTCTGCCTCCATTGGGCCGGACGAAGCCTGACCTTCGACGGCTCGATGTTCGGCCAGATGCTCAACGACCCCAACGCCGAGCGGGTCATGACGTTCGTCAAGGACCTCATCGCCGCCGAGATGCACAGCCCGATGGACAAGGCTGTTTTGAAGCACGCCTGGGCGATGGGCGATATCGCCTGGCAGCGCCCGGTGACGGCGGCGCTGGTGGATGTAGGCAAACCCGAGGCAGGAGCGCTGAAACTGGCCCTGTTGATCGACCTGGACAAGGACCGCGAGGCCTTCGACAAGCAGCTTGAGCAACTGCTCAACGTCGACCCGGACAATCCCGACACCCAGCCGCGCCAAGCCACCATCGGCCAGGTGTCGGCTCGCCAGATCGGCCCGGAGCAGTCGCCGATCACGTTCGGCTATATAGGCAGCACGTTCTTCCTGACAACCGGCATGGGCACGGCGGAGGCCATCGTCCAGCCCGTCGAGGGCAAGACGCTGGCGACGAACGAAACATACCTGACGGCGCTTAAGCAGGTCGGCGGCGTCAATGGCGAGGCCCTGCAGATGCTCGCTTATGTGGATGTCAAGCGGCTTGCTGACAGCGTGGCTGCCTTGTACGAGAAGCCCGGCCAGACCGAGCCGGGAGAGAACCCCCGAGCCGACGTCGCCAAGGCCGTGGGCGCCTGCGGCGTGACGACCATCGCCGGTAGCTGGCGGATCGTTGACAAGGGCCTGCTCGGCACCTTGCGTGTCAGCACGCCCGGCCCGCACAAAGGCCTGATGAGCCTCTTTGACGGCGCGCCGCTGACGGAGGCCGACCTGGCCACCATCCCCGTCGATGCCGACTTCGCCCTGCTCGCCAACGTCGAGCCGACTCGCATGTTCGATGAAATCCGCCGCGGCGTGACGACTTTCGGTGAGGACGCCGTCAAGGACTTCGACGCCAACGTCGCCGCCATGGAGAAAGTTTTTGAGATGTCCCTGAAGGACGATATGCTGGCCTCGCTGGGCGATACGTGGACGCTCTCGATGGCCGACAGCCAGGGCGGCCGGCTGACCGGCCTGATGCTCAGCGTCGAGGTCCGCGACGAGACAAAACTCAATACCCTGCTCGACAAGTTCGCCGGCTTCGCCAGTGGGATGATCATGGCCCGGCAAATGGGGCCGCGGCAATACGCCGAAGACCGCCAGCAGCCAGACAGCCCCTCCGGTGTCGCCCCGCCGATCCAGTCGCTGCAGGTCGGGGCCGCCACCGTCCGCTATATGCGTATCCCCGGTGAAGGGCCCGGCATGGTGGTCCTGCCCGCCTGGTGCGTCCACGAGGGGCGGCTGTACCTCGCCGGCTGGCCGCAGACCATCGCCTCGGCCCTGCAGTCCGAAACCAAGCCCCTCGCCACCCATCCCGACTACAAACGCCTGCGGAGCAAGCTGCTGGCCAAGCCGAGTATCCTGACCTGGACCAACTCGCCGCAGATGATCCGCAAGTTCTATCCGCTATACGTGATCGCCGGCACGACGCTGACCAACCTCGCCGTCAACGAGTCTGGCTACCAGGGCGTCCCGCCCCTCTGGCCGAGCGGCCTGCCGGAACTGACGAAGTTCATCTGGCCGTCCGTCAGTGTCATCGCCGCCGATGATGCCGGCATTACCGTCCAGAGCTACTCCTCCGGCCCGACCCTCCTGCCCGGGGGCGTCGCCGTGCCCGCCGCCAGCGCAGCTATCCTCCTGCCGGCGCTGAACAATGCCCGCGAAGAGGCGAAGAAGGCCGTCTCCGCGGCGAATCTGAATGGTATCGGCAAGAGCTGTGTGCTTTACCAAGCGGACCACGGCGATGCGTTTCCCCCGGATGTCGAAGCGCTGATCGCCTATGGATATGGCGCAAAGCTGTTCGTCAGCCCACTGTCCGGTCGGCCCGCGCCCGTCTGGGACCACGAGAACAGGACGCTCAAGGGCGAGGTCGACTACATCCTGATCGACTATTCGTCGCTCGGCAGCAAAGCGGGCAATCTGCCATCGCCATCACAGACGCTGCTGGCCTACGAACGTCCTGAGAATTATCGCCCCGGCGAGGAAATCAACGCCTTGTTTGTCGATTCGCATGTCAGCACGGTATCGCGGGCGGAGCTGGCCAAGCTGATCGAAGCGGCGAAGAAGGCCGGCGGCACACTGCCCGAGAACGCGCCGGAGCCCAATACGCAGGCGCCGCGCGAACAACGCAGATAGCGATAACGCGCCTCGTCAAAGAACGAAACCAGTAGTGTACGGACCTTTTCCGCAACAGCCTTTACGGTATCGGGCGTTTCAACCATCGCACAGAACAGATCTTCCTTTTCCCATATCAGTGCAACTATGTCCATCGGGCTCTGAATGTATACGGGTTTCATTGCCGCGTTCGGGCCTCCTCTGCGGTGAAGCTCATCGGCGATGTCAAACAGGTATGCCAATGAGCAGGTGCTCAGATCAGGCGCCCCAAACAATCTCATCTGCCTCTGCGGCAAAATGAATCAGTGGGCAACGCCAATGGATTGTTGTCATCAGGGCGATGGACGTCGCATCCGAAGGCTTCAGCAAAGATCTCGGTGCCGGTTACGTTGCTGAGATACGGCAGTCTGTCATCGTCGACAAACTCTGCTCTCTTGCACATGAGTTTGTATTCCGCCCACCGACGCTCAATTCGCTCCTGCATCTTTTCTAGCCAAAGCGGTCGAGCTGGCGGTAATTGCGCCTCCAGATCGGGGGGGGGCGGGCAGTAGCCATGGAACATAAAGGAAGTCGCATCTCGCTCGACAGATGATCTCCATCGGTCGAGCCGTTGTCCGGTCGTCTGCTGAGAGTCGCTGTCCCCATGTTTCATTCATCCTGCCGAACGTCAACGCTGTCACGCGCGGTTTGCCGCGTCGCTGAGCAACGCCTTGTTCGATCCTCATTTCTTGGCATTCAGGAACTGGTATTCAGACCAGTCGATCTTCATGTTCTTCTCATACTGCTTCTGTTCATCCGATCCATACACCAGAGCGGCAATCGTGAACCCGCCTCGGAGTCGTCCGTTGTCCATGAACATCCAGTCGGCAACCTCGTCCCGCTTGACACGGACGGACTGTCCCAACTTCACGCCAATGTTGTTGACAGGCTCATTATTGATCTTGCCTTCAAAACCAGTTCCCACAAGCTTGACTTCATTGATCCAGATGAACTCCTTCTCTTCGCCGCCGAAAGTGTAGCCCTTCTTAATGGCAAAGTTGCTCATGTCGGGTTTCTCCGCCTTTAGCGCGGAGACGAAGGTCCCAAGGGTGGACTTGGCTTCATCAATGGCGGCGTCCATGAGTTCCTCATCAAGAGCTTGAACGAAATCGGGCTCTCCTTCACGCCTAACTACTCCGTCTTCCTGCTTATCGCCTCCGTCTGTTTGTTGCCTATCGCCGCAGCCGGAACAGAAACAGAAGGCGAGCATCACGGGGAGGACAATTGTGATTCCGTGTCTATGCATTGTGTTTTTCCTTTGATCGAGCGATAGCATGAAGCGCGGCGGTTTACCGCCGTTGGCCTCGATGTGCTTGAGGTTCCTGCGCAGATAGTTTAACTGCTTGCCGATCGCACGGCGAATCTTCTTGCGGCCAGGTTTCTTCTGCTTGGCCACGGCGAGATAGTCCCGGCGTGCCTTTGGGCGATACGTTCGAGGCCGCCGGCGCTTGCCGACGAACGGCTGGTGCATCGCGTCGATCATCTCGTCCGTCTTTTCGCGGGCATCGTTGAGCAGATTCAGATCCGTCGGATAGGCGATATC
>JAAAOJ010000016.1 GCA_009908915.1 Planctomycetota bacterium
CTTCATGGGAGATACAATGGCCGTCAAGCGGGCACTGGTTACCGGCATCACCGGGCAGGATGGCAGCTATCTCACGGAACTACTTCTCGAGAAAGGCTACGAAGTTCACGGCCTGATTCGCCGGTCGAGCACGTTCGGCACCGAACGCATCGACCACCTCTACAAGGATCCACAACACGCGACGCGGCTGCTGCTGCACTACGGCGACCTCACCGACGGCGCCGGCCTGCGGCAGGTGCTCAGCAAGTGCGTCCCGCACGAGATCTACAACCTCGGCGCGCAGTCGCACGTACGTGTGAGTTTCGACCAGCCAGTCTACACCGCCCAGGTCGACGCCGTCGGCACGCTGCGCATCCTCGAAGCCATCCGCGACCTCGGCCTCGGTACGAAGTTCTACCAGGCCTCCAGCAGCGAGATGTACGGTAAGGTCGTCGAGACGCCCCAGAGCGAGACCACGCCGTTCCACCCCCGTAGTCCCTATGCCTGCGCGAAACTCTACAGCTACTGGCAGGCCGTCAACTATCGCGAGGCCTATGGCATATTCGCCGTCAACGGCATCCTGTTCAACCACGAGAGTCCCCGCCGGGGCGAGACATTCGTCACCCGCAAGATCACCCGGGCCGCCACCCGCATCAAGGAAGGCCTGCAAGAGAAGCTCTACCTCGGCAACCTCGATGCCAAACGCGACTGGGGCTTCGCCGGCGATTACGTCGAGGCCATGTGGCGGATGCTCCAGCAGGACGAGCCGGAGGACTTCGTGGTGGCCACCGGCGAGACCTACAGCGTCAAGGAGTTCCTTGAGGAAACCTTCAGCCTGCTGGGCCTGGACTGGAAGCAGTACGTCGAGCAGGACAAACGATACCTGCGACCGAGCGAGGTGGACCTGCTTCTCGGCGACGCCGCCAAGGCCCGCGAGAAACTCGGCTGGGAGCCGAAGGTCGACTTCAAGGGCCTGGTAAAAATGATGGTCGACCACGACTGGACGCTCGCCAAGGAAGAACGCGTCCTGGCCGACCATCGCACGGCCAATCCGGCGTAGAAGCGGACGATGCCGGACTGGCGTGACGAGCATGGGAGACAGATTTGGACCTCACAGAACAGCGCATCGTGGTAACCGGCGGGGCAGGGTTTCTCGGCCGGCACCTGCAGGATGAACTGACATCCCGCGGCGTCGACGAGGAGAGCATCCTCGTGCCGCACATTGATAACTACGACCTCACCCGCGAGGCCGATGTCGCACGCATGTACGACGACATGGAGCCCACCGTCGTGATTCACCTGGCGGCCGAGGTCGGCGGCATCGGCGCGAACCGCGACAACCCGGGCCGATTCTTCTACGCCAACATGGCCATGGGGCTGCACCTCATCGAGCACGCCCGCCTGCGTGACCTGCGGAAGTTCGTACAGGTCGGAACGATCTGCGCCTATCCGAAATTCACCCCCGTGCCGTTCAAGGAGGAAGACCTCTGGAACGGCTACCCGGAGGAAACCAACGCCCCGTACGGCGTGGCCAAGAAGGCCCTGCTGGTGATGCTGCAGGCCTACCGCGATCAGTACGGGCTAAACGGCATCTACCTGCTGCCGGTGAACCTCTATGGCCCCGGCGACAACTTTGACCTGCAGACCAGTCACGTCATCCCGGCCCTTATTCGGAAATTCGTTGAGGCCAGAGACGCCGGCGAGCAGAGCGTGACGGTCTGGGGCACGGGGCAGGCCAGCCGCGAGTTCTTTTTTGTCGAGGACTGTGCGCGCGGCATTGCGACGGCGACCGAGGCCTACGACGAGCCGGAGCCGGTGAACCTCGGGGCCGGCTTCGAGATCACGATCAAAGACCTCGTCGAGACCATTCGCGAGATGACGGGCTTTGACGGCGAGATCGTCTGGGATACCTCCAAGCCGGACGGCCAGCCGCGACGTTGCCTGGATGTTTCGCGGGCGAAGGAGCGGTTCGGCTTCCAGAGCGAGGTCAGCTTCGACGACGGCCTGCAGCGGACCATCGACTGGTATCGCGAGCACCGTGCGTAGGCGCGACGCCACGGCTCTGATGATGGAGGGTACCGGCTTTGATGGTGGAGGGAGCCTGTTTTTTCCACGACCGCGATCCGTGAGGCATGCATGTCAAGAGACGCCTTTGAGGCAGCCCATGCCACCTGGCTATGGCTGCCTCCTAAGGTCGCCGAACAGCGACCGATCATTGGCGCCGGTGACCGTCACGTCGACGTATTGTCCGATGAGCCGTTCGGGACCGTCGACGATAACGATGTGGTCGCCGCGTGATCGGCCCATGAGCTGCATGCGTTGCGGTGTGGGCGGTGTGGCCTGTTTGTCGTGACGGGCACTGGGCCCGGTGACGATGATCTCCATCTCACGGCCGACGTAGCCTTCGTGATGGGCCAGACTCGCGGCATTCTGCACGGCCAGCAGTTCGGCGTTGCGACGTTTCTTGACGTCATCGGGGATATCGTCGGCGTACGTCCGCTCGGCCATCGTGCCGGGCCGGGGCGAGTACTTGAAGATGAAGCTGTTCTTGAATCCCGCTTGCCGGATCAGTTCCGTCGACTGCTGATGGTCGGCCTCGCGTTCGCCGGGGAAGCCCACGATGAAGTCGCTGGCCAGCACGACCTCGGGCACGACCTCCCTCGCCATCGCCACGAAGTCATCGTACTCGGCCCGGCTGTAGCCGCGGTTCATGGCCTGAAGCTGGCTATCACTGCCATGCTGGGCGGGGCAGTGAATGTACTCGCAGACGTTCGGCAGGCCGCGTATGGCCTCAAGCACGTCGCGCGTGAAGCCCGCCGGGTGACTCGTGACAAATCGCAGCCGCCGCAGGCCGGGCAGGCAGCTGAGGTGGGCCAGCAGGTCGGCAAAGCGTGTCGTCGGGCCGTTGGGTTCGGCGTGACGATAGCTGTTGACGGTCTGGCCCAGCAGCGTGACGTCCGTAATGCCGGCGTCCAGCAGCTTGCGGACCTCCTCGGTGATGGCCTGCGGGGGGCGGCTGCGTTCCGGGCCGCGAACGAATGGCACGATGCAGTAGCTGCAGAACTGATTGCAGCCGCGGGCCACGCGGACGTAGGCCTGTGCGTCGCAGAGCGTCGCCAAGGCCGGCTCGTCGGCCAGGGCATTGGCACGTCGCGAGACGTCCAGGCGATTGACGCCCGCCTCGGCGGCCGCGTCGCGCGGCTCGCTGCGCGCGGGGTCGAGGGCCACTGGCTTCCTGCCGTCGAGTGCGGCGTCGATGAGGTCCGGTAGGCGATGGATCTGGCCCGGCCCGCAGACGAAGTCCACGCTGGCGAAGCGTTGGGTCAGCTCCCCACCCATCCGTTGAGCCATGCAGCCGATGACGCCAACGACGGCCGCCGCGCCGTCGGCCTGGCGCTTATCGTGCCAGCCCAGCCGAGAAAGGACCTTGTCCTCGGCGTGCTCACGGACGCTGCACGTGTTGTAGATCACCAGTTCGGCCTGCTTTGGATCATCCACAAACGTATGTTCGCTCTCGCGCAGCATACCCACCACCAGCTCGCTGTCGAGCTTGTTCATCTGGCAACCGAGGGTTTCGAGGTAGGTACGCATGCGCGATTGGCTAACTGCTTAATTGGTCAAATGGTTCATTGGTTGATTGGTTGATTGGTTAGTTGGCTGATTGGCTTGCGTTCCGAATTCCGAAATCCCAAATCCGAATTACTGCTTTCTCTTCTTCCTGCTGCCTTTCAGTGTCTTCTTGGGTTCCTTGTAAGTCCAGTTGTCTTTGGTGTCGGCGGGTTCGGCGTCACCGGTCGTCATCGTCGCTTCCTGTTCGTCCTTGAGTTCGGCGATGCGGTCGCGGAGTCGGGCGGCCTTCTCGAATTCCAGGGCCTCGGCGGCGGCCAGCATCTCAGCTTCCAGATCGTGGATACGTTCGGCGACGTCGAAGGCTTCCTCGCTGGCGCCCAGGGCCTCGCGGGCGACCTCGCGGGCACGGACCTGCTCGTGCAGCTTCGAGCGGATGGCCTTGCGAACGGTCTGCGGCGTGATGCCGTGCTTTTCGTTGTAGGTCAACTGAATCTCGCGGCGGCGGTTGGTTTCGGTAATCGCCTCGTTCATGGCGTCCGTGAGACGGTCGGCATAGAGGTACACCTGGGCGTCGACGTTTCGCGCGCACCGACCAATGGTTTGAATAAGACTTGTGGCGCTTCTCAAGAAACCTTCCTTGTCGGCGTCCAGGATGCAGACGAGCGAGACCTCCGGCAGGTCCAGGCCCTCACGAAGCAGGTTTACGCCGACAAGGACATCAAATTGTCCCTCCCGCAATTCTTTCAGTACCTCCACGCGTTCGAGCGTGTCGATCTCGCTGTGGAGGTATTTGCAGCGATAGCCTTCGGTTCGGATATACTCGCTGAGGTCCTCGCTGAGGCGTTTGGTCAGGGCGGTAATGAGCACGCGCTGGTTGTTCTCGACGCGTTTGGCGACCTCGGTCAGCAGGTCGGCCACCTGCCCGGTGGCGGGGCGGACCTCGATGGCCGGGTCGACCAGGCCGGTCGGGCGGATCACCTGTTCGACGACCTCGCCGCCGGCCAGCTCCACTTCATAGTCGCCGGGCGTCGCCGAGACGAACACCACGTCGTTCCAAGCCGCGACGAACTCGTCGTACGTCAGCGGGCGGTTGTCCATCGCGCTGGGCAGGCGGAAGCCGTGATTCACAAGCACCTTCTTGCGGGCCTGGTCGCCGTTGAACATGGCTCGAATCTGTGGAATCGTCACGTGCGACTCGTCGATGACCATCATGTAGTCGTCGGGGAAGTAGTCCAGCAGCGTGTAGGGCTTCTCGCCGGGCTGTCGACCGTCGAGGTGGCGGCTGTAGTTCTCAATGCCGGGACAAAAACCGACTTCCAGCATCATCTCGATGTCGTATCGCGTCCGGGCCGAGAGCCGCTGGGCCTCCAGCAGCTTACCGTCATTCTTCAGGCGGATGACCTGGTTCTCCATCTCCTGCTGAATGTTCGCGACGGCCCCCTCGATCGTGTCGTCACCGACGACGTAGTGCACGGCCGGGAAGATGAACGCCTGGTCCGTGTCGCTGAGCGGCTCGCCGGTGGTGGGGTTCACCAGCCGGATGGCGTCGACCTCGTCGCCGAAGAACTCGATCTGGTAGCCGAACTCCTCGTAAGCGGGGTAGACGTCCACCGTATCGCCACGGACGCGGAATGTGCCCCGCTTGAAGTCCACATCGTTGCGGTCGTACTGGAGCTTGACGAGTTGCTCGAGGAAGGCATTCCGCTCGGTCTGCATGCCGACGCGAACGGCGGCGACGGCCTCCTTGTACTGTTCCGGCGAGCCGAGACCGAAGATGCAGGAGACGCTGGCGACGATCAGGACGTCACGCCGGTAGCTCAGGCTGGTGGTGGCCGAGAGTCGCAGGCGGTCGAGGTCATCGTTTCGCGAGGCGTCCTTCTCGATGTAGATGTCCCGCTGGGGGATGTAGGCCTCGGGCTGGTAGAAGTCGTAGTAGCTGACGAAGTACTCGACGGCGTTGTCGGGGAAGAGTTCCTTGAACTCCTCGTAAAGCTGGGCGGCGAGGGTCTTGTTGTGGCTGATGACCAGTGTCGGCCGCTGCAGCCGCTCGACGACATTGGCCATGGTGAAGGTCTTGCCCGAGCCGGTCACGCCGAGCAGGACGTTGCGGTTCTGGCCTTGCTGGATATTCTGGACCAGCCGGTCGATGGCCGCGGACTGGTCGCCGGCAGGCTTCATCTCGGATACGATCTTGAACTCGCACATAGGCTCCTCGCTGCTTGTGAGCGGGCAAGTCCTGCATTATACTTGGTCCAGCGGCCAAAGCGAAGCCGGTGGAGAATCGACATGGTTTGTAGCCGTGAACAGATCGATGAGGCGCTGCGAGACGTGGCCTCCGCCAATCAGGCCTCTCTGGCGGTTACTGCTGGCGTCGGTGCTGCCGGGCGGGCCGCTTGTGCGAGAGGTGCGGCGGTGTCGCGGCGTGGTGACGTGGCGAGACATGTGCCGTTGCGTGTTGCCGGAGGCACTGCTCGCCGGCCACTCCACCATCAACCACTGCATGCGGACGATGGGCGGGCAAATCGTCTCGCTGGTCGCACTGGGGCAGTTCATCGTTGCCGGAGCCACGGGCGCGGTGCTGCTGAGCCCGCCGGAATACCGCGGCCCCGCATTCTGCAGCGCCAGCGTGCTCATCATCGTCGGGGCCGTCCGCGCCCTGCGGGCCATGTCGTCCCGCGACGACCGCCTGGCCGTTGAGGGGATAGAGGTGACAAAATGAGCCATTAAGCTTATATTCATGATTATGAGCTTTTAAGCTTGTAATTAAGTAGATTAGCTTTTAGGCTTATATTGGAGGTCAGGCACCATGCATGGTCTACGGGCTGTCATCACGGGAGATTTACGAGATTCCAAGAAGTTCTCTGAAGAGGCAGGACCGAGTGCGCCCAATGACATCCTGCGAAAGGCATTTCAAAGTCTGGCATCTATGGAGGAAGCTATGGTTATTGGGCAACCGTCCATTTTCCGTGGCGACAGCTTCCAGATTCTGCTGTCTGATTCCACATGCAGTCTACGTGCGGCCATTCTACTTGGATGCCAGATTCGCCTCGCTGCAAAGGACAGGTTTGACACGGACATACCTTTTCCGCGTCTGGGGGTTGGCATCGGTGAGGTCGCCTACAAACCCAGCCATGGGCCTGTCACTTCAGGGCAGGGGACCGCTTTTGAACTCTCCGGGCGGGCTCTGGATGAAGCTCAAAGGAAACACATTACACTTCGTCTTCTCACGCCTTGGGCCCGGGTGAACCGTGAACTGGACGTGGAATGCACTATTTCGGACAATCTGCTCAAACGGATGTCCATTGATCAATGTCGCGCTCTCTCGGAGGCGATCCGTGGACGGACACAGGCTGATATCGCTTCCGATTTCGGTGTTTCGCAGTCGGCCATACAGCAGCGTTTGGCGGCGGCGGGGGCAAAAGCACTGATGACGCTGGTCGAGCGTTTCACAGAGATACTCGCCGAGGAAGGAACAACGGGATGATCGAGACGGCACTTCGTCTCTTGCTACTGACGAGCATGTACGCCCTGGCTTGCTGGCCTACAGGGTGGTTGATCGGGTGGTTCACGCGACGATGGCAGAAACATCTACCTGCCACCGAGACCACACTCGGCTTGCCCGGCGGTGGCATGTGGATTGGCTGCATGGAACGCATTGCGATCATGACATTGATCATCGCAGACATGTCCGGCACGATCGGTTTTCTGGTCGCAGCCAAGTCCATTCTTCGGTTTCCTGAGATCACGGCCCGCGGTGACGACGGCCAACCGATACGGGCAGCAGCGGAGTATGTGATCATCGGAACGTTCATGAGCTTCATCGGGGGCGTAGCGGTTGGCGTGCTTGCCCGCGAGATTCTGACGACTGCGATGCCATGGTGCTGAGTTGATGACGCCTGCGACACTCTCCAGGCAACTCCTGCAGATGTACCGTGCGATGCACGGCCGCTGGGGCGAGCGTCGCTGGTGGCCCAGCCGGGCCGGCGCCGAGACGCCGGAGGGCAAGCTGGAGATATGCGTCGGGACCATTCTCACGCAGAACACGAACTGGCGGAACGTCGAGACGGCCATCGCGAACCTGCTGGCCGCGGGTAAGATGACCGTGGGGCGGTTGCACCGCGCCCGGCCTGAGACGCTGGCGAAGCTGATCCGCCCGGCGGGCTACTTCAACGTCAAGGCTCGGCGGCTGCAGAGTTTCATCGCGCGGGTTCATACGGGCTTCGGTGGGGACATCGCGGCCTTTCTCGATCGCCCACTGGCGACGCTGCGGCCGGCATTGCTGGGCGTCAACGGCATCGGCCCGGAGACAGCCGACAGCATCTGCCTCTACGCGGCCGGGCTTGCGACCTTCGTCGTCGATGCCTACACGCGGAGGATATTTCTGCGGCACGGACTGATCACGCCCGCGTCGGCTGACTACAAGAGTATCAAGCGGCTGTGCGAGACACATCTGCCGGCGGAGGTCGCGTTGTACAATGACTACCACGCGCAGCTGGTCGAAACCGGTAAGCACTACTGCAAGCCTACGGCCCGCTGCGACGGCTGTCCGCTGGCGAGCTTCCCGCACGATCCGAGGGCGTAATATCGGGCCCATGACGTACGTGCGAGGTGTAGCACTTTCGGCGGGATGTCATGGGTACGGTTGCACCGCGTATGAACACGGCGGCCCGCAGAGGCCGCCATGCACAAACTCAGTGTATGGCGCATAACAGGCCGTCCAGACGATGGATCCCCGCCCTTCGTGGGCGCGTGGATTGAAGCTCTGTATCCCTCAGGCCCTCGGCCCTCAGTCCCTACGGCCCCCTGCGGTAGGTCCAGGTACGCATAAACGGGCCGTTCGGTCCGCAGACCCATTCGGCAAACTCAAGACCGTTGATCGCCTTTCCCAGCGGCCAGGGGCCGCGGCGGGGAATGCGTTTGTCCACTTTTGCCTCCGAGGCATGGACCTGTGTTTCCGGGGCGGGTATAATTGTCGACCTGAGGTACGGGCGACGTAATGGCCCGGTCCGGCACATCTGCCTTCAGCAACTGGACAGACATGCTTCGATTCAAGGTGTATCGAGACGGCAAACCGGCTGACGGAACCGACCTGTCGGGTGCGTACCTCTTCGGCCAGGACGGCATTCCCATCCGTGCCGATATCGTCAGCTCGCGCGACCAGATCACATGCATGAAGCGTGTAGGCGCGGCCTGCGGGCTGAGTCTCCTGTGGGACGCCGGCGACGGCAAGCGCTGCCTGCTGGGCACGACCCGCCTGCCGGAACGCTCCGAGCCGTACAATCTCAACCTCGAACTTCTCCGTGCCCAGATTATGCTGCTCTACCAGAAACGCGAGGATTGGGCGCTGTTTGACCTGCCCGAGGCCGACGACCTCAACGAGGAATTCGCCGGCGTCCGCCAGGCCTTCGTGCGGGCGATGGTCGTCAACGTAAGCGACCCGGGTGCCGCGGCGGCGATGGCCGACGAGGCGCTGCGGTCGGCACTGAGCTTCGGCGAGCGGCTGGCGCTGTTCCACAGCGACATCGTCATGCGGCAGCACGATTCGGCCATGCGGCGGCTGTACTTCGGTTCGCGCGCGTTGCTTGAGCACGACAGCCCGGCCGTCGTCAAACGGCTGCGTGACGGCTTCGATTTTGTCCTGCTGCCGATCCCGTGGCGGAGCATCGAGCCGAAGGAAGGGTCGCGGGATTTCGGCCGCCTCGATGCGTGGATGAACTGGGCCAATCGCGAGAAGCACGACATCCACGGCGGGCCGCTGTTGAGCTTTGAGCCGGAGTTCCTGCCCGAGTGGCTGTACGGCTACGAGAACGACTTCGACGATCTGCGCGACCATGTGTTCGGCCACATTCAACACATCGTCAAGCGCTATGCGGACGTGAATGTCTGGCACGTGATTTCCGGCCTGGAGGCGATCAACCCCTTTAACCTGAGTTTCGATCAGATCATGGAGCTGACGCGAACCTGTTGCCAGCTTGTCAAGACGCTGGCGCCGGACTCGACGGCCCTGATCGATGTCGCCATGCCGTGGGGCGAGTACTACGCCCGCAACCAGCGAACCATTCCGCCGATGCTCTATGCGGACATGACCTACCAGTCCAACATCAAGTTCGACGCCTTCGGCGTGCGGATCAATATGGGTATGCCCGCCGACGGGCATTACGTCCGCGATGTGCTGCGAATCAGTGCGTTACTGGATGAGTTTCACCCGCACGGCAAGGATGTTTACGTGACCGCCGCCGGCGTGCCGTCGCAGAACGGCCGCGACCCCGCCGACAGCACCGGGGGACACAAGAACCCTTCGCACGCGGGCTCGTGGCGCGGGCCGTGGAGCCCAAAGCTGCAGGCCACCTGGCTGCAGACGCTGGTGCGGCTGTCGATGAGCAAGCCATACGTCAAGGGCATCTGTTGGCTGGATGTGGCGGACCTGCCGGGCCATGACCTGCCGCACGGTGGCCTGTGTGCGGCCGACCTGCGCAGCAAGCCGGCCTGGAAGGAAATGCGAGCCATGCGCCAGGCGATGATTGCCGGGCAGAAGCCCGCCGGCGTCGGCAGCGAGACGCCGGGCGGGGAGGCGGCCGCCGAAGCCAAGGCCGGGCAGGGCTTCACGGGCCCCAAACCGGGCCTGCCGGGCGAGGAGGCTTGAGCGGGATGGCCCGGCGTGTCGGACCCCGCATCGATCTGTCGCTGGCACCGCGGCTGCGACTGGCCGTGCTCCTGCTGGCCGCCCTCGGCGGCGCCGTCTGGGCGGTGGCCCGGCCGGAGCGGCTCTGGTTTCCTCGCCGACTGCCCGAGTCGCCCGAACGCATTGCGTCCGCTCGCGAGTTGATCGATCCGAACACGGCCTCGGTTCCCTCCCTTCGACGCTTGCCGGACGTCGGCATTCTGCGGGCGCGGGATATCGTCGCCTGGCGGCAGACGCATGGCCCGGTAGCATTCCGCACGCTGGCCGACCTCGACGCCGTCTACAATATCGGCCCGGCCACCCTTAGGCACATTGCACCGCACCTGTCGCTGCCGGCCGAGACGGAACGGGGCCGCTGAGGCATGCCACGCCGCGAGGAGCCCATTCGCGATCCCGCCGAGCAGTACGCGCTGGAGATCCATCGGCCGATCAATCACCTGGCGATCATCCTGCCGCTGCTGGCGTTCTTCCATGTGGCGAGCATGGTCGCGGGAATCCGCACGGCCTTGCTCGTGCCGCATTACCTCACCTTCGTGCTCGCGCTGCTGGGGGCGACGGGGGCGTACCTGACGGCGGCGCTGGTGGTGGCCGTGTTGGGCGCGCAGCACGTGGTGAGGAAGGACCCCTGGCGTGTGAGCCTGACGGCCGTGGCGGGGCAGGCCGGCGAGGGCGTGGTGTGGACGCTGCCGTTGCTGCTGGCGGCCTGGCTGACGACGGGGCTCGGCCGCCCCGTGCCGCCCGATGACCGGTTCCAGGGCGTCTTAGAGAGCATCGGGGCCGGCGTCTACGAGGAGTTTCTCTTTCGACTGGTGCTGATTTCGGTCGTGAACATCGTGCTGATCGACCTGGTCGGCCTGAGAAAGGTGCCCGCCGCCATCATCGCGGTGGTTGTCTCGGCGGTGCTGTTCGCGGCCTGCCACTTCAGCCCGGAGGAGTTGCTCGGCCGGGAGATGATGAACTGGACGATCTTCAGCTTTTTCCTGCTGGCCGGGGCGTGGTGGGCGGTGCTGTACGCGTGGCGCGGCTTCGCGGTGGTGGTGGTGTCCCACGTCTGCTGGGACCTGTTCGTCGCGTTCATGTAGTACAGGGCGCATTGAAACCATGCCTCGACCTCGCGACACGATCCATTTCTAAACGTCGGAAAAGGCTTCTTTGACGCCTCCCTCAGAAATCCGAGGAAGTGCCGATCAGCACCGTTTTCGTGGCATAACACTCTTGTGCGTTGCAAAATCGTTCTGGTCTTCCGCCCACCTGACTTGTGAGGGTGACGTCAAGACGGGGGCTCATGCCAGTGTCCTTTTCCAGAATCGGAGTTGCTTGGTGAGTTGTTTCGCGCCGGCGGCTCCGTCGGGCGCGTAACGCTTGACGACGTTTTCGGCGGTGAGGTATGTGGCGACGTCGGCCTCGATGGCATCGCTGTGGGCCTGCAGATCGTCGAGCGACAGATCGGATAGCGGCAGGTCGCGCCGCTCGGCTTCGGCGACGATTGTGCCGACGATGCCGTGGGCCGTCCGGAACGGCACGCCCTTGTTGACGAGGTACTCGGCGAGGCTGGTCGCATCGAGATAGCCGCTCGTCAGGTCCGGCTGGCGGAGCGTGGCGGCTCGCACGATGCCGGGCGCGACGGCGATGGCCTGACGGATGCCCTCAACGGCTTCGAAGGCGAAGCGCTTGTCGTCCTGCAGATCGCGGTTGTAGGCCAGCGGCAGGCCCTTGAGCAGCGTCAGTATACCCACCAGTTGGGCCAGGGCGTTGGCGGATCGGCCCCGGATCAGTTCGAGCGTGTCGGCGTTTCTCTTCTGGGGCATCATGCTGCTGGAGGTGCAGTAGGCGTCGTGCAACTCGAGGAGGCCGAACTCGCTGGAGGCGTAGATGATCCAGTCTTCGCACCAGCGTGAGAGGTGCATGCCGAGCGTCGCACAGCAGAAGCACAACTCGGCGAGGAAGTCACGGTCGCTGGTCGCGTCGATGCTGTTGCGGCTGTACTTGGGGAAGCCCAGCAGCTCGGCCGTCCGCGCGCGGTCGAGGGGGATGCTGGTCCCGGCGACGGCTCCGCTGCCGAGCGGGCAGACGTTGATGCGTTTGCGGCAGTCGGCGAGTCGGTCGGCGTCACGCTGGAGCATTTCGACGTAGGCCAGCATGGCCTGGCCGGCAACGATCGGCTGGGCGCGCTGCAGGTGCGTGTAGGCGGGGACAACGGTCTTGCCGTCGCGCTCGGCGAGTTCGACGAACGCGCGCTGCAGCTCGGCGATGTGCTGGGCGAGGGTTTCCGCGGCGTCACGCGCCCACATCCGCAGGTCGAGGGTGATCTGGTCGTTGCGGCTGCGGCCGGTGTGGAGCTTTCGGCCCACCTCGCCGGTCCGGTCGGTCAGAGCCGTCTCGATGACCATGTGAATGTCTTCGAGGGCGAGGGGCATATCGAGCGTGCCGGCTTCGATGTCCTCTGCGACGCTGGCCAGGCCGCGTTTGATGGCGGTGAATTCCTTCTTCTTGAGGATGCCCTGCTCGCTGAGCATCTGTGCGTGGGCGAGCGAGCCGGCGATGTCGTACTTCCACAGGGCGACGTCGACGTCGAGGCTGGCCAGCAGTTCGGCGGTGGCGGCGTCGGCTTCGGCGGTGAGGCGATGGCCCCAAGATTTCCGCGACGACTTGTTCTGTTTCTTCGCGGCCATGTGCGATCTCCGTTCGGTTGCCGGTATTGTTCCCGGGCGGTGAGCGAAACTCAAGTGATAACGCTTGGTGTTTGTCTCGAACACCGCTCAACGGCGCACGGCGCGTACTGGCCGACGTGGTGGTTTAGCGGTCGACGGGGCCGCTCCTTCGTCTTCTTCGCAACGCGGCCGGCAGTGTCAGGAGCAGCCCGAGCAAGGCCAGCAAACAGAATGCTCTTCCACGCAAACAGCCACCAAGGCCGCCACCATGCGCCGGTTTGCGTTTCAACGATATCCGAGACACCGAAGCAGATGAACGTCGCGGCGGCAAGGAGCTTTCGGCCTCGCCATGCCGGACGCCGCATTGTAACGGCGAACGCCCCGCCGATGCCGATCCAGAGACACGCCTCGGCGAGATTGAGGAGCCCGTAGGAATTGTCCAGCAGGATGTACTCAACGCTGTCCTGATCCATGATCGGATTGTACCGTCACGGCGCCGTCTTCGGTATGATGTGACCATGTGCGATTCAGCGACGGAAAAACGTGGCGTGTACGAGGGCGAGGTCGCGGCCAACGAGCTGCTCTGCCGGAAGCACTGGCGGCTGCGGCTGCGGGTGACGGCGTTGCCGCCGTCGCGGCCGGGACAGTTCGTGCAGCTCCAGTGCAGGCCGATCCGCGAGCAGGTTTCGGCCCGGGAGGTCGAGTGGGCGGACGGCCAGCTTCCGCAGTTCACCCAGCCGGAACTCACCGACAAAGAGCCGCTCCTGCGGCGGCCGCTGAGCATCGGCGGGCGACGCGACACGGGCGCCACGGCGGAGCTTGATCTGATCTACCGTGCGGTGGGCACGGGCACGACGTGGCTGAGTGGCGTGCGGGCCGGCGACCGCCTGAGCGTCATCGGGCCGCTGGGCAACGCGTTTCCGGTCAGCCAGCACAAGCCGCGGGCGGCCCTGGTGGGCGGGGGCGTGGGCATTCCGCCAATGCTCTGCCTTGCCGATGCGATCGGCCGGGGCAAGCAGGCGACGGCCTTCTGCGGCGTGCGGAGCCAGCACCTCTTGCCGCTGACGCTGACGGGCAAGCCCGACGCCGACGGCCGGCCCGGCGCCTGCGCCGAGGAGTTCGCGCGGTCGGGCGCGACGACGGTGGTCGCCAGCGACGACGGGACGGTCGGCTACGAGGGTCTGGTCACCGACGCCCTGCTGCATTGGCTGCGGGCCGAGGCGGTGCCTGCCGATGATCTGGTGGTCTACGCCTGCGGGCCGGAGCCGATGATGCGGGCGGCGGCGGACCTGTGCATCGAACTGGGCATCGAGTGTTACGTCTCGCTGGAGCGGATCATGGCCTGCGGCATGGGGACCTGCCAGAGCTGTGTGGTGAAGATTCGCGACGACAGTCGGCAGGGCTGGGCCTACAAGCTCTGCTGCAGCGACGGGCCGGTCTTTCCGGCCGACGCCGTTGTCTGGTAGACCTTAGACCTTGGCGGATACTGGAATTGCGCCGGGCGATCTGCCATAATCGCCGCCTGACCCCAACAGGAGAACCCCGCTGATGGAATCGCTTGAAGCCCTGCAGGATCGTTACGGCCTTCCGATTGTCTTCCAGTTTGTCGTTCGTCTCTACGGGGGGGGCGACGTTCGTGGCCCGTTGCTTTCGGCCATCGCCGAGACCGGTGCCGTTGCCAGCGAGATGCAGTTGGAGGAGGTCGAGGCCCCCAGTGGCGACCTCCTCTACAGTCTGCTGGTCTTCACGCGCGGCGACGAGCAGATGGGCCGGGTTCGCGAGGCGGTTGAGGTGGTCGAGGGCGTGAGCATCGTCGAGGTGATCGACATCGCCATGGAGAGCCATCGCGGCGGCGGGTGCGAAATGCGAAGCCGCTGCCCCATCGAGAGCAACACCGACCTGCGGATCGTCTACACGCCGGGCGTGGCCCGGGTATGCAAGGCCATCGAGGCCAATTCTGACCTCGCCCGCGAGTACACGGCCATCAGCAACAAGGTCGGTATTGTCACCAACGGCACGGCGGTTCTGGGCCTGGGCGACATCGGCTGTGTGCCCGGCATGCCGGTGATGGAAGGCAAGAGCGCGATTTTCTGGGAGTTCGCGGGCATCTCGGCCGAGCCGATCCTGGTCGATACGCACGACCCGGAGACATTCATCGAGACGGTGGCGACCATTGCCCCGACGTTCGGCGCGATCCAGGTCGAGGACGTCAAGGCGCCCGAGTGTTTCCAGATCACGCGCGAACTTGACCAGCGCCTGTCGATACCCGTCATGCACGACGACCAGCACGGTACGGCGACGATCTGCCTGGCCGGCCTGTACAGTGCGCTGCGCCGCAAGGGCTGGACGATGGGCGATATGAAGGTGGCCGTCAGCGGCGCAGGCGCCGCCGGAACGGCGATTAACGAGCTGTTGCAGGCCGCCGGCGTGGGCGACGTGGTACTGGTCGATTCGGTCGGCATTATCCACGGCGGTCGGCCCGAACGCATGAACCCCGCCAAGGAGAAGCTTGCGAAGGAGTCCAACCGCGACAATATCTCCGGCGGGCTCGCCGAGGCCATGAAGGATGCGCACGTGTTCATCGGCTGCTCGCAGCCGGACATCGTCAGCCGGGACATGGTCCGCGGCATGGCCGACAAGCCGATTCTCTTCCCGCTGGCCAACCCTGTCAGCGAGATCTCCAGGCCCGACGCGTTCGACGCCGGGGCCGACGTCTACGCCGACGGTCGCTACATGAACAACGCCATTGCCTACCCGGGCATCTTCCGCGGCGCGCTCGACAGCGGCACGGACCGTATCACGCTCAAGATGATGATGGCCGCCGCCGACCGGCTGGCCGAGATCGTCCCCGAGGGCGAACTGCTGCCCGAGATGATGGACCCGCAGACCCACGCCTCCGTCGCCGACGCCGTCGCCACGGCGGCGGGGTAGCGATCGGCGTGCAACCGGGCAGAGAAAAGGGCGGCTCAGTGGAAGCTGAACCGCCCGTGGCGTGGCTTCGTCGGGCGGTAATCAGTCCGCGTAGACGCGGCGGGCAAGGGTCTCTTCAATGCCGTCTTCATCAATGTCCTCGATCTGCGGCACGACACCGTCTTCAGGCGTGTAGATGGCCTCGTAGTCGGCGGTCGTCCCACGCTCGACGACCTTGTGTGTGTGGAGCACCGCCCGGTAAAAGCGGATGTACTCCATGCCGTACTCGTCGCGACCGTTGAGCAAGTCGGCGGTGTACTTGGCGGCCATGACCAGTCGGTTGGTGGGGTTGGCGATGGCCATGCTCAGGCCACGCGCGACGGCCATTGCGAGGAAGCCGGAGTTGATCCACTCCCGGCCCGGCAGGCCGAAGCTGACGTTGGACAGCCCGACGACCGTATTGGCCCCGAGCGTGCGGTCGCTCCATTCGATGAGATCGAGGCACTTGGCCGGTGCGGCGTTGTCGGAGCTGCAGGCCAGCAGCATGCCGTCGACCGCGAGGTCGCGCGGCCCGTAGCCGAGGTCGGCGGCGGCCCGGGCGACGGTTTCAACGGCCCTGATGCGCGAGTCGAGGTCCATCGGCATGCCGTCGTCGCTCATGGGCATGACGATCAACTGGGCACCATACTTGGCGGCGATGGGCAGGTTTTCCTCCAGCCGGGGCCCTTCGGCGGAGATGGAATTCACCAGGGCCCGGCCGGGGTAGAGCTGGAGAGCGATTTCGAGGACCTCGGCATCGGTGGTATCGATGCACAGCGGCGCGTGGGTCAGCTGGGTGAGGGTGGTGACGGCCTCGGCCATCACGTCCGACTCGTTGACGCCGGGGGCACTGACGTTGACGTCGAGCAGGTTGGCACCGCGGCCGACCTGGTCGGCGGCCATCTCGCGTACCTGGTCCATTGTGCCGTCGCGTAGCTCGGCCTGCAGAGCCTTCTTGCCGGTGGGGTTGATGCGTTCGCCGATGATGGTCAGCGGCCGGTCGCGGGCGATTTCGACGGCGGCGCGGGTGCTGGTGAGCACGCTGGGCACATCGTCGGCCGGCGGGACGGGCGTGGCCTGCTCGGCGGCGGCCTTGACCTGACGGATGTACTCCGGCGAGGTCCCGCAGCATCCGCCCAGCAGGTTCGTGCCACGGCGGATGAACTCCGCAACATAGCCGGCGAACTCCTCCGGGCCCATGTCGAACTGCGTGCCGGACTCGGTGTCCTTCGGCATGCCGGCGTTGGGCTTGACCAGGAGCGGCACACGGGCGTAGGGCTTGACGTCGCGGATATGCGCGATCATGTCGGCCGGTCCGGTCGAGCAGTTACAGCCGATGGCGTCGGCGCCCATCGCCTGAAGTGTGACGACCGTCACCAGCAGGTCGGCGCCGGTCAGGCAGCGGCCGTGATGGTCCAGGGTGATCGAGGCCATGATGGGCAGGTCGCACAGGTCGCGGATGGCAACGATGGACGCGCGGGCTTCCTGGATGTCCATCATCGTTTCGACCACGAAGCCGTCCACGCCGCCGTCCAGCAGGCCCTGAGCCTGTTCCTTCTTGGCGGTGACCGCGTCGGCGAAGCTCATGTCGCCCAGCGGCGCAATGAACAGTCCGGACGGGCCAATGTCGCCAAAGACCAGGCCGCCGTCGACGGCCTCGCGCGAGATCTTCGCCAGGTCGCGGTTCATGTCTCGCAGGTTGGCGTCGATGCCGTAGTGCTTCAGGCGCTCGCGGTTGGCGCCGAACGTGCATGTGTAGACGATATCGCTGCCGGCGTCGTGATACGCGTGCTGCAGATCGCGCAGATGCTCGGGGTGCTGCAACACCCACTGTTCGGGGCAGGCGTCGGCGGGCAGGCCGCGCTGCATCAGTTCGGTTCCGGTCGCGCCGTCGAGAACGACGACGCGCGACCGCGCGAGGTCGAGAAATTCCTGCTTCTTCATGTCGGTCCGTGCTCCCTTCCTGGAGGGTTGTTGTGAGTCCTCGCCAATCGAGGCCGGTTGCCACTCCTGCACGTTGCCCGCCGTTTCTGCACGCGACCTGTCTCCCTGACAGGCGAGATTACGGCGCAGGCAAACCGGAGTTCAGCTGACCGGGGAATCATATACTCTAGCAGCTCGTGACGCAGAGTAAAGGGTTTTCTGCCGACAGGCGTGTGTCACACGGGCTGGGGGCGGGGGGGCGGTCCTGAGGGCAAAGAACCCCCGTGCCCATACGGTCGGATTTCGACATGTTGATTTTGGATTTCGGTTTGCGCGACGGATGCTCTTGGCAAAATCCAAAATCCAAAATCCAAAATCCGAAAGAAGTGTCTACATTGACTGTCCCCATCAGCATTCGGCCTCAGTCCGTCAGGGGGTTGACCTTCTGCGGTTCGATGCCGAGGTCCGCCATTGCCTGCGGGAGTGTGTCGGCGTCGAACGTACCCTCCCAGGCCAGGCGCTCCAGCGTGCACAGCGCGATGCACTCGGCGTCGATTTCGTAGAACCGCCGGAGGGTTTCGCGCGTCTCGCTTCGGCCGTAGCCGTCGGTGCCCAGTGTCCAGATGCCCGGTACGTGGGAACAGATCTGCTGCGGGACGGCCCGGACGTAATCGCTGGCGGCGATGGTCGGTCCGGGGCTGTCCTTGAGGGCCTCGACCACGTAGGGCCGTTTCGTATCGTCCGGATGCGTGAAGTTGTGGTGGTCGCAGAGCCGGCAGTCGCGGGCCAGCTCGTTGTAGCTGGTGACGGACCAGACGTTGGTGGCCACGCCGTACTGCTCCGAGAGAATCTCTTGGGCGCGGATGGCCTCGCGGAGGATCGGTCCGCTGCCGAAGATATTCGCCTGCGGGCTGCGTCGGCCGTCCAGCGGGCCGCGGAATTTGTAGATGCCGCGGATGATGCCTTCCTCGATGCCCTCCCCGTGGGGCATTTCTGCCTGCGTGTAGTTTTCGTTATAGAGCGTGAGGTAGTAGATCAGGTCCTTGCCGTCGGCGAACATCTCCTTCATGCCGTGCATGAAGAGCGTGATGACCTCGTAGGCGAAGGCCGGGTCGTAGCTGCGGATGGTCGGGTAGGCCGAGGCCCACAGCAGGCTGTGGCCGTCCTGGTGCTGGAGGCCCTCGCCGTTGAGCGTGGTGCGCCCGGCCGTGCCGCCCAGCATGAATCCGCGCGCCCGGCTGTCGCCGGCGGCCCAGATCAAGTCGCCCACCCGCTGAAAGCCGAACATGCTGTAGTAGATAAACACGGGGATCATGTTCACGCCGTGGTTGTAGTGGCTGGTCCCGGCCGCGATGAAGCTGGCCATGCAGCCGGCCTCGGTGATGCCCTCTTCGAGGATCTGCCCGTCGGTCGCTTCCTTGTAGTAGAGCATCGTGTCGGAGTCGACCGGATCGTAGAGCTGGCCGGCGTGGCTGTAGATGCCCACCTGCCGAAACAGGGCCTCCATGCCGAACGTGCGCGACTCGTCGGGGACGATCGGCACGATGTTCTTGCCCACCGTCTCGTCCTTCAGCAGCTTGCCGAGGAAACGCACGAAGGCCATCGTCGTCGAGACCTCGCGGTCGCCCGAGCCGTCGCGGAACTCGGCGTAATCGCTCGCCTCCGGCACGGCCATCGGCGGGGCCTGGTGAGGCCGGCCCGGCAGGAAGCCGCCCAGCTCCTCGCGCCGCTTGTGGAGGTACTGCATTTCGGGCGAGTCTTCCGGCGGCTTGTAGAACGGGGCCTCGGCGACCTTCTCGTCGCTGATGGGGATGCCGAAGCGGCTGCGGAATTCGCGCAGCTCCTGCTCGTTGAGTTTCTTCTGGTTGTGGGCGACGTTACGGCCCTCGCCGGCCTCCCCCTGGCCGTAGCCCTTGATCGTCTTGCACAACACAACCGTCGGCTGGTCCTGGGTTTCCATGGCGGCCTTGAAGGCGGCGTAGACCTTCTCGGGGTCGTGGCCGCCGCGTTTCATCTTGACGAGCTGTTCGTCGCTGAGGCCCTTGGCCAGATCGGCCAGATCCGGATACCTGCCGAAGAAGTGCTTGCGGATGTAGTCGGCCCCGGCGACGGCGTATTTCTGGTACTCGCCGTCGACGACCTCGTTCATCCGCTTGATCAGCAGCTCGCCGCGGTCGCTGTCGAGCAGCGGGTCCCAGTCGCTGCCCCAGACCACCTTGATGACCCGCCAGCCGGCCCCGCGGAACGCGCCTTCCAGCTCCTGGATGATCTTGCCGTTGCCGCGCACCGGTCCGTCGAGCCGCTGGAGGTTGCAGTCCACCACCCACACGAGGTTGTCGAGCTTCTCGCGGGCGGCCAGCGTGATGGCGCCGAGCGTCTCCGGCTCGTCGGTCTCGCCGTCGCCGACGAAGGCCCAGACCTTCTCGCCTCGCGTGTCCTTGAACCCGCGATCCTCCAGATAGTGACTGAACCGCGCCTGGTAGATCGACTGTAGCGGCCCGAGGCCCATCGAGACGGTGGGGAACTCCCAGACGTCCGGCATCAGCCACGGGTGCGGATAGCTGCTCAGCCCGCCGCCGGGCTGAAGCTCGCGCCGAAAGTTCTTCAACTGCTCCTCGCTGAGGCGACCTTCGAGGTACGCTCTGGCATAGTTGCCCGGCGTGGCGTGGCCCTGGAAGTAGACCATGTCGCCGTGGAAATCCTTCCCGCGGGCGCGAAAGAAATGATTGTAGCCGATCTCGTACAGCGTCGCGACCGACGCGTACGTGCTGATGTGCCCGCCGAGGCCGTGGTGCTCCTTGTTCGCGCGGACGACCATGGCCATCGCGTTCCAACGGATGATCGACTTGATGCGACGTTCGAGTTCCCGGCTGCCGGGGAACGGCGGTTGCTGGTCGCGAGGGATCGTGTTGATGTACGGCGTGGTCGCCTGGTACGGCAGGGGGGTGCCGCGGCGCTGAGCCTCGATACCGAGCGAGGCCATCAGGTCACGCACACCGTCAGGGCCGTAGCGGGCCAGCACGTCCTCCAGGCTCGCCAGCCAGTCGGCCAGCTCCTGCGGGTCCATCGTCTTGCCGTTCTCGCGGGGGTCGTTCGTCATATCCAAAGTCTCCTGAGTCAATACGGGCTGGCTACGGTTCTTTCTTCCTCGGCCGGTAGATTTCGGTGGCTATTCCATAGTAGGCCTCGGCGGCGAAGCGCGTGGCTTCGCTCAGCGTCGGGTGGGTGTGGATCGTGCGGCCGAGGTCTTCGGCGGTGGCGCCCATCTCGATGGCGAAGGTCGCCTCGGCGATCAACTCACCGGCGCCGTGCCCGACGATGCCGGCCCCGAGAATGCGATCGGTTTCCGGGTCGATCAGCAGTTTCGTCAGGCCGTCGGTTCGACCGATGCTCTGCGCCCGGCCGGAGGCAGCCCAGGGATATCTGCTGACCGCCACGTCCACGCCTTGTTCCCTGGCGTCCGCTTCGGTCAGGCCGGTGTAGGCGATTTCCGGGTCGGTGAAGACCACCGCGGGGATCGCGCGGTAGTCGAACTCGCCCTGCTCGCCGGCGAGGGTCTCCACGGCCACCACCGCGTCGGCCGATGCCTTGTGGGCGAGCATCGGCTCACCCGCCACGTCGCCGATGGCAACGAGGGCCTCGTCGGCGGTCCGCCGCTGGGCGTCGACCTCGATGAACCCCTGGTCGTCAATCTCTGCGCCGGTATTCTCCAAGCCGAAGCCGCGACTGACCGGTCGCCTGCCGACCGCCACCAGCACTGCGTCAAATTCATGTTCCCCCGAGGCCTTGCCGTCCAGCGTGACCTTCACCCCGCCGCCGGTGTCATCGACGCCGGCGACTTTCGTTGCGAGGTGAATGTCCGCGAAAAGCCGGCCGAGGCGATTCTTCAGCGGCCGAACGAGATCGGCGTCGGCTCCGGCGAGGATGCTCGGCAGCATTTCCACGACCGTGACCGCACTGCCCAGCCGGGCGTAGATCTGCCCCAGCTCCAGGCCGATGTATCCGCCGCCGACCACCAGCAGCCGCTGGGGAATCTCCGGCAGGGCCAGGCCTTCCGTGCTCGACCAGATGCGCTCGCTGCCGATATCGAGCAAGCCCGGCATGGCCGGCGAGCTGCCCGTGGCGATAATGCCGTGCTCAAATGTCAGCCGCGACGATTCCTCGTACGTCGAGGGGTCCCCGTCTTCGAGCTGCAGTGTCTGGCTGTCGACGAAGACGCCGCGCGCGTTGACCACGCGCACCTTGCGCTGCCTGGCCAGCTGGCCAAGCCCGCCGGTCAGGGTGTCGACGACCTTGTCCTTGCGGTTTCGCAACGCATCGACGTCGATGGTCGGCGGATCGAAAGCGATGCCCCACTCGCGCAGGTGGCGCGTGGCGGTGATGGACTCCGTCGCGTGCAGCAGCGCCTTGGACGGAATACAGCCGCGAAGCAGGCACGTCCCGCCAAGCCGCGGTTCGACGTCCACGACCGTCACGTCCATGCCCTTGTCGGCCGCCAGGAACGCCGCGGCGTAACCGCCCGGCCCGCCACCCAGCACACACACTTGCGTCTCGATCATCACCCCGTCCTTTCCGGTCGTTTGCGGTTTGATGCGCGGTGCAGCCGTGCCAGCGGCATCCCGTCGGGAGTGCTGCGCCGCGCACAAACATTGTGCGCAAAATCCGAGTATTCTCTCAGTCCATGTTAGTCGCGCCGCCGGGCGTTTGCAGCCTCGGCGCGTATGCCTTGTACGGCTCGGCCTTGCCGACGACGGCCAGCGTGACGCGGACGGCCCCCGCTCTCAGCAGCATGCGGGCACACTCGCTGGCGGTGGCGCCGGTGGTGGTCACGTCGTCGATCAACAGGACGCGCGCCCCGCCGAGATCGTCGTCGGCGACGGCGTCGAACGCGCCGCGGACGTTGTGGACGCGTTGGGTGCGGCTTCGGCCGACCTGCGGGGGTGTGTTGCGCACCCGTCGCAGAACGGGCGCGATCGGCAGGTCCATCCGTCGGCCGACCGCCTCGGCCAGCAGGGCCGCGTGGTCGACACCTCGCATCAGGCGTCGCGACCACCAGGACGGCACGGGCGCGATGACGTCCAGTTCGCCGACGTCGCCGCAGCCGTCGACCGCCTCGGCGAGCAGCAGTCCCAGCCGCTCGAGCATGGTCGTCGAACGGCGGTATTTCAGTTGGTGGACGATGTGCCGCAGCGGCGGCGCATACGGCCCGAGGCGCACCACGCGGGCGAATCGCGGCAGGGGAGTCGGGCAAAAGGCGCAGCCATCCCCGTAGACTACCTTGATGTAAGGCCCCAGCGTGCTGCCGCATCGTAGGCAATAGGGCAGGCCCGTCAGATGCATCAGGTCGATCACGCACGCTTTGCAGAGGCCATTGCGGGCCGGCGCGGCGGTATCGCAGCCGCTGCAGAGGTCCGGCAGCAGGAGGTCGGCGATTGCGGCGGCCGAGGCTCTCCCGGCGACCCACACGCGTTCGATGCCCCCGGCGAGACTCACGGTCGGCCCCCGACGTCCAGGCGGTCGCGGAACAGCGCCCACGTCTGGCGCATCACCTCGACCTGCCATCGCTGACAAGCCGGCCGGGCCGCGGCCTGCGGACGCGGCAGCTGCGGGATTGTCGCCGCGACAATGTCGTTGAGGCCCAGGGCCGTCAGCAGGGCCGTCACCTCGTCGAGGGGCCAGCTCACGTTCCACAGCAGCAGGTCCAGCGTCCAGCGGTCGCCCGCGACCAGCAGGGCCGTCAACGCCCGTCGCCGCGGGAAGTCCGCCCCGCCGATGAGCACGCGGACCGGATCGAGGTACTTGCCCTCGCCGAGGATCAGCAACGCACAGTGGGCCGCCCCGCGCGCGTAGAACTGCTCGCGGGCGATGCGATCGGCGATGCGCCGCCGGATGGCCGGGCGCTGTTCGTCCGGGGCCGTCAGGGCCAGCAGCATCATGCCCGCCGACCGCACCTCGGCGTTGTACTCGCGGAAGCGCTGCGCGGGGTCGGGCAGGAACGCGTTGCCGATCGCCAGCGCCTCCGGCCGACCCGACCGCGCCAGCTCCCAGGCCACCACGTCACCGGGGTCGCTGTTGTCGACAGCCGTCGCCCGATGCAGGTAGAACCCGCTCGTCCGCTTGACCTCCAGTTCCACCAGGTCGCCGTCTCCCTCCTCGTCGCCGGAGAAAACCAGAACCTGCCCGCTCGGATCCAGCAGCCACTGTGCGACGGCTGCGTGGGCCGAGGCGAACGGCGTGGTCAGCGTCCTCGTGCCCGCGTCGGTTTCCTCGAGGTCCGCGTAGCCGACCGTCCGCTGCAGCAGGTCGATGCACGCCGCGCGGGTGGGGGCGTCGGAGGCCTGGCCGGCGTCGATGGCGGCCTGACGACCGAGCAGGCGGGCGGCTCGGCTGAGCAGGACGGGTTGGCCGGGCGACCAGTACCGCCGGACGATGTCGTAGGCCTGTTTGCGGCAAGGAACGTTCATGGCCAGGGCGTAGTCGATGGCGGCGATGAGTTGCGAACTCAGCAGCCCGTCGGCCTCGCCGGCAGCGGCGCGGGTGAGAATGTCCAGGGCCGCAGCGCCCTGGTCGTCCATGCCGAGTCGCCGCGCGGCCAGCAGGACCGCGGCGGGGACGGCCCGGCCTTTCCAGCGGAGCCGCGCGCTGAGGTCGCCAATGGCTTGTGCGACGCCCGGCCGGGGTCGGCTCGACAGGGCCCAGAGCAGTTGCTCGCGCAGGATCACATCGTCGGTGGTCGTGGCCAGTTCGGTCAGTTCGGCCGTCGGATCTTCGGAAAGCTGCAGAACGGCGAAAGCCGCCCCGGCCAGCAGGTTCCGCCAGTCGGCCCGGGTGTCGTCGTCGGCCTCGGGCAGTTCGGTCGTCGCCCGTGCGAGGGCCTGCCGCAAGTCGCCCAGCAGCGTCTCCTGCCGCATCAGGCCGGCAACGAGACAGGCCGCCGACGCAACGGTCGGAACGTCGTCGATCAGTGGCTTGAGCGTCTCGGTATCGTCGAGTCGACCGGCCAGCGTCGTGGCGGCCCGGCGGACGTCCGGCTGGTCCTCATCGGCGACGGCGGCGGCGAGAATGCGGCGGACGTAGCGGTTGTCACGACCGGCCAGAATCGCTTCGTGAAGGATGACGCGTCGCGCGCGTCGCGCGGCGTTGAGGGCCTCGGCGCGGGCGAGTGGGTTGGGGATCTCGCGGCCGACGCGTGCGCTGTCGAACGCGATGGCGGCCAAGCGGTCCTCCCACAGGCCGGCCTGGTTCGCGGGCGGCCAGTCGCCGACGGCATCGAGGATCTCCTGAACGGCCGTGAAACGGCGGTCGCTGGGCGTGTCGAGCGCCTTGCGCAGGCGGCCGCGCGTGGCGGGCGTGTCCTGCGCCATGTCCCACAGGTGCGCCTTGGCGGTCTCGCGGACGGCCGGGTCGTCCGAGCCAAGCTGGTCGATCCAGCGATAGTCGAGGTAGATCGGCACGAGCCAGACGCTCAGCAGGCAGGCGATGATCAGCCCCAGCAGGGCCGTCACCACGCGACGCTGCCAGCGGTGCATACGAAAATATGTCAGGATGATACCCATGACGACTCGCTTTCGGTCGGGGCGGCGATGGCAACGATATTGCACAGTGGCCGCCGGTGCCTATAATCGCATGTTTACCCGAGGGTTTCAACATGGCTGAGAGACGACAGGAATCCGACGCCCTGGGCATGGTGGATCTGCCCGCCGAGGCGCTGTGGGGCTCGCAGACCCAGCGCGCGGTCGAGAACTTCCGCATCAGCGGCGCGACCATGCCGCGCGAGTTCATCATCGCTCTGGCGCGGATCAAGCAGGCCGCCGCCCACGTGCACAAAAACTCCGGCGAGCTGCAGCGCGACGTGGCCCTGGCGATCGTGGCCGCCGCCCGGGAGGTCGTCGACGGCAAGCACGACAACCAGTTCCCGGTCGACGTTTTTCAGACCGGCAGCGGCACGAGCAGCAACATGAACGTCAACGAGGTCATTGCCCGCCGCGCCAGCCAACTACTTTGCGCCGAACTCAACGAGCCGCTGCACGTACACCCCAACGACCACGTCAACCGCGGCCAGTCGTCGAATGACGTCGTGCCGTCGGCGGCCCAGGTGGCCGCGGCGGTGGCCATTCACGAGCAGCTCATCCCCGCCCTGCGGACACTGCGCGACGCCCTCGAGGCCAAGGCCGTCGAGTTCGACGGCGTGGTCAAGGTTGCCCGGACACACCTCATGGACGCCGTGCCGATCCGCCTGGGCCAGGAGTTCCGCGGCTATGTCGGGCAGATCGACGCGGCCCTGCAGCGGCTGCAGCGAGCCATGACGGACCTGTGCGAGCTGCCCCTGGGTGGCACGGCCGTCGGCACGGGACTGAACGCCTCGGATGATCTTGCCGGCGACGTGTGCATCTTCCTCTACGAAGAACTCCGCCTGCCGTTCCGCGAGGCCAAGAACCACTTCGCCGCGCAGGCCTCGGCCGACGTGTTCGTCCAGGCCTCGGCCGCCCTGCGGGGCGCGGCCCTGGCGATGGGCAAGATCGCCAACGACATCCGTCTGATGGCCAGCGGGCCCCGTTGTGGCCTGGGCGAGCTGAAACTGGCCGCCCACCAGCCCGGCAGCAGCATCATGCCTGGCAAGGTCAACCCCGTCATGTGCGAGATGGTCGTGCAGGTGGCCTGCCAGGTCGTCGGCTGCGACGCCGCCATCGCCGCCGGCGCCACCGGCGGTGTCGGAAGCATCCTCGAGCTCAGCCTCGCCTGGCCGATGATCGCCTTCAACGCCCTCACGCAGATCAAAGTGCT
The DNA here is from genome assembly GCA_009908915.1 of Planctomycetota bacterium. GTDB lineage: Bacteria > Planctomycetota > Phycisphaerae > SM23-33 > SM23-33 > JAAAOJ01. The sequence continues at coordinate 26,539 of JAAAOJ010000016.1, forward strand.
GGCCAATGCCGCCGACGCCTTCGCCGGCAAGTGCGTCGCCACCATCGACGCCGACGCCAAACGCTGCGCCGCCATGCTCGAGCAGTCTCTGGCCATGGTCACCGCCCTCACCCCGGACATCGGATACGACCGGGCCGCCGAAATCGCCCACGAAGCCTACGACTCCGGCAAGACCATCCGCGAGGTCTGCAAGGACAAGGCCATTCTCGACGAGGACAGACTCGAGGCCCTTCTCGAACCCCGCCGCCAGACGGGACAATAGAGAATGGTGGATTACCGACCCGCCCGTTGCCATGCAGGGCCAGGTTGAAGATAACAAAACGCCTGATTGATGGGTGCCCCATAGGCGTGCATTGGCAGGGCCAGGATGCGCGCGCAACGCGTCGTACGGACGGTGTTCTGGGTGCGTAACTTGCTTACGCACCGTCTTGGCATTTCGGTCAAAATCGGTCCTGTCCGTATGCGTGGCACACCTTGCCACTGCATGCCTGCAGAGGTGGCACCCGGCATCGCACCGATCGGTGCGAAACGAGTTTCGCACCCTACCACTGCCGGGGCCGGTCTGTGTACAATGCCGCCATGGCCCGATTCCCCGAGACATTCATCCAGCAGGTGCTCCAGTCCGTCGACGTGGTCGACCTCGTCGGACAGTACGTTGCGCTGAAACGCAAGGGCCGTGAGTTCGTGGGCCTCTGTCCGTTCCACGAGGACAGCAACCCCAGCATGTACGTCTCGCCGACCAAGCAGATCTACAAGTGCTTTGCGTGCGGGGCGGGCGGCAATGCGTTGCAGTTTGTGATGAACGTCGAGAAGCTCAGTTTCCCCGAGGCCGTCCGCACGCTGGCCGACCGCCAGGCGATTCCGCTGCCGAAGGACACAGCCCAGGCGCCGCAGACCGAGGGCGGGGTGAGCAAGAACGACCTGGCCGCCGTCTGTGAGTTCGCGATGACATATTTCGCTGCTCAGCTCCGCCAGCCGGCCGGCAAGGCCGCGCTGGACTACGTCCACGGGCGCGGCATGACGGACGAATCGATCGAGGCCTTCGGGCTGGGCTACGCCCCGGACCGCTGGGATTCGCTGATCAAGGCCGCCGCGCAAAAGGGCATCGGCGAGGGCCAACTCGTCTCGGCGGGGCTGGTGCGTCGGCGCGATTCCGGCGGCTGCTACGATTACTTCCGCAACCGGCTGATGTTCCCGATTCACGATACGGCGGGGCGGGTGGCCGGCTTTGGCGGGCGGGCGCTGTCGGCCGAGGAGCGGGCGAAGTACCTCAACAGCCCGGAAAGTGCGCTGTTTGACAAGTCGAGCATGCTCTACGGCCTGCAGTTCGCGCGGGAGGGCATCGTCCGCAGCCGCCAGGCGGTGGTGGTCGAGGGCTACTTCGACGTGCTCATGCCGATCCAGCAGGGGGTGGGCAACGTGGTCGCCACGCTGGGCACGGCTCTGACGGATCGTCACGTGCGGACGCTCAGCCGCTTCGCCGAGGAGGCGGTGCTGGTTTTCGACGCCGACGTGGCCGGGGCGGCGGCGGCCGAGCGGGCGCTGGAGATCTTCCTCGCCCAGAAGCTGCACGTGCGCGTCGCGACGATTCCGGCGGGCAAGGACCCGTGCGACTACGCGCTGGCCGAGGGCGATGAGGCTCTGCAGCGACTGATTGACCAGGCCCCCGACGCGCTGCAATACGTCTGGGACCAGCGGTACGCGGCCTGGCAGGAGGCGGGCGGCAACCCGTCACAGCGGCAAAGGCTCATCGAGGATTTCCTGCAACTGATTGTCAATTCAGCGAGTTACGGTGCGATCGACGGCGTCCGGCAGCAGACGCTCGCCCAGCACATCGCCCACGTGCTCAACGCGTCCGCCATCGACCTGCAGCAGCGGATGAAGGCCCTGAAGCGGCGGATCACGCGTCGCAGCGGCGGCGGACAGAGCCCGGTTGCCTCGGCCCGGCAGGCGGCGTTCGGGCCGGGCGCAGCGGCCGAGCGCGAGGTCCTCGAGACGCTGCTGGACCGCCCGGACCTCTTCGACGACGTGGTCGAGCGGCTGGACCCGGATGACTTTAACGATGCCATGCTGCGTACGTTGGCCGATCGCATGTGGCAGCTCGGCCACGACGGTCGACTGAGCATCGAGGAACTGCTGGGCGCGGAAGACCTTGCGAGCCTGTCCGGTACGCTGGCGGACATGGCCATGGCCGGCGAGCGTCGCGGCAACCACGAGGCCACCATCGAAGCCGCCGTGATCACGCTCGTGAGTCGACGCCAGCGACGCGAGGTCGAGCAACTCAAGCAGCAGGACCTGGATGACGACGAGAATCTCCGCCGTCTCCAGGAGCGTTTGAGTAAAGGGGATGTGCGGAAACGGCCGAAGATTGAGTAAAGTTTTGGGCCGCTGACGTTGACTTGAACCTCGTTTCTGCAATATAATGAGGGATTCGGTGTTGTGTCATTGCAGCAGATCCCTGCGCAATCCGGAGAGGACCCCCATGGCCGAAGCAGTTGATATTGTTGTCAAGAAACTCGTCGCTCAAGGCAAAGCGCGAGGCTATCTGACGTACGAGGAGCTCAACGAGCAGCTTCCCGACGACACCGCCTCGCCGGATCAGCTTGACAAGCTGCTGATGCAGCTGGACGAACTGGGCATCGAGATCATCGATGAATCCGAGGTTGCCCGGCGCGAGGAATTTGCCGACGGCAGCGAAGACGGCGGCGAGAAGGGCGGCGGCAAGGACAGCGCCGAGAAGGCCGCCCAGGCCCTTGATGCGCGGCGTATCGACGATCCCGTCCGCATGTATCTCACGCAGATGGGCGAAATCTCCCTTCTGAAGCGCGACGAGGAAATCAACCTCGCCAAGAAGATCGAGATGACCCGCATGCACTTCCGCCGGCGCGTCCTCGAATGCGATTACTGCATCCAGGAAGCCGCCGAGATCCTCACGCAGGTCAACACCGGTGACCTGCCCTTCGACCGGACGATGAAGATCTCCACCGCCGAGAACCTATCGAAGGAAACCATCACCGAACGCATGCCCGCCAACCTCGCCACCATCGGGCGAATCATTGAAAAGAACGAAGCCCAGTGGCAGGCCTGTCGGGATCCCAAGACCGGCAAAAAAGAGCGCAAGCACCTCAAGAAGCACCTGTGGCGCCGGCGACGCCGTGCCGCCAAGCTGCTCGAGGAACTCTCCCTGCGCACCAGCCGCATTCAGCCGATGATGAAGAAGCTCCAGCACATCGCCCGCAAGATGTCGCAGCTACAGCGGAACATCGAACAGGCCGATACCGACCGCTTCAGCGAGGACGACCTCGACGTCATGCAGGAAGAACTCAACGGCCTGGTGGACCTCGTCCACGAAGAGCCGGACCTCCTCAAGAAGCGCGTCAAGGCCATCCAGAAGGTCTTCAACGACTACGAACAGGCCAAGCGCGCGCTTTCAGGCGGCAACCTGCGACTGGTCGTCTCCATCGCCAAGAAGTACCGCAACCGCGGCCTGAGCTTCCTGGACATCATCCAAGAGGGCAACACCGGCCTGATGCGTGCGGTGGACAAATACGAATACCGCCGCGGCTACAAATTCAGCACGTACGCGACGTGGTGGATTCGCCAGGCGATCACCCGCGCCATCGCCGACCATGCCCGCACCATCCGCATCCCCGTGCATATGATCGAGACGATGAGCAAGCTGCGGAACATCAGCAAGAAGCTGGTCCAGCAGCTCGGCCGCGAACCGACCATCAACGAGATCGCCAGCGAGGCCGGCATGACCGTCTCCGAGGCCCGTCGCGTGCTGAAGATCAGCCGTCACCCGATCAGCCTCGACCGGCCGGTCGGCGAGACCGAGGACAGCTACTTCGGCGATTTCATCGAAGACGAGACCGCCGAAAGCCCCGTCGAGACGGCCGGAACCGAGATGCTCAAGGACCGCATCGAGGACGTCCTCAAGACGCTGACCTACCGCGAGCGCGAGATCATCAAACTGCGGTACGGCATTGGCGACGGCTATACGTACACACTGGAAGAGGTCGGCCGGATCTTCAAGGTGACGCGCGAGCGTGTGCGGCAGGTCGAGGCCAAGGCGGTCCGCAAGCTGCAGCACCCGGTCCGTGCCCGCAAGCTGGAAGGCTTCCTGGAGAACAAGACCGCCGTCTGAGGCGCCGCGCACGACGTTTGTGCATATCGGCCCGTCGGGCCGCCATGCACAGAGATGGTGCGCGGCGTATGAGACGCCGTGCATTAAGGTACTGTGTTTTTGTTTTGGTGTCGTGGTAGGAAAAATGGTGCGTAACACGTTACGCACCCTACCGGTGGTGGGGCGAGTAGCACGTTGCGATCGATCTGTGCTACATAGCGATTGAACCAAACGCGCGGCGTATATGACGCCCGAAACGTGGCTTGCAGCCGGTCGGCAATGCGCGGCATTGCGCCTGACATCGTCGGCGTGGCGTGCGTGTCAGGGCGAACATCACGCGTGGTCCGGCGGAGTGTCCTCGTGATCCTCGGGTCGGTCGAAATTCAGGGGGGCCCAGTCGTCGTCCGGTCCGAGCATGTCGTCATCCGGCGGGTCGTTCGAGGCCGGCTCGGTGGGCGGCTCATTCGGAGTCTGGGGTTGCGGCGGAGCCGGCTGGGGCGCATCGTCCCAGTCGGTGGCGACACACTGCTCGTCATCATCGCACAGATCCTCTTTGTACGAGGTGTGCTCCGGCTCAGCGGATGCTTCGGGGGCCGGTGGCGGCGGCGATTGGTCAGCGGTCTCTCGCGGCGAAGATTCCTCCGCCGGCGGTGTGGGCGTCTCGATCTGGGTTTCGGGCTCCGGCGGTGACGGCTCGGTCGGCGCGCTGTCGGGCGCGGCGGTTTGTGGGTGCTGCGGCTCCGGGCCCGGCGGTTCGGGGGTCGGACGGGGTGCAAGCGACGCCTCTGCAGGCGAGGTGTCGCGGGCGAGGCGGCTGACGACGGCCTCAACAAGCTTCGGCTTGAGCTGGTCGATGGGTTCGTCGCTCTTGAGACCGGCCGCGCGGGTGTGCCCGCCCCCTCCGAAGCGCCGGGCGACTTCGGCGACGTCGACCTCGCTGCGGCTGCGGAGGCTGACGCGCGTCTGCTCGCCGTTTTCGACGAGGATGACGGCGGCGTCGACGCTCTCGAGCCGCATGGCTTCGTTGATGAGATTCTCGGTGTCTTCCTGTTTAGCGCCGGTCTGCTGGAAGTCCTCGGCCCGCAGGTGCATGACGGCCAGCCGCCCGTCGGCTTTCAGGTCGAGGCTGTCCAGGACGCGTTGTAGCAGGGCGAGCCGTTGCGGACGGTCGGTCTGGTAGATGCGGCGGTAGAGTTCGTCGGGGCGGACGCCGGCCTCGACCAGCCGGGCCATGGCCCGCAGGCAGCGTCCGTCGGTATTGCTGAATCGCATCCAGCCGGTGTCGGTGGTAATCGCCACGGCCAGGGCCAGAACGGCCCGGTCATTGAGCGGCCAGTCCAGCGCGTCGATGAGTTCCAGGACCATCAGCCCCACGGCGGCGGCGGACGTGTCGATCCACCGCGTGGTGCCGATGTCGTCGGCGGTTGCGTGGTGATCGACCACGACGACTTTGTCGTGATGCTGGCGGAGTCCGGCGGCGAGCTGGCCGAGCTGGGCATCGCTGCACGTATCGAGCACGAGGATCGTATCGGCCTGGCGGGCCAGCGACGTCAGCGCCGGTCCGTACGCCAGCTGCTCGCCGGCGAGGAGAAAGCCGTAGCGGTCCGGCGCGTCGGCGTGGAGCAACGGCAGGGCCAGCTTGCCCGCACCGCGGGCGGCTTCCAGGATGCCGACGACGCTGCCGAGCCCATCGCCGTCCGGGTTGACGTGCGTGACGCACAGGATTCCGCTGGCCGCTTTCAGCCTCGCTACCACCTTGTCTTTATCCCCGGTCACCCATCACGTCCTTTGTCTGTTGCACATCGCGGGCGATCTGCTCGCGCAACGCATCACAATTGTCGTACGTCCGCTGCTCGCGGAGACACTTCACGAATTCCAGCCGCATGCTGCAGCCGTAGAACTCGCCGTCGACGCCGATGAGGTTGGCCTCGATCGTCCGCGGAGATGGGCCCGTGGTGGGCTTGCAGCCGATGCTGATGGCGGCGGGCACGTGCAAGTCGTCCACCGTGGCCCGACCGGCATAGACGCCGTCGGCCGGCGTGATCTGTTCATCCGGGGCGAGGTTGGCCGTAGGGTACTGCAGCAGGCGGCCGAAGCGCTCACCGCCGATGACCGTGCCGACAAGCGTGAACGGTCGCCCCAGTGCGGTGGCGGCGTCGGCAACGCGACCGCCGGCCACCAGGCGGCGGATCATCGTGCTGGAGATCTGCAACGGCCCGTTGGTGAAGCGGCAGGTGATCGGGTCGACCACGTGCATCTCGAAGCCCATCTCGCCAGCGGCCTGTCGCAGCGTTTCGACGTCGCCGCTGCGCTTGCTGCCGAAGTGGAAGTCACTGCCCTCGACAATGTGTGACGGGGAGAACGTCGCGGCGACGATGTCGTGGAGGAAGCCCTCCGGCGTCATCGACAGCAGTTTCATGTCGGCGACGGCGGTAACGACGTGATCGGCCCCGGCGGCCTGCAGCAGCTCACGCTTCAGCGTGTGCGGCGTGAGGCGCTGAGGCGAATCGCTCGGGCGGACGACAAGGTCCGGTGGCGGGTCGAACGTCATGGCGGCGGCCCGGGTGCCGGCCTGGCGGGCGAGTTCGGCGGCCCGGCCGACGATCGCCTGGTGGCCGAGGTGGACGCCGTCGAAGTTGCCGATCGTCAGGACGCAGCCCTTCAGATCCGCCGGCACCGTCTCGAGGCCCTTGGTGTATGTTTCCTGCATCGGTCATCCTCCAGCCCGCAGGCACGTGGCGGGTGCGGGCTGATGCGCCATCTTACTCACCGTAGCGGGAAGTATCGAGTGCAAACGTGAAAGTGGCCTGTTGAGGGTGTGGCTTGCGGGGCGGCGACTACCGGGCGCGGATGGTGGGGACGGCCTCGCCGGTGTCGATGAGGTCGATCTCGACGTCGTAGACCTCGGCGAGGATGTCGCGCGTGGCGGCTTGTGTGGGCGGCCCGGCGGCGACGACCTGTCCGTCGCGCATCAGGATCAGTTCGTCGGCGAAGCGTGCGGCAAGATTGACGTCGTGACTGATGCAGATGACCGCCATCGGCCAGTCGTGCGCGACCCGCTGCATGAGTTCGTAGATGCGGAGCTGGTGGCGGATGTCGAGGTGGCTGGTCGGTTCGTCCAGGAGGCAGACGTTGGGCTGCTGGGCCAAGGCGCGGGCGATCATGACGCGTTGGGCCTCGCCGCCGGAGAGCTCGTCGAGGCGGCGAGCGGCGAAGGTCAACGTATCGGTCATGCGCATGGCCTCGCGGGCGACGTCGACGTCTTTGCGTCCCGCCAGCCCGAGCATGCCCGTATGAACGAGGCGCCCGGTGAGGATGATCTCCTGGACGTTCATGGCGAAGGCGACGTCCGGCTGTTGCGGCACGTAGGCCAGCCGGCGGGCTCGATCGCGGGCGGAATAGAGCTTCAGCGGGTCGCCGTCCAGCAGTACCTGTCCCCGTTGGGCGTGCAGCCGCCCCATGAGGCATCGCAGCAATGTGGTCTTGCCCGAACCGTTTGGCCCGAGCAGGCACACCAGCCGCCCGGCCCGGCCCTCGACGCTGACGCCGCGCAGGGCCTGTGTCCCGTCCGGGTAGGTGAAGGCCAGGTCGCGCCCTTCCATGGCGAGGTCGCGGTGAAGCTCCTCGGCGGGCTGTTCACAGGCTGTGGCGTCCGGGGCGTCGGCGGGCATGTTGTCGGGGTCGTCGTTCATCTGTATGTCACATGGTCCCGCCACGGGCGACGGGCCGGAGTATCTGTCTGGCTCTACATTCGTCGCCGCAGCAGCACGAGGAAGAACGGCCCGCCCATCAGGGCCGTGACGATGCCGACCGGAATCACCGCCACCTGCACGTAGGGCGCGACGGCGTTGCAGGCGGTATCGACGGCCATCAGGAACATCGCCCCGAAGAAGCCGGAGGCGAGGATCAGTACGCGGTGGTCGGCCGGCAGCAGCAGGCGGACGATGTGCGGGACGATCAAGCCCAGAAAGCCGATCGGTCCCGCCAGGGCCACCGCCGCGGCGGCCATCAGCGAGACGACCACGAAGGTTTCGCCCCGCAGCCGGGCGACGCGCACGCCAGCCGACTGTGCGACCTCGTCGCCAAGCCCCATCGCGTTGAACCACGCGCTGCGGCAGAACAGCACCGACCAGCCGCCGACGACACAGACGGCCGCCAGCAGCAACTGGCCGCGGGTGCAGGTCTCGGGCACTTCGCCCATCACCCAGCGGGCGAACTCTGCGATGCGGTAAGGGTTCACGTAGAGGTTGATCGCCAGCATGACGGCCGTGTTGAATGCGTTGACGATGACGCCGGAGAGGATCAGGCTGTAACCGTCCAGCCGCCCGCGCCGCTGGGCGATGAGATAGACCGCCACGCACGTGACGGCCGCACCGACGAAGGCCATCCCGCCGCGTCCGAGCCCGGCCATCCACGTCCCGCCGCCGACCAGGGCCATCCCCAGTAGCACGCCGACGCCCGCGCCGCTGCTGATGCCCAGCAGGTACGGCTCGGCCAGAGGGTTGCGGAGCATCGCCTGGAGGGCCATGCCGCCCGAAGCCAGCGCCGCGCCCACCAACGCCGCCGCGACCAGCCGCCCGAGGCGCAGCTCCACCACCGCCCAGCTGAGATCTGCCTGGCCGAAGAGCGTGCAGATCGCCATGGCGACGGCCGTCGCCCCGGCCAGCACGGCTGCCATGGTCAGCAGGCGTCGGCCGCTGAGGGTGGGAGGCAGCGGCAGGTGCGCTTGGGCCGGTGGTGCCTCGGCGGTCATTGCTCGTCTCCGCTGGCCCAGACCGAGCCCACCATCGTCCGCAGCGGCTGCATCATGTCCTTGAGTGTCGGCGAGGGGCGCAGCCAGGCATCATTGCTGACGGCGAACACGCGATCATTGCGAGCGGCCGGCAGGAGCGCTCGGAACCGCTGCGAGGTCCAGAATTCGCGCGCCTTGCCGACCTTCTCCGGCGTGGTCTTGATGATCAGCACGTCCGGCTGCGCTCGGATGATGCTCTCGACCTGAGCCTTGCGCCACCGCTGCGTGCCGGGAATCGCCTCGCCGGCGTTCGTGCCGCCGACGTGGGCGATCAGATCGCCGATGAACGTCTCCGGCCCGGCGACCACCGGCTGCCGCCAGCCACTGATAAAGAGCACGTTCGGGCGTTGGTTCAGCGGCACGTCGCGGGCCGTCTCGTCGAGGGCGGTCTTCCAGGCGATAATCGCCTTCATGCCACGCGTCGGGTCGCTGCTGTTCTCGAATGCCTGCCGGGCGTCGACGCCCTCGACCACCTCGACCAGTCGCACCATGGCCTGCTCGATGTCCTCCAGCGTTTCCAGTTGCAGGCGGAGGATCTCCATTTGCGGCAGCCGGGATTTGAGTTGCTCGAAGGAGGCGGGCGCGGACTGCGTCAGCAACAGGTCGGGGCGAACGGCCAGGGCCGCTTCCAGACGCACGCCGTTGGCGTCGGCGACGCGAGGGATGTCTCGGCCCGGCGGCAGGTCGCACCAGTTGCTCACGCCGACGAGGTGCTCGCCGTAGCCCATGTCGATCAGCATTTCCGTGATCGCCGGGGTATGGCTGATGATGCGCGGGCGGGGGACGTTCTCGACCGGCTCGCGCGAGGCGCAGGCCGTCAGCAGCAGTGCCGTCAGTCCCGTGGCGAGAAGGCTCCGTCGTCGGGTGGCCGGCGGGATCATACGGCAATCTCCTTGAAGGCGTCGCCGATCGTGTCCAGCAGGTCCGAGGCGATCAGTGCCTGTTCGCCGAGGTCTCGGGCGGCCAGATCGCCGGCCAGGCCGTGGGCGCGGACGGCCACGGCGACGGCCGGCATGAGGTCGAGGCCCTGCATGATCATGGCCGCGGTCACGCCGGTGAGGATATCGCCGGCGCCGCCCGTGGCCATGCCGGGGTTGCCGGTGTCGTTGACGTACATCCGCGTGCCGTCGGTGACCACCGTGCCGGCCCCCTTGAGTACGAGGATCAGCGGCGCGTCGGTCTGAGGGGCTTCCAGCCACGGCTCAACAGCCGCATCCGCGGCGGCGATGCGGTCGCTCTGGATATCGGAGATGTCGCGGCCGGTCAGGCGGGCGAACTCGCCCGGGTGCGGCGTGAGGACCAGCGGGCAGCGGCGGATGGCGGGCCAGTCGTCGATGTTGGCGAGGTTGTTCAACCCGTCGGCATCGAGCACGAGCGGCTTGTCTTGTTCCAGTGCGGCCCGGACGAGGTCCTGCTGCCGGGCACCGACGGCCATGCCGGGCCCGACGGCGAGGACGTCGTTCTTGCCAGCGACTTCAAGCATCTGTCCGACCGACTCGGATGCGAGATCGCCGGTGGCCTGACACTTAAGCGGGATGGACGTGGCGCACTCGGCGAGCATCGCCACGGCGAATTGCACGTTGGCGGGCGCGGCGACGACGACCAGTCCCGCGCCACCGCGCAGGGCCGCGTTGGCCGCCAGGGCCGGCGCGCCGACCATTCGGCGAGAACCGCCTACGACGAGCACGCGCCCGTAGTTGCCCTTGTGGCCCTCGCGATCGCGCGGTGGGATTTTCGGCAGGTCGGTGATGCGTTCCATGGTCCTCTCCGGTCAGTCTCCGGCGGCGACGGTCAGGCGGTTGATCAGGGCCGCGTTATACCCGCCCGCGAAGCCGTTGTCGATGTTCACGACGCTGATGCCCGAGGCGCAACTGTTGAGCATTGTCAGCAGGGCTGAAACCCCGCCGAAGCTCGCGCCGTATCCCACGCTGGTCGGCACGGCGATGACCGGCACGGCCACCAGTCCCCCGACCACACTAGCCAGGGCGCCTTCCATGCCCGCCACGGCCACCACCGCCTTGGCCTGCCGCAGCGCCGGCATCTCCGCCAGCAGCCGGTGCAGACCTGCCACGCCTACATCATAGTGCGTGGTGACCCGCGCCCCGCAAACCTCCGCCGTGATGCGCGCTTCCGCGGCGACGGGCAGGTCGCTCGTGCCGGCGGCGACGACGGCTACATGACCGATGCCCTCGGCCTCGCCTCGCAGAACGACGGCCCGGGCCGTCGCGTCGTAGGTCGCCGCGGGTACGGCGGCGATGACCGCCTCGGCGTGTTCGCACGTGGCCCGCGTGGCCAGGACGTTGTCGCTGGCCTCGGCGAGTTTGGCGAAGATCTCGGCCACCTGTGACGGCGTTTTGCCCGCGGCGAAGATCACCTCGCCGAAGCCACACCGCAGGGCACGGTGCGTATCGATGCGGGCCGAGGCCAGATCCTCAAACGGCAGGCGACGCAGCACGTCGATCGCGTCGTCGATGTCCATCTCGCCCGATCGTGTCTGTTCGAGCAGCTTTCGCAGACTACATTCTTCCATGTCATCAGGATATCGCACGAGCCCGCCGAAATCGACCCTCGATGAGTCGAGACCGGGCATGGATCGAATCGAAGGTGGCTAGCCGACCGTCTAGCCCGTCTTTTAGAAAGCTGCCAGAGATCGGAACGCCATGCCGTTGCCCCGAAAGGTTCGCGATGCCGTCTTGCCGCCGCCGCCCGCCATCGCATCCAGTTGAGCCCGCCGAGATGTTGCCAACAGGCTTCAACAGGCCGCCGTTGCGGTTTCTTCACCTCTTAAACGCCCCGTAGCGCATGCTTTGCGCGAGCGGTCGATACTACATACCGAGGCCCACGGTTTCGTTTAGCACGTAACCTGCGAGGTGGCGATCATGAACGAGTTGCTCTTTGGTGGTGAGACGGGTATGGAGGTTATCGGCCGGCACGTCAAGCGCATGGTCTGGTCGGCGGCCGGGCAGTTCGGGCTGCACGGGCTCTGCCCCTGGGATATCGACGAGCGCTGGTTGCTGGTAGCCCGTCGCGAGATGGCCCTGCCCGCGCTGGGCGCGGGCATGGAGGGCAAGACCGTCTGCCACCTCTCCGACGTTCACTGCAGCCCGTTGATGCGAGCGCAGCACCTGATGAAATGCATCGATGTCGTCAACCGCCTGGAACCCGACTTCGTTGTCGTCACCGGCGACTTCATCACTGCCTCGGCCCGTCACTACGTTCGGCGGATCGGCGGCCTGCTGAAGCGACTGTCGCCGAAAGTCGACACCCTGGCGGTTCTCGGCAACCATGACTACGGCGTATTCGTGCCGAACCAAAAGGTTGTCCGCGGCTTGGGCGAATATGTGGCCGAACAGCTCGACCATGCGGGCGTGAGGGTGTTGACGAACCAGACGGCGACGTATCGCCAGGCCGGCTCGGTGCTGCACTTCGCCGGCATCGGCGAACTCTGGTCGCCGGATCACGATCCCGAAGCAGCCTTCGCCAGCATCGACACGAGACAGCCGATCATCGCCCTGGTGCATAATCCCGACGCGGCGCCGCACCTGGCGCAGTTGGGCGCCCGATACGTTCTGGCCGGACACACGCACGGCCGGCCCAGCCGCAATACCCGGATGCACAACGCCCTCTGGCCGGCGGTATTCCTGAACTTCGTCGCCGGCGAGTACGATCTCGGCGACGCCCGCAGACTGTACGTGAATCGCGGCATTGGCCCGAGCCGACGCGTCTGTGCCAACACCCGCCCGGAAGTGACGATGTTCACGCTTCGCCGGGCCGTCGCCCAGGTGCGACCCAGCCGCCCGAGCTGGACGCCCGAGGAAATCAACTCGACCGTGGCGGCCAGCACGCTGCAGGGTATGGTCTGTCCCTTGCCGCTAGACGGCCCCGCCGTCGCTACCGCATAACGAACGGAAGCTGCATTGGGCGCGTCAGTGTTTCGGGTACGACGGTCATTCGCGCGATCGGTTGGTCCGGCGCGCTATCGCGCATCGGGCGGGCGATGGGCGGGCCACCGTGGCACCGGCCGTGTCGTTTAGATAGCTATGGTTGCTGCGGTCAGTGTCGGACGGTGGCAGTGGCCGCCAGCGACAACGCGTCGGTTCGCCCGGCTTGCAGATCGTGCCACGCCAGGCCGGCGATCATCGCCGCGTTGTCCGTGCAGTAGGCCATCGGCGGGATACGCACGGCAAGGTTTCGCTCGTGGCCGAAGGCGTCGATGGCGGTCCGCAAGGCGCTGTTGGCGGCGACGCCTCCGCCGAGGATGATCGTCCGGGCGCCGGTCTGCTCGACGGCCCGGCGAATCTTGATGCGCAGCGTATCCACGACGGCCTGCTGGAAGCTGGCGGCGATATCGCATATCTGCCGGCGGCTGAGGTCGGCGAGCGTGCGTTGCGGTTCGCTGCCCGGCACGCCGCGAACATGGTACAGCACGGCTGTCTTGATGCCGCTGAAGCTGAAGTCCAGGCTTTGGCCTTTGAGCAGGGGGCGGGGAAAACGGACGGCGTGGGGATCGCCGTCGCGGGCCGCCTTGTCGATGGCCGGGCCGCCGGGATACCCGAGTTCCAGCAGTTGGGCGATCTTGTCGAAGGCCTCGCCGGCGGCGTCGTCGATCGTCTTGCCGATCAGCGCGATTTCGGTCGGCCCGGCGCAGCGGTACAGGGCGGTATGCCCGCCACTGGCGACGAGGGCGATGGCGGGGTAGTCCAGGGGTTCGGCATCGAGGCTGGCGGCATAGGCGTGGGCGGCGATGTGGTTGACGCCGACCAGCGGCTTGCCCCAGACCCACGCGAGCGTCTTGGCGGCCATCAGGCCTACCAGCAGCGAGCCGATCAGCCCGGGCTCATGCGTGACGGCGACGGCGGCGATCTCCGCCGGGGCGAGGCCGGCCCGAGCGAGGGCGCCGGCGATGACGGTATTGACGGCCTCGATGTGGGCACGGCTGGCGAGTTCCGGCACCACACCGCCGTAACGCTGGTGGATGTCGATCTGACTGGCGACGACGTTGGCGACAACATGGCGCCCGGCGTCGACGACGGCGCAGGCGGTTTCGTCACAACTGGTTTCCACGCCAAGTATCCGGCCCGCCGGTGCGGGGTCCCGCCGGGACTCGCTGCATTGAACAGCTTGGCGGTGGCTCTCAGTCATCGTCCTGCTCCCGTCCTGCTTCGGCGGCTTGGCGAAGCTTGCGTGCCCGTTCGACGTCAGCGGCGATGATGTCGATCCGCCTCGCGTATTCGGCGGGGTCACCCAGCAGCTCAGTGGCTCGGCGCAGTTGCGGGTCAGCCTTCAGCGCGTCGACAAGGCGCGCGTCGGCAGTGTCGGTGTCGTCGGGGTCCGATTCCTCCGGTGGTGGTGGAAGGATCTCGCCGCGGCGACGCAGGTCGTGGAGGGCCGTTGCCTGAGCATGGGTCAGCGGCTGGCGGATGTGGGGGTCGATGCCCCAGGCATCGCTGTCGGCGTGTCGCTGGATAGGCCGGTCAGGTACGACGCGGAATTCCTTGGTCGTCAGGTTGATCTGCCCGAGCTGGCCGGGCAGGCGGATCATGCTCTGCACGCAGCCCTTGCCCCGCGTTCGCGTGCCGATGACGATCGCCCGGGCGTTGGCGGCCAGCGATCCGGCCAGCAACTCGGCGGCCGAGGCGGTCTCGCCGTCGACGAGGACGACCATGCGCATCTGACCATATGGCGTATCGTCGTGGGCACGGTGGACACGCGGGCCGTTGTTTCGGCCGATGACCGTGACGATATCGCCGCTATCGAGGAACAGCTCGGCGGCGGCAATGGCGTCTTCGAGCAGGCCGCCCGGGTTGCCCCGCAGGTCGAGGGCGAGGCCTGCCGGGGGAGGGGTCCTGGCACGCAGTGTCTCCTGTAGTTGCTGGAGCGTCTGGGGGCAGAACTCGCGGATGCGGATATACAGAATCGGGCCGCACGCGTCCTCGATGCCAGCCGGTTCGATGTCCTTCGGCATGAGGGCGAAGACCCAACGTCCGTCGGCGTCGAGGTAGAGTCCCTGGCAGGTCTGCACGCGGAAACTGGCGGGACTCACCGCGAGGGTCCTAACGGGGGTCTCGGCCCGTTTGCGGTGAACGGTCAGTGCGATTGCATCGTCGCCGGGCGGGTCAAGCAGTTGCTCGATGCGCTGCTGGGCCAGGCCCGTGACCGGCGTGTCGTTGATGGCCAGCAGGACATCACCGGGGCGCAGGCCGGCTTTGGCGGCGGGTGAACGCGGCAGCACGCCGAGGACGGGCACGGCCTGGACGTCGCGGCGGGCGGCGAAGTCGAGTCGCAGACCCAGGCCTCGTTCGCTGCCGTAGACGCGGTCGGCGAGCAGGTCGGCCTGTTCCGGCAGGACGTAGGTGGAAAACTCGTCGAGGGTTTCGACCATGCCACGGACCGCGCCCCGCTGGAGCCGGTCGGCAGCGGGCGGTTCGTAGTGGGCGTCGCGGATGAGGTCGTAGGCCGTCTGTACGTCCTGGAAGTCGCCGTCGGCCGGCGTCGGGCCGGGCGTCGGGCGATGCCACACCACCAGCAGGGCCGAGGCCATCGCCAGCGTGATCAGAATCCAGATGAAGTGTCGTCGCGGCATCGTCTTCCTGTGCGGGGCAGGCCGCATCATACCGGCTGGGCCTGGTGAGGCAAAGCAAAAGGCGTGTGGCTCACCGAGGCGGGTGCGGCCGGGATTGGATGGCGTCGAGCCAATACCGTCGGTGGACCATCTTGCCATGACCTCTCGTCCAAAGCGAGAGCGGTCCAAGCGAAGAAGCGCCGGACTGCATGCCACCGTATTGCGACCGTATCCGCCGTGGCAGCGGTTGAGCGTGTCGCATGGCGTGTCATTGTGATGATCCCACTGAGAATTTCAGACCAAAACTTACAATCATTGTTGACCCTGCGTTCAGATTTGATAATATGTCCATACGGCTCCTCGGTCAAAAACACTTACGTGTGAACGACCGAGTTTGACAGTGCTGGGCTCCCCTCCCCCAGCGCTGTCTTTTTTGCGCCGAGGAGCCTTCTGAGCACACCTCTGATTTTTCCGGCTCTGCAGGACTTGACGTCCGTGCGCCGCTGCGCTATACTATAGACATACGGCTCCTCGGTCAAAAAGCTCACCAAGATTGACCGAGTTTGACAGCGCTGGGCTCCCCTCCCCCAGCGCTGTCTTTTTTTTACGCTGTCGTCGCAGGTGCGTACTGCGTACCGCGTTATGAAGCCGGTTCTGATCGTCAAACTGGGTTCGACTGTTCGTCGCTGGCGGCAGGGCATGGCGACTTCAAGCAATGGGTGGCCGCCCGGCTGGGGCTGACCGACTCTCTGACTCGGATCGTTGCGACGCAGAAGCTGCCGGCCGACTTGGGGGAGTTTGCTGGAGCGGTGCTGACCGGCTCGCACGCGGTGATCACTGACGGTGAGGCGTGGTCGCGACGGAGGAGGCACTGGCTGTGGGCGGTGGTCGAGGCGAATCCGTCAGGCCTCGCCCTCGCGCCGAAGAGCGAAGGGCTCCTGCAGCGGTTTGCGGCAATTGCCGTCCGCGCACCAAAAATGGCCAGGACTGGATTTGAACCAGCGACACCCGCATTTTCAATGCGATGCTCTACCAACTGAGCTACCTGGCCAAGGCCGCCTGTCACAACAGGCGCGAGCCCATACTCTATTGACTGGTCGCCAGAAGTCAAGCGAATCTCGGGGGGGCTACTGCTGCTTTTCGCGATAGTCGACGCGCGTGCGGATATCGATGGGGTTGAACCACTGCCGGAGCGTCGTCAGGCCGGCCGAGAATTCCAGCTGGTCCATCAGACTCTTCTGCATAAGATCATAGCCGTCCGCCATCGCCGGGCGATAGTCGATGCGCTGGATGAGCAGGACCTCGCCCTCGGCTGGCAGGGGAACGCTGGCGATGTCCGTCGATACCTGCGGGTAATCGCCGTCGGGGTCGGTCGGCGCCAGGGCCGTGAAGGCCTGGCCGAGAACGTACACGTCCACCGCCGTCTCGGAGAACCCCAGCGAGGCCAGTCGACTCGGCACATAGCCGCCGGCCCTTTGGCCGACCGGTCGCTGCTTGCGGGCGAGCATGCGGGTCTCAATCGGCTCGACGTCATGCTGCTTGGCCCACGCATCGAGTTGCTCGGCGGTGGTAATCTCAGCGGCCTTGGCCTTGGCGAGTCCGAAGGCCTTCTTCAGCTTCCAGTCGCGAACGAGTGCTTTGCGAATGTCGTCGGTGATGCTCTCGGCAACGACCGGCTCGGTCGTCTCCAGCAATCGCCAGAGTACCCAGCCGGAGCGGTCGGGCGTCCAGGTCATCATGGCCGGAACGTCTTCCCCGACCGCCACCATACCGACCTCGTTGCTGCCGTTGGCATTGAACACCATCTCCAGTAGCGAGCTTGCGACGCCTCGGCGGCCGCCGCGGGCGCGGGCGTTGGCCAGCAGGTCGTTCTCGCGGAGTTCTTCGCGGCTGCTCAGCTCGGTCACGCCGGCCGAGACGGGGAAAAAACGCACGCCCTCGGTCGTGAACAGTACATCCTCGAAGCCGCGGCACATACTCCACGTCAGGTCGGGAAGGTCCTTGATCTCACCGGCGACGAGCCTGAGGGCCTCGCCGACCGTCAGATTGCGTTTCGCGAAGGCCTTGACCTTCACCTCGGGGTCGATCTGGATATTGCCGTGTTTGCCCCACGGGAAGCAGATGCTCGCCAGACGCGGCTCGGCCTCGGCGGCGACGCTTTCGACCACGTCGCGCAGCGGCGTCGGTTCGGCGACGACGAGTACGAGGATGCCTCGCGATAGCAGGTCCTCGCCGGGCAGTTCGAAGCTGCGGGCCGCTTGCAGATAAGCCGCGCCGGGCGCGGGCGTCTCCTCGCCTTTGGGCGCCTCGTAGCCCATGATCTCGCGGCGGGCCAGCATCATCAGCTCATCGGCCCGAGCGGAGACGACCTGCGGCTGGAGGGCCTGGATGGCCTGGCGGCGCTTCTCGGCGGGCGTCATCGGCACGGTTTCCATCGCCTGCGGCTTGACGGTCTCGCCGTCGTCGGATGTATCGTCGGTGCTTTCGGTGTCTTCCTCAGCCTCAGCGGGTACCTCTTTGACCAGTTCATCCTCGTTCGAGCGGATCCACGCGTCGATGTCCTGCTCGGCGGGGACGGCCCCGCGCTGGACGGCTTCGCGGTGGATGAACAGCCAGGCCAGGCGCACCTTGGCCGGTCGCAGGTAACCGAAGCTGAACGTGTCAACGCCCTGGAATTCGCCGGCGGGTCGGCCCCGGTAGTCTTCGAACATCGCCTGGAGGTCTTCATCAGTCGGCTCCCCGACGTCGTCGAGAAACGCCGCCGGGTCGATTGTCACGACCCGGAGCTTGATCTGCTCGGAGATGTCGCGGTAGAGATGTCGCAGTTGGGCCTGGCTGGGCGGCGTGGTCAGGGTCGAAGCCTCGTAGTTCCTCAGCACCATCGCCCATCGCCGCAGCACGCCGCGGATGGTCTTCTCGGGCACGTTCCGGTTCTGCCGGAAGTGCGTGATCATGCCGTCGTAGTCGAAGCCTGGTGCGTCGCGCAGGCGTTTGACCATCCGGTCCACGTCGGCGTCCGTGACGCGGAGTTTCTTGCCGTCAGCCTCCTTGAGCAGCATGGCATAGGCGATGGCGACTTCGGCGGT
>JAAAOJ010000023.1 GCA_009908915.1 Planctomycetota bacterium
GTGGCGGGGATGACTGATAGGAAATTTGATTCCGCATGTCCGGGGCGGCGGGACGGCTCTGGGGGTGGGGGGTTACTGCCTATTGCAGACAACTTGAGACGCCGGACAAAAGTGCCGCCATGGTAAAGGGCTTTGTGACGAAACACGAAATATCATCTTCTGAGAACCGCCGAGTCAGATTCTCCTTGTTGTAACCGCTGCACAATACCACCGGAATAGTCGGCTCAATGGCGCGAAGGGCAACCATGATGTCCTTTGTTCCGATCCCGGGCATGGTTACGTCCAGCACTACGCACCTGATCTCCGCATGTTTCACTTTGAATATCTCCAGGCCTTCTTCCCCTGCAGACGCGGCCAGGACAGTGAATCCAGCCTTCTCGAGGAACCTGGTCGATATCTTTCGAACGCTCTCTTCATCGTCAATAACGAGAATGGTTCCGCCGCCCTTTGGCAGACGAGTGACCCCTTCTGCAGGCGGTTCCGGGCGCGGGGTGGGGGATACATCCACGGGCAATATCACGCTGAACACGGAACCAACGCCGAGTTCGCTCTGCACCGACACCGTGCCGTGGTGGTTCTCAATGATACCTGCCACAGAAGCCAGACCCAGCCCACGGCCGGTGAATTTCGTTGTATAGAAAGGCTCAAACACCTTGGCCCTTGTGGCCGAGTCCATGCCACACCCGTTGTCGGCAACTTCCAACACGACGTAGCGGCCGTCGGGCAGATCGGTAACGGCGGCAAGGGGAGCAAGTTCCTGACTACTGAAATGCCTGACGCTGGTCGTGACGGTGATCGGGCCTCCGCCTTCGGACATTGCTTCGGAGGCATTTATCACCAAGTTCAACACAACCTGCCTTAGCTGAGCAGCGTCGGCCTTGACAGGGGGAAGTGCGGTGTCCAGCCTGCACTGCAAAGACACCTGCTTGGAGATAGATGCCTCAAGCAGGCTGTGCATCTCCTGAACCACTGTGTTCAGACTCAGGCTGCAAAGACTGACTACCCCTCTGCCAGAATAAGCCAGCATCTGGCCGGTAAGCTCCGCGGCCTGAAGCACGCTGCGGTATATGTCTTCGGTGTACTGGTGAATCCTCGTGCCGCCCTGGATCTCGCCCATCAGCAACTCCAAATTGCCGAGAGTTACCGTGAGGATATTGTTGAAGTCGTGCGCAATCCCACCAGCCATCACGCCGAGGCTTTCGAGCTTCTGGGCGTGCAGCACCCGGCCCTCCAGCTCGCGTCGTTTCTGCTCCAGCATCTTCAGGCGCGTCACATCGAAGAATGTGACAACGACCCCGTCGATCCGGTCGTCCAGTGTTCGGTAGGGAAGGATTCGGAGAATATACCACTGACCGTCGCAGGCTTGGACTTCCTTCTCAACCGGAGTAAGGGTCTTGAGCACATTGCCCGAGTCTTCGACCAGGTCGACACCGGTAAAGTTTTGTGTGATGTGTCCGACGGGTCTGCCCAGGTCCGAATCAATGATGTTCAAGAGCTGCTTCGCTCGTGGCGTGAAACGCCTGATCTGCAAATGGGTGTCCAGGAAGACCGTGGCGATCTCCGTCACCATCAGCAAGTTTGCCAAGTCGTTATTCACCCCGGTCAATTCCCCCACCTTTTCGTTCAGTTGGGCGTTGACGGTAGTCAGCTCCTCGTTGACGGACTGCAACTCCTCTTTCGAGGCCTCCAGTTCCTCGTTGGCCGACTGGAGTTCCTCGTTCATAGACATCACTTCTTCGTTGGCGGCTTTGAGTTCTTCTGCGGCCGCATCGTAGCCCTCCACATTGGTCCGCAGTTCCGTGCGGAGAGCCTTGGTTTCGGCCTCCAACTGGGCAACGAGCGGCTCGTCCTCTTCTGCCACGGGATGGGTCGTGACTTCACGTGGCGGCGGCTGAGCGTCCTCGAAGATGACGGCCAGGAGTTTGCCGCCGGTACGGTCGCCCACGGGGATCAACGTCAGGTTGGCCACCGGCGAGTGTTCCAGAGGCAAGGGAATCTGCGCGAGATGGATGGGCTCATCCTGCTGAAGGGCCCTGTTGATTGCCCGTCGCAACTTGGCCGACAGCATCCCCCCTGTCATGTCGAGGATATTGAGGCTTGCGAGCCCCTTTGGGTGGCCCAGGTATTTCTCCGTTCGGCCGTGGAAGTGGAGGATCTTACCCTCGTGATCGATCAGCAGGACGGTAGCGTCAAAGTGCCGCAGGATGGCTTCCAGGTTGGCCTGCGGCAGTATGTCGGCCTCCCCGGCGGCTCGCCCAGGTTCAGCCGGCCAGGCCCGTCGGCCGGCCGCATACAGCGGAAAGTCGCTGGCCGCTTTTCGGTTGGACCGCGTTAGCCGGAAGATCCGGTCTTGCTTGGAGATTGGTTCGAACAGATCTTCCATTCCGGCAACACCTTCGGATTTGCCCAGCATCAGATGCCCGCCCACGTTCAGGGCAAAGCTGAAGACGGAAAGCACCTTTTTCTGGGCCGCCGGTTCGAGGTAGATCAGCACGTTGCGGCAACTGATCAGATCGAGCTTGGAAAATGGTGGGTCAGCGAGAAGATTGTGACGGGAGAAGGTGACCGTCTCGCGAAGATGCTTTTCGACGTGATAGCCTCTATCGTCGACCGCAAAAAACCGCTCCAGACGATCGGACGACACATGGTTGGCGATCTCCGGGGGATACATGCCGGCGCGAGCGGTTTCCAGCGAGCGTTCGTCAACATCCGTGGCAAAAACCTGCACCGGAAAGCTTTTGGCGGCGGCCGCCCTTTCCTCCAGCAGGAGCATGGATATGGAATACGCCTCTTCGCCCGTCGCACACCCGGCCACCCACACGCGGAGAGGGGAGTCGTCCTTCCTCGCTCCGATCAGCGGAATGATGATCTCGCTTCGCAGGGCATCGAAGGCCTCGGCATCGCGGAAGAATGAACTGACGCCAATCAGCATATCTTTCGCGAGTTGAGCCAGTTCGGCGGCATCGGTCTGGAGCAGCTTGACATAATCGGCCGTGCCTTCGATCTGCCGCAGCCCCATCCGGCGTTGGATGCGACGAAAGACCGTGGTTCGCTTGTAGTGGCTGTAGTCACTGTTCGTGCGGGTTCGAAGAAGCTTCAGAATCGTGTCAATGTCGAGGGGGGCGGGCTCGCCGCCGGACTCTTCCCGACCGGCCGCGAACATCTCTTGATGATGCGCGAAATCCAGCAGCGGCCCGGGCATCTCGGCCGGGGCAAGGACGAAGTCAGCCAAGCCGGTGTCAATGACCGCCTGGGGCATGGCCGCGAACTGCGCACTGCCAGGTTCCTGGGCCATGCACATGCCGCCGGCGGTGCGAACCGCCCGGACGCCTTGGGGCCCGTCCGACCCGCTGCTGCCCGACAGGATGATGCAAATAGCCCTGTTTCCCTGATCTTCTGCCAACGATGCCAGGAAATGATCGATGGCTGCCTCGATATGTGCCCCTTCAGTCGGCTTGCCCAGCACCAACCGGCCCTGGCGGATGCTTAAGGGCCGGCCTGGTGGATAGGTATAGACGCAGTTGGGTTCGACGGCCATGCCGTCGTCGGCCTGGACGACCTTCATTGTTGTGGACTTGGCCAGTATCTCGGCCATGCGGCTTTCGTGAGCGGGATCGAGGTGCTGGATAACGACGAAGGCCATGCCACTGTCGTCCGGCATCGCGCCGAAGAACTCCTTCAGGGCGTCAAGCCCGCCGGCAGAAGCGCCGATCCCGACGACACGCGTCGCTTCGGTGCTGGTATTCGTGAGTGGCTGGGTCATTGATATCGACTCCATGGTCCATAGCTTCATACGCTGACGACCGTTGTGAGATCCGGCCTCTCGTCTGCCTGAGCTCCACTTTCGGGGGGCATGAGCGGTCATCCTACCAGAAAGGACCTCACGGCGACCTTCCTAAAGTATTCCACGCTGTCAGCAGTTGGCGCACCTGCTGCCGACTATGGCATTGAAGGGCCTGTGTCGCGGTGGCCTCTGCCTCCCTGCAATCGAGATTCTGCAGGGCATAGCGGACCTCAACGCAGCGCGAGGGGGCCATGCTGAGCCTTCGAATGCCCAGGCCGACGAGCAGAGGCGCGATGATGGGATGCCCCGCCATTTCCCCGCAGACCGTCAACGGCAGCCGAGCGTTTTCCGCAGCCTCGATCACGCGGCGAATCGCCCTCAGGATGGTTGGATAGACTGCGGCGTACTCTTCGCTCAGTTCCGCGGCGTCGCGGTCCGCCCCAAGCATGAGCTGGGCCAGATCGTTCGTCCCCAGGCTCAGGAAGCCGACCTGCGGCGTGATCTCATCAAGCGCGAACAGGGCCGAGGGTGTCTCGATCATGGCACCCAGCAAGGGCACCGGCAGCCCGTGTGCCGACGCAACATCCCGGACCAGGTCGATGGCGGCACGCAGATCGTCGGAGCCCATGACCATCGGAAAGAGCACCCCGATGTCGTAATGCTGCGCGGCGTCGAGAATGGCCAGCATCTGTGTCCGAAACAGGTGCTCCTGCCGCAACGCGAATCCGAGTCCGCGCAGGCTCAGATTCGGGTTTGCCTGAGCCCAAGGCTCGAGGAACCTCGGGATTTTGTCGCCGCCAAGGTCGAACGTGCGGACCACCAGCGGCCGGCCTGCCAGGGCCTCAGCGGCACCACGATATGCCTCATACTGATCAAGCAGGGATGGAGGCTCATCAGACGCGAAAAGCAGCTCGGTCCGGAGCAAATCCACGCCCTCTAGGTGATGCGCGACGGCATCTGCGACCTCTCCTGCACGGCTGATGTTGGCGAAAAGGCTGACGCGGACTCCATCAAGCGTTGTGCATGGTTCCGCCTCATTCTCACTTAGCGACTCGACGAACTGCTGGTGGCGAGCCTGTTGGTTCCTGAACATGGCCGTCTCTTCGTCGTTCGCCTCGCCGATCACGGTCCCCAACTCGCCGTTTACCAGCACGCTTTGCCCATGGTGGATACGGTCCCGGACTCCTGTCACGCCGGTCACCGCCGGAATGCCGAGCGACCGGAGAAGGATTGCGGCATGGCCGGTCGGACCGCCCCATTCGGTGACGGCGGCAACGATTCGAGACCGATCCAACTGCATGACGTCCGACGGTGAGAGTTCGCCGGTTACGATGACGGATTGTTCCGGCAGAAGCACGGGGTGACTTCCAGGCCGCCCGGACAGATGCGACATCAGCCGCTGAGCCAGGTCTCGCATGTCCACAGCCTGTTCCCGCCGATGCTCATCCGTCACGGCTCCAGACCCTTCGAGCCAGTTCTCAACGAAGCTGATCAACGCATGCTCAGCACTTCTGCGGTTGCGCTCGATACGATCCTCGACTTCTGTGACGAACTGCGCGTCGGCGAGTATGGCGAGCTGCACACCGAAGATGCCGGCCTGGTCATCGCCAATCTCAACCGATGCCCGATCGCGCAGCAGTTGCAGTTCGCCGCTCGTCGCGGTCAGAGACTCCCGGAATCGCCGCAATTCTGCGCTCACTTCCTCGGGAGCAATGTCTGCCCGTGACCAATCGTGGGCCGTCGTTGGCACCCAAAACCATGCCACGCCCTCGGCGTATCCGGGAGACATCGGCCTGCCCTTCAGTGTCGTCATCGCGCTTGCTCCGCCTGAAACTCGCCGTCGACGGCCAAGTGGGCGGCGTGGCTATGCGCGGAAGGGCGTGAATCGCTTCTGGCGGCACTGCGACAATGACTCTTTCGGCCCCGGTCATCCAGGAGCCCCAGTTGGGCATACGCGCGACGGTTCAGACGGGCATTGCCCCGGTAGGAGAGATTGCTCACCAGGGACAGCAGTGGATGCCGAAGCCCCAGAAGACTCCTGGCCACACGTCCCCCAATGTTCCATCGCGAATAGAAGCTGCGGTCGCAGGCATTCATTTCTTCGATGATTTGGGCGGAGGTGAAATGCTTATAACGCGCCGTCGGGAACCCCAGCGTGTAGTACCGCCAGTCTTTGGGGAACCTTCGAGCGGCAATACGGTCATCCGATTTCATTTGATCCCACAGGCGCGTCCCCGGCAGTGGCGTCAGGAACAAGGCGTTAAGAATGTCTACGCCATAGCTGCTGGCCGCCTTGGCGATTCGCAGGCCAATGCCCGGTTCGTCCGCGTCCAAGCCCATGATGAATGAGCCCACCACGAGAATGTTATGCCTGTGAATTCGCCGGATCGATGCCGGGAAGTCTCGCCCTCTGAGCACGTTGAACTTCTTGCCCACCTCGGCCAGCCCCTCGGCTGTGGGTGACTCGAACCCAATGAACACACCACAGCAGCCGGCCTGGGCGGCCAGCGCCAGCAACTCATCATCGTCCGCGATGTTGATGGTGGCCTGGCAGATCCATTTCTTCCGCAGGTCGGCCTGGATCATCGCGCGGAACAACTCCTTGGCTCGCGCGACGTGTGCATCGCTCATGCCGATCAGATTGTCGTCCACGACCAGGACCCATTTCTCGCCGATGGACTTCAGCTCCTCGATTACACTGGCGATTGGGCGGTGGCGATACCGCGTGCCGTTGAAGGCCGACACGCTGCAGAAACTGCAGTTCAGCGGGCAACCTCGCGTCGTCTGGATGGAGCCGAACGCATAACCTTTCGTCAGTAGATCGTGCCTGGCCGGAGGGACCTGGGCCAAGTCGAGGCGTTCCCCCACGTACGTTGTCTTCAGCGTGCCATGCCGGGCGTCGTCCAGGACCGTCTTCCAGACACTCTCGGCCTCGCCGCTGACAACCGCATCCACGTATTGCAGGGCTTCTTCTGTGCAAGCGGTGGCATGAATGCCCCCCATGACGACTTTCACGCCGCGACTTCGGAAGGCCCGGGCAATCTCATAGGCCCGACAAGCCTGGGAGGTGAACGCCGTGATCCCGACGAGGTCTGGTTTGGGCATGGCCTCGTAATCCGGCGTATCCACATTCTCATCGATGACAGTGATCTCCCACTCCGGCGGCGTCAAGGCAGCCAGGACCAGCAGGCCCAAGGGCTTCCAAACGCGATAGCGATTCCATCGGCTCTCCCTGATGTTCGCCAGGCTCACCAGCGGGTTCTTCGGATTGATCAGGTACAGTCGCATCTTACTCCTGTGCTCCAAGGGCGTCCTCGCTGTCAGAGCCACGACCCAGTTGTGTCATGCAGGTCCTTCTCGCCTCAGAAAGCTTCCCGAGGAAGCCGTCCTTCCGGAACTCGGCCGTCCACTTCCGCAGCAGCAGCCACCCGCCACTGCGGTAGATGCTCCGCACCCACCGGCGATACCATCGCTGCCAGCCGGCACCGATGTTGTGCAGCCACAGGGCTATGACGGGAAAGGCAAGCACATTCGCTGCGGTGACCAGCAGATGGCGGGGGCCGTAGAACCCCCGCATGATCTTATGGGCGGCCGCCTGCATTTCCTCCGGCGTCATCGGTTCATCCGGCTGGAAAAGCGGGAAGTTCCCGTCGTAGTACTCCAGCCCGACGGCATTCGTCGGGAAGACCCTGCCTGCTTTCTTGAGCCTTGCCGTCAATTCCGTGCCGGGCAGCGGGATGGGCTGCAGTATCTGCACTGTGTCCAGACGCGCCTTGCGGATGAAGCGGCGAAAATGCCACACACGTTCATCCGCACTCATTCGGAATGGTTGACCATCCGGTGCCGGGTAGCCGAAGATGAACATGCCGTGTATCCGGAACCCGGCCCGGTGATACAACCGGGTCAACTGGATCATGTCCTGCGGGTCCAGCCGCTTGTTCATCGCCTTGAGCTCTTCGGCGATGGGCGACTCGTACCCGATGGCGAGGTTGTTGATCCGCGCCTCGCGCATGGCCTGAAGCAACTCCTCGTCCCGCGCCCGGTCCAGGCGGATCTGGACCATGATGCTGAAACGCGTGCCGGCCTGTTGCTGATAGTCCCGCAGCATCCGGCACAGCCGCAGCGTGTCGGTGCGATTCTGGCCGAACAGGTCGTCGACGATGAAGAAGATCCTGCCGCCCCATTTTTCGTAGATCGAGGCAAATTGCTCCATCATGCGTTCAGGGGCAGCGAACCGTGGTCGGCCCTTGACGGTGCAGAACTCGCAGTCCATGCCGCACCCACGAACGCCCGAGACGGGGTAGTACTTCATCCGGGCATGCCGCAGGACCGAGAAGTCGGGGATCGGCAGTTCGTCAAAGGCCGTGATCGGCTCCCGGAGGGCCGTCCGGCATAGCTCGCCGCCTCGCAGAAACGCGATGCCAGGGACGTCTTCCAAGTCTGCCCCTCTTTCAAAGCACGTCAGCAACTCCTGAATGGTCTTGTCACCCTCGCCGAGAACGACGACATCGATCCCATTTCGCAAAGACTCTTCGATGTTGTCATCAACGAAGTGATGCCCGCCCGCGATGGTGCGCGCACCCATGTCCTTGTACTGCCTGGCGATCTCGTACAGACGCGGGATCGTGCTCGTCAGACCCCCATACAGGCCCACGACATCCGCGGGCCTGGCCCGCTGCAGGGCGTCATGATCCGGCCGCCCAGCCGCATCGGTCGGGCCGCGCCGGTAGTTGTTCTCGTCGATCACCTCGGCATCCCATCCGGGCACATCCTGCACAGCCGTGGCGATACAGACCGGCCCCAGGGCGGTCATCACCTGGGCGGGGCGGGAGTAGATATTAAACGCTGGATAGGCCGGGCAGACAATCCGCAGACGCCTGCGGCGGTGGGCATCTCGGTTGGATGGGCAATGTGACTCTAACATGGTACACCTTCTTCTATTCGTGTCTTGTGCATTCACACGACACGATCTTTCGCAAAGCAAGGCAAGGCCTTGTTTTCTTGTCAGGACGGGCCTTCCCCGGTCAATGTTCCACAGTCAGGCCGTGCTCACCGCCGACGTTGACCTCCTTGGCGGGCTCTACGTCCGGTGATTTATTGATATTCAAGCACGCAGGCAGCGTCATCGCCAAACAGAGCAGCAGAATAATTCTCAACACTGTTCCGATCCTGGTAGCAGACGTTTTTCTGGTCTTCGCCAACATAATTATCTCCTCATGCCTTACTAGGCAGTTTGTATCCAAAAAATCTCGTTGTTCGACTTGCATCTGACACAGCCTCAACACCGCTCTAGCCCGGGTTGGCCTGGGCCGGCCTTCGGTCGATGGGTCGGGCGGCCCGCGCCGCTTTTCTATCTTTACGTTCCTGATAGCAGCATTTCGCCAATTCTCTGGGCAAAGCGATGTCCAGATGATCCAGGTAGCCGCATATGGCCTGCTGAATGCGAATCTCCACCTCGCATTGCGAAGCCGCATGGACGAAGCACCCGGGCAGCGAAGGACATGACGCACGGAATGTGCCATCGCGAAGGGCCACGACCTGGACCATCAAGCCTCTCTGGTTGTTTTCGTTATCAGATATGAACATTTGTGTTAGCTACCTTTCGTTCCCAATCGCGTATGTTGTTGCTTTGATGCCACGGCCTGCATTTTCCAGGACATCTTCGTCACCGCCCTGGACAATGCTCCGAGTCGGCCCATCCGATAATCATCGCCATCTCAGGTCCTGCCATTGTCTGCTGCGCCCACAGGGGTTGCCCCTCCACGTGGCCGGCGCTACTCCAGATACTTGTAAGCGGTGACATCTATGACTCCATCGCTCCCGTAAATGGTGGTCCAGAAGTCACCGTTTTCCGGCTGCGTCGGCCATGCATTCCGAGGTTCCCATTTCACCTCGTGACGCGTGTAACGTTCGAAGGCAAAGTCCGGTAGCGTTCTGGTTTTCGAACTGACGGCTTCCAGACGTCTGGAAGGATCACAGGTGTCAAAGCTGAACACTACCGCTTTGTTCTCCACCCGGACCACTTTGGTCCAACTGCCGTCGTAAAAACCGCTCGCCGCGGTAATCCTCACTGTGATCGTTGCCTTCAGGCCGTCACACTTTGGCAGAGTTGCGATCGCAATCTCCGCATGCGGGATCATCGTGATCGCCACGGTTGCATTCGCACTTTTGCCCAGTCCGGCGATCTCTTTGCCGTCGAAACCCGCCGTCAAGTCGGGATCGCGTGAGAGGGGCGATTCCTCGTACACCACCATGGGATTATCCCACCACTTGTTCTCCGGGGAATCGACCATGCGTTGCACTTTGCTGTCTTCTTTGCCTGCTCTTTGAGCCAGCAGACCGTACTTCCTGTCAATGACCAACTTTATGTAGACCTTGACACTCGTCAGGAAGGTCAGCGAGGCAGAGGGCGTCGCAGAGACCTGCGCCGGCAGGCTGCGGCCAGGCTTTTCTGGAGGCAGACCCGTCTCCTGGTGATTCTGGCATGACATGCCCGGAATCAGAGCCCATGCCAGCACGAACACCAGCACAAGTGAGATAATTACCATAACCGCGCGTTTCATGCTGTCCTCATCCAGATACGCTGAAAGGATGTCTCGCCGCCTTGCGTCCGTCACGCCCGGAACCGCCTTCCAGGACGGCTCATCGGGTCTCCGCACATTCAGAGATCACCGTCATTGTCTGCTCCGCTCAAAACGTGCGATTACTCCGGGCACACATCCATACGATCAATGTGCCTTCGCCAGCCCACGAGGCGGGCGCTGGCTTTTCCGATACCCAATCAATTCTATTGCTGCTCGTCGGGCGTACTCCAGCTGTCACGAGGCACGCTCTGCGCCAGGCGAAACACCTGCACCATCGCACTGCTCGTGAAGGCCTGGACTACGGCCCCCGTCGCCGGTTCGATCTCGGCAACGGCCTGCCGCACCTCCACGCCAGTGATTCTCTTGATCTCGTCCCGCAGGGATTGGGATGAGTTGGCGAAGAGCTGCCGGTGGAATTCCTCCACCTTCGTAGCGCCCGCCGGGCTCTTGGCCGTGTCCCGCTCCGCCGCCGAGAGGGCCTCGTGCAGCGTGACCACCAGCGTGTCCTGGCTCAGGACGACAGTCACTGCCTTGGGCGAGTGGCCGGTCGTTCTGAGTTGGAAGGCCATGACGGCCTCCGCGACCTGCTGCGCCATCTTGGCTGGTTCGGGCTTCATCATGATGCTCACCTGTTCCTATCTGCCGCGACCGTCGTCACGCACGGTTCGCTGAACGCTCGGCCATCCGATCCACCCAGGCGGGGCCTGCACAGACATACCTCACCTCGGCAGGTCATTCCGAAAGATCCTTCTTCTTGCGAAGGCTCTCTTCCCATTCCTGAAGCTTTCGCCCGGCAAGATCGCGCCCGCCGACGCCGAAGGCGATGGCGGCGGCCACCGCGACCGCGCCAAGCGTCAGCCCGAACGCCAGGGTTATGATCTCATCGGCCAGGCCCATCTGTCGCAGGGCCATCGCGCCGGCCAGCAGGAGGATGGCCGTGCGAGCCGCCAGCACCCACAGACGCGTGTGCGTCTTCTGGCGACTGGCGATTGCTCTGCCCACGACGTTGGCCAGAAAGAGCCCCAGCGCGAAGATCACCAGCCCCAGGAGGATTCGGCCGGTCAGGTACAGGAAGCTCGTCAGAATGACCGCCAAGGCCGCAAATCCGAGCAGTTCCAGGCTTGTCACCGTCGCGAACAGCAGGATCGCCACCAGCACCAGGTAGCCGGCAAGACGAGAAGGCGTCCATCGCGATTCCGCCGCCATCTCGCCCAGCCCCAATTTGGCTGGAAGGGCGTCAAATCTTGCCGAGTCCAGAACCTTTGTCACCAACTGGCTGACGATCCTGCCCACCACGTAGGCGATCACCAGCACCAGGCCGGCCGCAAAGATGGCCGGTATGGCGTTGAGGACTCGTCCGAGCATCTCGCTGGTCGGTTGCGTCAGGGCCTGCAATTGCAGGGCGTCCAGAGCGGCGAGCAGAACCGGGATCAGCACCAGTAGAAAGATCGTCCATCCGACGACATGCGAAACCGATCCGGACCGTCCGGGCTCGGCCTTGAGGCCGATCCGACTGCCGACCCGATCCGCGCCAACGGCCGTCAGGACACCGGTGACGATCCGCCTGAGGATGTTCGTGAAGAACCAGCCCAGCGCAACGATGACCACGGCGACAAGGATGTTCGGCAGGAACGCCAACACCTTGTTCACCATACTCTGGACCGGCACCAGGATGCCGTGGAGCGACAGGGCTCCGAGAATTGCCGGCAGGAACAGGAGGAACACCAGCCAGTACACGACGTCCCCCATACACTTGGCGAGACCCTGCGCGGGGCCAGCAGCGGTTTTGCTTGTTTCACCTGCCGGCGGGGGTGTGACGCCACCGGCCTCCTGCTTGACGTCCCCGGCCGAAGCACGACCGGCCAACTTCAGCCGGCGCTCCAGGTCCGCCTTGCCCAACGCTCGCACGATGATCCATCGCAGGATCTCGGCCGTGATCCAGGCCCCCAGCAGCAAAGCGCCGGCCGCAATCAACTGCGGCATATACCGCATCACGGTATCCACTGCCTGTCGGAGTGATTCGGACAGCGCCCCCAGTTGCAGGACGGAAAGCGCGCCGACCACCGACAGAGACAGGATGATCCAGAACACCGCCGCCGCCACCCAACTGGCCAGTCGCCCTCGCTCTCCGGCCTGTTTGCCCATGGCCGTCCCGAGTCGATCATCCACGCGGGTTCGAGCGATCAACTTGCGCGTGATGCCCGCCAACATCCAGGCCACAAGCCAGCCCACAACCAAGAGGGCGATGCCGCTGATCAAGTACGGCAAGTAGTGCCAAAACTGCATCATAACTTGTTCCAGTTGTTCCATTGCTTTCACCTTTCAGGTTCTTGCGTCATTCTCAATGACCTGGCGGGGCATCATGGTCCCAGCCAAGCCCCGCCATATTGTCGAATCATGCATCTCGGCGATGGGCAGCGATGTCGTCGCCAGCAATGTCCCCACGCCGCCCAAAGTGAGCGACCGCCAGTTCCACCTGGGCGTCCAGGAGTTCCCGGTCCGGAACCGTGGCGTTAATGATGTTCTGCGCCTGCGACCTGGCATAGCCTGCTTCCTTCGTGCCAGGATGGGCAGATATCACTTTCAGGTAAAGCTGTAGGGCCCTCGGTAGATCGTGGTCGGTGTAATGTGCGCCGTATGCCGCCGCGTAGTCTCGGCCAGCTTCGGTAAGTTCGGTGACGGCTTTCATGTTTTTCACGCTTTCCTGTCTTGGTGCCCTGCCGCAAGGAGCTTCCTCGCGGAGCACACAAAAAAAGCCGACGCGGTCGCTCACCGGATGGGTGATGCGTCGCGTCGGCTTACTCTTGATGGCCCTCCCGGCACAGCCGGGCTGCCCTTCGTTTAGTCATCCGACGTAGACATCGTGCTTCTTTCGCACGTCCTCTACAACCTTATTATAGCAGGCCGAACACGTGGGACAAAGAAAATCTGGGAATTTCGCTCGATTCCTGCTATCCTTTTCCGTGGTCTGGTTCCGAGGTCCGACCGCTTGCCCATGAACCATTTAACCGGGAATCCGGCACGTGCGAGATGCCTATGAAGACACAAGGTGAAATAGAAGCTGCTATCTGCAAAGGGGTTGGCCGCTTTGAGCTTGAGTATATGGGCCGAGGCCCCAAGGACATCCACGCCCACCTGGTCGGCGACCTGCTCGTGGTGCGCCTGTGCGGTGTCTTGACCGCGGCCGAACAGCAACTGGTCAAGACGCTCCCGCCCGAGAAGGGCAGAGAGCTTGTCAAGCAGGTGCGGACGCAGTTGATGGAAACGGCACGGCCGGCCCTGGAGGCCATGGTCCAGGACATCACCGGGGCAAAGGTGGTGAGCCTGCACCATGATATCAGCACGGCAACCGGCGAAGAGGTCGTGCTTTTTTCGTTGTCAGAATCCCCCGAGTTCCGGGAGGCTAAGAAGAGTTGACCCTTGGGTATCAGATTTCGCGTCGCCTTGTGTGTGGGGGCATCCGCTTGCTCTCGTCTTCGGCCACGCGGGCGGTGACACTGTATCCCACGCTGGAATCGGCCCATCGCACGAGGACAAGCTGATGGGGCAGGGCCGGGCATACTATAAATGTAACTCTTCACTGATCTGCAGCGCTGGGGACGGAAGAAAGATTGCAGATTCCGAGTATTCCGACTTGCGCTCGCGCCTTGGGCAT
>JAAAOJ010000025.1 GCA_009908915.1 Planctomycetota bacterium
ACTGACGACTCCAGAGGTTGGCCCACGCGATATCCTTGGCATCACCAAATCCTACACTAAGCAAATACAAACTACAAGAAAAAGTAGCCTGTCCCCTTTGATCCCCGCGAGACTGTTTTGGCGGGCGATGATGCGGCCGACTCGGCCGTCCGGAGACGCCGCAGCAGGCCCTTGGCGAGGATGGCGGCCACCTCGCGGCGGCGTTCCTCGGCCGTCATGCTTTCGGGATCGGTTTGCGAGATCATGGCAAGGCTCCCAAGGGGCAGGTTCGTTGTGCCTACATTGGTTACCTATGCCGTGCGGGGGCAATGTGCTCACCTTCCCCAGATCCTTGCGGCACCACCGCCAGATCGTCGAGATGGCTGGCTTGCGGCCGCCGATCCGCGGCAGCGCCTTCGCCGCCTCAGTGAGTATCAGCAGATCTTCCTGGTCTGCATCGATTGCCATCGCGATCACCTCGTTTCGTGCTGACGAGATGGTCGCGTGGATCTGGAGACAATAGGGTCAGGGAGGGATCAGGCAGGGGTCAGAGATGGGCAGCGTAGGACGCGATCTTGCGCCCGGTCAGAGCCTTACAGCTCCATCCCTCAGGTCGACGCTGAACGCTTCTGCGGGTCCCTCCAAGGGCGCTCTTGCCTGCACATGCCCAGGCACTCGACGAATCGCCTTCCGTGTCCTCGCTACTTCCTTCATCGTGCGCTCAACTGTGGATGAACGTCGATGAGGCGACCTCACTGGGGGGTACTGAGAGCAATAGGCACTAGACGCAACCTGCTTGATCCGATCGACGTCTTCCTTTGCTGGCCTTGGCTTGCGGCCTGCTGCGTAGGGTGTCAGAACCGCGATAGGCTCCTTGGTCATCATTTCCGACCAGACTTCTGGCAGGTCAGCATTGGGGGATCCATGGTGCGCAACTTTGAAGAGGCCGCTCTTGTGCTTAGGCCTCGTCTCGGACGCAACCACCGCACGCCATCCATGCTGATCATCGCCCCCTCGCTCCAAATCCGCGCCCAAGAGGATATGCAGGCCAGGTGTATCAACCTGGATTGCCACTGATGTGCCATTGGGGGTGACGCTGTTGAATCTGCCGATCATCACCTTCGCCTCTGGGACCATGTCGGCTATGCCCCCAAGTCCATCGGTAACAGACTGGGCAGACGGGCTAAGCGCCTGGATGGACACGGAGCATGGCACGTAAGAGCGGTAGAGTAGGCTCCCCTCGTTTGCCCAAATATCTGGGCCGGCCTGCGACCGGCCAGCCTGCCTGCGTTCCAACTCAGCGAAGATGGCCCAGAACTCTGACACCCCTGAAGTGTGCTCTACCAGCTTGATCTGCTTGTCAGCGGCAACCAGCTCAAGGAACTTTGTGCAGCGGAGCGCCGCAGAACAGGCGAACTTGGCTGATGTGCACTCGCGCAGCAGCCGCGCTACACCGCGTATGTGATCATCGTGCCAGTGAGTGACAACGATAAGCTTCACGGCATCGCGCGCATCGATGCCCATCGACGACAGGTACTCCATGGCTACGGGGGTTTCATGGTCACGACCCAAGCAGGAGTCAATAACCACCCAGTTACCAGCGCCCATGTGGAGCACCACGCACTCGCCAACACCGGGACCGAATACCGAGACCTCCAACTCATTCGGTTTCGGAGGTTCGTCCGACATTGTCTCCCCTCTGGAGCAGCTTCCTGGCCAAGCCCTCCGCCTCAGTGTGCATACTTGCGATGGCTCTGCGCGACCACTTCGCTGTCCTTCTCAGACGGATCTCCGAAACCCTTCGGATCTGTCCGCCACGACTCCGCTCGAACCCGATGCTCCAATAGAAGACGCTGCCAGGTTTGCAGATAGGCAAGTCCGGGTCAGGAATCTCAGCCAGTGGGATTTCAGCCACTTCCTCTTCTGATTCAGGACGAGTGAGGTCGATCAGCCGGCACCAAGCAGACTCTTCAGAGACCTCCGTAACCACACCCTCCCATTGCTGAAGCATCTCAAACCGACGCATTGGCGAGTGTGTGGGTGACAGACGCACAAGCGGATCAACTCTGACAGGTTCTGACGGCTCCGTAGAGGATCCGCCCTCAGTTTTGCAGTCAGTTCCGGTTGCCTGCCTGGCGAGGTCAGGCACTGAGAGAAGGGCGTCGAAGCCGCTGCCAAGCAGTTCCTTGTCGCCATGATCGGTCTTGGGCTTGCTGATCTGCACTCGCAGCGGGGCCGCTGTAGCTCCGAACGCCTCTGTTGTGGATGCCATAGGCATGGTCTATTCGGTTGATCCTTCGTATTCGGTGAGAAGATGCTGTGCCACTGTCTGTGTGTACTGAAGGAAGGGGGCCCAGTCCTGCTGCAGTTTTTCCAAGAAGTAGGCCATCGCCCTGTCTGGTGCCGTCTCGCCTGCACCTTCTACTTCGGCGTCGTAGTGCTGGTTCACGTGAACCAACACACCTGGCTGCACGTTGGGTGACGGTTCCAGTTTCGCCTGAACTCTAGCGGCCTCGCAGCCATCCCTTTTGCCCTGAATGACCAGCACACGCATGCCTGGACGATCGAAGAGTGCCTCCCAGGAGTCCTTAGGCACGAAGTGGTCCCCGAAGGCATGCCACTTCTCTTCCGAGGGCATCTCGAAGTCCTGCTGCCTGTTCATCCCGAAAGCCCTGATTGGGCAGTGCTCCAAGACTGTGAACACGCCAGAGACCAGATCCGCCAGAGGCTGATACTTCGTTGGATCGCTGGTGTCTGCCGCGAAGCGGTCTCCCGTAACTTGAAGGCCGAACCATTCCGTCCGGAAGATCGCAATGTCCCGGTGCACGATGTCAACCTCCGCGCTCTCGGCCTCCTCCGGTCGTATGAGATCATTGCCGGAGAACCACAGGGGGTGGAAGATCGCCGGATTGAAGCTGCCCAACGCAACGATGGACACGCCCTGATGCTTGGGTTGTACGCCTGAGTCGCTCATCTTCATCTCGGGAAGCAGTTAGGCCTGCAAACGAGCAGGCTGACGGCGCACAGCTTCTTGGCTGCACGCCTCGACCAATTCTATTGCCACGCATCGATGCCGTCAAGACGATCGGTCTGCGATGGACAGCAGAGCGACTTCCAATCTGGCTGAGTTGGCGGCCATCTCGGCTCCGAGCTACCTCACCTGTGAGGTGGCCTTGATCGCCTTCTTCTGGTCGTGCTCGGCGTAGATGCTCGTGACTGCCGGGCTTCGGTGGCCGAGGATGACACGGGCCGCTTCCTAGCCGAACTCGCGGCGAAGCTCCGTGGCGGCGTTGTGCCGCGACTGGTGCGGGGGACTATCTGCGCCGTCCACGTAGAGGTCCATCCCCCCTCATAACCAGAGCCTACGAGTTCTCTCCTCGCAGCAGAGACTTTCGGCCGAGAGGCCCAAACCGGGCGACGAGACGAATTCGCCGGTTATCTCCCTCGGGAAAACAGAGACACGGCCGCCGGATAGCGGGAATCGTAACCCGTTGGCGGACAGTGCGTAAAAAAGGCACACGCCGCCGAGTTCTCTCGACGGCCTTCTGCGTGAACCTCTGGGTCGCTGCGGTTTGCACCGAGTCGACCAATAGCCGATTCTCGATGCAACCCGTCTTCAGCTTCCGTGACGACTTGGAAATCACAATCTTTTTTGGAGCCAACGGTTACGTGAAGCGGGGTGACCCGCCGGTTATGACTCTGGTTATGAGATTATTCCTGTCTTTGAATCTCGACCGAAGGGGAGGAAGCCACGCATTGTGTGGTTATCAGAGCTTGGACAGCAGCAGCTTGAGGTCCTGAACGGTGGCTGAGTCGGCCGATGGTTCGGATTCGATGCTGGCTGTGGCCTCGTCGGTGGCTTCGCGAATCAGGCCGGTGACAACAGGCCCGTCGGCCGGCAGTGACTTGGCGCTGGCCTTTTCGATGGACCGCAGCAGCTTGATGCAGGAGTCGTAAAAGCGCTGCCAGTTCAGCAGCACGATCTTGGGCGGGCGAAGGCCGAGCAGCGATTCCCACACGGCCGTGTTCTTCAGACGTGCAAACCCATGCTCAACCGTGAGCACCTCGGCCGCCTCCCAACGCTGGGCTACCTTGG
The DNA here is from genome assembly GCA_009908915.1 of Planctomycetota bacterium. Taxonomy (GTDB): domain Bacteria; phylum Planctomycetota; class Phycisphaerae; order SM23-33; family SM23-33; genus JAAAOJ01. The sequence goes on from JAAAOJ010000025.1 coordinate 4,076, forward strand.
AGATATTGCGGTACGACTGGCCGGACCACGCAGCCACGCTGCGCAGCTTCGCGCTGCCATGGTTGGCCAGCAGGTACATGAGGATGAAATGCCGGGCGTCGTTGCCCAGCAGGTCGCGAGCGCGGAGGATCACGGTGGCGTTGGTGTTCTCGGCCTTGCCGGGTTGCTGTCGAAGCTCTGCCTTTTGCCCGGCCTGGTGTTCGAGGTCAGCGCAGAAGGACTTGAGCTCACCCACCGACTTCTGGCCGTAGCACGGAGTCTTTGGCGGCTTGGGACTCTTCCACCATTGCTTGTCCAGCGCATGCCAGATCAGCTCTCGCGGATCATCCCCGCCTTGGGTGAACTTGCGGATGCGGGGGACCAGAACGGCCTGGCTGTTCTCGGACCACCAGGCCAGCGCCTGTTCCTTGAGACGCGGCTGCGTGGGGAAGAACTCCAGCGAGCACCAGAGCAATGCTTCGGGGTCGATGGCTTCCTCGCCGCGCGCCGGTTGCCCGGCGCTGACCGGAACGCCCAGCGCGCGCCACTGGCTGTGGAGCAGGTCCAGCAGCCAATCGCGGATGCGATGCTCAAACGTAGTAAGCGAGGTCTTCATAGCCCAACCTCTCGATCACGTGTTTCACGACGGGCCGCTTCTCTTCGAAGTCACGCAACGTGCGCAGCCAGTCAACAGCCCAGTCGAGTTCCTCGAACGTCGGGGCCAGTCCTTTCAGGTCCGCAAAGTGAATCTCCTCTCGCGGCCCATGCTCATCGGCGGCCGCGTAGAGCTTCAGTGCCATCAAATCCTTTCGTCCGAGCAGGTGCAGCGTCAGCCGGTTGCCAATCCGCAGGACGTGCAAGCGATCCACGAACCCATCGGGCAGCCCGGCCTGCACCAGGGCGCGCGGCCCGAGGTTGATCCAGTTTGGTCCCATGCCCGCAAGCTCGGGGTGGTTGTCGACCACCCGCTTGATGCAGGCGACCATCTCGTCCGGGAACGTCTCAATGCCGGTGACGTCCAGGACGGCCTCGTTCCATTGGCCCAGCACATCCACGTCGCGCGTCGGCCGGTCCTGCAATTCCTGCAACCCGAGCGCAGCGCCGCCGCAGACGACCCAGTCGACGGGCGGGCAATCTTCCAGCTCCATCCACTGGTCGAGTTCCTGAAGCAGCCGCAGGATGGCGTCTCGTGTCATTTCCATGGCGGCGATCCTACCGTGTCTCTCTTCTATCGGCAAGAACAAATAGAACCGTGAGTTCCATAAGGTGGAACTGCAAAGGCCATTTCTGTCTCTGTTCGGGTCTCTACCTCATAAACAGAGACATCTCCCGGAAAATGGCCGGTGAGACGAGTGACGCTGGCAACGTGAACGTAAGTGCCTTCTTGGCAGCTTGATATGGATTCGTCGTCTGGACCTCTCTTCGGTCCATCCTCCCTCATAACCAGAGCCTACAGATTCTCTCTTCGGGACAGAGACTTTTGGCCGAGAGGGCCAAAACGGGCGGGGAGACGAATCCGCCGGTTATCTCCCTCGGGAAAACAGAGACACGGTCGGCAGAGGGCCGGAATCGTAACCCCTTGGCGAAACTGGCGTAAAAAGCGAGAAGGCCGCCGAGTTCTCTCGACGGCCTTCTGCGTGAACCTCTGGGTCGCTGCGGTTTGCACCGAGTCGACCAATAGCGGGGGGAGGATTCGAACCTCCGACCTCCGGGTTATGAGCCCGACGAGCTACCAGACTGCTCTACCCCGCGATCAGTTAAGTTGTCGAGCCCTGTAGGATACGGACCGCCAGCCGCTGTGTCAAACGATTCGAATCAAATCTTCGTCCAAACCGCAAAATTATCGGCGGCGCTCACAGTCCGCCTGCCGTCAGATCGAAACGCCCAACGCGACACGCCCGGCAGGACTCGAACCTGCAACCCTCGGTTCCGAAGACCGATGCTCTATCCAATTGAGCTACGGGCGCATACATCTCAGCAGCCGCCAACACGGGCCAACGTCCCCGACGGACGTTAGGCCCTTGCTGGATCATAGCCCAGCGGAACTATCCGGTCAAGCTCGCGGTAGGCCTGAAGCAGCACATGTCACACGAGATTCTTCCGCTTGCGCAGGGTCCACTCGGCGGCGAGCAGACCGATAGCCAGCAGCACGAGCGGCCATCGCAGCGGGGCGAGCAGGTCGCGGCTGTTATGCTCCTGTCGCCGGCCGGGCCGCGCGACGTTGGCGAGCGGATCGAGCAAATCACCAAAGTCCTCAATGGCCAGAAACCGGCCGCCGGTTTCGCTGGCGATGCGTCGCAGCCGTCGGCCGTTGGCCGTTGGCAAGCACATCGGCGGCTTCGAGGTCGCGCTGGGCGACCTGGAACTGATACTCGCCGGTGAGCGATTCGCCCTCGACCGTCGCGGCGATGCTCAGCTTGTACAATCCGACCTCGCTAACGGACGGGCAAGCTCAGAATCGCACGCCGACGCGTAGCTGCCCGAAGCAGCCGTCCTCGAGCTTGATGCGATTCTTGTCGCGGTCGGAGTAGTCCTCGCCCTCGTACCAGAAGCGGTCCCACGCCCAGCCGGCCGAGGCGTCGACCCAGACATTGTCCGAGACGAACCACCGCAGGCCCGCGGCAACGCGCTTGTCCCTGTACGTGAGGCGATGGGCCTCGTGATGGCGGTCATGCCGAAGCCACGTGTCGCTGCCCCAGTCGAAACTGGCGTAAGCACTGAGCGGCCCGAAAATGCGGTAGCTGACTTTCGCATTGAAATCCCGCAGCAGCAGCCACCGAGCCGAGAGGGTCAGATCGTCGATCGGCTGCCAGCGAACGGAACTAAGCGGCATGCCGAGGAACAGGTCGAACTCCTTGCTGGGGTAGTAATGCAGGGCCCCGCCAGGCAACGGAACACACCGGGCAAACGATCGGTCGTTGGAAAGATCGACCATGGCCACGAGGTCTAGCGATTCCTTCCACGGCATCTGCAGGAAGGCGGTGGTGCTGATGGCCATTTCGTCGTGGCTGGCAAAGGGCTTGTCCGACGGCGAACTGATATCGAGGTTCGCCCCGACAATCCAGCCGTTGGTGAGTTTCATGCGGAGGGTCGTGCCGACGCCGATCTCGTAGAGGTCATCGGGCAGGCGCTCGCCGACATCTTCCAGATACGCACTGCCTTCCATCGACCGCCAACTGAAGTGCGGCTGAACCGACCACTCGAGCAGGTCACGCTGCATGACGGGGATGAAGCCCTTGGCGGCCACGTCGAGCCAGCCGAGTTCCGTATCGCGGCCGTGGGAGCTGTGCTTCGGCATGCCGACCGTCGTGACGTCGGCGGAAGTCTTCAAGCGTCCGAGGTCGGGGCTCCAGCGATGGAAGGGGTCGGCGACGGCCGTGCCGCACAGCAGCAGCAGCGCAGCAACGCTCAAAGCGGCAAAGCGAGTCAGCATCCTGTTCTTTGTCATTGTGGAGTCCTTGTCTTTGTCCAGTAGCGGTCGCGGGATTCGAGCGAGCCATTATACAGGGACAATCGGCAATATGTCGAGAAAGACCTAACCGTTCTCTGGCCGGGCGCGTACCGCAAGGAATGCTGCGAGGGAGCCGTCGGTTCTGGTAAGATGGCAGGCCGACCCGCGCAGGAAGGACCCGCCATGCCCTCTATTAGGAACATGTTCGTGACGCTCCTGATTCTCGCCGCCCTGGCCGCCGTCGCACCGGGGCAGGACTGGCCCATGCTGGGCCACGACCCCCAGCGAACCCACGGCAGCGCCGTGAGCGTCGAGCCGCCCTACGTCGTCACGTGGACCTGGCCGCCGACGCTGACCGGCCCGGGCGCCGCGAGCCACGCGCTGAGCCCGTTCGCCCAGCCCGTCGTCGCCACCGTGCCCACCGACCCGCTCACCATCGAGCCGCCGTCCGCCGACCACCCGACCGAGCCGGACGCCCGGACGCACGTGTTCATCGGCACGATGACCGGGCAGGTCTGGGCGCTCGACGCCGCGACAGGCGCCAAGGCCTGGCAGACGGACGTCGACGGTCCGGTGATGAGTTCCCCGGCGGTCGTCGGGCGACGCGTCTTTGTCGCCTGCGCTGACGGACGCGTCTATGCCTTCGACTCCGCCGACGGGGTGAAGCTCTGGCAGCGGGACCTCGGGGCGCCGCTGATGTGCAGCCCCCTGCCAGTCGGCAGCCGATTGCTGATCGCCGGGCGCGACGCCCGCGCCTACGCGCTCGATGTCGCAACAGGCGAGCCGCTCTGGTCGACGCCACTGGATGCCCCTGCCGCCGGCAGTTGCGCCTATGCCGACGGACGCGTCTACCTCGCCACGCACGCCGCGACCGCCTACGCCCTGAGCGAACGCGACGGCGAGATCCTCTGGAAACGGACGCTCCGTGGTCAGGATCCCTGGTATACGCCCGTCGTCGCGGGCAAGGCGGTCATTGTCCGCACGCGGTCGGCCGCGCATGGGCCCGGCGAGGACGGTATGGAGACAGTTCTGCGAGCACTGCCCCCCGCGACGGATACCTGGCCCCCGAAAGACTGGCTGCTGGAACGGGCAGCCATCGCCGGCCACCTCGAGCAGCCCGACGAACGAAACTGCTTTGTGCTCGACCGCGAGACTGGCAAGGCGTTGTTCACACCGGCCGTCACGCGCGTCGGCGGCGCGGACTGCCCGCCCTGGCCCGCTGTCTCACCGACCGGCGTGGTCTACGTGCATCGGCGCGTCCGCAGCACGCGGATGAAGGGCGCGCTGAACTTCGGCTCGCGATATCCCATTGACTTCGACGAAATTGACCTGGACGCGGGCGACAGAAAACCGCTGGCCGCCCTACCGCCCAACGATGACGTTGCCCCGCGTGTGAAGCTTGCGGATATGAACCGCACCCACTACGCGACCATCGGTGGCCGCAAGGCCTACTTCTACCACGCCCGGATCGGCTGTTTTGCTCTGGATCTGCTGACAGGCGAGGCGGCGGGCATCCTACGCCCGCGATCGATGACGATGCCCGCGCCCGAAGGCACGACGACGCTGCTGAGCAAACTCTGGGCCGCAACGCCGGGGCGCCCGCGATTCGCGGAGATCGCCAGCGGCGTGGTGCCCGCGGCAGGTGCGCTCTTCATCAACCTGCCGACGGTCGGCTGCCTGGTCCGCATCGACGGCAACAACGGCAGGAACGCGCCGCCGCAGCCGAGGAGAGCATCCGAACCTCCATCCTCGCAGGCAGCAACGGACACGGACACCGACGGTGACGCTGCTGGGGGTGATCAGGAACGGGTGGACAAACGGCCGACGGCCGAGCCCGCCGAGAGCCCGGCCCTGCGGGATCGGCCGCCCCTGCCGAAACGTGTGCCGGCGACCATTGCCATCAACGAGGTGCTCACACCCGGCAACGTACCGCTCGATGCCCAGCCGCTGCAGAAAAGACTCGTCGCTCAAATCCACGAGATCGTCGACGGCGACATGCCCGCCCCGGCCTACTACCTGGCCGGACGCAAACACCCGACGTGGCTGTTCGATTCGCCGGCCGACCTCGTCTGGGCGCTGTGCGAGGCCTGGCCGTTCCTGCCCGGCGCGCTGAAGCCGAAGGTGCGCGCGTACCTGCAGGCCACCATGAAGGCCCATCCGCTGTGGGAGGACAAACCACTGTGCGCCGACGGCGGCCGGCGCCGCGAGTACTTCCCGATCACGTCCGAGAACCGCGAGACGGTCACCGCAATCTCGCGGCTGAAGGAGGCCAAGCTTCGGCGTCTGTATGCGTTGTGGCTCTACGCGCACCGCACCGGCGATGTGGCCTACATCCGCAAGAACTGGCCGACCATCGCGAGCTTTGCCGCCAAGGGCCTCAAGCAGATCGACGCTTACGGCCCGACGTACGCCGACCTGACGGGGCTGATCGGCCTGGCGAGGCTGGCGAGACTGGCCGAGCAGACGGACCTCGCGATGAGCACGATCACCGACATTGCACGCTTGGGCAAGATTCTCAGCGACATCGAGGCATTCCGAAGCAGGTTCGACGAACGCAGCCGCCTCGTCATCGCCCCGAACTACGTACGCGTCAAGGACCGCCCGGCCGCCCTGGGCGTGCTGCTGGTGGACCTCGTGCCGGCCGCCGTCCGCGTCATGGATGCCGAAGCCCTCGCCGCCCACCGCGACGCCGTCGCCGCCGCCGTGCCGCACTGGTTTATCGGTATCGGCGGGCCGACCTACGGTGAGGACGTCTGGGCCGGCGCCGTCACCATGCCGCCGCACGTGCCCGCCGGCTACTTCCAACTGCACGCCTGGCTGGGCCAGAGTCCACCGGAGCAACTCGCCCGGTGGGTCGATGTGCCCTGCGTCCGCGTCGGCGACTGCTTCCATATCCGCAAACTCGCCGCCGCCCTCATGCAGGCCTCCAAACCCGGCTATGCCCCGCTGCAGCCACCGGACGCCAACGACTGACGCCACGGCTCAATCGCCACAGCATATGCGACGTTGACCTGAATCCGTACTGGACTCGGGCCGTTCAGTGGCGCAAACTGTAAGCCATGGCCCGCAACGACCTTGAGTTGATACTTCCGACAGCGGATCGCAAAGACGAATTCCTCGTCATGGCCGCTGAGTTCCATGACGTCGGCGAGACCGATTGGCCCCACCACGCCCGGGCGGGCGACCCCATCGCAATGGAGGACTTCGACGCCTTCCTGAAGCGATGCGAGAACCTTCGGCTCAGACAGGATATGCCTCCCGGCTTCGTACCGAGCACTGAATACTGGCTCGTCGCCGGCGGGCGACTCGTCGGCACGGCGAGCCTCCGCCACGAACTCAACGAATTCCTGACGTACGAAGGCGGGCACATCGGGTACTGCATTCGCCCGTCGCAACGCGGCAAGGGTTACATGACCGCCTTCATGCAGCGGCTTCTCGCCGAGGCTGCCCGGCTGGACATCGACAGCGTGCTGATGACCTGCCTGGCCAAGAACATCCCCTCGCAACGCATCATCGAACATTTCGACGGCACACTCGAAGATGAGCGGCCCAGCCGTCGCGAGCCCGGCTCGCTGCTGCGGCGCTACTGGATCACCAATCTGCCTGAGGCCTCCGAGGACTGAACCCGCCGTCGTGCCTCTTGACGAAACGGACAGACCGTGGCACAAAGGGGGCATGCCGCGACAGGTACACATCGCCGACCGATCCTACGCCTGCCCCGTCTGCGCCGCGCCCGTCAGCGAGCAACTGGAGAAGCTCAAGGCGTGGCAATGCCCGGACTGCCACACCGCCTTCAAAGTGATGGCCGACGCCGAGACCGGACGGACCGCGCTGTTTGCGCCGCTGGCGGCTCGACAGGTCGAACCGCTGGGCCTGCCGCGCGGTAGCGTGCGTGCGTTGGTGGCCCTGGGCTTGTCGGCGACGTGCTGGGCATTGGTGGCCGGCTGCCGCGATCTGCCGCCGGCGCTGCTGAGCCTGACGCTGACGGTGATCGGCTTTTACTTCGGCTTCCGCAGTCACACCGACCCGCGCGACGACCGCATCTACGACGCGTGGATTCACCGCGAGCAGCCGCTGAACCTGCCCGGCGGGATCATCCGCGTGGTGCTGGTGCTGGGCTTCGGCATCAGCGGGCTGGTGCTATACTCGCGCGGCTGGCTGAACCACATTGACGTCCTGGAGTTCTTCGCGATCCTGACCGGCGTGGTGGCGGGATATCTGCTGTCAAAGGTGATGACGCCGCTGAAACGCAGCCGACTGTACGACATCTGGCGGCACGTGCGGGCATTGCTGGTGCTGGCGGCGACGGCCCTGGCGGCCGTCATGGCCCTGCAGGGCTCGTGGACGATTCACGGCGGGCGGCCGTTCATGCTGCTGACGGCGGGCATCAGTTTCTACTTCGGCAGCCGGTCGACGTGAACGTGGAGATGGCGCCAATCGCGTCGGTCGTGGCCGATGCTACTGCGGTCGATAGAGATGACGGTTAAACGTAGCGGCGGGGAAGGCCGCGCCCGGACTGGCCGAGTCGGGGTTCAACTCACTGTTGAGGTAGACGCACTCGGGCGGGATGTCGCAGCGTCGCTGCAGTTCATGCACGAGGGTCATCAAGGCCGCGAACTGCGGCTCGCCGGGACCGTGGTCCTTGAAATCGCCGACGAGGCAGATTCCGATACTGTCGCTGTTGAAGTTCTGGCCGGGCACGTAGACGTGCTGGCCGGGCTCCTGGCGGTCCCACAGCGGGGTGGGGGTCACCCAGCCATTGCCGCTGGGCGAGGCGTGGATGATGAAGTGGCATCGCTGGGGCAGTCGGTCGGGGCCGCCCGCCGAGGCGTGGACAACGATGCGCTGCCACGGGCGGGAGACGGTCCAGTTGGAGGCGTTGTACTGGAGCCGGGCGATCACCGCACCGGTCGCGGCCATGTGCGGGGGCTCGGACTCCATCGCGACTAGCAGGAGCGAGCCGGCCGTCATGGCAATGAGTAGGGTCCCGAGGACTCGGGTTGTTCGCGCGGTCATGATTGCCATCCCGTGACGGGCCAGTACTGCAGGTGCCAACACAGCGTCCGTGCCTCCTACTCTACTGACACTATCGTCACAACGCAACCCAATGACTCAGTATTTCTACCAGAACACGCCCGAAGCTCGCCATATCGCCTCAAGTAGCCCGCAATGGCGTGCGTTCACTCAGCGTTGCTGGCCTGGCAAACCTCGACCGAAAACTCCACCGCCGCCGAGAGCCAGTCCAGCCGCTGCTCGACCGTCAGCTTCGAAAAGCGCGTATGCCCATCGAAATTCTCAGGTCTGCAGGCAGCCAGGGGAGCGGAGCCATCGGCTCGCGGCAACTCGCCATAACGTGGAGGCAGGCATCTTCAATCACGGTGTCGAACTATCGCGCGGCAAGCGACATCGGCAACAAGGCACCAAAGAAGCACGCCCTGACGCTACTTGTTCATCTCGCAGATCTTCTCGACGGCGGCTTTGAGGACGTCGTCCGGGTAGGTCAGGGAGATGCGGAAGAAGCCCTCGCCGGTCTCGCCATAGCCGCGGCCGGGCGTGATGACCACGCCGTGGGTCTCCAGCAGGTCCTCGGCGAACTGGCCGGAGCTGGAGTAGCCGTCCTCGCCGTCGCGCTGGGCGTATTGGGCGGGGACGGGCACCCAGAGGTAAATGGTGGCCTGCGGCGGGGTGATGTTCCAGCCGGCGGCGTTGAGCATCTCGCAGACCATGTCGCGCCGACGCTTGTAGGGCTCGTTGGCCTCGGCGGTGAGGGTCTCGGCGCTGTTGAGCGCCGCGGCGGCGGCGAACTGCAGCGCCCGCAGCGAGCCGTTGTCCACGTTGTCCTTGATGGTCGACAGGGCCCGCACGGCCGAGGCGTTGCCCACGAGGCAGCCGAGTCGCCAGCCGGTCATATTGAACCCCTTGGAGAGGCTGAAGAACTCGACGGCCACGTCGTCGGCGCCGTCGACCTGCAGGATGCTCGGGGCCTGGTACCCGTCGAAGGTGTTCTCGGTGTACGCCGCGTCGTGGCAGATCAGGACGTTGTGCGTTCGGCCGAACTCGACGGCCCGGGCGAAGAAATCCAGGTCGGCCAGTGCGGTCGTGGGGTTGTTGGGGTAGTTGATCCACAGCAGCTTGGCCCGGTCGGCGAGGTCGGCGGGGATCTCATCAACGTCCAGGAGGTAGTCGTTCTCCGGCCGCAGCGGGACGTAGTACGTGCTGCCGCCGGCGAAGACGTGGCCGATGTTGTAGGTGGGATAGCCCGGCAGCGGCGCAATGCCCACGTCGCCCGGGTCCATGACGGCCAGCGGGAACTTGGCAATGGCGTCCTTGGAGCCCATGGTGGTGACGACCTGCTCGCCGGCCAACGCCACGCCGAAGCGTCGCTGGTAGAAGCTCCGCACGGCGGCGGGGAATTCGGTGACCGGGACGTCGCAGCCGTAACGGTGGCGGTCGGGGTCGTTGGCGTCGTCGACGGCCCGCTGCAGTTCGGCGACGATCGGTGCGGGCGTCGGCACGTCCGGGTCGCCGATGCCGAGCGTGATGACCTTCATGCCCTCGGCCCGCTTGGCGGCGATCTTGCGACGCAGGTCGGCGAAGAGGTACGGCGGGAGCTTTCCAAGTCGTTGCGAGAATGTCACGTCCACAGTTACAGCCTTTCGTGTGATGGAAGCCCCGGATACCTGCCGGAGCCTGCCTGGAATTCGATTGTCTGGCGCGCGGTGCTTACCAGAGTGGGCATTGTAGCGAATGCGGCGCAGGTGGCAACTGTTCGGCAGAAAGCCCGCATGCAGAAGAGAAAGGTGCGTCTTCGAAGACTTGACGCAGCCTACCGAACTCCGCAGCGTCAAGGCGCCCCTGCCGGGGCTTGGCCGTGCGACCGATCCGGACCCCACGCTCACGCATGGGGCTAATGAACGCCGCCCCTGCCGGGGCTGAAGACCAGCAGGTAATACCAACTGGATATGCTCGCCACCACCGAATTCTTAAGGCACCCGTGCAGTCGGCGGCGGGCTCTATTCGTCCATGGCCGCTGGCGGGAGGGTGACGGTGAAGGCTTTGCTGGCGTCGAAGGTTCGGCCGGTGAGGTAGTCGGTGAACTCGGCCCGGATGGTCAGGTCCGGATGGGCCGGTCGGGGCTTGAGGGGCAACTCAAAGCTGTAATGGTTAGCCAGCATGCCGCTGGCGTAGTGCTCGCGGGCGCGGTCGACATCCCAGGCCCACTGGCCCACGAGGCGGTCGCCCTCATCGGCGGCGAGGTCGAACAGCTGGATCCGGATGCTGCCGGCGGCCTTGATGGTCGCGCCCTGGGCGTCCCTGGGTTTGAGGTAGACAACCACGGCGTCGTGACCGGGCTGCTTGTCGGTGTCGATCCCGCCGGAGTGCCGGCCGATCTCCAGCGATTCGACGGCAAAACACTTCTCGACGCGTGTCTCGCCGAGCTGCTGGAGCGTTTCGATCTGCTCGGCCTGTGCGTCGATGCGGGCGGTCTGCTGCTCGACCTTGCGGGTAAGATCTTCGATGCGCTGCTCGGCGAGGTCCAGCTCTTTGCGAAGACGGATATGCTCCGGCTGGGCGTTCTCGCAGCCAAGACAGGCGAGCAGCAAAACGATGATTCCGCACAGACGAGTCATTGCCGAATTGTACGCGACCCGCGGCATGCCCGCAACGATGTCGGCTATTCGCCGTCCGACGCTTTCTCGCCGGTATCGGTGGGCATGTGTTTGATGACCTTGTCGACGCAGCCGTACTCGATGGCCTGTTCGGCGTCGAGCCACTTGTTGCGATCGCAGTCCTTCTCGATCTGCTCGGCGGTCTGGCCGGTGCGGTCGGCGAGGATCTCGTAGAGCCGATGGCGGAGGCGAAGGATTTCCTGCGCCTCGATGTCCAGTTCCGTCGCCGGGCCGGTCATCACGCCGGAGATCAGCGGCTGGTGGATCAGCACGCGGCTGTTGGGCAGGATGGTGCGTTTTCCGTCGGTGCCGCCGACCAGCAGCACGGCGCCCATCGAGGCGGCAATGCCGATGCAGGTCGTGGCGACGTCACAACGGAGGAACTGCATGGTGTCGTATATCGCCAGGCCCGCCGAGACGCTGCCGCCGGGTGAATTGATGTACAGGTGGATATCCGCCGCAGGATCCTCGTTGCTGAGGAACAGAAGCTGGGCGACGATAATGTTGGCCATTTCATCGTCGACAGTCCCGCCTGCAAAAACGATGCGGTCTTTCAGCAGTCGACTGTAGATATCATAGCCGCGTTCGCCGCGGCCTGTCTGCTCGATGACCGTGGGATACCAGCCGGGGTGAGGCATAGTGCGATGCTCCTTGGGGTTCTACTCGCTGTCGTTCTCTTTCGACCCGCCGGGCGAGACGACGATCTCGTCGACGATGCCGTATTCCAACGCTTCCTGCGGCGTCATGTAGCGGTCGCGCTCGGTTTCCTCGGCAATCTGCTCGGCGGTCCGGCCGGTGTGCTCGGCCATAATCTCGTTGAGCATTGTCTTGGCCTTGAGGATCTCCTGCGCCTGGATCTTGATATCGGCGGCCTGGCCGGTCACGCCGCCCCATGGCTGATGGATCATGATCTTACTGTGGGGCAGGCAGTAGCGTTTGCCCTTCGTACCGGCGGCAAGGATGATCGCCGAACCGCTGGCGGCCTGGCCGACGCAGTAGGTGCAGACGTCGCAGCTCATGAACTGCATCGTGTCGTAAATCGCCAGGGTGTCGTCCACGCTGCCGCCCGGCGAGTTGATGTACAGATGTACCTCACGGCCGGGACTCTTGGCCTGCAGCTCCAGCAGACGCATGATGAGTCCGCCGGCCGAACTCGGCTGAATCTGGCCCCAGAGGAAGACAATGCGTTCCTCGGCAAGACGCTCCTCGAGCGTCATCTCACGACGTTGCTGATATTCACCATAGGCTTGCGCCGTCGGGTCGGTCATCGTCGGACTCCCGTCTCAAGCCGCCGCTGTCAGCGGGCGGCTATGTCTCGTCCTTCTTGGTGGATTTCTTCTTGGTCGACGTCTTCTTCGCCTTCTTCGTAGCCTTCTTCGCGGCTGTCTCGTCGCCGTCGTCGGTCTCGTCGTCCTTCTCGGATTTGGATGCGGATTTCTTCGCCGACGTCCCCGTGGAGGCTTTCTCCACGGTTCCGTCGCCCTCCTCGGTCTCGTCGGCCTTGTCTTCCGGCTTGACCTCGGTAATCCTGGCGTCTTCAAGAAGCTTGTCGAGGGCCTTCTCCTCGCGGATGGAAATGGCGACCTGCTCCAGCGAGCCGTCGGCCGTCAGTTCCTGTCGCAGCCGCTCGGGCCGACGGCCGTATTGAGCGGCCATCTGCGCGACACGCGAGTTGATCTCGGCATCGCTGACCTCGATGTCCTCTTCGTCGGCGATCTTGCCGAGAATGAACGAGAGCTTGAGGTTGGCGGTGGCTTCTTCCTCGGCGGCGGCCTGGAGCTCGGCGAGGTTCTCCTCGATACGTTCACGCGGCACGCCGCGCTGCAGCAGTTCGACGAACCGCCGCTGGACCAGCCGCTGCGTGTGACGCGAGACCACGCCGGCCGGCAGGTCGAATTGTGTGTTCTCGATGAGATACGCGCATACCTGGTCGCGAAGCGACCGCTGGATCTCCGTGTCAACGCGGGCCTTCAGGCGGCTGGCAACGAACTCGCGAAGCTCCTCGACGCTGTCAAAACCGGACTGCTCGGCGAACGCATCGTTGAGTTCGGGAATGATGCGACGGTTCACCTCGGTGATCTCGAGTTGGATCTCGACGTCCTTGCCCTGCCAGTCCTCGTTGCTGTGCGAGTCGCTGACGGTCTTGCTGATGGTGACTTCGTCACCGGTCGTCTTGCCCTTGAGCGTCTCGCCGAGGTCCGGCAGCGGAATGCCCTCAAGCATGCTCGCCGCGATGCGAAGATTGGCCTGCGGCACCTCGTGCTCGATGCCTTCGCCGGTAATTGTGGCCCTGGCGACGATGGCGTCGCCTTCCTCGGTCGGCTCGTCGGTCTTCTCGTAACGGGCCTGGCCTTCGCGGATATTGTCGATGTACTCGTCGACACGGTCACTGTCGACCTCGAAAATGTCGCGGTTGACCTCAATGCCTTCGGTCTTCGGCAGGTCGAATTCCGGCTGGATCTCGACCTCGAAGTCGAAGCTCATCTCGCCGCTGTCAGGCAGTTCGACCTCGTCGAGGTTCATGTCCGGCTCGCCCATGGTTGTCAGGTCGGCCTGCTCGATCGCCGTGCCGATGCTCTCGCCGATGAGGGCGTTGCGGACGTCTTCGCGAACGTCCTTGCCGAATCGCTTCTCGAGCAGCCGGCGCGGGGCTCGGCCGACGCGGAAGCCGGGCACCTGGGCGGAGGTGGACAGCTCGCCGAACATCTCGTCCATCTTCGCATCGATGCGTTCCCGGGGGACCGTCACCGTAATTTTCTTCTTCAGTGTCCCGCTGTCTTCGACATTGACCTTGTTTTCGGGCAGCTCGTCGCTGCCGCCTTCGGCGGTGACGGACTCGTCGATGTCGGTCTCGGGGGTGGGGTCGCTCTCGGACATGCTGTTGCGTTCTCCGTTGTACTCCTCGGCGTCCAGGCATGCCAACGCGGCACGCCCCCGGCCTCGGAGCCCGCTGGCAATGCGCACAGGCGTTGCGGCGGAAACCGTGAACCTCGAATTCTATATAGACAGCCTCGCCAGGTCAATGTCGCACATGGCGTCGCGTCACGATTTCCGCCGGGCAGGTGGACAATGTTCGGCGGATATTTGCGTGCGAGTGATCCGAAACCTACGTTTCCTGCCGTGGCCCGGTCTGTCCACCGGTACGGTCACGCGGTGTCAAGGTGAAGGGAGCCCCATGTTCAACCGCAAGAAACCCAAGTGGCGAGAGCATCGCAACGTCAACCGGGAATGGATCCTGCCGATCCACGAAGACAAGGATATTCTCGAAGACGACGATATTCCTGCCATCGAGCAGCACCTGCTGGACCTCGTCAAGCGATCCGTTCCCGCGGGCGACCGTTGCACGGCCGACGCGTTGTAGCTCATGGCGCCTCGGGTTCGCATGCATCGCCGGCCGCCCACGGCCAGACGATGCGATCCACGCCCTTGCCGGACTGCGTCGCGTAGCCGGCCGGGTCGAGGTCGGCGGTGGCCTGGCAGTGTCGGGCGATGGCACTGTAGATCTGGCTCGGCCGATCCTGCGGCCAGTGCTCAAGCACGCGCTGCCAGCCGGCGATGGCCTGGCCGAACTGTCGATCGGCGAAGGCATCCAAGGCATCGGTGAAATCCGCGACAGCCTCGCGCGTCGATGCGTCACAGCCGCCCGCCATCCCAACGACGTTCCACAGGCCCACCGGCTCGGACTGGCCGGTCACCAGCACGCACCCCAGCGGCCGGGCAAGATAACCGGCATCGGCGGCGCGGTCCCAGGTGGCCTGGGAGACGAGAATGTCCGTGCCGAAGTACTTGTTGGCGGCCTCGAGGCGGGCGGCGAGGTTCACGCTGTCGCCGATGGCCGTGTAGTCCATGCGCTGGGACGAGCCGCAGTTGCCCACCATCGCTTCGCCCGTGGCAATGCCGACGCGAATCCCCAGCGTCACGCCCCCCGGCAACGGACCCTCCTCGCCGGCGTTCATCCGCCGGACCTCACGGCCGCACTCGATGGCGGCCAGGATCGCCCGCACCGGGTGGTCGTCCTGCATGACCGGCGCGCCGAAGAAACAGAAAATACCGTCGCCGAGGAACTTGTTGAGATAGCCGCCGCCGCGACTCTGGATAGCCTCGGTGACGCGGTCGAAATAGCGGTTCAGCAGTCGGACCGTCTGCTCCGGCCCGAGGCGTTCGGACAGCGACGTGAAACCCGCCAGGTCCGAGAACAGGCAGGTGATGGAGCGCTGCTGGCCGCCGAGGCGGGCAATGTCCGGGTCTTCCATCAGGCGGTCGACCAGCGCCGGCGACAGCGCGTGGGAGAACATGTCGCGAATCTCCCGCTTGGCCCGCTCCTCGGTCACCTGCCGGTAACCCGTCACTGCCAGCAACGAGACGAACATCGCCGCCAGCGGGGCCACCACCACCAGCCAGACGCCGCCGAACGCGAAGATCACACCGGCATTCAGGGCCGCGTACCCCACCGCCAGCGCCACCGACGCCAGGGCCGTGAACGGCACGGGGTGCGTCGCCGCGACCCGCGCCGTCAGCAACCCGCAGGCCAGAATCACCAACGCGCTGACCCACCCCGGCGCGGCCGTGACGTACCGGCCGGTCGCGATGGTCTCATAGATCCACCCATGCACATGAACGCCAGGCATGCGAACGCCCAACGGCGTGGGCACGAAGTCGGCCGCCGCCGCCGCGGTCGAACCGATGAAGCAGACCTTGCCCGCCACATGCGACCGCAGCCGTGCCTGCTGGGCAGCGATGAACCGCCGCTTTTGCTCGTTCTCGCCGTCGATGCGATCGATGCGACCGAGCAGTCCCTTGAGGTAGTCGTACTGCTTGCGGGCCTCGGGGTCCTCCGGGACCGCCGCCAGATAGAACCCTTCGATCTCGTCGCGGCGGAATGCGGCAAAGGCCTCGTCGATCCGCTGTTCGACGCGCTGTTCGGCGGCGAGGAGTTCGTCATCCCGCGGCGGGACGTTGGCCGGGTCGTAGAGCATGGCCATGTAGCGCTGGCGGCGGGCCTGCTGGCGTTGCGCGGCAATGGCGTCGGCCCGCGCGAAGAGCTTCATCAACGTGTCACTGCGGCCCTTGGCCAGCGCGAGCTGCGTGAGCCGCTTGAGGGCGTGATTGCGCCGAATGGCGTGGCGCATGCGCCCGACTTCGGCCACGGCCGCGGCGGGGATGTGCTGTTGACTCAGCCATCGCCGGTAGACGTCCCTGCTCGGCCAGTTGATCAGCAGCCGGCCGGTCTCGTCGACGGGGATCGCCCGCTGCAACCGCGCCGCCGAGACGACAACATCACGACCCCGTGCAGCAATGGTGGACTGTCTCGTCTCCGGTCCTGAACCACTCGCCCTGCGTGCCGCCTGCCCCCTCCGGCTCGCCAACCCATTCGACAGGCTCAGGGCAATCTCGCCGCCTCCCCCGGCAGGCGAAAGGGCACCATCCGCGAGAGGGTTGTCCGCACGCCTCCGCGCTCGCCGGGGCGCCCGCTCTGGCCGGTCGTTGGATGGCAAGGCATCCACGGCGGCAAGGGCGAGTTGGGGCTGTAGGCCCTCGCCGGCGCGGGCCAGCATGGGCATGTGTCGCAGGACGCCGTCGAGGTCGGGCTCGAACGAGACAAAGCCGGTCGTGTCGGTGGCTGCCGCCAGCGCGGCCAGCGGCGGCACGATCGCGCCGGACGGCACGTCGAGCGCACCGGCGGCGCTGTCCGGCAGGGCCAGTCGTTCGATGGCCAGGACGGCCCGCGCGCGAAGGTAGGCTGCCGCCAGGGCGCCACGGTCGGCGTCATCGCCGGGCATCGCGGCGAGGGTCTGATCGAAGGAAGCATCAGGCCGGTTTCGCAGGATCTGCTGCACCTGTTGCTGCAGCGGCGAGGGCGGCGGGGCATCGGGCTGCATGAACATGGGCACGATCGTGGGCGTTCGCGCGACAACGCGGGCGAAGATGGCATCGTCGTAGACGGCCTGGGGGCTGGCCGAGCCCATGGTCCGGCTGTCGGGCCCGGCGTACAGGTCGGCGGTTTCGTCGACGAAGCGGACTTCCTGCGGCTCGGGGAAGACAATATCGAGAACGACCAGGTCGGCCCCGCATTCGTGGAGGGTCTCGACGACCTCGGCGAGGGTCGCCCGCGGCCAGGGCCATCGGCCGACGCGTTCGAGGCTACCGTCGTCGATGTCGACGTGCAGGACGCGGCCGGTGGGCTGGACGCGGGACATGTGACGGAATCGAAGGTCCAGTGCGCCGAGTTCGGCTCGCCGTGTCAGCCCGGCCAGCCACGCCACAAGCACGAACGCCGTGGCAATAAGTCCCACCAGCATGGCCGTGGCAGTTCGCGATGTGTGGGTAACGGAGGCCATCGCCAGAGAGTCTATCCGGCGAGGGGGTCGGCGGCAAGCGCTAGCGGCCGGAGCGGCGTGTCCAGTGGCTCTGCGAAAGCCACAAACACAAGCACGCCCCCGCGGCCGCGGCGCGAGGGTCAGTCGGACGTCGTGGTCTGCGTGCCGTCAAGCATGCGACTCTTACCGCCGCCGGTCTGGCCGGTCGTGTCCTGCCAGTCCGTGGCGACGCCCGCTCCCTTCCACGTGCCGGTGTCACCGCCGGTTGCGTCCGGCGTGGTCTGCCCCGAGCCGACACCCGTGCCGCTCCACGTGCCGCTGCGGTTCCCCGACTGCCACGTTCCGCTACCGGTGATCACGTCGTTGCTGAATGTCCCATCCGCTCGCGAGCCGCTGCCTTCCCACGTGCCGCTGCCCTGCCACGTGCCGGCCATACCGTCGTGGTACCAGCTTCCCGAGCCATCCCAGTAGCCCCAGACGCCGAAATCCGTCGAACCTATTTCCTCCCAGCGTCCCTGTCCGGACCAGGCGGGCAGGCCCGCAAAGGGCTGGCTGTCATCGGAATTGGGCAGGCTGGTATACTGCTGCAACGTAGCTGACGGGACCGACGTGTTGTCGAAGCCCGCTTGGCCCAGGCTGCCGAACGTCGCATCGACGCCGCCGCCGGAGAGATAGTTGTTGATGATGTCCAGCTCACTCTGCGACAGCCCGCCCGTGACATCGCCGAGCCAAACCGCCACGTCGTTGGCGGCAAGCTCGCCGGGCGTCTGGTTACCGTTGGTCTGCTTCGCGCCCGGGTTCAGCCATCGGCTCGTGCCGTCGCCATAGGCCAGATCGCCGTGGCCGCTGCCCTGATAGAAGCCGGGCCCCATCTCGCTGTTGCCGACATGGACGTCCGAGCCGCGAATGGCGACGGTCGCCTGCGGGGTGGCCACGCGAAAATCATTGCTGCCCTTGCTGCTGTCGACCTCGGTATGGACGGCCCCGTACTTGACGCCAACCTCGGCCTGGACCTCGTCGCCCTTCTTGAGAAACCGCGAGATGCCGCCCTTCGTGCAGCTCTTGACGGTGACTTCGCCGCGGTCGAAAAACTTCAGTACGCACTCACTGCCGAGGCCGGTCCGGATAACCGTGTTGCCGCCGAGTTTGTCACCGACCCGTACCGCCTGCCAGGCGGCGCCCTCGGCCGGCGGAAGCTTGCGGACCGTGCCGGTCACGCCGATGACCTCAGCTTCCAACGCCTCGACCTGCTCGGGCGGAGCACCCGCATCCTGAGGATAGGCTGTATGCGCCAGTGCCAGCAGCAGTATCGCAAGCAGCGCCGGGCAGAGGAACGCATCGTATCGTTTGGCGTCAACAGTTGCCGCTGCGGCATCCATGTTTGCTCTGTTGTAACTCATGCGGACTCCAATCTAGGGCCTCCGTGGCTATACAGCGCCCTATCGCTTTGTCTGTACCAAGTGCCACTGATGTGCTTCGCCTTGCGCTTGCCAGGTGCCGGGCGGCTGACCATGTATGGACGTCTGCGATCGCACAATACGTCCAGAGGAGGCAAACGTACCGCCACCGGCATCCGTTTTCCATTTCCCGGAGGCTGTGTAATCCTCTGGGACGCCAACCGGTTCCCCGAGACGGCCTGCCCATGTCCCCGCCCCGGTCCATGTGCCTGTGGTGCCGTCACTGAAGGCAAAGATACCACTGCCGATCCACGTGCCGAACCCACCGCTACCAGTGTCATGGGTCCAGTCGGGATCGGTGAAAGACCCTGATCCCGACCACCTCAGCCAAGACGTCTGGGGAGCGGTCGTGTACGAAGAAAGAATACACGACGGCGTGGTCGTATTCTGCGGGACGACGCCAAAACCGCCGCCCGTAATCGCATCGAAATTCCCGCCTGTCAGATAGTCGTTGATGATCTGCTGCTCGGCCGACGTCTGCCCGCCCAACACGTCGCCCAGCCCGACCGCCAGTCTGTTCTGTTGGAGCTGCGACGGCGTCTTCTTGCCGTCCGTCTGCTTGCCGCCCGGGCCGATCATGCGCGACAAGCCGTCATTGTAGCTCAACTGCCCGTGGCCCGTGCCCTGCTGGAAGCCCACGCCCATCTCGCTGTTGCCGACGTGCGTATCCGAGCCGCGCAAGGCCACCACCGCCGCAGCCGTCCGGACGCGCATGTCCGTCTCGCCCTTGGTGTGGTCGACGTCGGCATGGACGGCCCCGTACTTCAGGCCGATCTCGGCCTCGACGGTCTCGTCCTTGACGACCAACGCGCCGATGCCGATTTTGGTGGCGCTCTTGACGCTGTACTCACCACGGTCAGCGATCCTGAGCACGCAGCGACTGCCCAGGCCGGTTCGCACCCAGACGTTCGCGCCGAGCTTGTCGCCAACCTTCACATCGGCCCAGGATGTTGCATCGCGAGGCGCGGCGCTGGACTTGACCAGCCCGACAACGTCCGTCACTTCAGCCTGCAGCGGCGCAGCGGCGCCGGCCTCGCCAGGCGCGTCCTGCCGGGCGGTGGCCGGCGTTGTCGCAAGCAGAAAGCTCGCGGCGAGTGCCGGGATGATGTGTCGCAATGTCATGGTCTCTGCCTTGTCCTGTTCCCGTCGGGATTACAGATCCTCGATATGCCCGGCCCGGTCGGGCACCTTGCCGGTTCGCTTGTATTCGTCAGCCCGTCGCAACACGCTGACGTACTCCAGGCCGTTGATGACCGCATAGGGCGCGCCGCTGACCATCACGCCGCGATACTGCAGCTCTCGCAGGCAGTAGCGTTGGGAAGGGCCGAGCAGCGCGGTCATCACGCAGTCGGGCAGTCCGGCGGCCTGGTGAATCATGTACGCATACTGCCCACGGGTGACGGGCGCGTCGGCGTCGAGGTCCCAGGACGCGTCAACGACGCCGCGGTCGCGCAGCCCATGGGCGCGCTGCTGGAAGGTCGTGTAGCGGTCCTCGCCGTCGAGCAGCATCACCACGCCGCGCATTGCGTCGTTCTGGGTAACCACTTCCTGCGAACTGAGGCGATCGGCGAAGGCCGAGCTGTCCTCGTCCGCCGGCAATGTCGCCCCGGCCCCACGGATGCCGCCGCTTCCGCAGCCGCCAATCAGAATAATCGCAGCCAGCAGGCCCGCGGCCGCTACCGCCCGTCGAATAGCTGTATGCATGTTCATCATCGCTCCGTCGCTGCTTGTGTCACTAAAGGCTGAGTGTCACGCCGGCGTAGACAAAATGCCGGGCCGTGTCAAACGGTTCCTCGTAGGCCGCCCCCGGCTGGAAGCAGCCGTATCGCATCGTCGCCGAAAGATCGCTTGTAATCCGCCAGTTCATGAAGACGTCCCATTCCCACCCCAGCCACTGGGCGTCGACATAGGCGGTCGGGTCACTGGTGGGGCTGGCGTTCTTATCCTTCACGTAGGCATAGACGCGCGTGCCGACTTCGAGCTTCCGGAACAGCTCGCGGTCCTCCAAGGGCAGGAACTTCGCCCCGAAACTCAGCATGTGCAGGTTGCTGATGCGAGGCGAGTAGGCAATGCCGGTATCGCGGAAGCCAAAGCCGTTAAACGCCTCGTCCCGGGTGCTCGGACGGTTCCCCCCGAGGGTCGTTACGGAACTCAGGCCGCGATCGCTGTCGCCGGAGCCGTAGAGGTACTCGAAGCTGACGCGCGGGTGGGTCTTGACACGGAAGAGGTACTCCAGTTGCAGATCGAAGGCCATCGCACAGACGCTGTCCTGGCTGGCGGTCTGCCACTGGGAGTAGGTGTCGCCCCACTCGCCGGCCAGCTCGACGACGTAGCTCAGGTCACGCAGGAACAGCGTGCCCGTGCTACCGATGCCGGCATAGCGGGTCGAGTAATCGTACCGCTGGAACGCCCCAGGCGCCACGCCCGGGTTCGGCGAGGAGTGGTCGAACTGGGCAAAGTAGTACGCGAACGGCCGGTGGTACGTCAGGCCGCGATACGTCAACTGGAAGCCGTACATGCAGCGTTCCTGGTCGGGTATCGCGGGTGACAGGTCAATGTTCCGCGAGTGCTTCGGCGTCTTGCCCAGGAAGCTCATGAACTGCCAGTTCCAGGCGTTGACATCGAATCGCACGGCGTCCAGCGGCGTCGCCAGCGTCAGGGCCGAGCCGATCGTCGTGTACTGCCGGCCGACCTTGACCCGCGCGCCCCACGGCAGGGGCTTGCCCGCCTGGCTGCTGAGAAGCTGCCCGAGGTCGAAGGAGTACCACGCCCGCTCGATGGTGTCCTCGAATTCGCTTTCGCGCCACCAGGTGGGGTTGTCGCCGCGGTTCCAGTCGTCCCAGGCGATGATGCCTCGCAGGTAGGCCTGGTGGACGCCCTTGAGGTTCATGCTCGCCCACGGGCGAATCTGGTATTGACGCAGCGTACGGTTGCGCTGGGCGCCGGCGTCGTCAAAATTCATCCAGGCGACGTTGAACCACGCGCCGAAGTCGACCGTGTTCTCCCGCGCCCAGGGGCGCTGCTGGTCGAAGCTCACGCGCAGCTCTTCCTCGTAGATCCGCTCGCCGCCCTGCTGGGCCGACGCATCGGTCGCCAAGAGCCCCACTGTCATCATACCGATGACAGCCCATATTATAATTCCCGCGTTTTGATGCACGCTGAGCACCTCACTCATGACAATTCGTCGATATCCGCGGCGCGATCGGATACGACCTGAAAGGCCGCTCGTCGCCCCGCGACTGGTTTCCGACAATAACTCTATAAGTAGACGCCACGTTGACGCGTACGTCAATGTCTAAACCGGATATTTCACACACGTCACACACGTCACCAAGACGCCTGTAGCAGTCCGTCTAGAAACCGTCTAGAAAGCTATCTGTGCCGCGGGATGACTGCTCGACGCCTCGTCGCTCGGTACGTCGGCGACGGGCAAACCGGGCTGGTGAGGCAAATGGACGAAACGACCCGGCAAAAGGCCGGTTGCCGGCCGCAACAGAACTCGATACACAGTCGTCACAGCAAAAGCCCTCCCTGGCTTCCGTGAGGACACAAGCCAAGGAGGGCCATACAACATAGCATCGGTCACGGAGGGCCGACACCATTATCTAGTTCCAATCGTAGAGACGGTTGTCCTCGGAGAGGAACCCCGTTGCGCCGGCGATATTGCCGTGTCCCCCGGTGAAGCGCTGCCCGAACATCTCGGCATGCCCGTCGGCAAAGCTGGCGTTGGTGGTGTCGCCGCAATGGCGAAAGCCCTGGGTACCGGCGTGACGGTGGTTGTCCGCCCAGTCTTCGTAGGGGTTGTCGTCACCGCTCGGCGCGCGCATGTACTTGTTCGCCCCGTTTGTCCATTCTCCGTCGCCAAACAGGGCGCACGTCGACGTCGAGCGAATGTCATCGAGACGGGCCGGCGGGAACACGCCGCCCGACCCGTCGGGATCGCCGTGCCCGACAAAGCTCGTGTTGTAGTTGTAGCCGGTAAACGGGTCGGCAAAGGTATTGCTGGCGCCATCGAAGCTGGGGCACTGCTGGATCTTCTCGATCATCTCGCCTTCCCAGAGCAGGCCGGGCATCAGTTCGGTGCCACCGTGGCTGGTGATCGTCGTGAAGTCCCAGCTGTAGGTGTCGGCCCAGCCGTTGTCATAGTAAAAGGCGATGGGATACTCCTCGCGGTTGCGGCTGCCGTATATCTGCGCGCGGGTCGCCATCTGACGCAGGTTGTTGAGGCAGTATATCCGCCGTGCCAGAGCCTTTGCCTGGGACAGAGACGGCAGCAGAATGCTCACCAGCAGCGCGATGATCGCGATGACCACGAGCAGCTCGATCAGGGTAAACCCCTTCCTCGCCGCAGACAAGTCGATCAGGGCAAAGCCGTCGGAATGTCGTCCGTGATGATTCATGGCGGTAAACCGGCGGCGACGGACGGGCCGGACGGGCCGACCCGCACCGTCACAACCGCCGGGATTCGGTCTATCGCTGGCGGCGACGCTTCAGGATCGCCAGGGCGCCCAGGCCCAGGAGGCTCATCGTCGCCGGCTCGGGCACGGTCGTGCCGACCGCCTGCGTGCTGGTCGTGAGGCTCTCCAGTTCGAAGCTTGCCGCCGCATCGACGGGCACGCTGAAACGTACGTACCCGACCTTGCTCAAGCCCGTGGCGGACATATCCAGCCACGTGCCGCCGGCCGATCCGCCGTAAACGGCGAGCGTCTCCTCGACGGTACTCGTGCCATCGAAACTGCCGATCGTGCCGGTGAACGGCAGGCCGTCGTCGCTGGGCATCGTCGCGTCCCGGTCCTGGAACGCGTTGGCGGGGATGTCCATGGCGATCACATTGCCACCGTTCAGGGCCGACCACGCCAAGCCGTCCTCGCTGACCTCGACCACCGCCTGCTGGCTTGTCCGGAACAGAGTAGCCGTCGTGCCGGCGCCGCCGTCCGGCCAACCGTCCTGGTCCAACATCTGGTACGTCATCACGCCGAGTTCGGGTTGGCCGTCAACGGGCATGATGTAGTTGGCCATCCGCAAGGTAAGGCTGCCGCCCGCGCCAAGGGAGACGTTCGCCGAGGGATCGTAGGGCGCATTGAAGGGCGTCACGTAGTACACATCGCCCATGAATTCCCCGGTATCCGTCGGAGCGGCTCCCAGGACGGCCTGCGGGTCCGTATAGGTGCTGTTGGCTCCGCTGCCGGCATCGAAAGAGACGACCTCGGCCGCGTGCTGCGCCATTGCCGCTCCAGTGACAGCGAATACGATAGAGATTCCGGTTAACTTCATTTTCATAGCATTCATTCCTGTAAGTCGACGGTGTTGTTCGACGGGGTCTCGCGGCGTCCGGTTATCGCTGCCGGACGACGTTCTCCTGTTGTCTCTACTTGCCGGACCGCCGACGCAACAGGGCCAGGCCGCCTGCGCCCAGCAAGACCAGCGAGGCCGGCTCGGGCACCTGCGGGGCGTCGTTGCTGCCGTCGTACTGGAACACCAGGCCCGTCCAGCCGCCGTCGACCAGCGTGTCGGCGGACACGCCATTGCCGTCCACCCAGGTCTGCCCGTCACCGCTGAGCCACTGCTTGACCCATTCGCTGTACGTGCTGTCCCAGACGGCCGTGTAGTCGTCCGTGCCGTACGCCCAGCCATCAACGAAGTAGTTCGGCTCGGACTCCGTGCCCCAGTTGGTCGCATGGAAATCGAGCGTCGGCTCGGTCGCTTGGATGTCGGCCATCATGTCCCAGACCGTTCGGGCCGACCCGTCCCAGTTGTAGCCGAAGTAGTACACACCGTTGCCGGTTCCGCCACTGCCGCTGTTGGACTCCACGTCGTTGTAGTCCAGAACGAGAATGGTCTCGCTGGCGCCCGAGCCGGTCCAGGACTCGATATCCACGGTCATGCCGTCCATGGTGTACGGCGCGGCATTGGCCGAGGCGGCCAGGGCGCAGAGCATCCCTGCGAACACAAAAACACGTTTGAGCATTGCTGCTCTCCTTACATTGAGCGCCGAGCAAAAATACGAGCATCGCAAGGGCTTCGGCGCGAAACCGCTGCGCGGGAGTGAATCAGCCGGGTCGAGAGAGGCAGGCGTTGAGCACGTCAGCGAGCATGGCCGCTGGCCTCGTGTCGCGAAGGCCGGTCACATCCATTGCAGGCTGGTCTTCTGGCTTCCGGGTCGTCGGGGCCTCCAGGCCCCGTGCCTTCCGCCGCGCCTTCCCGCCCTCGCAACACACGAGAACAGTGGCATTCTGCGGCGGTCGTCACCGGTTACAGCGGCGCGTCCGCGGCCGACTTTCACGACCTTCCCAATTGGTCCAGGTGCGACACGTCAGTGCGACACCCTTCGGACCCCTGCAACGAATGGCATTGTACGGCCCACGGCCCGTAGGTCAAACACAAACCGTTGGAATGTTGTGTGGTGTTTCCGTGCGGGCGGGGTGAGGAATGTCACGGAATGATGCTTTTCGGGGCGGACCCGCGCCGATACAATATCACGCTCCGGCGGGCGGGTCGCAGGGACGGCCGGCCTGTCGGGCCAACGGTTCTCCAGGATATCGAGGCAGGATCATGAAACGACAAGCAATCACGGTGATCGCACTGGCCGGCGTCGTGGCGGCCCTCGGCGGCTGCGGCCCGGACTCCAACCGCCAGTACATGATGGACATCCGCAAGGAGCAGGGGCTGGTCATCATCCTGCCCGGCATCGAGGGCGAAAGCGCCGCGAATCACAACATTCGACGCGGCCTGGCCTCGGCGGGCTGCCCACGGGCCATGCCCATCTACAACTGGGGCGCGCCCGTCCCGGGTCTCGGGCTCGTGATCAATCAGGTCAGCGTGGCCGGCAACCCCATCGCCGGACGCAACATCGCCAAGATGATCGAGAACTACCAGGACACCTACCCCGGCCGACCCGTCCACGTGATCGGACACTCCGGCGGCGGCGGGATGGCCGTCTTCGCCGCCGAAGAACTCAGCGAAGGACGCGAAATCGAGGGCCTCATCCTGCTGGCCCCGAGCATACCGGCCGGCCACAACCTGACCAAGGCCCTGTCGCGCTGCCGCAACGGCATTGTGAATTTCTACAACCCCAGCGACGCACTCGTCGGGCTGGTCGGCGGCGCCGGCGTCAACGGCTTCAACGGCAACTACAGCGGCCTTCACGAGGTCCGCGTCTCCAGTGCCAGCGACGCCCACTTCGCCGCCACCACCCCGTACTACGTCAGCGCCAACGTCGCCCCGTGGGTCCTCAGCAGCAACTGGCCACCCATGCGGTAGCCCGGCCAGTTTCCATCGCCTCTGCGAGGCTTGATTGACTTGCGTCCTTGATCCGGAGGTTGCGGCTCCGCCTCCGGCTACTATCCCTCGGCCCTGCGGGCCTGAAGATGCTCCGCCAGCAACAAGGTGCCAGCCCTGCGATTGCCAACCACCATCAGCCGCGCGTGAAACACGGCCAGAACCGCATGCCTGCGGGGCGTAACATCACACCCGACTGCACCGCGCACGAAATAGTTGCACCGCATCTCAAAAGCCGAATCGCAGCGAGGCGTAGACGTTGCTGTTGCGTTCGAACTGCCCGAAGAACGTGTGGTTGTGCGAGCCGACAAACACATTCCCGCCCAGCGTCGCCGTCCAGTGGTCGTCGATCTTGTAGCTCACGGACGGCCGAAAGTAGGCGTCGTCGCTGGAGGGGCTGTAGTAGGCGAACAGGTCGAGGGTGAGGTTCTGGTTTATCAACTGCTTGGTGACGTTGAAGGTTACCCAGTGGCGGGCGGGGTCGGCTTGCGGCTGGCCGGGCAGCAGGGCGTCGCGGTAGCTGTCGTAGTCGGCCATGATCTCGACGTAGTACTGCACGCCGACGGTGAGGTCGTCGGCGATCTCGGGCAGGTCCTGCTCGTACCCGACGAGGATGCGCATCTCGCTGTTGCGGACAAACGGGTTGGTCCCGTGGCGGTCGTCGCGCGAGTCGTACCAGGCGACTTCCATGTTCGCAATGCCGGCCAGCAGCGGCCCGCGAACGCTCGCGCCGTAGGTGTTCAGCCGCGGATAGAACGCCACGCCGCGGGCGGGGTCGAAGCCCTCCGGCGTCTGCCAGACGCCCCAACTGCCGTAGGCCGCCAACTCGTAGCTGCCGATGCGCCGGTAGAGGCGCATGGCGTAGACGGCGTCGTCGAAGCACTCGTCGGGCCGCTCGGGGTCAATGACGGCATCCTGCCCCGCCGGTCGACCGAGCTGCGGGCTGTAGTAGCTCAGCCGTCGGCCGGTGATCCCGCGGCTGGGCAGGACGTGCGGCATGTAGACGAATTCGGCGTTGACGATGTCGGTGAAGACGCTCAGCCGCAGGGCATCGGACGGAGCCTTCAGATATTCCAGGTCGCGCCCGAGGAAGTAGCTCAGCCAGTCCTTGGGGAAGATATCGTTGAGGAAAACGTAGTTGCCCGTGCCCCACGTGAGCACCTGTCGGCCGGCCTTGACGTCCAGGAACGCCAGCGGGCTGAAGGCGACCCATGCCTCGCGGAGATCGAACCAGCCACTGCCGGTATTCAGGTTGACGTTGCTCATGTGGTGGTCGGCCTGGTCGTAGACGAGGTCACCGGTCAGTTGGACGGTCAGGCCGTCGAAGACCTCCCGCCAGTCGATCTGCAGCCGCGTCTCGGCGAGCGAGACGTCGTTCTGATACGGGTCGTTCTGGGTCCGCATGCCGCCGCGGACCTCCCAGAAGCCGCTCATGCCCGCGTCGTTGACCATATCGAGCCACGTACGATCGTCGGCCTCGTCTGGCGCGGTCGCGTCGTCGCCGTCGTCGTCCAGGCCGGTCGGCGGCGACGTACCGGCGCTGGCATCGTCGTCCTCGCCACCCGGCAGGCCGCTGGGCAGGCTCGGGCCGGAGGCGCCGCCGGATTCCGTCTCGCTCGCGCCGTCGCCGGCAGGCAGCCCGTCCGGCAAGGCCGGGCCGTCCTGTGCGCCCACGAGGGACACCAGGCAGAGCATCGCCGTCGCCGCAGCGATCATCGTTCTGTTATGTCTCTTCATTCCGAATTCCGAGTTCACACATCCGAATTCGCCGGATTGGCTTCACTCGTCAATGTACTGTGTCGGGGGCCGACGGAGGTAACGCTCGGTAAAGATATCCTCGTCGATGCCGACGTTGTATTCCACCTTCGGATAGGTCAGGTCGGTGTATCGTCCGGTCTGCAGATCGGTCATGCGGCTGGCGACGGTCGTCCAGTAGCCGTCCACCTGCTCGACCTTCTTGCTCTCGTACTTGCGATACGCCTGGCCGTTCTTGTCATAGTATTCCTGCTGGATGACCAGGGCGGTCGTCGTGTGGACCCACGTTTTGTAATAGGAGAACTCAACGGCTTCGGGGTCCTTCGGCTTGGATTTCAGGACGTAGAAGTTCTTGTTGGTCTCGATCAGCTCGTGGTTGTCCAGCGCGGGCTGGCGGCCTGAGATGTCCTCGTAGTAGAAGTTGCTGCCGACGAAGCTGCTTCGCTTGTCGGTGGCGGCAATGCGTTTGACGAGGTCCACGCCGGGCAGGTACAGCCAGCGGTCGTCGTCCTTGCCGATATGCTTCCAGACGAGGTAGGTCATCTTGGCCACATCGGCGGGCTTGTGGAAGTAGACGTAGAATTTCTGCTCGCCGGTATGGTCCTGATCTTTGCGGGGTATTGTCTCATCGGAGTCCGGGTTGGGGGCGTCCCAGCGGAGGATGGTCATCTCGCGCTCGCGCGTCCGGCCCTGGGGGTCGACGATCTTCATGTGGACCCTCGCCCGGCCGTCCGCGCCTTGATAGTAGGCGGTGAAGTTGGCTGTCTGGATGATCTCGTCGACCGTCAGTTGTTCACTTGTTTGCTCCGCCGCTGTCACGAACGTCAGCGTCAGCAGCAAGGTGGTCAGAATCGTCCGCGTGTACTTCATGGTCTCACTCCTCGTTTCAGGTATGAATGCTGAGTTCGAAATGATCAAGGAAGCGCCGGTAACCGTGTCGGTCCTCTTCATTCCGATTTATTCCGAACTCATCATTCAGGATTCATAACGACTCCGTGTCCTCTGTGGTCTCTGTGGCTTCCTTGAGCCTTGCACATTTCGTTCGTCGGGAGATCTGCCCGCACGCCAGGGCCAGGACGGGAATCGCCCCGATGGCGATCCACGTCAGGACGTGCCAGCCGAAGGCGGCGTAGGCGTTCAGTGCCAGCAGCACCGCCGCGGTTGTCGAGACGATCGCACACAGGCCGCAGTTGCAAGCCCCCGGCAGCGTCCTTTTCTCGGGCTTGAACAGCAACGGACCCAGCAGCCGCATCAGGGCCGGCAGCAGCAGCAACGTCGCTACGCCGCTGACCAGCAGGATCGTCGCCAGCAATACGCCCACCGTCTGGTACGGCACCAGCGGCGCCAGCAGCAGCGGCGTGAAGCCGGCCGCTATAACAACGATATTCCGACTGATCGCCTTGGCCGGCTCGGCGAAGACGACCGGGGCGGCCTTCTCCCAGCGGCCGTGTTCGCGAACCATCTCGCGCGACCGGGCGAGGAAGTGGATCGCGAAATCCACCGCCAGGCCGAGCGTCAGGCTGCTGAGAACGGCTACCGGCATGTCGTAATCCTTGCCGACCCAGCCGACGCCGCCGTAGATCGCCGCAATGGTGACCGTCAGGGGCACCATGCTCAGCAGACCCCACAGGCCGCTGCGAAACAGCACGGTCATCAGCAGGAAGACCACCAGGAAGCTGCCCGCGAACGCCTGCAGCATGCCGACGACCATCTTGTCCTGCCAGACCACGTTGATGTACGTCAGGCCGAACCATTCTGTCTCCAGCGGCACGGGCGGCGGATTCCGTGCGATCCAGTCGTCTACCGCGTTGGCGACGGCTTCCATGTCGCGATTGTTCCCGCTGGTGAGTTGGACCCACGTGCTGGCCGTTCGATAGTTCGGCGTGACGAACTTGTCGATGTCGCTGTAGCGGTGACTCTGCTGGAACTGGATGAGCATCTGTGCGACGGCCTGGCGCGTCTCGGGCACGCGGGCAAGCTCGTCGATTGTCGGATCGTCCAGGCTGTCGGCCATGAAGTTCTGGTGGACCGTGCGGACGATGTCGGCCAGCGAGCTGCTCTTGCCGACCACCTTCTCGCCATCCGGGCCGGTCATCGCCTGCATGGCATCCTGCAGGTCGCGCTGCCAGCGGAGGACGTCCGGCTGCTTGAAGACGGGCTCGTCGCCGTCGTACTCCATCGCCAGATAGGCCATGTACGTCCCGCCGAAATGCTCGTTGAGCACCTTGTCGGCGACGCGGATGGGATGGCCCTCGTCGAACCACTTCACCGGGTTGTCGTTGACGCGAATCTTTGCGATGCCCACGCCCGCCAGCGCCAGCACGATCAGGGAACCGGCCACGATGATCGTCGCGCGGCGATACGTCACGCCGCCCAGCCGCTGCAGCAGCCGACCGAGCCAGCCGTGGGCCATGACGTCTCCCCCCTTGGGGGAGATGGCCTTCAGGCCAGAGGGGGTGGCCGCATTGCCCCCACTGGCTCGGGGACTCGCCTTCTCCCCCTGAGGGGGAGAGGTCAATCGTCGGCCGAAGTTGGCGAGGCGCTTTTCGCTGAGGAACATCACGAAGGCGGGGATGAACGTCACCGTCAGCAGCCAGGCCACCAGGATGCCCCCCGCGACGAACACGCCGAAGACCTGCACCGGTGGGATCGGCGTCAGGGCCAGGCTCGCAAAGCCGGCCGCCGAGGTCAGCGAGGTGTACAGCATCGGCACGAACAGCTCGTCCATGACGGCCCGCACCGTCTGCTCGCGGTTGCGGGTCTGTTGATACTTCTCAAAGAAGTCGCTGATGATGTGGATGCTGTCGAGCACGGCGATGGGCATGATGAAAATCGGGATCATGCTGGACATGATGTGGATGGGGAAGCCGGCAATGACCAGCGAGCCCATCGTGAAGACAACGCTGACCATCGCGACGATCATCGGCGAGATGACCACGGTCAATTTGCGGAAGAAGACCAGCATGAGCACGAAGATCACGCCCATCGCCGTCGGGGCCGAGATCGCCATCTGTATGAACATCTGCACGCCGAAGGTGTCCTCGGCGACGGGCAGGCCGGTGATGTGTACAACGTCGCCGTCGTCCATCGGGTCGTTGGAAAGCGTCTCGGCGGCGGCCTTCGATAGGGCCTCGCCTCCAGCGCCGTCGATGAGCGTGCGAGCCTCGTCGACGAAGGCGTCGCGCGAGTCGGCCTGCCAGGCAAGACGTCGGCCCTGCTGGATGAGATCGCGCCGGGCCTGGACGCCCAGGCCCTCGGCGGCGCGGATATCCGCCGCGAGGTCGGCCCAGCTCCAGAGGATCCGCATGCGACGGTTGAGTTCGGTGTAGATGGGGTAGCTGTACTTCTTGGCGGTGATGGGCAGGTAGACCGCCAGCGCCCGGCCGTCTTCGCTGACGAGCGTGCCGTCGAGGAACGGAATACGTTCGGCCTTCTCGAAGACCCCCATCGCCGCCTGCTGCGTCTCGGGCGGCTGGGCCATCAGCCACTCGAAGACAATCGCTCCGTCGCGCGGCTGGATGTTGTCGACCGTCGACGGCGCGATGATGTCCTGCGGGATCACGCCGCGCCATTCAGTGGCTTCGGGGGCGTCGCTCGCCGCGGCGGGTGCCGGTTCGTCCTCGCCGCCCAGACCGCTCGGCAACGCCGGCCCGCCGGACGGTGGTTCGTCGCTCGCGCCGCCGGGCAGCCCGCCGGGCAGGGCCGGGCCGGAGGCGTCGCTGTCAGGCTGCGCGGCATCGGCGGCTGGCGAGTCGAGCCGGACCAGGTCGCCGCGCTTGTCGAATCGCAGCGTCTCGGCGAACTGCGTTATTTCATAGACGCGACCGAGGCTGCGGGGGTTGAACACGCCGTGCTCGTGGTCGTCGTTGACGACGCCGACGACGATGATGTCGTTGAGCGTCATGCGCTCCTTCATCTCGTCGTGGAAGGCGCGGACGGGCTCGTCCCTGCTGAGCATGTTCTCCGGGTCGGTGTCGACCGTGATCTGCGGCAGGAAGCCCGCCGCCCACCGTGAAGCGTCCTTGACGGGCCGCGGCATGGCCTCGATGCGGTGCAGCGACGGCAAGGCCGCCGCGACCGCAATCGCCAGCGTCACCGCCACCATCAGCAGCGTCACCAGCCGATAATGCTTCAGCGAGAAATTCGTCATGCCTCGTCCGATGCTCATTGCCGTATCCTTTCGTTCGTCACTCCTCCGGCCGTTCGTTGCCTCTTGTCCTCTGTCGTGTTCATCATAGCCGAACCTTTCGGCGTGTGCTCGCCTGTATCCTTACGGTTCGGCAGATCGCCTCGGGCTGCCAACGCCGGGCCAAAGATGCTCAGGACCGCATGCCGGCGGAGCAGGCATCACACCCCGCTGATTCACAAGAGACCGAACTTTCGGGACGATGACGCGCAGGCAAACGGCCCGACCGCAGCAGCGAGGGCTTTCTAAACGACGGGCTGCCAAAGCATATGCCTCAACGTGAGTCCTGAACGCTGCGGCCGGGCGACCGTCACTTGGCCATCTTGACGAGCTTCGGATCGAACCGCCCGACGCGGTCGACCAGATCGTCCTGCGCGGCCATCACGTCTTCGATGTCCTTGTAGGCCATCGGCACCTCATCCAGGCCGGCCGAGAGGACCTCGACGCCGCGGGCGGCAAGGAACGTGCGGGCCTGGCTCCACGTGAACTGCTTCTTCGCCGCCGATCGGCTCATCAGTCGGCCCGCGCCGTGCGAGGCGCTGTTCAGCGCCGCCTCGCAGCCCTTGCCGCGGACGACATACCCGCTCGTGCCCATCGACCCGGGAATGATGCCGATATCGCCCCGCCCGGCCGGGGTGGCGCCCTTGCGATGCACGATGACCTCGCGGCCGTCGTGCTGCTCTTTCCACGCGAAGTTGTGGTGGTTCTCGATGTCCAGCAGCACACCAACCTTCAAGCGGGTGGCAATGTGCCGGTGGATCAGCGCGTGATTGGCGGCCGCGTAGCGCCCCATCAGATGCATCGCGGCCCAGTACTCCCGGCCGGCGTCGCTGTCGAGATCCAGCCACGCCAGGTGACGCAGGTCTTTCGGCAGCTCGGGGTGGCGGTCCGCGGCCAGCTTCGAGTAGTGGTCGGCGACGTTAGCGCCCGTGCCGCGACTGCCGGAGTGGCTAAGCAGCGCGAGATACTCACCGGCGTCCAGGCCGAGGTCCGGCGCGTCGAGCGTCAGGACGCCGAACTCCGCGAAGTGGTTGCCGCTGCCGCTCGTACCGAGCTGCTCCCAGGCCTTCTCCTTGTTGCGAGCCGTGACGGGCGAGACTGACCAATCGGCGTCCATGACCTCGTGACTGCGGCGGTCGCGGGCCTTGAAGGACGCACCTACGCCGAATTCAGTTTCGCGCGTCAGGGCGCCGGCGAGTCGGTCGCGTTGGCCGGCCAGGGCGCTGGTGGGCAACTCGAGGACCGTCAGCTTCATGCGGCAGGCGATGTCGACGCCGACGGCATAGGGGATGACGGCGGCGTCCGTGGCCAGCACGCCACCGATCGGCAGGCCGTAACCGACATGAGCGTCCGGCATGAGCGCGCCGCGAACGGCGATGGGCAGCCGGCAGGCCCGTTGCATCTGCTCGACGGCTTGGGGGTCGAGCCCCTCGCCCCACTGTCGCCACGGGGCGGGCTGCTCGCGCCCCTGGTAGCCTTCCCGGGCGGCGGCGACCTTCAGCATCGCCGCGGCAAACCCGCCCCACGCCTCGTCCTCGCGGTAGACCTGGGGATTCTCGAGGAGGTTCTCGACGATCGATCGAAGCGTCCTGTGGTCGACGCCGGTGGCGGCGGCTTCGGCGCAGGCATGCTGGGCGGCCCGGATGGCCGGGCCCTTCGGCACGCCGAGATTGATCAGCTCGCGCGTCTTCATGCGTCTCCCAATTTGTCATCGTACCCGGGCGATCGTGCGATCCTTCCCATCGCCCCGGATGTCCTGACGCCCTGTCACCTCGAGCGAAGCCGAGGGGTCTCCATCTCGCGACACGATGGATGTCTAAACCGGCTGCTAGCCCCGGACGAATCCCACATCTTCGAGGAGGGACTCTGACTCAAGGGTGTCGGACTGATCAGCAACCGCCTGCTGATCATAGGCGCGCAACGACCATAAGCCGCCGGTGCATACCAGCCAGATACCGATCAGGCAGATGCCGAAGCGCTTGAAGGCCAGTGTCGCAACGTCGCGGCGGGTCACCATGCGTCAATTCCCTGGCTGAAGATTCTCGCCAATGCCATGACGTTGTTCGATCAGGCGGTTCGTGCCGTCGCGCTGCTTTTCGAGTTTGAACTCGTCGTAGACGTTGCCGTCCGCCGTGTAGGCCCGGTAGTGCAGGGCATCGCCGTCGATATGGATGACCTGGTACAATTGTAGGTTTTGCCCGGTGCGGCGTTTGAAGGGGGCGGTGGCCACATCGTACTGCTTGCTGCCGACGACCGAATTGACGTAAACGGTACCGGTGTCGGATTCGGTGGCGACGTGATGCTCATCGATTTCCGGATCGTGCCGCATCAATCCGGTACGCATGTAGCTGTGGTCGTGGCCCTGCAGGACGAGGTCGACGCCCCTACGGTCGAAGACGGGCTGGAATGCGTCGCGCACTCTGCCTTTGCCGGTCCCCCGTTTTACGGCGGAGGGGTAGACGGGATGGTGCATGGAGACAATCGACCATTTGTCACCCCGACCCGCCAGGACATCGTCCAGCCACGCGGCCTGCTTGTCGCGCTCGTGGTTGGAGTTCAGCACCACGAAGCGAACGCCCTGGTAGTCGAACCAGTAGGCCGTATCCTCCAGCCCTTCGGGCCCGTTGTCCGGCAGGGCAAACAGCCCCTTCCAGAGCGGGGGGGTTTGATTGTAGTGCTTCTTGTCATTGACGGTGACTACGTGAGTCTCGTGATTGCCGAGAACGGGGACAAGCGGAAGTCCATGCACCAGCCAGCCACAGCTCTCGAACCAGCCGTCCCAGTGATCGTCCTCGTTGCCCCGGTTGACCAGGTCTCCCGCCTGCAGCATGAAAGCGGCATCGGGCGCTTCGCGGTAGGCGGCATGCACCACACGCCGGCAATGGGAACGCACGCCGTTTTGAAGATCGCCGAGGTAGATGAACGAGAAAGGCTTGGCGCCCGCCGCCGCGGTCGTGAAGTGTGTCCAGGGGCTCCAGTGGATGCCGCTGCCGACGCGGTAGGCGTAGGTCGTCTCCGGTTTGAGGTCGGTGAAGACGGCCGAGTGGTACTCCCACGTGCCGCTATCGGTTTCAATGTCCTCGCTCTCGGCCTCGACGCTGATCGCACCGTCTTTCAGATCCGGTCCCGGCAGCGCCGGGGCGATCTGCACCCCGGAGCCACCACCGCGCCAGGCGACTGCCATCGTCGTGGCGGCATCTTCTCCACGGCTGAGCACAATGCGATCCGGTCGCTCCGCGACGGACCGCGAGGGAATCGCGGGAATTGCCAAGAGGGTGAGTACGAGTAGCAAACATGTGCGCGGGGATGTCAGTCGAGTGTCCATGACGTTCCTTTCGTTTTGAATACGGGGTTGGCGGGCCGTCTATACAAGAAGTGGCCTGACCCCGCAAGGGGGCCAGGCCGATCAAGGGCCAGGCAGGGGGAGACCTGACCCATGAATGTCATTGCTCGTTATGTGGTTTGGTTACTCATCATACGATTGACACTCCTCACAAACCAGGGCAACAATGATTTTTCCCGCCGCGGCGCCCGCCGCAGCCCACATCGACGCCGCTGCCGGCCGAACCTGTTCGCCGAGTTCGAACAGGCACAGGGCCCACCCCTGGACGAAATCCTCGACGCCGCAAATCAACCAATTCGCCTGCGTTTCCGCTCCTTGATGCTCGGCGATCCGTGTCTAAGCGGACGGCCAGCACTGTTTGTCCTGACACCTCCCTGAAGAGTCAGACGGCCGAAAAAACAGAGCGTTTCTGTGACGCAAACAAATGAAGTTACGTCACGAAAATGGAACTGAAGGGCATTGCCGCGGAATGCTGAGGGGGGGCGTCTACCCTGGCTGTTGCACTTCGCACGTGAGTCCTCTCCAGATTTTCTTGCAAACGAGTGCGTCGACCCTGACCTCCAGCTAGCTAGAATGAACCAACGTGAGAGATGGGTGTCAGAACAAACGTATCACAGACTTGAGACCGGGAGGTTGATCATGAAACTGCAACACAAGCCCTTGCTCGCCTGCATGGCGCTGATCCTGATGACGCTGCCGGCGGGCCTGCACGCGGCCGAGCCGAAGACCATCGTTGAAACCGCCCAGGCGGCGGGACAGTTCAAAACGTTGCTCCAGGCCGCCCAGGCCGCCGGGCTCGTCGAGGTCCTGTCCGGGGAGGGACCGCTGACGGTCTTCGCCCCGACCGATGCCGCGTTTGACAAGCTGCCAGACGGCACGCTCGAATCGCTGCTCAAGCCGGAGAACAAGGCCCAGCTCGCCGCGATTTTGAAGTATCACGTGCTGGCCCGCGAGCTGTCCGGCGAGGAAGCGGCCTCGACGCCCCTGGCCGATACGGTGGAAGGTTCGAGCGTCCTGATTTCCACCGATGGCCACGGCGGGGTGAAGGTCGATGGCGCTAACGTCGTCCGGGCCGACATCAAGGCCGGTAACGGCGTGATCCACGTCATCGACAAGGTGATCCTGCCGAAGGACATCGTGCAGACCGCCCGGCTGGCGGGGCAGTTCAAGACGCTGCTGGCGGCGGCCGACGCGGCCGGCCTCCTCGAGACCCTCAAGGGCGGCGACGGCGAGCTGACCCTCTTTGCGCCGACCGACGAGGCCTTCGCGGCCTTGCCGGCCGGTACGGTCGAGGACCTGCTCAAGCCCGAGAACCGCGAGCGGCTGCAGGCGATTCTCAAGTACCACGTCCTGCCGCGGCGCATCACCGTCACGAGCTACCAGGCCGAGACGCTCCAGGGCGACTCGCTGGAGATTCGCCCCATCGGCGGCGTGCAGATCAACGAGGCGACCATTGCCCTCGCCGACGTCAAGGCCACCAACGGGGTGGTGCATGTCGTCGACCGCGTGCTGCTGCCCGAGTTGCCGGAACCCACGCCCTCGCGTGAGGCGATGGCCGTTATCGAAGTGGCCATCGAACGTGGCGTGCCGCTGTTCAACAACGGCAGCCCGGAGGCCTGTGCCGCCGTCTACGAAGTGGCCGCACGATCGCTCATGACCGGCCACCGTGATGCTATCGGCCAGGCGGGGCGAGACCGGCTGGCCAAGGCCCTCGAGGCCATCCGCGCCAACCACGGCCATCGTCGCCAGGCGTGGATCCTCCGCCATGCACTGGATGACGTCTACGGCAAGCTGCGGGCCAAGTAACACAATGTCGCCTGCAAGCGATCCTCGCGCGGTGCAGCAGGGATCGCTTACCAAGACGGGCTGGGGGGGTGCGTAACTCGTTTGCGCAGCATCTCGGCATGTCGGTCGAATTGTTGCGCAACAAGCCTTCCCGTCTGGGTTACGCACCGCTGGGCGCCTGCTGCGAAGATGGCGTACTTCACTGGCCCGTCATCTGTAGCATCACTGGCCGTGCTACAGGTCAGGTGCGGACCTGCCGGGCCCGAAGAACCGAAAGAACCTCCACCAGTTCCGTGGTAATCCGGCCGTTGGTCGCCAGCGTCTCATAGTCGAGGTGCTCGGTTCCTCCGACAAAGTCGGTGAAGGTGCCGCCGGCCTCGGTGACGATCAGTCGCCCGGCGGCGACATCGTAGGGCTGAAGGGCCATTTCCCAGAACGCTTCCAGCCGCCCGCAGGCCACATAGCACAGGTCGGCCGCCGCCGACCCATAGCGGCGGATGCCCCTGACGTGCTTCATCACTTCGGCGAAAATCGGGATGTTGTTCGGCTCGTGATTGGCGCGAACGCAGGCAAAACCGGTCGCAAGGGTACTGTCGATGAGCCGACTGCGCTCGCTCACACGAATCGGCTCACCGTTGAGTTCCGCCCCGCCGCCGGCCTCGGCCACAAAAAGCTCGTCCAGCACGGGCAGGCAGACCGCAGCCAGCACGTCCCGGCCCTGGTGTTCCACGCCGATGGACACCGAGTAGAACGGCTGATTGTGGACGAAACTGGTCGTCCCGTCGATCGGATCGATAATCCACCGATAATCCGAGCCGTCGTGTGAGCCGGTCTCCTCGCCCAGAATGGCGTGATCCGGATACGTCTCGGTGATGCGCGAGACTATGAGATTCTCCACAGCCCGATCGGCTTCGGTAACCAGGTCCTTCTGCGAATGCGTCTTGCTGTCGACAGCGACGGAACTCAAGCGGCTGCGATACTCCAGCGACAATGCCCCGGCGGCTCGGATGGTGTCTTCCAAAAACTGTCTCACGATATCTCCTTGCCGGCCGAATTCGACCCGGTGGATGTCCACAGATAATCGAAGAGGTCCACAACCTCCTGTCGCGAGAGGTGATCGTCGTCTTCACCCGTCTCGACCCGGTCGAGAACTCTCGCCAGTGCCTGCTCGCGCGTCAGTGGCTCGCGAGGGTCGATATATCCCTCGGCGAGCAGGTTCTCACGCATTTCCTCCAATGTCTGCTTGCGAAAACCTCGGGTCCGTTCGTCCCGGCGGGCCTCGATGGTATCGACCAAGTCGGCGGCGTTCCAGTTCAGATCGGCCGCCAGCGAGACAATTCGCTCGGCGAAGGTGTCCCTCAGGCCTGCCTCTCGCAGCGCCTCGGGCGTAACGGATCGGCCTCGACCGATCCGCCATGCCTCGGCCGTGGCGGTCACGACCGCTGCCCGGGCGGCCATCCGCGCGTACTGCTGAGCGTCCACAAAGCGATCCGTCACACCGGCCTCGGTCAACGTCTGAAGCTGTCCCCACCTGCTGAGCCCTGCCCGCAACAGACCGCAGAGCGTCTGCGGGCTGCCCAGCAGGTGTCCCAGGTGTATCGGCCCGGCCCCCCGTGCCAGGTCCACAGGCTCGGCGCCGAGACGGCCGGCGTACTCGGTGATGGACTCATCGGCTCTGGGGGACGGGACATCGGCCCGGCCCGTGCTGGCCTGGCTGAGAAGTTCCAAGTCGTCGGGCGTACCGCTGCCCTGCCCGAGTTCGATCGTCTTGAATGCCTGCAGACCGTCGCGTTCGGCCACCGCCGCAAAGGCCTCCCGGTCCCCGGGCTGACAGGTCATGTAGAAGACCTGTCGACCGGTGCGGACCATCGTCACCAGAGCGTCTATAACCGCGCGGAAGCGTTGCGGATCGGTATTGCCCAGGACT
Source organism: Planctomycetota bacterium (assembly GCA_009908915.1). Taxonomy (GTDB): domain Bacteria; phylum Planctomycetota; class Phycisphaerae; order SM23-33; family SM23-33; genus JAAAOJ01. The sequence goes on from JAAAOJ010000025.1 coordinate 43,224, forward strand.
TCATCCAGCACGAGGGGGAGTGTCTCGGCCCGCTCGGTGTGGGTCGCAAACGCCAGCCTTACCGCAAGCAGCAGTTGCATGCGCGTGCCGCGCGAAAGCTGGCCGACCTGTCGGATGCGTCCGCTGGTTGTGTCCCGGGCGACGAAGTTCATCCGGCGGTCCTCCCCGGGCTGCACCTGGAGGTCGAACGCCCCGCGGGTGAATTCGGCGAACCACTGCCCTGCTTTCACCAGCACCGCCGGGGCCGCGGTCGAGCGATGTTCCTCGGCCACCTCAGCAAGCAGCATCCTGCCCAGTTCGCATCGTTCCAGACGGCTGCGGGCATCGCGCAGGGCGTCCTTGGCGCGGTCGACAGCAGCCAGGGCGTCGGTCATCTCGCGACCGCGACCGGCCTGCTCGACGCGGGCTTTGATTTCGGCGATCTCCTCGCGGAGTGCATCCAGCCGCTGCGCCTGCTCCTTGGCACGTTCGATGCGGTCGCGCACGTCCTCGGCCGAGAGCGTCAGCAGGTCCTCCCGCCCTTCCAGTCGTTGCTCGATCGCCGAAAGCTGCCCCTGCAAATCGCGTTGCTGCTGGCGGAGTTGCTTCCATGTTTCGAGCATCTCGACGCGCCGGGAGAGTTCGGCCTCGTCGTGATCGTCAATGCCGGCCTGCCGGTATATATCCGCGATGCGTGATTCAAGGTTGTCGATTCGCCGCCGGGTCCGGTCGCGGTCGCCCCGGCCGTCGCTCAGGTCTCGATTGGCCTGCTGGCGACCGGTAAGCGTCTCGTCGGCGGCGTCCAGCCGGACGCGGGCGATGTCGTGCGTCTCGGCCGCCTCCGCTCCGATGGCGTGGAGAAACTGGTTCACCGTCTCCCGCCGCTGATCGAGCTGCCCGGTGAGCGGTTGTAGGCGACCGGCCAGGCCGCGACAATCGCCTCGGGCCTGTTGCCAGGCTGCAAGATTCTTCGCCAGGGTCACCACCGCCAGGTCGCCCGCATCCGGGCCAAGACCGACGCGTTGCGCGAGTTCGCTGCAGCGTTGTTCAAGCTCGCCCAGGGCCTGCTGCTCGCGCTGCAGTCGCCGGCGCAGGTCGTCGGCGCGAACGGCCTGCGATTCGCGCTGGCGGGTGTCGGTCAGCTCTCGCTGGATCTCCTCCAGCCGCGCCGCGACAGATGCATCGTCCCACCCCGCCGGTTCGGTAAGGTTCAGTCGCTGGAACTCCGCGCGAGCGTACTGGACGGCCGGGTCCTCTCCGCGGGACGGCCTGGGCTGCCTGGCCAGCAGCATCAACGCAACTCCCGCCGCGACGGCCCCGACCGCAACAGCCGCCCATGAGTGAACCAGTGCGATCAGCCCCGTCACCACGATCATCGCGGGGATGACCGCGAGCTTCCACCCCGATACAGCCCCCAGCGGACCATCAGCCCCGTCCCCGCGCAGAATACGTCGCAGGAACCCCGCCCCGGCCAAGAGAGTATTCGCATCGGCGCCCTGCGCGTCGGATGGTGTTTCCGCCTCGCCCAGACCGGCAAGCTCTGCCTCGACGGCCGAGACGCGCTGCCGCTGGGTGACCAGTTCCTGATGGAACTGATCCAACCCGTCCAGCGCGTCGGTGTCAAGCTCGGCCAGGTCCTCGACGGCCGACCCGCCCACCGCCTCACTCGCCTCCTCCAGACGGCCCTGTGCGTCGGTGAGTTTCTCGGTCAACGCATCGACCTGCCGGGAGAGTTCCCGCCACTGGTTAAGGTGGGTCTTCTGCTCGCTGAGTTCCTCGCGGGTCGGCTCGCGCCCGGCAAAGGTGGTCGCAGCCAGTTCAGCCTCGGCCTGGGCGATTTGCGTCTCAGCCTGTTGAAGGTCCTGGCGGG
>JAAAOJ010000067.1 GCA_009908915.1 Planctomycetota bacterium
AGCGCACCGGAACGCGTCGAGCCCTGGGACACAGTTTGTGGGAAACGCGCCGAAAACACAGGCCGTGGTTCGCGGGCTGAAGGGCCAGAGCAGCCGCGATGGATACTGCGGGATCTTTTGAACAGGCGGACCGCGAGCTGCGGCTCAGGTGTTGATGGCCTTGGCCAGCTTGGCGGCAACGATAGCGATGTCGTTCTCGTAGTCACAGTCCGCCAGTTCGACGAAACGTTCCCGAAACCACGCTGGGCCAAACAGCTGCCAGCCGTTGGCGTCGCAGTGGGCCTGGATGTCTGACTCGTTGCCGTTCTGGATATTGCCAGCGGCCAGGCAGAGCTGAAGTTTCGGATTGGCCCGAACGAGCTTCTGCTCCCGGAGTTGCTCGGCCAGTCGCTCCAGTACCACCTCGCGGATGACCGGCTGGGTGAACAACTTGTAGCTCTTCCGGCCACGCTCGCTCTGGCCGGTGAAGCCTTTGAAGCCGACGCCCTTGGAGTTTAGGAACGATTTGCACTCGACCACCAGCACTCGATTGCCGGCTGGGCGGTAGGCCAGCACGTCTATCTCCCAACGCGGCGTTGTGGCCTTGCCCATGGCCTTCTTGTCCCCGGGCGTGAGACTGACCTTGTAGCCGGTCTGCGTCCAGAACCCCTGTCGGTGCAACAGCATCGCCACAATCTCTTCGAATGCATCCATCGGCTTGTCTCCCTGATCAACGTGCCGGCTGATGCTACCCGGTGCGGGGTGAGTTGGCAATCGAGTAGCTGCTCGCGAACACCCACCATCAAAGGGCAGAAAGTCTGCGAAACCGGCCGGAATCATGCTTAGCACGGGGCCGATTCCATGGCTTCATGTGTGTAACGAAAGGAGACACACCGTGAAGAAAGACCCGATCGAACTCTCGAACTCGGCCAGGTCTACGCCGCCAAGATCAGCGGCAACATCGTCCCGGTTCGCATCGACGCGGAGAACCCCCGCGGCGGCTGGGACGGCACGAACATCCGCACCAACCGCTCGGTGCGGATCAAGAGCGCCCAACGTCTCCGCAACAAGGTCGTGGCGGCCGGCGACGACCGGCCCGCACCCGAGGCGAAGACACCCGCCCCAGCGACCCAGGAGGCCAAGGGCAACACCAAACGCCACACGGGCGAACCTCGGGCCACCGGGGGCGACGGTGACGGTGGTGACAACAAGCCGATGAGCCTGCTGGACGCGGCGGCGCACCTGTTGAGCCTGGGCACCGGCGACCCGATGCGATGCAAGGACATCGTGGACCTGGCCGTCGCCCGTGGGTTGTGGGCACCCGGCAAGGGCAAGACGCCGGCCGCGACATTGCATGCCGCCATGTCGCGTGAGATCAAGACCAAGGGCACCGCCAGTCGCCGTGTGAAGGCCGCGCGGGGTAAGTTCGGCCTGGCCAGTAAGGCTTGGCCCCACCAGCACCACCTCTCAACCCCGCCGCCCGGCGGGGTTCTCTTCGGCCTGCCAGTTTAGCGCGCCCGGCGTTCTCCAGCCAAGACCGCCACAGAGCGCCAACACTTCCACCCCTCACCGTTGGTGTTCTTGGCGCTCTATGGCAGCGGGCTGTAGCCGTCGCGCCCGCAATGACTGCGCCCAGATAAGGTAGACGCACCACAGGCCCGCCGGCACCAGCGTCAGCACCAGCAGCAGCGTTGACGAGGTACCCGTAGTGCTGCCGGCCCAGGCCAGCAGGAAGCCCATCGGAATCGCTCCGATGGCCAGCGCCGAGACGAAACGTCCAAGGTGCATCCTTGCCAGGCCGGCCATGAAGGTCAGGACCTCCGGGACGACGGGCATGGCGCGAGAGGCGATGATCCCGCCGACGCCCCAAGTGTCGAAGAACCGCTGAAGATCGGCCATCTCTCCTTCGCTGGCCAGCAGTCTGGAGGCCTTTCGCCCGGCCAGACGCGCCATGGCATAGGCCACGAGCCCGGCAAGTATCGACCCAAACGCTCCGATTACGCCGCCCCAGAATGTACCGTAGAGGACTCCCGCAGTGGCCACCACTGGAGCGGCCGGGATCGGCAAAAACAGATCGCCAACGAGCAGAGCTATGGCAATGGCCCATGCATATGGCTTTGCGGACGCGACCCAGGCGGTGAATTCAGGGGACTCGAAATAGGCATCCATCGGCTCGTGCCAAAGGAAGTACGGCACGAGGATCAGTACGACAATGCCGGCCACGATGATGGCCAGCTTCAGATGCATGGACTGCTTCGAGGTCATCACGACAGGATATCACCTTCCCACTGGCCGTTCCATGACGGGCGGCAGCCACGCCCGAAAAACGCACCGGACAGCACAAACAAAGTCTGTCTATGGGCGCGGCGGTTCCGCTGGCGTCACCTGAAGCGGTCTTTCCCACATACCTATTCCAGGCGGCCCAGGCGTTCGGTCAGGATATCCTTGAGGCGGTCTCGCAGCCCAGCCGTCAGCATCGATTCTCCGACCATCTGCAGGAATTCATCCTGTAGGGACAGCAAGCCGGCAATCCTATCTGCCGCGTAGGTGGCGGCGATACCCACATGGTCCGCGAAGGCCAGGAAGTCGGCCCGTCTCAGGCGGTTGTGCTTGCCGTTCAGGGACAGGGCAAGTTCCGCATCTTCCTCGGGGATCACCAGCCGCGATGAGACCAGGTCGTAGGCGGGGCTCAAGGCGACGGTTCCGTCTGCACTCGTCAGCAGCGAGAAATTCTTCCGGTGGGCGTCGCCGTTGCCGATGGTCAAGTTGAAGACCGTCATCTCGAACAACCGCTGCAGTTCCAGCGGCGCAAAACGGCAATGCTCCTTGATCACCTTGGCTACTTGCTCATGGCTGCCGGCATATTTGTCGGGACCGCCGAGAATCTGGTGCATGTCCTCGCAGGCGAGTTTTTCGATACGTCGGCCTTTCTTGAAACGATCAAACCGCTTCACCACATAGGCCGGCGAACCGTCGGACAGTTCCAGCAGAACGCAGGCGGCCGTATTCAGGCCGAACCGCTTGCCCATCTGCATGCAGAGATACTCGTTCTGCGGCAGTTCAGGGAAGTCCTGCGTCTGTGGTTTGAGGATGTACTGGCCATCCGTGTCCACCGGGATCAGCTTGTCGCCGTCCAATCGGACGGAGAGTTTCGGCTGGACGCCCGAGATGCTGAGCTTGCCGGCGAGCTTCTGGGCCTCGATGGAGATTTCGTTGAGCGAGATGGGGATCGTCGGCTGGATCGGCTTGCCGAACAAGGCACGCAGCGTTCTGTCGTCGTACTTAATCGTCGCCATCTTTCTGCCCTACATTCGAAAGGTCCGTCGCAAGGGAACCGCGCTTTCCATGTGCAGATGCCCCGTCACCCGGATCACAAGAAACCTCGCGAAGGCTGACGGCTCCGATGCAATCGCCGCAGGTCTTCATCAGCAGGCCGAACGTGTCGTGCTCATCCACCTTGATGGTGGGAGAGACGATCTTGAGATACCAGCCCTCCGGCACGAGCCCGGCAAAGAAGGGAAAGAGCGTCTCCGACTCGAACGGTTCTGCCTGCAACGGCAGCGTGAGTGAAATGGCCGGGCCGTCAGCGAGATACGATTCGTCATAGACAAACCGATAGCCGTCAGGCAGCTCCGTCAACCGGCCAGCCAGACGGTTGCGGTAGAAAACGTCTGCCTGTCGCGTCATGGTTTCGTCCTCACCGCGAGCTCGCAGCCGAAAAGCGCCAGCACCTGGTTGACCTTATCCAGCCGAACCGTGGGCTTGCCCTGTTCCAACTCGCGCACGAAGCGAAGCCCCACGCCTGCACGCTCGGCGAGTTCGACCTGGGTCAGGCCGGCGGCTTTCCGCATTTCCGTGATTTCCTTAGCCAGTTCCATGAGAGTCCCTATCGGGTACAATATGCCTTGTTGCTCAATCATTATCGGCTATCCCGCTGAAAAGACAACACTATTTATACCCTATGGGGTACAAATAACTCATGCCGCGAGAAAGAAGGCGTGCCCAAACTAAGGCGAACGGCCGTATTATACCCTAAAGGGTGCAATATGCCTGTTGTTTCGCGTGAAGCGTGACAATTTCTCGGTACTTGGCGGTAAGTACCGCAGGTTCTATTTAATCGCCGCAGCAGCGATCAGCCTGGCGATTGCCACCCGATCTTCAGGTGGGCAGGCTGGCAATGACCTCGCGGCGCTGGGGGCTGGGCAAGTCGGCCAGAAGATCGGCCAGAACGGCCAGTTTCGCGTCGGTGGCCTGCCCGAAGAAGCCTTGGCGAAGACGGGTGCAAGCGCTGGTGCGAGCGCCGTTGGGCGACCTTGGCGTAAGCGGCCTCAAAGGTCTCCGCATACATCTCGACCGTCCAATGCTGATCGTTCATGGCCACGAGGATAGCATCTCGGCGGACCTTCGGCAAAGAGGGGGCCGATACTGAAGCGAAAATCCGTGCATTCTGTCTTTTTTTTAGAAAAGGACTCTGCCTCACAAGATACTGTCTCTGCGACAAGGCCATTATTTGAATATACTTACGGCATCAGGAGACAGCAAGAGCATGATCTGTGGCCGAGCGGGGGGTAGTTCTACCGATTGACGTGCGGCGCAAATGCGCTACCATGGTTTAATAACCCTGCGGTGAGCCCCGCAGGTTGACCCTCCGAGGGAGGGTCGTAGCGTACACTGGAGGGCAGTGACCGGCCTTGGCGAGAGAAGCTCGGCCGGGACCCCTGCCATGCAAGAGATGGATCGCGCAGAATCGTTCTGGCGACTGTTGTGTTGAGCCTGCATCACGACTGCCGGAAACGTGCGAGGACAACGAGAGAGAACCCCGCCTGATTCTGTCCTGCAAGATCGCAGCGCGCAGTCTGTGCCGCTGCCCCGCCGGACAGATCATGCCACCTCTCCCGTCCGACCTCCGCAGACAAGGAGCCTGGCCACTGAATGTCCGCGTCCGAGCCGACGCGAACGCGAGAAGGCCGAGAGAGAGTGTTGACAAACCTATAGCGAGGGAGCCCCAGCCGGCATGACGCGGCGCCTCGGACGGAATCGAGCCCCGACGAGGTCCTCCGCCCATGCCAACGGCCGTGTGCCTCCGACCCCAGTCGCCACGACGTCTGTCGCGGTGGCCCCGGGCGGTCCATGCACTGAGCCACGCTGAACCCAACGGTACACCGTCGCCAAAGAGGTCCCGCGCCGGAACCACGCTCCGGATGCATGTGAGCGACGCGGCCTCCCTCTGGACAGACCCGAGACAAACGTCTTGGCGGCCCGCTTTCCCGCGCAGACCGCCCATTACGAAGACAGTGAGGGACAATATGACCAGATACAACAAGACAAGCCGTGAGGGACAAACCCACGCGCTGGGAGATCGGAACATGTTGAATATGAAACATGCTGGAGTACCGGGAATCGTAGCGGTCGCCGTCATGCTGATGGCCGCAACGGCACAGGCAAGCCTGTTGCAGGACCATTTCGGCGTGAATCCTGCGTTGGGCAGCGGACTGACCGATAACAAGCAGAATGCCACAACCTACCCGTTCGTGGCGTCCAGCCTCGTACCGACCAAGAACGTGGGTTCGACAGAGTATGTCGTTGACGACTGGCAGGGCGAGTGGAGCGATACTACGCTGAATGATTATACCGATTGGAATTCGGCCACCCATCCTTCCGGCGAAGAGCCTTACGATGTTGAGGCGATCTACTTTGATTGCGATAATGACAACCTCTACATCGCCGTCCTTACATCCTTCGGTCCGGCTACCAGTTACTATGAAGACCGCGACGGTGTCGATGCCACCATCGTTGCCGGTGATCTGGCCCTGGATTTCAGCGGGACCAGCGGCGGGCCGTACAACGGTGCCGCTGCCGACGGGTTTCACTATGACTTCGGCGTGGATATCACCAACGATCAGCGGCCGTCGAGTGGAAACGCCGGCGTGAGGGATAGCACCGTGGGAACAGGCCTCTACCGTACCGATAACAGCGACTGGTATGTCGGCACGGCCACCAATGCCACCGACGCCGGCGGAGAGGACACCAACTTCGACCCGATCTGGGATTCCGCTTCCACGATCTTGAACAAGGAAGGCGACGCCACGGTCACGTACGAGAATCTGGCTTTTTACGATGGTGACAACAACGAGATTTTCGAGATGCTTCATCCCACCTACGTTGTTGAAGTCACGATCGCCCGCTCGCTCCTGCCGGAGTTGCAGGACGGCGACATCATCGGCATCAGTTGGGTCGAAGGCTGCCGTAACGATGGCAACAGCACGGATGCCATCGTCCGCCTCGATGGCGAGGTCCCCGAGCCGGCGACACTGAGCCTTCTGGCCGCGGGCGCCTTGGCACTGCTTCGAAAGCGTCGGCGGGGCGCATAGAGGCAAACCCGTCGCCGTCACCCGGCCGTTTGACACATGAACCCCTTGGGCCCCTGGAGCCAGCCGTATGAAGCCCATCGCCAAACGTCTGTTTTCCGTCGCTTTCGTATTCGTCACGGTCTGGGCCGGCCAGGCCGCCGCGGCTCCAACCACGCAGGACGTCGTCAACGGCGTCAGTCAGGCCAGCTACAGCGGCTATCTGGACAATCACCTTTACACCCATTTGGGCGAGAACCGTATGTTTTCGAACTCAGGCGGAAGCGACCGTCACGACGCCGCGCGCGACAATATCCTGTCGCTGTTGAGCGGCTTCGGCCTGTCGGCGGAGCTGCAGAGCGGCACGCATGGCGGCTATGCCTACAGCAACGTGGTGGCGACGCTGCCGGGTACGAAGACACCGGAGGCGGTCTACGTCATCGGCGCCCACTACGACGCGTCGAATAGCAGCGATCCCGGTACGGGCGCAGGTGAAACGCCCGGCGCACCCGGCGCCGACGACAATGCCAGCGGCGTCGCCGCCGTCCTCGAAGCCGCCCGCGTGATGAGCGGCTACGAGTTCGAGTCGACCATCGTCTTCGCCGCCTTCGATCGCGAAGAGCAGGGACTGCACGGCTCCTACGGCTGGGTAGACAGCAACCCCGCGGCCCAGGTGGCGGGAATGATCTCCGCCGACATGATCGCCTACAATCCGGCCGGCGAGCACCACGGCAAGGCGTGGATCTACTACGCCCAGGATAACTCAGCGATCACCTCGGCCCTGGCGGCATCGATGGACTCGTACGCCGATATCGAGGCGACCGTCGCACAGATGGGGCGCAGCGACCATCAGCCGTTCGACGAGGCCGGTTTCGACGCCTGCCTGCTGATCGAGCACGGCTGGAGCGAGAACCCGCACTATCACAAGTGGAGCGACTCGGTCGACACCCAGGGCTACATCGACTACGCCTATGCGACACAAATGACGCAGGGCCTGGTGGGGTATCTTTCCGACGCCGCGGTCGTCACGCCCGAGCCGGGGACGATGAGCCTGCTGCTCGCCGGCGGCTTGTGCATGCTGGCGAGGCGGCGAAGACGACGCGCGTGAACGCCGCCTGTTCTTCTGATTCGATCGGCAGCGCCAATACCGATGTGCTGTTTGTGCGAATTTGTGCGAACCATCGTGTGACAGTGAAGAGAAGACCCTCACCCGGCCTCTCCCTGCGGGAGAGGCGTGTCATGCCGCGAGTATTGCCTGCCAACAGCACCGCATTCAGAATTCCATACCCAGACAGTCCACAGCCAATGGCTTCACGTCGGTTCCGTCCAGGTCCATGGGATTGTAATTCAGATCATATTCCAATCCCATGAAATACGCCAGCGCGGACCATCCCCAAAAGGGGTCTAGTCCTTGCCCGGATCCAGTTTCGGCGTTGTAATACTCCCGCGTCACTGGATTTCGCCTGTAAACCAGGTCAAACGTCTTCTCCACCAACTCCCTGGCTTTGTCCTGATACCCATAATCTCGAAGCGCATGGACAATCATGTAATTCAGGGGAATCCATGTGGTGCCGCGCCAATTACAGTTCGGCCCCGGCCAGGGCGCTTGGACGTAGTCAGGTTCGGTTCTCGCATACCCGGACACCGGGTATGCGAGCCAGAACTCCTGTTCATTGAACAGATGCTCTTCAATCAGGCGTTGAGCTCGCTCTTTCGGCACGATTCCAGCCCAGAGCGGCGTGAATCCAGCCACTGATTTGACACTGATTCTCTCACCGCTGACCTCATGGCGGTCATAGTAGAATCCGTCCTGGGAATCCCAGAACACGGAATTGACCAGATCGGCGAGCCGGATCGCATGTTCGCGACAGGTCCGCGCATCCTCTTCGTGGCCGAGTGCTTCGGCGATACGGGCCAAAGCTCGCATCTCTCTGATCAAGTAAGACGCCAAGTCGACACCTTCGCAGAAGCACTCCCGAATTCGTCCGGCGCGGCTGTCCTGGTTGTCCATGCCGCTGTGGTCCGCGCTGTCCCATACCGGCAGTCCGTTCTTGTCATAATCCTGATACCAGAACCAGTAATCCATCGACTTCTTTAATTTCTCATAATATGAGGTGTGTTCGCTGAAATAGGGGTATCCCAGCCCTTCCCGTTCCTTGATCCACTCCAGCGTGCCGCTCTGCTGATACCCCAGCCATACGGTCTGCGCTAGAAACGGCTTGACATGCTGAAATGTCATGCCGTGATTGCCAATCAACGTACGGGGAACAAATCCATTGACGTACTGTTGCTTGAGAAATGACTTCACGTTGGTTTGACAGAACGTTGCCACACCGTAGTAGCTCAGGTAGATGCATTCAAAATAGAGATCCCAGTCATAGAATTCGCCATAGGAATAGCCGCTTACGATGTCGTGTCCATCACGATCAAATCGCTTGATCCCTCTTTCCTTAATGTTCGTGTTCACGTTCTGCAAACGCGATATCAGGTTTGCCGGTATATGATCAACAAAGCACATGTTTCGGCCTTTTCAACTCTTTGAATCTTTGAATGTCTGAACTCCTTGAGATCTTTCAGCTCGTTGAGCTCACCGTCTGTTTCGTGACTCGATACTCTGGCTGAGGGTCTCCGCCGGCGACACATCGACCCACGGGCTGTCGGCGTGACGAGACGCCGCAACATGCCAGCGTGTGTTTCTGATTACTGGTATCGCCGGCGGTCAGATTAGCAGCGTCCTTGGGCGTTGTCGAGCCGTTTTGAGCGGTGAATGCCCTCACGGGCCAACATCACCGGTGTGGGGACGATTCCGCATTTCAGGGTTCACCCCTCGCGGCTGTGGGGAAGATGGGAGTGGGCGGTCAGCGGTTGGGAGTTGGACCGGTTCACCCTCGCGGGCCCTTCTTGAAGGCAGCGATGGCTTTCCAAACGGGTGGCGAGCGTGGGGCCGCTATTGGCCTGGGGCTGCCCATCGATTACCATGCACGTCATGTTCCACCGATACGGCCAGTTCGCCGGCGGCATCGATCTGCCGGATGAGAATGCGTCGACCATCGATCAGCCCATCGGCATGGTCGATTCGGTGGCCACGCTGCGCGTGCCGCTCGCGCCGTGCGGGACGGCCGGGGCGAGCCCCGTGGTCGATGTCGGCACGAACGTGCAATGTGGCGAGCGACTCGCCGCGGCGCCCGGGCCGGGCGGTGTCGATATATTCGCGCCCGCGGCCGGGCGCGTGGCGGCGCTGACGACGGCCGTCGTTCGACACGGGCGGGATCTGCTTGCCTGCCCGGCCATCGAGTTGACCGACATTCACGGCGGCTGTGGCATGGGCGCGGCCCGCGAGGTTCGCGACTGGCGCACGGTCAGCAGTAACACCATCCGCCAGCAGCTGGCCGAAGGGCAGATCGCAACCAGCCGGCCCCGCCCCGAGCCGCTGATCCGCTGGGTTCAACGGGCCGTCGCCACCGCCTGCCAGGACCTCATCGTCAACGCCATGGAAAACCAGCCCTACATAACAGCCGACCATCGGCTGCTCGTCGAGTATGGGCCGCAGGTCATGCAGGGCCTGGCGATCCTGGCCCTGGCCTGCGAAGCCCGACAGGTCTTCCTCGCCGTCGACGCACGCCGCACGCGTGACTATGCCTCGCTCGTCGAACCGGCGATCCAGTATTCCGTCAATCGCGTTGCCCTGCCACACAAGTACCCCATCGGGGCCGACCCGATTCTCATTAAGGTTCTCACTCGCCGCGAAGTGCCGCTTGGCGGCCGACCCACCGACATCGGCGCCGCCGTCATCGACGCCTCGACGTGCCTGGCCGCCTACCGCTGGGTGGCCTGCGGGCAGCGCCTGACCGGACGCGTCGTCACCGTCAATGGCGACGGCGTGGCCCGCCCGGGCAACGTCTTCGTACCGTTCGGGACGTCCTGCCACGACCTGCTCGGCGAAACCGACGCGCCGTGTGTGCTCGGCGGGCCGATGACCGGCCGGCAGGTCGACGGGGACGCCGTCGTCAGCCCGGCCTGCGAGTCGGTCCTCGCGGTGACGCCCACACCCCATGCGCCGCCCAGCCAGTGCATCCGCTGCGGCTGGTGTCGCGACCACTGCCCCGTCCGCCTCAACGTCGCCATGCTCAACGACATGTACGAACTCGGCGATGTCGCCCAGGCCGAGCACCTCGGCGTGACCGCCTGCGTCGGCTGCGGCGTGTGCAGCTACGTCTGTCCGGCCCGGTTGCCGCTGACCGACCGCGTCCGCCGCCTGGCCGGTACCGTCCGCCATCATCGACGATCCATGCCCCTGCTGAGCGACATGGCCCCGTCGCCCGCCGCGGAGGCCGACCGATGACCCAACCGGCGAGCGACATCAGCACGACCGTCTCACTGGGCTACGACGGCCACGCGCCGCTGTTCCGCGCACCGGAAAAGATCCGCACCGTCTTCATCGTCACGCTCGTGGCGGCCTGCCTGCCCCTGGCGGGAGGCATCCTCTTCTTCGGCTACCGGGCCGCCTGGGTGGCCGCTATCGCCATCGCCTCCTGCGCTGTCTTCGAACGCTTCTACTTCCGCGTCACACACACGCCGGCCCTGCTCGGCCGGTCGCACGCATACCTCACCGGCATGCTGCTGGCCCTGACGCTGCCGCCGTTCACGCCCTGGTGGGTGGTCGTGATGGCCGCCGCATTCGCCATCATCGTCGGCAAGGCCATCTTCGGCGGCGTCGGCCACTTCCTCTGGCAACCGGCCCTGCTGGGGCGGTTCGCCGTCGCCGTCATCGTGCCGATCCTCGCCAGCCTCGGCATCGACGCGAACCTCACGCCCGACCAGTGGCCGCTGCTGGCGCCGCAGCACATGCTGCTCGGCGACATCGGCGACGTCCAGCCGATGCGGCCCGGCGAGATCTACCGCGGCTGGCAGGACCACGATCTGCCCGAGGACGACGACGGCTGGGCCGTCCCCCTGCCGACGCAGACGCTTCGGCCGCTGACCGTCGCGACCGTCGACGTCGAGCCGGCGTTCAGTTCACTGGCGGCCGTCCGGGAACACATCGACCATCGCAAGCCGGCCGCACTGACGCAACTGCCGCCCGTCGGCGACATGCTGCTGGGCGCCAGGCCGGGCGGCATCGGCGAGACCTGCGCCGTGGTGATCGTTGTCGCGGGGCTGTACCTGATCTACCGCAACTACGTCAAATGGGGCCTGCCGCTGTGCTTCCTGCTGGCGGCCGCCGCCGTCGCGGCCGTCGCCCCGGTGCGCGTCGACGTCGGGGGCGAGCGGTCCGTGTCCTGGCCGATCATCGCCGAAGGCCTGGACGTGGGCCTGGCGTACGCAACGTACCAGGTCCTCAGCGGCGCGGTGCTCCTCGGCGCGTTCTTCCTAGCCACGGAGATGACCAGCCGACCGGTCCTCGGCGGGGCTCAGATGCTTTTCGGCGCCGGGGCGGGCGCCACGGCCATGCTGCTGAAGCTCTACACGACCCTGCCGATTCCCACGTACGTGGCCATCCTCATCTGGAACACGCTGACGCCGACGATCGACATGGTCTGGCGTCCCCGCGTCTACGGCCAGCGACATGTCCTGCGCTTCCGCCGCAAGCAACATTGACACCGGCTGCCGGTCCTGCCGTCGCCACGTTCAGCAGCGCGTCGTCTGGAAACGGATCGCGTCGCGTATCGCCAGCAGCCCTGCCGCCGCAACGACCGAAAGCACCGGCTCGACCGGCACGCGGAACCGCGGCGTGCCGGTCGAGCCGCCCAGCATCGCCGAGACGACCACCACCGCCAACAGCAGCCACGACCACGCCGGCATGCGCAGCCGCGCCCGTCGAAAGAGGCAGACCGCCGCACCGCAGAACTTCGCCAGCGGAACCAGCAGCATCACGCCGGCCATCACCAGGGCCGCCACGCTGCCCCCGAAGTAATGCATCGCGGCTGCGCCCATCCCCTCGCTCTGCAGAACCGCCAGCGTACCTCGCTGGCCGCGCGTGACGCCGGCGACTTCCAGAACGTCCGTCGCGCCGGGCAGGACAAACCCCACCGTCCCGCGCGCGTGCATCATCGCGCAGGTGCCAAGGTTCCCGGCGATGATCTGCCTCGCGCGCCGCGCTCGCCAGCGGGCCATGGCGCCGACCGTCAATCGCGAGCGGGCGGCCAGCGACGCCGCTGCCAGGCGCTGCTCCTCGGCCAGTTCCGACCGGGCCGCCCTCACGCTGACATCCCGGCTGCCAGCAAGGATCCGCGGGCCGACATACGTGTAGAGGCTGTCGGTGGCGAAGCTCGAAAAACCGCAGTAATCCGCCCGCACGTGATTGCGGACCACCCATGGCCCCGTCACCGCCGCCACCACACACATGAAGACTGCCGCCGCAGCCAGGCGTCGTCGAAGCCGATCCGCCGCAGCGCCCCACGGCAGAAGCGCCGCCGCGGCAAAAACAAACACCATGACCTGCCCGACCGGACGGACATAGACCGCAAGTCCCAGAGCCACCCCCGCCGCCACCAGCGCCCACCACCGCCGTGTCC
>JAAAOJ010000041.1 GCA_009908915.1 Planctomycetota bacterium
CCCGCCGGCCTCGTTCCGACTTGACAGGGACAAGGCACCCGCTCTCGCGACCTCGCCGCGCGCGGGCTGGAAGCCCGCGGCACGCTTTCTGGCCACAACGCAACCGGCTCATGTGTTGAGTGGCAAAACGGTGGGGCGCTGCCGGCGAGGCACGGCTGTTGACGGCGGGTGCGGCGGCGGGGAGAATCTGCTCATGCCGATGGTCGTGTACATTCTAGCAGGCGCGGCGTTGCTGGCGACGGTCGGCTGGGTGGTCTGGCGGGTGGCGTCGCATCGACACTCGCTGCCGTGCCCGGCTTGGCTGCGCTGGATGGTGGAGCTGGACAACCCCTTCACCAAGACCAACCGCGCGGCCGTCATCGTCGAACACCTTCAACTCCAGCCGGGCATGGCGGTAGCGGACATCGGCTGCGGGCCGGGACGCCTGGCCGTGCCGGTCGCCCGGGCGGTCGGGCCGTCGGGACGGGTGGTGGCTGTCGACGTCCAGGCGGGCATGCTATACCGCGCGCGAGCCAAGGCCGCCATGGCCGACGTGAGCAACATCGAGTTCGTCGAAGCGGCGGTCGGGAGCGGCGCCTTGCAGCGGGAGGCCTTCGACCGCGTGCTGCTGGTGACGGTCCTCGGCGAGATTCCCGACCAGGCGGCCTGCCTGGCCGAGGCGTTTGCGGCGTTGCGCCCGGGCGGCGTGCTGTCGGTGACGGAGGTGATATTCGATCCGCATTTCCAGCGGCAGAGCCGCGTGGCGCGGGCGGCCGAGGCGGCGGGCTTCCGGCGGCGGGCGGTGTTCGGCAATCGCATCGCCTACACGATGCATCTGGGCAAGGCGGCCGACGCGTAGCCGCTCAGGCGGGCGGCAGGGTCTGCGGTGAGGCCTCGGCCGGTGCGGCGGGGCGGCATGCGAGCAGATGGGTTGTGGCCAGACCGGCCAGCCCCGTGGCGAACCACAGCAGCGGCGCCCATGCGGGCGCGGGCAGGACGGCCTGCTGGCGGGGCAGGCCTGCCGACCAGGCCAGCGATGCCGGCGAGAGGTCCCACGCCCAGTCGGCCGACAGGGCGGGGGCGAAGTCAATCAGGATGTAGTGCAACAACGGCAGCCCGACGGCCAAAGCGATCAGGGCAAGCATGGCCCAGGGGCGCGCGGCGTCCCGGGCCAGCAGTCTCCCGCCCAGCCAGACCAGCGGCGATGCGGCGAGGAGCACGGCGGCGACACGAACGGCATCGGCGGCAAGGGCGTTGCTGAACCACGCGGCGATGATGTAGAAAGGCACGCCGGCGACGAGCAGGCCGACGAGTTCCGACGTGAGGGCCGCCAGGGAAGACGGCCGTCCGCGGCGAATGCGACGCGCGATGACGACGGGCCAGCCGAGCAGGACGTAGGCGGCCTGTGCGGCGGCCAGGGCCGAGAGCGTCGGCAGGGGAGCCGGGCGGACGGTGTGGCTCGGCGGGTGAATGGCGTCGGGGTAGAGCCCGGCCGCCAGACCCGCCAGGCAGCACGCAAGGTAAACGCCCCCCGCCGGTCGCCAGAATGACTTCGCCATGACAGCCATGCAGCAAGTATACCGCATCGGCCGTGGGATGTCAGCAGCAGCCCGAAGCTAGTATCCCATTCATGTGATCATATGAAAGAGGGATAACTTGTTGCCCACCGATTGGTTCTCAACATCCTTATCGAGGACCACCTGGAAATACGTAGTGGCAAGTTCCTGGATCCATGTCCACTGTCGGACTCGTCGCATGCAGGGCTGTATCGGCCGATCCCTCACCGCCGGAACAGGCTACTGCAACTGCCAGCGACGTCGCAGCACCCATTCGCCCGTCAGCATGGCGACAAAGGCGATGAACAGCAGCGGGAAATGGTACAGCCGGTGGACGGTGGCCTTGGGCGGCGGGCCGGCAAGCTGACGCTGGCGGTCGATGATGTTATCGAGCAGATCGGGCAGGCCGGTGATGTCGGCGTACTGCCCGGCGGAATTGACGGCCAGATCGCGCAGCAACTCGTCGTTGCGGGCCAGCCGCTGCAGCTCGCGCGACCGCCGCTCGACCGTCACGGGAAGCTCGTCCGTGCCGAGTTGCTCATCGCGCGATGAGACCGCCGCCAGCCGCAGCACGTATTCACCCGCCTCCTTCGGCGTCCAGTCGCCGCGATAGGTCCCGCCGCCGTCGCCTGCCACGAGCGTGAGCGTCTCGGTCGGCTGGGCCAACGGTCGCCCGTCCGCTACGGGATGGACGGCCAGGTTCACCGCCGCGTTGCGGGCGGGCTGGCCCTCGGTGTCCTGCACCTTCGCCAGGACGTCCAGGGCCTCGCCGGCGCGTGTGTGCGTCCTCGGCAGCCGAAGCAACGCCGCCGCGCCGGCTTCACGCGTGCGAGACTCCACGTGCGCCAGCCAGCGGATCAACTGCCCCCAGAAGCGATGATACGGACTCGCCGTGCCGAGCGGGCGAAGCGGCATGTACCACTGCCACGTTGTATCGGCCGTGAAGGCCGCGGTCCGCCCCGCGCCGTACGGTTGGACGGCCAGCACGACCACGGGCCCGGCGGCATTCCGCGCGGTCGGATGCACCGCCAGTGTCGAAGCGGTGGGCGTGGCGCGGACGACGTCCACGCAGCCGGTCAGTGGCGGCAGCTCGGCAAGCTTCCCATCCGGCTGTCGACCGCCCGGCCCGGTGAAGTAGCCTGCGATGCCCTCGAAGACCGGGTGGGCCTCGCCGGCGGCCGTCAACTGCGGCAGGAAGGCGTCGGTGACCTGCTTCATCGTCCGCCCACCGACCTCTACCGGCAGCATTGCCTCAACGGCCGTCCCACCGTAGCCGCCCGGCCCGAAGCTCGCCTCGCCGCCCAGCATCAGCAGCCCGCCGCCGTCGTTGACAAACGCCCGCATGCTCTCGACCGTCGCGTTCGGCAGGAACGCGCGGTCCAGCGAACCGAGCACCACCACGTCGAACAGCCCAAACTCCGCCGCCGTCGCCGGCAGACCCTCCAGGCGCCGGCCGTCCACGCCGCCCTGGGTGAAGAAGCGGTTCTCGCGCACCCGCACCAGGCCCAGCAGTTGGACGTTCGGGTCCGTCGCCAGCGCCCGGCGCAGGAACTTGTATTCCGGCCGCGGCGAGCCCTCGATATACAGCACCCGCAGCTTCGGGTTCGTCAGCAGCACGTGCATCTCGCTGCTGTTGTCGGCGGTGCTGGCCTCCAGTTCGCTCGGGGCGACCTGCACGCGCAGCCGCCGCATCGGATCGCCGGCCGCGGACGTTTCGCGCGGCGTCCACCGCAGCCTGGCCGTGACGGTCTCGTCAGCCGCCGCCGTCCAGAGCTTTTCGATAGCGACGGGCGTGGGGCTGTCGCCCTCGTACAGGCGGATCTCGCCGCCGGCGTTAGGAAACCGCGTGATGCGGACGCGGGCCGTCAGCTCCGTGACGTTGTTGACGATGGCCTCGGTGGGCGCTTCAACGCTCAGCAGCCGCAGGTTCGGCCGACCGGCGGCGCGCTCGTCGCGACTGCCGATGCCGACGGCGCAGACCGGCAGGCCCAGCTCGCGGGCGGCTTGCTTCGGCTCGCCGCCGCCGTTGTCGATGCCGTCACTCAGGAGGATCACGCCCGCCTGCCTCGTCGCAGGGTCGCGGGCGGCCTGCAGTGCCAAGGCGAGGTCGGTCGCCTCGCCGTCGGCTTGCCGGTCGGCGAGGGCGTCCAAAGAACCGGCTGCCGAGGGGGTCGCGGCGAAGCTGATCCACACCGGGCGGAAGTGACGCTCGATACGCGACTGCTGCGACCGCAGCATCTGGACGGCCCGGCCGAAGCGCGTGGGCATGTCGGCGTCGTCGGTGGTGGCCATGGAGGCCGAGGCGTCCAGGACGATGGGCAGTTGGGGTTTGTGGGCGGCGGCGGCCAGCACGACCAGGACCGGCTTGTACAGCACCAGCAGCAGGGCCGTGATTGCCGCGAACCGCAGGGCCATCAGCACGCCGAGGCGTCGGCCGCCCAGGAAGGCGAAGACGCTGGCGTAGATCACCCCGACGGCGACGGCCACGTGGACGGCGAGGACCGCCATCCACAACGAGTCGGGCACGGCCAGGGCCAGCGCCACGCCCGCCGCGTTCAACACCGCCAGCAGCCCGCACGCCAGCGCGCCGCGCCGCGCCTCCCGTGATCGACCTCGTGCGAAGCTTACGGCTGCATCGGTCACCACCGCCGCCAGCGCCAGCGGGGGACCCAACGCCGCGGCGAGGGCGATCAGCCCGATGCGACGTTGCCTGCCGGGCAGATGCACCGCACCCCAGACAGCCAGCACCGCCGAGACCAGCGCCGCCATCAGCGGCAGCAGGCCGTCGGTTGTCGCTCCCTGGAATTCCAGTGCCACACCGTTCATCAATTCCTCGCCGCATGCAGCGCGGCATCCATGGCGACCAACGCATCCGGAGCCGGGCTATTGCCTCACCGCGGCATTGTGACGGGTTCTTCGCATCACTATAATCATCGTCGCTGCGACATACACATATTCCTCTGCGTCCGCCGCGCCCGCGCGGCGAGACCTTCGCAGGAGCCAGGCATGTCCGACGACCTGTACCGCGAGATTCTGGAAGCCGTCACCCGTCACAACGACCTGACGTTCGAGCAGGCCCACGCCGTCTTCACGTTGTTGATGGACGGCCAGCTTGGCGAGGTCCGCATCGCCGGGCTGCTGATGGCGATGGCCACGAAGGGCCCCAGCGTGCCGGAGATTGCCGGCGCCGCCCAGGCCATGCGCGAGCACGCCGTGACGATCGACACCGCCGGCCACAGCGTCGTGGACATCGTCGGCACGGGCGGGACGGGACTCCAGACGTTCAACATCTCGACGACGAGTTGCTTTGTCGCGGCTGGGGCGGGGCTACACGTGGCCAAGCACGGCAACGTCACCAACACGCGGGCCAGTGGCTCGGCGAATATCCTCCAGGCCCTCGGCGTGAACATCGAGGTCGACCCGTCGGCTGTCAGTCGCTGCATCGACGAGGCCGGCGTGGGCTTCTGTTACGCCCGTGCCTGCCACCCGGCCATGAAGTTCGCCGCACCGGTCCGCAAGCAACTGCCGGTCGGCACGGTGTTCAACATCCTCGGCCCGCTGACCAACCCCGCGGGCGCAACGCACATGGTCCTGGGCGTCTTCGCGGATTACCTGACCGAGGTGCTCGCCGGCGTGCTCGGCAAGCTCGGCTGCAGGAGGGCGTGGGTGGTCCACAGCGAAGACGGCCTGGACGAACTGTCCTGCGCCGCCCCCACACGCGTCAGCGAACTGGCCGGCGGCGAGGTCCGCACCTTTTCCGTCACGCCGGAGAACGCCGGGCTGACCAGCGGCACGCTCGCGGACATTCTAATCGACTCGCCCGAGGCCTCGGCGGAGATGTGCAAGGCCGTCCTCAACGGCGAGGTGGGCGCCGGCCGCGACATCGCCTGCCTCAATGCCGGCGCGGCCCTGGTCGTGGCGGGCAAGGCCGACGACCTCGCCGCCGGTGTGAATCTCGCCGCCGAATCCATCGACTCCGGCCGGGCTCGCGAGGCCGTGGAACAGCTCGTGGCGATCACGAACGGCTGACGCGAAGCCATTTCCCCGGTTGGTAACGACTCGCCGCCTACAATGGTTCGTGGACGCACAGGGACATACACGTCGACACGCGACGCGCTGCTTACGACGCCTCGGAAATCCAGCACGGCACGCAGCAAGTCTGTACATGGCGGCCCATGCGGGCTGCCGTGCCGGTGCGGGGTGGCTGCTACGGAACAGCGCGAAGATGGTCTCGTTGCGCCCTGGCGGTGCGATATGAGCGCCGCGACGCCGGTCCGCCTTGGCCTGGCAGGTCGCGTGGATTGTTCGCCGTGGCGGGAGGGGCTGTCCGGCTGCGACGGGGTCAAACTGCTCACTGGTCTGGATGCGACGTTGCGGGAGTTTCTCAAGGCTGGCACACTCGACGCCGCTCTGCTAGGGCCGGAGTCGCTGGCCGAGCTGCCGGGCGACATGGCCCTGCTGGACGGGGGATGCGTGGCCTGTCCGGGCGAATCGGTCACCGACCGCGTCCTGTCGCGCATCGCGCTGCCGGACGTTCGGGCCCTGGCGTCCTGCGGCGAGCATGTAAGCACTGCGGGCGCCGCGGTGCGATGCCTGTGGCAGGACGCCTACGGCCATGCGCCGCCGATCATTCCGGCCGCGGGCATCAACAACGTGGAGCACGCCGAAGCGGTCCTGTGGACGGGCGCGTGCGGGCCCACGCCGCCGGGCTTCCGGCATAGCCTCGACATCGGACGCATGTGGCAGGAGGCGACCGGCCTGCCGCTGGTCTGGCGGGTCTGGCTCGCCGGTGAGAACGTCGACGTGCCCCGCATCGATGCCCGCCTCCGCGACGCCCGCCGCAACTTCGGCCGCTTCATGGGCGACCTCGCCGTCCGACAGGCCAAGCAGACCGGCTGGGACGCCCGCCTCGTCCGACGTGTGCTGGCGGAGATGCGAAGCTACGAACTCGGCGACGACGAACGCGACGCCGTCCACGAACTGCTCTTCCGCCTGCGGCAGCTGCAGGCGACGGTTTGAGCATATGAAGCGTCTCATGTTCGTTCAGCGGTCGACGGAACGTCGCGCTATGACGAACGTGAGAGAACCAAGCGACAAGGGCGGTCGTGCCGAACGCTGCGGAATCCGCCCTATCGCAATTGAGTCTAAGTCTAATGTAGGCTTGCACCGTCGCCTCGCGCTTGTTAAGCTTGCCTGCGCAAGACAACGCCCCGTCGAGCCGGTTGGAGCCCGCGGGGCGGAATGTCTTTCGTGCATGACGGCTGCTTATTCGGGCGAGATGGCCTCGACGGGGCATTCGCCGACGCAGGCGCCGCAGTCGATGCAGGTATCGGCGTCGATCGAGTACTTCTCTTCGCCTTCCTGGATCGCATCGACAGGGCAGGAGTCCTTGCAGGCACCGCAGGCCGTGCATGCGTCAGAAATCACATGTGCCATGGGTCATTACCTCATTTAGCTGCGGCCGTCCGATGACGGCCTGGACTTACATTGACCATTACAGGGTCGCCGGAACGCCCCTTATATGAAATCTGCCCCGGGCAATGCAACCGTAATTGTTCCACAGGATCGCCGCATGAGCCGATCGAAACAACAGACGCTTTCCCCCGAAGATCTCGCCGACGCCTGGCAGCAGTTCAAGACCTTCCTGCGCGAACGCGGCGCCCGCATAACCGAGACGCGGCGCATCGTCCTCGAACGCGCGCTGCAGCGGGCTGACCACTTCCGGGCCGACCAGCTCGCCGGCGAACTCGCCCAAGGCAGCGACCGCGTCAGTCGCGGGACCGTCTATCGCACACTGGCTCTGCTGGTCGAAATCGGCCTGCTTCGCGAGATCCGCGACACGGACACCCACGTTCACTACGAAGCCACCGTCGGCCGCGAGCACCACGAGCACATGGTCTGCGACGGCTGCGGTGCGTTCATCGAGTTCGACGACGCCCGCGTCGGTCGGCAGCTCGCCGCGGCCTGCCGCGAGAAGGGCTTTGAGCAACGAACCCACCGCGTCGTTATCTTCGGCCGCTGCCGGCGCTGCCGGAACGATGAGGCAGCTCGGGGCAGTGATCGCGGAACGATGCGTGAGCAGCCCATTTAGACGCCTCCCTCAAAAGTCAAATGGACGGAAAATCAGAACGATTCTGCGAGACAAACAAAGAAGTTATGTCACGAGAATGGTGCTGATTAGCAGCTCCGCGGAGTTTTGAGGGAAGCGCCTATTTAGAAATGTCTCGACCTCGCGACGCGATTCATCTCTGAACGGACTACCAGGGCTTGGGGGAAGGCCATCCAGTCGGGCTTTGGCGAAAGTTTCTCGCCATAATCGCCGATACGGCACGGACGGGCCTTGCTGCGCGCCGCACAGTTCCTAGAATGGATCGGCCCGTAAGCCTTTTACAAGTTACGAGCAAGATGCCATGCGAAGGATCGCCCCTTGCCCCGACTGACCGACTATCTCAACGAGGCCGACCTGAGAGGCCTCCAGGACGCCTTCTCTACCGTCGCCGGAATGCCCATCAGCATTTGCGACCCGGACGGCACGCCGTTGCGGCTGCGCCCCGCCGAGAAGGACTGGACGGAGACGTTCGCGCCGGAGGGCCTCGAAGAAGCCGTTCAGCGACAAAAGCGTCGCCGGTCGCCGCAGGCCGAGTCGGCCCCGGCTGACCTGAGCGTGCAACTCGACGGCGAGACGGTCGGCCGCGTGCGCCTCACCGAGGCCAGGCCGTCTGCGCAGCGGCTTGGCGATCCGCAGGCCGAGACGCGTGGCCAGTTGCTCAAGCTGCTCAGCGGGCTGCTCGTGCGCCTTTGCGAGGCCAACCGGAAGCTGCACCACCGCGTGGACGATCTGGTCGCGCTGTACCGCGTGACGGCCCAGTTCTCCGAGCGGCACGACGTGCAGGGTATCCTGGACGAAGTGACGCGCGTGGTGGTGGAGACCTTCGACGCCAAGGCGAGTGCAATTCGCCTGCTGAGCCCGTCGGGCAAGGAACTGCTGATGCAGGCGTCGTGGAAGTTCACGCCCGAGTACATCGAGAAGGGGCCGCTGCTTGTGGCCGACAGTGCCGTCGACCGCCAAGTCCTGGAGACCGGCCAGCCGGTTTACGTCGCCGACATGCGCAGCGACCCGCGCGTGGTCTATCCGGACGAGGCTCGGGCGGAGGGCTACGTCAGTGGGCTGTGCGTGCCGCTGATGTATAAGAACCGCCCGGAGGGCGTGCTACGCGTCTACATGGGCGAGGCGTTCGAGTTCGACTGGTTCGACAAGCAGCTCCTGCGGACCATCGCCAGCGGGGCTGCCGCGGCCATCGTCAACGCGCGGCTGCTGGACGAGGCCCAGGAGGGCTGGCAGGTGCGCCGGCAGTTGCAGATCGCAGCGACGGTCCAGCAACGCATGATCCCCACGAGTTCCCCGGCGATACCCGGCATGGATATCCACGCCGTCTACGTCCCCAGCCAGGAGGTTGGCGGGGATTTCTACGACTTCATCCCGCTGCCTCAGGGCAATCTCGGCGTGGCGATCTGCGACGTTTGCGGCAAGGGCGTGCCGGCGTCGCTGCTGATGGCCTCGATCCGATTCTCGCTGCGGGCGCATGCCGCCGGCGTTTACGATATGTCCGAGGTGCTCAGCCTCGTCAACCGTGACTTGTGTGCGGGGACCCTCAGCAGCGACTTTGCGACCATGTTCTACGGCGTGTTGCGGCACGAGGACCGCATGTTCACCTACGCCTGTGCCGGCCACATGCCGCCGATCCTGGTCCGCGGCGGCGAGGTCTGCCAGTTGGAGACAGGCGGCGGCGTCCTCGGCGTGTTGCCGGATATGGAATTCCCGCAGGACTACTTCCACCTTGAGGCGGGCGATACGATCTTCGCCTACACCGACGGCCTGAACGAGGCCCTGAACTTCCAGGGCCAGGAGTATGGCCGGGAACGCATCGAGCAAGCGCTGCTCTTTGCCGTCGAGCAGGGCTACTCCGCCCATGCGGCGGCGGATTACGTGGTCTGGGACATGCGACGGTTCGCCGGCCTGCATGCCCGCCCGGACGACCTGACGCTCGTCTGCATCCGCGTGCTCTAGCAGTCCATTCATGCAAGCCATGCAAGTCATGCAAGACGCTTCCCTCAAAAGTCAGATGGCCGGAAAAACAGAACCTTTCTGTGACGCAAACGAAGACGTTACGTCACCAAAATCAAGCTGAGGGGTACTGCCTTGGAGTTCTGAGGGAGCCGTCATGCAAAGAGTGCATCGCGACCTCACGACGCGATGCATTTCACAACGGGCTGCCAACAGCCCGTTTGTGATGTACGAGCGAAGGAGGCGGTGGTTGTCCGTTTGTGATAAATTTCACGATCAGGGCTTGAAGCCTTCGTCGTTGCCGGCGACACTGGGGGTATGGACCACAACATTCCCGATCCGTCGGTCCGGCGCCTCAGTGCCTACCTCCGCCAGCTCGAACGTCTGGCCGGCGAGGGCACGCGCCACGTATCCAGCCGCCAGCTCGCGGGGTATATCAAGGCTGGCGACGCGCAGGTCCGTCGTGATCTGGCATTGTTCGGGCAGTTCGGGCGACGGGGCGTTGGCTACGAGGTCGACGACCTGATCAATGTCCTGCGAACGATTCTTGGTACGCGGCAGCGGCAGTGGCCGGTGGTGGTTGTGGGGGCCGGCGAGATATGCCATGCACTGCTGACGTACCGCGGTTTTCGCCAGCGGGGGTTCGACGTCGTCGCGGCGTTTGACATTGACCCCAAGAAGATCGGCCGGACCATCGGTGGCGTCGACGTCCTCCCGATGGAGGATTGTGCCCCGGTCATTCAGCGGCTGGAGGTGCGGCTGGCGATCCTGGCCGTGCCCGCCGACGCTGCCGACGAGACGGCCCGTCGCCTCTGTGAATGCGGGATCGAGGGCATTCTGAACTTCGCGACGACGGGCCTGGAGGTCCCCGAGGGCGTCTTCGTCAGCGAGGCGGACATCACCTCCCACCTTGAGCAATTGAGCTTCCGCCTGACGAGCCATCGGCCCTAGCAGTCCGTCTATGATGATGATGATGATGTTCAGCAGTCCCGGGGCGTCAGCCCGGCCTCTAGGGCGTTTGAGGGAACTGGACCACACGCCCGCGCGTGGAGCTACTGACGACGGGGCAGACGAAGATGCCAATGAGAACGGACCACACGCTCGCGCGTGGAGCTACTCGAAGCCCTAGCCAATGCGGCGCTGCGTCCTGGGAACCACACGCCTCCGCGTGGAGCTACTGACAGGATCACTTGCGCGACGGTAGGAGCGTCAGGACCACACGCCCGCGCATGGAGCTACGAAACGAAGCCCCTGTCGGGCGCAAGACCGGCAGGTCTTACACGCCAGCAGGTCCTATGCTTCGAAATCTGGCGGGGCCTTATGCACGAGGATATTTCGTCGCATCACGTATCCCGTGACCAGGTGCTTCGCACCTTCCGCAATGACGGGGCATTGGAGGAAACGTGCCACTCGCTGCTCCAGTGCTAGGATGCCGCCTGCAACTGCCGAACGACCCTCGCATCGCGGGCCGAGAGGTCCGGATAGTCCGCGTCGCTGCCGACGTCAGGACGACGTTTCCACGAGCGTTGACACTTCTCGTACACGCCGCGGGTGTCCAAAGCCGCGATGCCGACGAGTTGGCCGTCCTCGGCCTCGCCTTCCTCCAGGCGGACGTGGCCGACGCCAAGCAGGTCCTCCAACTCGCCGAGGTAGACGTGTAGGAACTCGTGCAGGCCGGGCTTGTCGGCCGGGACTTTGAAGACGACCTCCGCGTCCAGCGGATTCTTCACACCGGCATTCCGAAGCGCCTCCAGCTTGACCAGGGCCTCGCCGCGGATGTCCAGCAGCCGCTCCCAGACCCACGCGGGGCCGGTCGTCAATTCGTCGCTGGAGAACATGCCCAGGTCCGGGTTGATCGGCTCGACGTTCTCGGCCGCTTCGACCATGTCCTCGTCGTACTCCGGCAGGGCAGCGAGGTGAACGCTGTCCGGCCAGTCGGCGTTGCGGTGCGGAATGTGTTCCCAGGCTTCCTCTGCGGTGTGCGGGATGATCGGGGCCAGCAGCTTCACCAGCGCCACGAGCAGCTCGCGGATCACGCCCTGGGTGGCCCGTCGCCGCGGTGAGTCGGGCGCCTCGCAGTAGAGACGGTCCTTGACGGCCGAGAGATAGACGGCCGATGCGTCGACGGCGCAGAACTGGTAGAGTAACCGGCTCGCGCGGTGGAACTCGTAGCGGTCGTAGGCCTCACGGACACCGCGGATCATCCGGTGCGTCTGCATCCGCATCCAGAGGTCGACCGAGTGCTCGGCCGGCTCGGCGGCGTTCACGGCAGGCTCGTAGTCGCCGATCGAACCCATGCAGAACCGCAGCGTATTGCGGATCTTGCGGTATGTGTCCTCGCACTGGGCGATGAGGTCTTCGCTGCACCGGTCGTCGTCCTGGTAGTCCTGGCTGGCGACCCAGACGCGGAGAACGTCCGCGCCGCGCTTTGCCAACTGTTCCTGGACGTCGACGGCATTCCCGAGTGACTTGCTCATCTTCTTGCCCTCGGCATCGACAATGAACCCGTGCGTCAGCAGTACCTTGAAGGGCGGCGTGGCCGTGGCGCCCAGCGCGGGCAGGAGCGAAAGCTGGAACCAGCCGCGGTGCTGGTCGCTGCCTTCGAGGTACATATCGACGGGCAGTTCCTTGACGAGGTTGCGACGCAGGGCAACGGCGGCCCAACTGCTGCCGGACTCGAACCATACGTCGAAGATGTCCTGGCCCTTGGTGAGCCCGTCGGCGGTAAAACGCTCCGAGGCGTCCAGGTCCTCATCGTCGGCCGGGTCGTAGTCGCCCAGCAGATCCGCCGGGCTCAGTGTGAACCAGCAGTCGCTGCCGTTGGCGGCGACGGTTGTGGCCACCGCGCGGACGCTGGCGGGTGTCAGCAGCGGTTCGCCGGCCGCGTTGTAGAAGACGGGGATCGGCAGACCCCAGCTGCGCTGGCGGCTGATGCACCAGTCGGGGCGATTCTCCAGCATGCTGCGGAGACGGTTGCGCCCCCAGTGTGGCACGAACTTCACGCCGCCGAGGTCGTCGGCGGGCTTGTCGCAGACGTCCAGCGCGAGCTGCCGGAGCGTTCGGCCGTCGCCGTGGGCGAGGGGCTTGTCGACGGCGACGAACCACTGCTCGGTCGCGCGGAAAATGACCGGCCCCTTGCTTCGCCAATCGTGTGGGTAGCTGTGCGTGATGGTCGTGCGATGCACAAGCGTGTTCTCGCCGGCAAGGTACTCGATGACCTTTGCGTTGGCGTCCCAGACGCACAAGCCTTGGAGGAACTCCGGCGCCGTGTCGTCGAACGTGCCGTCTTCCAGGACAGGGCAGGCGATCTCCAGACCGTTCTTCAAACCCGTGCAATAGTCGTCGGCACCGTGGCCGGGGGCGGTGTGGACCAGGCCCGTGCCGTCCTCCAGCGTGACGTAGTCGGCCGTGACGAACGGGCAGGTCCGTTTGCTGTCCAGCGGATGGTGATAGGCCGGCTTGACCTCGGCCAGTTCACTGCCACGGAACGTGTCGAGCACCTCGTAGTGCTTCAGCCAGGGCTTGCCGTCGTCGCCAGCGGCGTCGCGCACCTTGCCGACAACCTTGCCCAGAAGGTCCTCGGCGATGAGGATCGTCGCGTCACCGTTGGGGCCTTCGACGTGAGTGAGGGCGTAGTTGACGTCTGGATGAATGGCGACGGCCCGGTTGGCCGGCAGGGTCCACGGCGTCGTCGTCCAGATCAGCGCGTAGACGTCTCCCCGGGCCTGCGGGAAGGCCTCGGCCGCCTCGTCGGTGAGGCGGAACGCGACGGTGATGCTCTCGTCTTTGCGATCATGATACTCCAGCTCGGCCTCGGCGAGGGCGGTCTGGTTCTCCAGCGACCAGTGGACGGCTTTGCGCTGGCGAAAGACGATGCCCTGTTCGATCAGCCGGGCGAAGACGTCCATGACGGCCGCCTCATAGCCAGGGTCCATCGTGATGTAGGGCTCGTCGAATTCGCCCATCACGCCCAGCCGCTGGAACTGTTCGGACTGCTTGCGGACGAACCTGTCCGCATACTCGTGACAACGTGTCCGGATGTCCAGCGGCGGCATCTCGGCGGCTTTCTCGCCGAGGTCCTCGACGACCTTGGCCTCGATCGGCAGGCCGTGGCAGTCCCAACCGGGCAGGTACGGTGCATTGAAGCCGCTCATCGTCTTGATGCGGACGACCATGTCCTTGAGCACCTTGTTGAGCGTGTGGCCGATGTGGATATTGCCATTGGCGTACGGCGGGCCGTCGTGCAGGACGAACGTAGGCGAGCCTTTGCGCGCCTCGCGGATGCGGCCATACAGATTCTCCTCCGCCCAGCGGGCCTGGATGGCGGGCTCTTTCGTGAGCAGGCCGGCCCGCATGTCGAAGGAGGTCCGGGGCAGGTTCAGTGTGTCTTTGTAGCTCTTCTTGTCAGCCATGGTGCGTGTATCCTTTAGCCGGTCCGCCCGGCGCTTGTGCAATGAAAAAGGCCCTGAAGCTGCGTTCGAGCCCCAGAGCCGTCAGTCTGCTCAGGCCAGCCTCGCCGGCGCGACGGCGGGGGTTACCCCGCAATCATGCCGGCGCGGACGCCGAGCCTGCAAGCCGAGATCGCCAGATTGTCATGGCGCACTCGCATGGAAACTCCTTCACCGCAGGTAACTGTTGCATGCAGACATATTTCAGTATATCGACGCGGGCGGCTGTGTCAATTCTCCCTCCTGCCGTCCGGAGGCATCGCAAGTATATCGACGCGGGCGGCTGTGTCAATTCTCCCTCCTGCCGTCCGGAGGCATCGCATGCACTGTCTTCACCCCTCTCCCTTTGGGAGAGGTGGCGAGTTTGAGAGCCGGTGAGGGTCTTTGATCATGTTCGAAGAGCCTTCTCTCTGGCCTGCTCCGCAGGCCATCTCTCCCATGGGCAGAGAAGTTTTCGAGAATGCGTCTGCCCTGCGCGCCCAGCCAGGCGGCGGGGCCGTTGACTTTAGCGGCACGGGTTTCTAGGATGCCTTGCCGGTCATGAACATTCGCCCCTACATCCTGTCGCAGATGACCGTTGGCGAGTTGACGATCGCGGGCTACAGCGTGGCCGGCGAGGAATCGGTCGTCATCGTGCCGGAACTGGATGTCTGCTTCGACATCGGCAAGTGCCCGCGCGAGGCCCTGCCGATGAACAACGTCCTGCTGACACACGGCCATGCCGACCACAGTGCCGGCCTGCTGTATTACTTTGCCCAGCGCGATTTCCAGGGCATGGAGCAGGGGACGGTGGTCTGTCCGGTCAGACTTATCGATCCGCTGGAGGATCTCATCCACGCGTGGGGTCGCGTCGAAGCCCAGGTCCCGCCGTACGAATTTGTCGGCATCGCCGACGGCCAGGATTACACGATCCGCCGCAACCTGCTGGCCCGCGCGTTCGATACGAAGCACCGCCACCCGGCCGGGGCGGTCGGCTATGCGATTGTTGACGTTCGCCACAAGATCAAGCCGGAGTACGCCGGCCTGGCCCAGCAGGAGATTGTCGATCTCAAGAAGCAGGGCAGGGAAATCACGAATCGCACGGAGATTCCACTCGTGGCCTACCTCGGCGACACAGCCGCCGCGAACTACAGCGACCTGCCGTATGTCCGCGACGCCAAGGTGCTGCTGACGGAATGCACGTTCTTTGAGGACGACCACCGTGCGCGGGCCAGGAAAGGACGCCACATCCATGTGGACGATATGGCCGCGCTGCTGGAGGGGATGAATAACGAGAAGATCATCATCACGCACGTGACGCGCCGCACGAACATGGGCCACGCCCGGCGTGCATTGCGGCGCGTACTTCCAAAGAACGTACATGAACGCGTCACGTTCCTGATGAATCGCGAGCACATCGAGGAAGCCTAGTACTAGCAGTCCGTCTAGACATGCTAGACATGCTAGACATGGACCGCATCGCCAGGCCAAGGCACGTTCTTACAGATGGGCTTCCCAGTGGCCGCGGCTGCCGGAACCGTTCAGCCTACTTGAGTTGTCGCGGATTGTCCTATCCGACCTTGCCGATGCGGATGTCCAGTTCCGAACGCTTCTGCAGCCGATCCCTCGTACCATCCTTGATCCACAGGATGCGATCTGACTTGTCGAGCATCTTGTGGTCGTGGGTGGCGGTAATGACCGTCACGCCGTGGTTGTCGCACAGGTTACGGAGGATGTTGATGATATCCTCGCCGGTATGCAGGTCAAGGTTGGCCGTCGGCTCGTCGGCGAGCATGATCGTCGGCTCCATGGCCAGCCCGCGGGCGATGGCCACACGCTGCTGCTGGCCGCCGGAGAGCTCATCCGGCCGGTGGTGGAGGCGGTCGCCCAGACCGACCTCGGTGAGCACCTCGGCGGCGCGCTGCTCGGCGTCGCTGTTGCTGTAGCCGGCAAACTGCAACGGCAGCATGACGTTACGCAGGGCCGTCAGCGACATGATCAGGTTGAAGCTCTGGAAGATGTAGCCGATATGGTGGTTGCGGAAATAGGCCAACTGCAGCGACGTCTGCTTCGTCAGGTCAACGCCGCCGATCTTGACCGTGCCCCCGCTGGGCTTGTCCAACGCGCCGATCATGTTGAACAGGGTGCTCTTGCCCGAGCCGCTGGGTCCCATGACCGAGAGATACTCGCCGCGATGCACGTCGAGGTCCATGTCGTGAAGGGCGTAGACCTTCTGGTTGCCCATCTTGTAGACCTTGTCGAGGTCGCGGCATTCGATGATGACGGATTGACTGCTCATGGTTCGTTGCTTTTCCTGTGATCAGAAGGGGCTCTGGATCACCGCTTTCTTCAGGAAGTTGATGCCGACGGCAAGGACGGTAATCAGGCCCATGCCGCACGTGAACCCGGCCGCCACGACCGGAATGTACTGTCGCCACTTGAGGCCCATCCTGCGCTGGAAGTAGAACCGCCCGATGCATGCACCGATGAACTGTGGCAGAATCACGTGTGGCAGGGTGTTGTTCAGCCCTCGCAGGATACCGTAAATCAGCATGATCGGCAGACGCAGGAAGTACAGGACGAAGAAGATGACCAACCCGAACAGGGCGCCGGCGCCGAGATACCTCGGGTTGAACGCCTCCTCAAAGGGACTGTAACGTCCAAGCGTCGAGGTAAAGACCAGCGACTGCTGGGCGGCGTTCAGTTCCCACATGCGCTCGGCATAGGGGTACTGCGGGCCGGGAATCGGCGCCAGCGACCAAATGAACTGGCCGAAGAGAATCGTTGCCAGCATGACGATCGGCACGAGGATAAGTTCGGCCTTCCAGACGGACCAGAACTTGGTGCCGGTCAACTCGGCCTGCCGATAGAAGACCGTTCGTCGACCGTATTGGGCCATGGGCAACGGCAGAAACCATATGTCGACCCCCCCTCGATAGCCGGAGAGGATAAACGCCGCCTCCTTGACCAGCGGAATCTGGACGACCTGACCGGCAAGGCCCTCAAGGCGCGCCGTGACGTAGCTGATCAGCGGCGTGTAGAGGAAGGCGAAAAACACCAGGACGCCCATGACACGCGGATGCCAGTCGATGAGGTAGCCGCTCAGCAGGACGTAGGACAAACTGGTGAAGATGTACGACCCGACGGTGAGGGACGTCGGCATATCGCCTCGGCCCGGTGGGGGGCCGGTGTAGTCGTTGTCGTCGGTGATCGACTCGCCGGACTCCAGGGCCAGTCGCTCTTTGCGCTGCTGCTCGCGTTTCCGCTTGCGTATGCCCACGCCAACCTGCCAGAAGCCGGCGATGGCAATCGCGATGGCGATACCCATGCCGAAGCTGAAGTAGAAGTCAAAGAGGTTGTGGTACAGCGTGGCGACGGTTTCATCGCTGGTCTGCCAACTCGGAAGCAGCCCATTGGGATAAAGGAAGAACGCGTTGCCAATCGCCATCAGCACCAGGCCGATGAAACTGCCCAGCATAGCAAAATACGGCAGGACCATACCCATGACTAACTGGCCGAGATTCAGGCTCATGCCCGTCGCCACAGCCGGCAGGACACTGGAGGTCTTCGTCGTCCAGTCCACAAATGGAATCGGGATGAAGGTAATCGGCTCGTCGAACAGCGCGCTGGTGATCGCCGGCACGGCCATGTAGATCGCGCCGAAGCCCAGCCCGAGTATGCCGCCGATGCTGAAGACCCGCCATCGCCAGTTGCCGCGGTCCTCGGTATCGCGGCGGCCACGCTGCGACTCTTCTTCCTGCTGCTCGGCCAGAGCCATGATGCCCTGGGCGCCGACAGGAGCCATCGGGAACGGAAGTCTTTCGAGATCACTTGCGATTCGGAACAGGCCGTAACTCAGAATCGTCGAGTTGATACGGCCCATGACCAGGTGGAAAATACTCACACCCACGGCGGCATACCACGCCGGATGGAAGAACGACCGCTGGGCGAGGACGTCGGGGTCGCTCGGAGCCCACCACCGGGGGATCTGGTCGGCAAAGCCCATGCCCGTCGCCGCCCGCGACTGCACGAAGAACTGGTTCCAAAGCAGGCCCTGGTTTTTCAGCATCATCACCGCACCCGCCATGTAGAACAGCACGAACAGTTCGGCCTTCGTCAGGTTCTTGTGGGCGCGACGTGCGACTTCCAGGAACAGAATAACGGTCACCCACTGAGCGGCCTGGCCGACGCCAACGCCGGCAAGCAACTGCATGTAGATGGCCCCGGGCACCATGAGCATCGCCACAAAGAGGGCGCCGACCAGCGAGGACCAGTTGAAGCCGTCCTCGAACGTGTCGGGCACGTCCATCATGTCGCGGAACTGCTCAAGCTCCTTGTCGATGCGAGCCGAGCTCATGCCTGGGCCTCCTTCCCATCAGACGCCGTCAGGCCACCCGTGCCCTTGGCTTCGGCGGCGAAGGCCTCCGGTTCAATGCTTTTGCATGGCAACTCGTCCCACATCTCCAGCGTCCTCTCACGGTACTTCTCCATGACCTCCGTCGGCAGCGATCGCCAGATCAGCAACTGCTTCCGCAGGTCGTTGATAAACAGTCGGTTCGAACGCTGCCAGTCGCCACTCGTGCCGCTGGTACGAACGATCATGATGCGGACCTCGTCAATGCCCTCGATATCGCTCGGCTGCGAGAGCAGGGCAAACCGCTGATTCACACCAAGGTCGAACGGCGCCAGGGCCACGTCAGCCTGGAAACCAAGCATGTCGGTCTCCTCCTGGCGGAATATGTGGCAGTTCGTGGTGGCGAAACATCCGATCGATGTGTCGCTGAAGTTCTCGAAGTGTTCTTCGAGGAAGCTCACTACGCCGGTGATATCGTAAGTGGAAACCGTAAATGGGAAGACCAGGTCATACAGGTCGTCCTTGGGTTTTGGAATCCGCCAGCGGCGTTGAATGCCCGGGTTGGCCGAGCGACTGGCCTTGACGGCCGGATAGATCGTGCTGACCAGCACCGTCCCCATGACGATGACAATCGTCACGATGGCGTTGGTCGAGCTGTAATTCATGGTCGGCACGGACAGCCAGCCCATCGAGCTCATCCAGCCCAGCAGCACGGCCACCACCTGTCCCAGCAGATAGCCGCCCATGCCGCCGACGACGGCGTAGATGCTCGCTTCGGCGAAGAATAGGCTCGCCACGTGCGGCGGGGCCAGACCCAGCGAACTGAACGTGTAGATCTCGCGTTCACGGTCGCTGACGCTGCCCAGCAGGGTCGCGAAGATAATCAGGCCGCCCAGCAGGACCGGCACGAGCAGGTCCCGCCAGCCGCTGGCACGCGTCAGCGACGTGAAGATCAGACGCTCGACGCCGCCGCGATGCCCGACGTACGTTGGCAGACGTGTCACCGTGGAGATGCTCTCCGAGAGGTCCTCAATCGCACTGCTGTCGTGGGGGTAGACCGTCAGCGACCGAATCTCGCCTCCCATGTCTTGGGCGACGGCCGGGCCGAGGACCACCACGCGGTCATAGTTGTAGTTGATGAAAGTCGCACTGGCGACACTGGGCGTCTCGCCGAGCAGTTGCGGCTCGCCTTCCTGCTGAAACGCGCCCTGTTCACCACCGGAGGCCTGGTAATCCACCGGCACCATGCTCGATCCTTCCAGCATCGCATAGCTGCTCAGCTGGGGGCTGATGGTTCCGGCGTAGATCATCTCATGGCCGGCGACCAGCAGCCGGCGCTTGCCGACGTCGTGGGACGTCAGGCCGAACCTGGCGTTCAGGGTTTCGTTGAGGAACACGCCGTTGGTCTTCAGCAGGTTCGTGTCGCCATGGAAGAGGGATGCTAGCTCCCGCTGACGCGTCGTGCCGTCCTTGCGGGCACTGATGTCGCGTATGTCCAGGCCGATGGCGGCACTGGCATCGACGACGACCTCGCCGTCCGTGTCAGCAATGGCAAAGCCGAAGCCGGCGCTCCGCTGGGCCTGGCTGGTGTCATCCGCGGTGGGCGCCACCCAGTAGCGCGGGACGACATCGGCCTGCCCGGCAAGATAGCCTCGCACCATGTCGTTGACGCCCTCGCCGATTGGGTTCCACAACTGGTGTCGCACCAGGACGCGCGGCGTTGCGCCGCTCATCGGGCTCTCGGCTGTCTTGCGGTTGCCCCATTGGCTGCCGAAGCTGGCAAAGGTGAGAATCGTGAAGGTCAGCAACACGACGGTGATGGCCGTCAGCAGCGTCCGCAGGGGGCGCCGCCGCATGGTCGAAATGCCCATGTTGACAGCCGCCAGCATTGTCGACAGTCGCGAGACGTCGGCGCTGTGGACCGTCGTCGCCAGGCCCTGCATCTTCTTGAGCTCCGTCTGCAACTTGCGAACCATGATGAAGATCACAAGGCAGCTCAGCAGGATGATCGCGAAGGCCAGAAAGATGATAATCGGCGTGGTGGCAATCTTGAACGCCGGGTTGACCAGGAACAGGATAGCAAAAGTCAGTAGAAAGAAGAATGTGAACCATCCGATCTGGCGGTAGATGTGTGGCGTGCCGATCAGCAGACGCTCGAGCGCGAAGGCGAACGGCATCGACAGCAGCAACAGCAGCACAACGGCCGTGACAAGGTCGTTCATGACGCCGACCAGCGGGATGTAGACGTCGCGTGAGTAATCCGTCGACGCTGCCAGCGACCCGCAGAACTGGTCCGTGCTCATATCGCGCTCGAGCTGTGCAGGCAGATCAATGGTCTCGATCGTCACGCGGTTGGTCGCCGTCTTGATGGCCTCGCGGTCCTCGCGGTTTATGCCGGCGGCATTGAGCGCATCGTCGGCGAGGTCCTCGCTCTTGCCCATCAGCACTTCCAGCGAGGCCTGGTTGATGCGACGTTCACGCAGGACGCGCAGGCGATATTGGTTCAATACGCGCAGGTCATGCTCGGTGATCAGCGGCGTGAACGGGTGCTCGAAGGGGTCTTCGAAGCTGATGCCTTCACCCCGGTAACCCTCCGGGCTGTTTGTGTTGTCCAGCATGACCAGGCCGGCCTTGTTGAACAGCTTGAAGCCCTCTGTGGCGATCGGGCCGAAGATCGTCACAATGTTCTCGTACTCGCAGAGTAGGTGATGGTTGGCACGGATAGGGCTGGTTGAGTTGGCGTGCATGGCGATGGTCTCGATGCCGCCACGGTCAAAGCCGTATCCCACAAGTGTTTTGAGCTGGCATTCCGTGAGGATGATCGCCGCGCGGTTGAGATCCTCCACCTGCAGGGACGCCTGGTCGGTGACAAAGGTGATCAGGCCGCGCGTACCGTCAAACTTGGCCGCCAGGGCAAGCGGACTGTCATAGGTGGTCTTGCTGACCACCGGCAGGCCGAAGGCGCCGTTGACGTCGGTCATGACGCGGATCGGCCAGCAGAAGCCCGGCGGAACCAGGCTGAGTTCGCCCGCATCGAACATGCCGCCCGTGGGACTGGGCAGCAGGGAGACCACGGCGTGTCGCACGGGGAAGTCGGGCATGGCGCTGCCGCCGCCCGCCCGGCGGACACTCGGACCGGTTGGCGTGATGCCGTCGAAGGACGTATCGGCGAACCGTGCGTCGGTCTTGAGTTTCGCATCGAGGCTCGGGGCGGCAGCCAGACGATGGAAGAACGCAATGAACTCGTCGACCTGGGCCAGGAGGGTCGCGCTGTCCAGCGCCTCGGTGGTGTCGGTCGGCTGGCCTTGGCGGGGTCGCGGATCCAGGACGGTTACGACCGACATGTTCGGCACTCCGAACAGCCGGGCCGCAGCACCGCTGGTGACCAGCATGCCTGGCGAGAAGATCCTCGGATCGGCGTAGTTCTGGGAGATCGGCCGGCCGTCGAAGTGTCTCAGCTCGCCGGCAGCTTCCATCGTCTTGTGGATGTTCTCCATCGCCGGCAGCGTCGTCTGGCCATATTCGCCGATCCGGTCTCTGTTCAGCGGCGCTGAGTCGTCGCCATGCATGAACGTCCAGCGTTTCCGCGCGTCGCCGAGACTCATCGACAGGTGAAGGATGGCGCGGGTGCTGTTGGCCGGCTTGCCGATACGCTTGGCGAGTGCCTCGCCCTGGCTGACTTCGTCCAGCAGGACATCCAGTTCGGTCATCCGGCGGTCCATCAACTGGACGGTTGCCTCGATGAGTTCATCGAAGCGATTCGGCGTGATCCGCATGAGACGTTCGCGGAA
Organism: Planctomycetota bacterium; assembly: GCA_009908915.1. GTDB lineage: Bacteria > Planctomycetota > Phycisphaerae > SM23-33 > SM23-33 > JAAAOJ01. The sequence goes on from JAAAOJ010000041.1 coordinate 22,173, forward strand.
AGACTCTTGCGGCGTGCCGGCCTCGGGGTCGGCCGCGAAGGTCGTGCGCTGGACCGCTTTGCCTTCGGCATTGCGGATCCAGATCTTGCGTTCGGGATCGATGTGTGCGAAAAGCTCCTCGACGGTCTCACGCTTGTAGACGTCGAGTTCCTTGTGGATGACGCGTTCCAGCGTATTCCATGCGAGATCCGTTGCGTGGAGTCGGCTTTCCTCAACCCGCAGCATGTTCTGCTTTTCGGTCATGGCTTGGACGCGCTGCTCGATCTGCTCCTCGGTATAACCCTCCGCCAGGCCGGTACGTTCCAGCTCGCTGATTTCCTTATCGAGTGTGTGGATGCGGTTACGTATGGGGGTGAGCTTGTCGAGAATTCGTCCAGACCGAAGCTTGGCCTCCTGCTTGAAAATCCGCTTGGCCTCGTTCTTGTATTCCTCGACACGGTCGGCCTGGTCGGGGCTCAGCGTGCCCATGTCGATGTTGAACATGTCAGGTTGGGAAAGGATGAGTCGGACGGTCTTGACGAATCGCTTCTCGGTTTCCAGGGACTCGCGCCGCTCGGCAAGCGACATCTCCGGATCGCCGTATTCACGATAGGCGGTGGCGTAGAACTGCCGGGCGCCCATGTGGTTGAGTGTCTGCCCGTCAAAGAAGCACAGGACGGTGGTCCGTTTCGGCGGATTGTTCCGCAGGGCCTCGGCCATCTTCAGCAGGCCGGCGATGTTGGCGGCATCTCGTGCCCCGGGCGAGAGTTCCGGCACCTCGCCGAAGCTGTCCAGCGGGGCGGCCAGGACCAGCGTTTCCGTCGTGATGTCCGTGCCCTTGACGACGGCGATGAGGTTCCGCCCACGGAGCTGTTTCCACTCGACGGCGGCCTTGATCGTCAACTCGCGCGATTCGCTGCGGAGGCCGAGCGTCTCGGCGAGTTCCGGGGTGACGTAGAATCGCGGCAGGTTGGCCGGCATGTTAATGTGCTGGTACGGATTGGGCGCCGGCTTCTCCGAGCCGATGAAAACGACGGCCCGGGCGCCGAGAGCGAAGCTCTTGAGCCAGTTCGTGCGACTGTCGAGGTCCATGACGACGATACGGTCCTGCGGGATGCGACTGCCGTACTCCGGCATCGTGCCGCGACCGACGTACATCGTCTTGGCCGTAATGCCCTCCGCGGGCGTGATCGCACCGAGCAGCAGGTTCGGCCGGCAGGAATAGAAGCCGTCCTTCTGCGTGTACGTTGCCTCGCCGTCGGAAAGCTCGCACTCGCTGAGAACGTGCTGGACGACCGGAAACGATTGTTCATAAAGGGCGAACTGCCCGAAGGCCGGGTCGGTCGCCTCGGCGGCAAAGCCGATTTCCTTGAGGCGTTTCTCCACGTATGCCGCGGCGGCCAGGCTGCCGTTTTCATAACCGGCGAGGCGGTGACTGTTCTTGGTCAGCTCGGCCAGATCGACCTGGAACTGTGTGTCGGCTGCATCCGCCGCAGCGGCGGGCCCATCGGCGGGGAGGCTCTGGGCCCCTGCGACCAATGCGACAACAAGGCTCGCGGCGATGAGGAGACCACTGCGTTTACTCATGCTCTTCGCCTCCAATGGCGCCGGTTTCAACTTGGATTTCATGTTGTTCAGCGATGCGCTCGATTCCGCCGTCGCGGATCCAGAAGATCCGGTCGGACAGCTTGATGAGGCGGTGGTCGTGCGTCACGCACAGGATGGTCACGCCATGCTCCTTGTTCAGGCGGACGAGCAGCTCGTGGATTTCCTGACCGGTTTTCAGGTCGAGGTTGCCGGTCGGCTCGTCGCAAAGCAGGATCATGGGGTTATTGGCCATCGAACGGGCAATGGCGGTTCGCTGCTGCTGGCCGCCGGACATCTCGATGGGCTTGTGGAACCAGCGTTCCTTCAGGCCCACCAGGTCCAGCAACCGCATGCCGCGCTCACGGGCCTCGTCCGGGTCCACGCCCGCAAAGGCCATCGGCACGGTGACGTTCTCGATACAGGTCATGTACTGAACAAGGTTGTAGGTCTGGAAGATATAGCCGATCTTCCGGCAGCGGAGGAAGGCCAGTTCGACCGCGTTGAGTTGCGCGACGTCGACCTCATCAATGAAGACGCGGCCGGCGGTGGGACTGTCCAGCCCCCCGATCATGTTAAAGAAGGTGCTCTTGCCCGAGCCGCTGGGCCCGAGGATCGAGATGAACTCGCCGCGGTGGACTTCCGAGTCGATCCCTCGCAAAGCCTTGGTTGTGACCTCGCCCATGATGTAGTGCTTCTTCAGATCACGGGTTCGGATGATAACCGGCTTCTCTTCGTCGGGCCTGCCCGTCGCCGGGGCGGTTGATGTGGTGGTGCTCTCTTCCATTGCGGACCTTCCGTGTTACTCGATTCGCATGGCTTCCATGGGTGCCAGACGTGCTGCAACCCAGGCGGGGTAAACGGCAGCGATCGCCGAGAGCACAATGCCCATCACCAGCGACACGCCGCCGATGGCCAGAACCTGGCTCAACGGGAAATTGGACAAGGCCATGAAGCCATATCCCGCCCAGCCACGCAGCAGGCCAAGCAGCAGCCCCAAGACCGTGCCGATCAAGCCGCCGGCCAGTCCCTGCATGCACGATTCGAGAATGAAGTTGATCATGATAAAGCCGTCCGTCGCACCGAGGCATTTCATGGTGGCAATTTCGCGGAAACGCTCGGTGACGCTCATGAGCATGGCATTGGCAATGCCGACCACGCAGACAACGAAGCTGACAATCACCAGCCACATCGTCCGCGTCGAGAAGCCCAGGAAGCCACTCGCCGACGTGCCGACAGTGGCCGCGACGATGCTCGACTCGACGTCACGGAGACTCTTCTGGTCCTCGCGATAGTCAGCGGCGGTAACGATACGTTCGGCCCCGATGTCAAACGCCGCGACGGGCTGGGCGTCGGCCTCGGCGGCGGCGAGTTCCTTCGGCAGCTTGTTGAGTTTCCTCTGGGCACCGGCCGCGGCCTGACGGGCGGCCGCCAGACGCTCTTTTGTCGAAGCGATTTCCTGCTCGTCCGGATCATCGGCGGCTTGCAGTTCGGCCAACGTCTCCTGCTTGTCGGTGATGATCTCCCGCTGCTTTGCTAGCTCAGCCTTGACGTTTTCAATGCGCTGGCGGATTTCGATGGGTTGCTGACGAACGTACGTGACCTGCTCGACGAGCCATTCGGCTCCGGTGCTGCCGTCAACGTGGTCGAAGAGCATGTCCGCCGTTACCTCGGCCGTCGCGGCATTGCGTTCACCGGCGAGACGGTTCTTGATGACGCCGACCATCAGCGTTCGCTCGATCAGCCGCACATGGCGGACCAGACCGGCCTGCTCGCGAATGGTCTCCACCGAATCCTTCGGCAGCACATAGCCGAACGTCTCCAACTGGAGGATGGTTTCAGGCTCGGCCGTGGCGAAGAACTCCGTCGGCGCCGGGTCCCCGATGACTTCCTCAGCCTTGGCGATGGCCTGGCTCTGGCCGGCGATGATGGCCTGACGCAGTGGCTGGGTGTCCTTCCAGTCGGACAGGAACGACTCAAACTCGGCCTGGCTCGTGGGCAGCTGGGTGTTGAGGTTCGGCAGTTCAGTGACGAACCGCTCCCAGTTCTCTCCAGTCTGAAGATGCTCGTAGATACGGTGCCCGCGGGCGCGGCCGACGAGCGGGCGAATCTCACCTTCATCGAGACCGCTGAAGAATTCGCGATACTCAAGCTGGCTCTGCGCAACGTCCTTGAGCGTCGTGAGTTGCTCGTCACGGAGCGACCCCCACGTGGCGAATTCCCGCCACCGCGGGCCGCCGACGTCGATGGCCGCCAGTTCATCGGTGAGTTCCGCCGGTCCCATGGGGTTTGTCACGCGGTCCACCCAGTACAGCAGCAGTTCGCGCGGGGCCGTTTCGGTCTCCATCGCCCGGGCCACTTCGCGAGCGGTGAGCGATTCGGTCAACATCGTCATGAGGAACGCCACCGCCAGCGCGACGATCGCGACCGTGATAGCCGCCCGGAACAGACGGAACTGCACGCCGCTGATAACGAGGTCGAAGCACCGCTTCATCGAGAGGCGTTTTTGATTCTTGACGTCAATTTGCTTCATGGGCTTGTCCTGATGTCTGTCCGCGACCGACGATTGCAACCAAGCCGCGTTCCACGAGCATCTGCAGAAAGCGAGTCACCGACAACTGCGATTCGCGGAACGACAGTTTATGGTGCTTCGCAAAATTTTCAATAATGCTTTCCACGCTTCGGTTTCCGTCGCAAAGGCCAAGTACCTCTGCGCCAACCGCGTCCAGTTCGACCCGCCGGTGTGACGAGTAGGGCAGCAGCCAGCTGAATGGCGGAATGAGCCCTTTGGGCCGCTTCATCGGCACTTCGGCCAGCAGCTTCTTGCCCGGCTGCGGTGTGGTCTTCATGGCGTGGTTTCTGTGCGGCACGGCCAGCAGGAAGTCGTCCGTCGAAAAACTCGGCTTGGCCTGCCGGGCCTGGCCTTTTGCTCGTCGTTTGCGGCTCATGCGTTCGCTCCAAGGCCAACAGCCGTCGGCTGGCAGCACTGCACGTAAAACTGCTCCGGCAGTGGCAATTCCTCGCCTTGGGCGGGCCGGCGGAAAAACACGTGGTACAGCCGCGTGTCCGTCGGGCACTTCCATGCCAGATCCAGCCTCAGCGTGGAGATACCACGAAGGGCCGACAGTGTACCGTGCCAACTCCGGCTGAGCAACCTTTCTGCCATGTGTCCGTTCATCTGTTTTGTCGAGCGGTCCACGACCCGGCCGGTGGTCACCTCGGTGTCCAGCCAGTCCCGCACCGCCGCACGCAGCCAGGTGTCCGTCAGAGCGTACCGGTCGAAGGTCAGCGTCCCACCATGGCGGGCGTCTTGTTCGAAGACCCAATGCACCTTGCCCACGCGACTGGTATGTTCGACCAGTTCGTAGCTCGGCGGGAGCGTGATCTCCATGCCCATGGCTCGCCAGTAAACGGCCGATGCCTCTGGATCCCGCGGATGGATGCTTCGCAGCAGTTCGCGTTCGAGGTTTGTATCGCGGCGTTTCGGCCAGGCAACCGTGACCTCTACAAGGATGCGCTCATCGGCAAAGAACCGCCCGGCATGGACGACTTGAGCGTCGCTGCCGGTCTGCATGATGCCGCTCCACGGCTCGGGCAGGTCGTCCAGCAGTTCCAGGCGGATATCATCCCGGCCCTTGGGGGCCTTGTCGCGATAACGCTCGATCATGTGGTCGAGGTTGGGCACGGCCTTCAGCGGCCGCCAGCGAACATCCAGCCGCTCACTGCGACGGTCGGAGAAGCTGCAGCGTTTCGGCTCGTCCAGACCACTGGCGCGGGAGAGTTCCCAGTCCGCGGGATGGCCGATGGTCAGCCCCCGCCAGCAGGTTGTGGTCATTTCGGCAGGCATGTGCTTTAACAATCGCGCCGGCGTGCTGTGGCGAGGGGGCATTGTCGCCAAATACACCAAGCGGAGCAAGAAAAAGCTTCGGCCGAAAATCGGACGGGGCGGTCGGCCGGACGCTGGGAGGCGTCAAGGCCGTAGGCTGTGTCAAGCCCGTCTAGCCCGCCGTCTAGAAAGCTATCGCTTCTGCGGTCGGGCCTTTTTGCCTGCGCGTCATCGTCGCAAAAACTCGGTGAATTTGCCAATGTACCAATTCGCCTGCGTTTCCGTTCCTTGATGCGCAGCACAGCGCCTCGACCTCACAGGACGTTGTCGCTCAATATCGGCCCGACAATCGTACTGTCCGGTGGTATGCGTCCGGACAGAAAGCTGAGTTCCTGAATGATATCCAACTGGAAACGCGCGAAGCAGCCGTCGAGCGGAGTAGGATCGGCTGTGCTGTCGCCACGCTGATCGGATGGCCGGTGCGATTCATCTGGCCGCCGAGAGGATTCACAACCGCGACACCACACGACCAACAAGGCAAGCACTGCTATGAGCAGACGCGCAAAGCAACACATGACACGGTTGCCTGCTGCATTCTTCGCCTTTCGACGGAAACCCCCGTTCGCACGATAAAATCAAAGCCCGCGTGAGCTTACCACCGGTATTCCACGACGACAACGGCGTTCTGCCAGATCCTTCAGAAGTGCCGACTGCGGAGGATGGACAACCCCAGCCAGATGCCGCCAATGGCCGCGGCGATGTAGCCGATCACGCCGAGCGTCTCCAGGCGCACGAGTTTCAGTACCATGCCCTCCTGCGGCGTGAGCATGCTCGAGGCGATGAGCAGGGCGGCGATGATCAGGGCCAGGCTGATGCGGTTGGAGCTCTTGTCCAGCGTGCTGGAGAGCTCTTCGAGATGCTCGTGGTGAACGCGCACCTGGACGTCACCCTTGCGGGCCTTCTTGATGATGGCTCGTGCGTCGTCCGGCAGGCGACCGACGAGCTCAGCGGTGTCGCGGACGGCGCTGTGGACGCGGCGCAGCAGTCGGCGCGGGTCGAGTCGCTGCAGGCGGAAGCGGCGTGCGTGCGGCTTGAGGGCGTTGATGATGTCGAACTGGGGATCGAGTTCCATTGCCAGCGACTCGATGGTCATCAGGCTCTTGAGCATCAGTGTGAACTGGGCCGGCGGCTGGAGCTGGTGGTTGCGGATCAGCCGGAAGACCTCGCTGATGACGTCGCGCAGCGGGATGTCCTTCAGCGGCATGTGGTAGTAGCGGTCGATGAGGTCTTCGGCATCGGCGGACAGGGCGTCGCCGTCGGTTTCGTCGCTCAGCAGGTCTGCCGAGGACAGGGCATGCACGATCGTCTCCGAGTCGCGGTCGACGATTGCCAGCACCAGTTCGCTCAGCAGTTCCTGATCGCCGTTGCGCAGCCGGGCCACCTGCCCGAAATCGATCGGCACGACGATGTTCTCCGGCAGCATGAACATGTTGCCCGGATGCGGGTCGCTGTGGAAGACGCCGAACTCGAAAATCTGCCGCAGGACGAAGTCCGCCCCGCGCCGGGCTAGGAGTTGCGGGTCCAGCCCCGCATCGCGAAGGCGGTCCGCGGACCGCGGCTTCGTGCCGTCAATGTACTCCATCGTCAGCACGCACTCGCTGCAGAGCGACTCGACGGTCTCGGGAACATGCACCGTTGGATCGCCCTCGAAATTGGCCGTAAATCGCTGAAGGTTGTTCCGTTCGACGGTCATGTCGACCTCGCGCGACACCGCAAACGTGAACTCGCGCGCCATGCGAGGCAGATCCAGCGTCCCGGCCGGGCTCTGGGTCTTGCCCAGCCAGTCGGCGATGCGGATGATCATCTCGCACTCGGCCTCTAGCGTCTCGCGCACGTCGGGCCGACAGACCTTCGCCACGACCTCCCGGCCGTCAGTCGTCACGGCCCGGTGTACCTGGGCGATGCTGCCCGCCGCGAGGGGCTCGGGGTCGAACTCGCTGAAGTTGCCCTTGATGCCGCCTGCCAGTTCGGCCTCGACGACCGCCTTGATGCGGCTGAACTTCGCCGGCGGCACACGGTCCTGCAGCAGGCTGAGCTGCTCGATGTACTCCGGCGGCAGCAGGTCAGGCCGCGTGCTGAGCAGTTGGCCCAGCTTGATGAACGTCGGCCCGAGTTCCTCCAGCGCCATCCGCACGCGCTGGGGCCGGCTCTTCTGGCGCACCGTCTCGCCCTCGCCGTCGCCCTTTCTCGCCATGCGGGCGAAGATAGAGACATGGCGCAGACGCTCGAGGACCTCGTCGAAGCCGTACGTCATGAGCACCGCCGCGATATGGCGATACCGCCGGGCGTGATTCAGGCGACGCCCGATATGCCAGTTCCGGCCGGAGAACACCTACCCGCCCTTGTTTTCGTTGATCTGCTTGCGCAGGGCCGTAAGCTTCTCTTCCAGACGCTCGATGTCGCTCTTGGTCGGCAGGTTCATGCCGTCCAGCGTCTTCTGCATCTGCTCGCGGACGACTTTTTCCATGTCCGCGCGGGTCTTCTCGGCCGAATCCATCAGCTCCTTGACGAAACCGCTCCTGGTGTCCTTTGCCGCTTTGCCCTGGGCAACGTATTCGTCGAAGATCTTCTCGGCCCGTTCCCGGGTCATCGACATCGCGCCCAGACCGGCCAGCATCATCTTGTCCAGCGTCTCAAACATGATCACTCCTTGGCTTTTGGTAGTTCGTTGCCTTCACCCGTGTGCTGCCATTGTAAGGCACGGGCCATCACAAATCATTATTGCATCGAGTTTTCCGGCGGCGTTCGTATCAGACTACGATCTGGCAACCCAACGCCTGGCAGGCCGCCATCGAGCCGAAATTGTTCGTCACCGTCTTGATGCCGTTACGACCGAGAATCGAGGCGGCTATGCTCGCACGACGGCCCGAGCCGAAAAACGTCACCACATTGGCATCATCCGGCAGTCTTTCAACCCGACCCGCCCCTACCGAATAGTAACGGTACGCCGGCGGCAATCTCCGGCAACCGAAGTTGAATACGCCCGTCGAGGGCGAAACAATACTCATGGGTTCGCGCAGGTAGAACCCTCCCTGGCACTGCCGGGCGATCCCGCCGCTCGATCGACGGACCCAATGAAAGGTAGATCCATGGAAATGCAGTACGACGCGCTGGTCATCGGCGCCGGACCGGGCGGCAACGCTGCCGCTGAACAGGTCGGACGTCGCGGCGGCCGGGCGTGCCTCGTCGAGTCTCACCGCCTCGGCGGCCTGGAGACGGACAAAGGCGTGATCCCCGTCGATGACCACTGTCGGACAGGGGTCGACAGCATCTACGCCGTTGGTGATGTTGCCGAAATGAGGCAGCACTCGCACCTCGCCGAGACGATCCACGCACACCCCGGCTTTGCCGAAGCGCTGCGCGGCATCGCCGAGGACTGGCGAAACGATCGCATCAAGCAACGGAGAACCACGTGATACTCAAATGGTTGCCATGGAAATTCATTGCAAGCCGCCTTGCCAGACGGCATGGGTTCCTCGATCCCATCGGGCTTTTGGCGAAACTGCAAAGCTTCGCCCAGCCCAGTGAGGTCGACGCGCCCGTGGAACTCCTGCGGGCCGGCATGGTTCTGCACGCACGCGGTCTGATCAACACCAAGGTTATCCAGCAGAACCTCGACTGGGTCTGGCCGTACTGGGTCCAGCGCCAGTTCGACCCCACCGACCCGTCGTTTCTCCCACGAGCCTTCAGTATTACGCACATCAACCTGACCCACCGCAACTGGACGGCCGTGGGACTCCCCGGATGCGAGGCGATGCCGATCGTCGACCCGCGGGGCATGCTTACGCCGTTCTTCGACGGCTGGTCGCTCGATGCGTGGATTCTCCCGGACGACGGCCCGCCGCTCTTTCCATCACACGCTCCGGACGACGCCGTGGAGCAGACATTCCTGACCGGCGGTGAACCCGCCATCAGTACCCGCATCCGGCAAGCCGGCATGGAATTGCGGTCGCACGCACAGGTCGTCGAAGATGGCTCGCAGATTGTCTGTCGCCTCGACTGCGCCGCGGCGACAGACACGCCAGGCTGGCTCGCCATCGCCGTACGACCTTTCAATCCCGAGGGCGTGAGTTTCATCAGCCGTCTGCATCACGACGACGGAACCCATCTACGCATCAATCGCGCCTCCTGTGTCACATTCAGCCGCGGCATCGAACGCTGTCTCACGTCGAATTACCAGCGCGGCGATGTGGCCGTATCCGCATCACGGACTCATGATTCAGAATCTCAAGAATGTGATGTGGGTCTCTGTACAGCGGCGGCACTATTCCGCATTGGCAGCGATATGTCGACGAATGTCAGTGTTGATGTGTCCCTTGCCGATGACAACAATTCAACGCCGTTGCTGCCGACCGGACGGACCACAACCTGGCCGGCCGCAACGCGCGATACATGCATGCTTGATGTACCGGACGAGCGGTTCGTCCGTCTCTACGATCAGGCGAAGCATACGCTTGTGCTGCTTTCGCCGAAAGATCCGTACCCCGGCCCGTTCACCTACAAACGATTCTGGTTCCGTGACGCAACCTATCTGCTGCACGCCATGCTCTGCCTTGGCCTGACAGACAGGGCTCAGGCGGCCTTGGCGCATTTTGAGCAGCGTCAGACAATGACGGGCTTCTTCCACTCCCAGCAAGGGGAGTGGGACTCCAACGGCCAGGTTCTCTGGTTGCTGCGGCGTTTCGTCGAGTTGACGGGCCGGCGTCTTTCCTCGCACTGGACGAAGCCGATCCGCAAGGCCGTGCATTGGATTCATCGCAAACGACTGCCGGTTGGCAAAGGCGAACTGCGTGACGGCCTGATGCCGGCCGGCTTCTCAGCCGAACACCTCGGGAATAATGACTATTACTATTGGGACGATTACTGGAGCGTCGCCGGGCTGCGCGCGGCAGACGTGCTTATGGCAGATGCCGGAGAGGAGGTCGACGCAGCCGGCTGCCGGCGCGAAGCCTCCGACTTGCTCGACGCCATCGACGAGAGTCTTATCAGATCGCGCAACATTCGTGGGACGCAGGCGATACCGGCCTCGCCGGATCGGCGCATGGACGCCGGAGCCGTCGGGTCGCTCGTCGCAAGCTACCCGCTGGGACTTGTGGCGCCTGACGATCCTCGCCTCATTGGCACGGCCGAATGGCTCGCTGAGAATTGTCTTGTGAAGGGCGCGTTTTTCCAGGACATGATCCACTCCGGCATGAACCCCTACCTGACGCTTCATCTTGCCCAGGTCTTCCTCCGAGCGAGTCGCAGCGAGTACTGGTCGCTTGTCCAGGCCGTTGCCGATCTTGCTTCTCCCACGGGCCAGTGGCCCGAAGCGGTTCACCCGCGAACCGGTGGAGGCTGCATGGGCGATGGCCAGCACGGCTGGGCCGCGGCAGACTGGACCCTCATGATGCGAAGCCTCTTCGTCCGCGAGGAAGGCAGCAGGCTGATTCTCGGCTCGGGTATTCCCTGCCAGTGGATCGAGAGCGGCCGGGCCATGTGCTTCGGCCCGACGCCGACGCGATTCGGCGATGTGACGGTACGCATTCAGCCGGCCGGATCGGAGGCAACTGTCACGTGGGATGCCCCGTGGCGGGAGCCTCCCGAACGCGTCGACGTAATGCTGCCCGCCTTTGCCCCGGCGACCGTATCCGCATCTGACCAGAGAACTGTCACAGTGGATCAGGACAGTCGTTCCAAGAGCGACGGCGAGGGAGGCCCGTGTTCATGAATATCGCCATGTTCACCAATACGTACCTGCCGCAGGTTGGCGGCGTGGCTAAGAGCCTTGAGCGGTTCCGGCCGCTGATGGAGCAGCGGGGACACGAGGTGTTAATTGTCGCCCCGACGTATGAACAGCCCCACGACGATACGGCGAATGTGTACCGCATTCCCGCCGTCCAGAAACTCGACGGCAGCGACTTCTCATTGGCCTTGCCGGTCGGCTTTGACCTCGGCGAAGACGTAGACGCGTTTGATCCAGACATCGTACACTCGCATCATCCGTTCCTCCTGGGCAATTCCGCTCTGCGATACGCGTCGCCGCGAAACGTCCCGCTCATCTTCACGCATCACACGATGTATGAGCATTACACCCACTACGTTCCGGTCGAACTGGAGCCTATGAAAGATTATGTCATTCATATGGCGACCGGATACGCCAATTTCACCGATGCCGTCGTAGCACCGAGTAAAAGCACGGCTGAGATTCTTCGTGATCGAGGCGTGAGGTCACCGATCCATGTCGTCCCCAGCGGCGTCGACATTGACGACTACGCGGCCGGCGACGGCAACCGCGCCCGTCAGCGGCTCGGCATACCGTCGGATGCCTCGCTGGTCGGAACGGTCGGTCGGCTGGCCCCGGAGAAGAACCTGCCGTTTCTCGCCCGCGCGATGGCTGAGGTGATGAGTGCAGACCGCAAGATATGGGCTCTCATCGTCGGCCGCGGCCCGGCGACAGAGCAAATGCAGGATATATTCGCTGAGACGGAGATCAGTGACCGCGCACGATTCGCAGGCGTCCTGGAGGGCTCGGAGCTCTGTGACGCCTATCACGCAATGGACGTCTTCGCCTTTGCTTCGAAGACGGAGACGCAGGGCATGGTGCTCGTCGAGGCGATGGCCGCTGGTCAGCCCGTCGTCGCGCTGGATGCACCAGGCGCGCGCGAGGTCGTCGACGACGGCAACAATGGCCGCCTGCTGGAATCCGAGGACGTGGGCGAATTCGCCGAGGCCATCAGCAGTGTACTGGCTGCCTCGGACGCAACAGGCAGGAGCCTGCGAGAAGCGGCTAGGCAGACGGCGAGGAGGTATTCGACCGACAATTGCGTGGAGACAATGCTGCGTGTTTACCGGGAGGTCATCGACACCCACGACGCCAGGCCACAGCGGCCGGACGACGACGCGACGAAGCTGGGAACGCAGGTCCGGCGCGAAGTGGAGATATGGGCCAATCGCATCAAAAGCATCGGGCAGGCGATTCTCGCCCAGGAGCAGGCTCCGTGGAATCATCACGACGAGACCTGACAACAGCACTCATTGATGTCGGAACTCGGCGCGACAATCGCAACGGCTGATCATTATGGAAAACGCCCAAATAGCCAAGACGTTTGAGGAGATAGCCGACCTGCTGGAGCTGCAGGACGCCAATGAGTTTCGCATCCGTTCCTACCGAGAGACGGCCCGGACGATTCGTGACCAGTCGCATCGCATGGAAGATATGGTTCGTGCGGACAAGGACCTTACGTCGATGCCCAGCATCGGCGACAGTACGGCCGAGAAGATCGAGGAGGTAGTTGAAACAGGCACGTGCAAACGGCTCGAAGAAGAGCGGGAGAAGATGCCCGACGGTCTCGTACAGGTGATGAAAGTACCCGACGTCGGTCCGAAAAAAACGGCGATGCAACTGCACGAGGATCTTGGAATCGAGTCGCTGGACGATCTGGAAGAGGCATGCGAGAACGGCACGGTGGTGGAACTCGACGGCATGGGCGAGAAGACCCACAGCGCGACCCTGGAGGGTATCCAGACGCTCTGGCAGACCCACGGCCGGATCCTGCTGCAGGAAGCCGAGGAACATGTTGAGTCACTCCGCCGTCGGTTGAACGCGGTAGAAGCGATCGACCGGTGGGCCGTTGCCGGAAGCTACCGGCGAGGCAAGGAAACGGTCGGCGACCTGGATATCCTCGTCGAAGCATCAGACCGCAAAGCTGGTGCCGACGCGATCTCCGATTGTGACGCCATCAGCAAGGTCGACAGCCGGGGCAGGGAGCGTGTCACGGTCCACCTCGACAGCGGACTGCAGGTCGACTTCCGCTTCGTCGACGCCAAGGCTTTTGGGGCGGCCATGCTCTACTTCACCGGCAGCAAGGCCCACAACATCGCCCTGCGCAGGATCGCACGGGACCACGACTGGACGTTGAACGAGTACGGTCTGTTCAAAGGGGGGAACCTGCTGGCGGGGAACGAAGAGCAAGCCCTTTACCACCGCCTCGGTCTGGCATGGGTTTGCCCCGAAATGCGCGAGGACCGCGGGGAGGTTGATGCCGCCGCCAATGACGACCTGCCTGACCTTGTCGAACTGGACGACGTACGCGGCGACCTCCAGTCGCACACGACGGCCAGCGACGGCAACAACTCCATCTCCGAAATGGCCGACGCAGCGGCCCAGCGAGGCTATCAGTATTTCGCGATCACCGATCACTCGAAACGCGTTACAATGGCTGACGGCCTCGACGAAGAGGCGATGGGCAAGCACGCCGGGGCGATCCGTCGCGCAGATAATAGCTATCACGATATGTGGCTGATGGCGGGGATCGAGGTCCGTGGCTTCACTCGATCCGGTCGACATCGGCGGCGTGGAGGTCTCCAGCGTCTCGCTGCACAATCAGGACGAGATCGACCGCAAGGACATCCGAATCGGCGATCACGTTCTCGTCGAGCGGGCCGGCGACGTCATCCCGCACGTCGTCAGCGTCGTCACGTCAAAACGCAACGGCCACGAGACAGCCTTTTTTGTCGTCGGCGGCGACGGCGGCGGCCAGAAGATCGGTGAGGCCGAGGAGCACGGCACGGACATGGTCAGCGAGGACGACATTCTGCGCATGCTTGGCCGGAACTGACTCAGGCCGGCCCAGGATTTTGCCTCCCGGCGCTGGCCTCGGCCGGCTGGATACGGTAGTATGTGACGCATTAGCAACGCGGTTGTGGCCACTCAGACTCCGGGAGGCATGATGGCGAAATCACATACACGACGCCGGCGCCGCCGGCAGAGTCCGCCCGAGCGACCCATATCCCTGCCGTCCGGCGATGCCAAACGCCAACAACGCCAGGTCAGTTTCGAGACGGCCATACAGCTTACCACCGAGGCTTTGGCCGCGGGCCAATACGGACGGGCCGAGGAGATCTGCTCGGCGGTCCTGGATAAATGGCCCAACCATCCGCAGGCGATGAACTTCTGGGGGGTGGCCGTCCTCGGGCAGGGGCGCGCCGAGGAGGGCCTCGCCATCCTCAACAAGGCCTGCGAGTACTGGCCCGACGACGCCCAGATGCACTGTAACCTCGGCTGGGCGCACGAGAAACTTGGTCGCGAGGATGAGGCCATCGCCTGCTACCGCAGGGCCGCCGATCTTGCGCCGGACGTGCCCGAACCGGCATGGAATCTCGCGAACCTGTTACTGCGGCGCGACGCACAGGACGAGACGGCCGCCATCCTCAGTCGCCTTATCGAGCAGCATCCGTCGCATACGATCAGCTATATCACACTCGCTCAAGCGAAGTTCCGGCAGGGCGAGGAGGCCAACGGCGAGCGGCTGCTGCGTCAGGCGACGGCCCTGGACGACGACGTTGACGAAGCCTGGTATCATTTGGGCCTGTACCTTCTGGCCAACGACCGGGCCGATGAAGCCGCCGACGCCTTGCGCAGCGCCGTCGGGGCCAACCCACGCCACGCGCGGGCCGAGGCGACGCTCGGGCACGTACTCGTTGCCGACAAACACGACTACGCCGATGCTGCCGAGCCACTCGTCCGGGCCGTCAACCTGAACCCGAATGAAGTCCAGGCCTGGCTGGACCTCGGCCGGGCCATGGGCATGATCGGCCACTTCGACAACGCCATCGACATCTACGAGAAGCTCCTCGACCGCGACCCCGACAACGCCGAAGCCGCCCATCAGATCGACATGATGAAGCGGCGAAAGAAGACCTTCAGCCGGGGGTAATCCCGAGGAATGACTCGCATCTTCCAGTCAGCGCCGGCGCCGGGAACGACGAACAGCTCATGCGCCTCGCGACCCGTTCAAGCGTCCCTGTCTCGCAGGCGTGGCTGTACTGACCCAAACGCCACGCGAATATCCACAGGCTCAGGTAGCGCAAATACCGCCCCTCAACGAGCATGGTCAACGGAATACCACGGGACAAGTGGCGAGAAGCAAGGGGGGCGGCGTCTGCTGCGGGACCACAAGCGTCGCGGGCTAACGGCCCGGCAGTTCTGCCGAAAGAACAACCTGTCCGCGTGGGTGTACTGCGGGTGACGTTTGCCGATACGCGGTTTCCAGGCCGCGTTGATACGCTGCTCGGGAGCAAACGGGAGGCACAGAGGAGTACGTATAAAAGGCCCGTGTTCTGGTGGATGCTCGCGCTGGCCTGTGGCGTACACATGACCAACAGCGTTGAGGCGATCTCCCGGGATCGCCCCATCGCGCCGGGTTGACTTGAAGCACCGGTATGCGAACCGCTATTCTGCTGGCAAAAGGACGTTTGTACGTGAAACACGGATACGTAATCTCGGACCTGCATTTGTTCACCCGCCGCAGCAACGCGGGCGAGTATGCGCCGGCGATGCATGATGCCGCAGCCGAGGCCGACTTCTTCGTGCTCAACGGTGATATCGTCGATTTTCGCTGGTCGGTTCATGCAGACACGGCGGCCACCATCCAAGCCATACTCGACTGGCTGGAAGCGTTGATTTCACCGCATCCGCACTGTCGGTTCTTCTATGTCATGGGTAATCACGACGGGTGTCAGCCGCTCGCCGATGCGCTGCAGCGCTTTGCTGAAACCACCAGCAACTTCGACTGGAACGATTCGCATCTGCGAATTGGCAATACGCTGTTCCTGCACGGCGACTTGCCGCTGGAGAACCGTGACGGCGATATCTGCAAGCGGCGGCTGGGCGAGGCCGAGAATTCGCGCCACCATCTGCAGCACCAGATCTACAGCGCGCTGGTGGCCCTGCGGATGCACGTGCTGGCGACGCGGCTGGGCAATACACGACAGTGTGCGCGATGCATCCTGGACAACCTGCGGCAGTATGAGCCGGATCTGGCCGACGGTTTGACGGACGTCTACTTCGGCCATGTACACCGGACGTTGCGCGACTTCGCCTACGACGGCGTACGGTTCCATAACACCGGCGCGTCGGTTCGGGGTGTTGACTGCCGCGTGTTGCGTGTGCGAACCTGACCGGCGGACCGGCCGCTCAGTTGGCCTACATGCCTATATGACCGCCGCCGTCGCTGTCGCAGTCCGTCGCCCACTTGCATGCAGGCGGTCGGCCTCCGGTACCACGCGTGAGAGGTGCGTTGTGGTTCCGGTAGCGACGGTCGTATCATGACGGTCGACGAGGAACACGCTGCCCATGGCCGGACGGCCGGTCAGGGGCGCCTGCGGCGTGGGCTCGACGACCTGCGCGACCACAACGGCCAAGGCTGCCGTCACGGTTGTGTAGATCATTGTCTTCATCATCCGACCGCGAGAGCACTCTATCGGTTTGGGTGCGTGCGTCGCTTGCGCGGCCAGGCGAGCGCAGCCACCGCGAGCATCCATGCCAGGGCGGAGATGGCGGCGAGTTTCTGCACGGCGGGGCAGGCCGGCGTCCACGGTCCGCCCAGCCAGAAGTGTCGAACGTACTGGCCGAAATGGACCATGCCGACGGCAAGCACGGCCAGCGTCGCGACGGCCAGGCGACTCGACGCCCGGGGGTCGACGAACATGGCTGCACATGCGGTCGCCAAGGCGAGAAGGCCCGGGACGGCCCCGATGCCTATGGCCAGGGTGTGGAGCGTCGGTACGCGGTCGGCTGGCGTGAGGGCGATGGCGATGATGCTGGTACTGGAGATGAGCCCGGCCATTCGTACGGCCCGGCCGGTGCGGGGGCGGGTGGGCATGAGTCGCGGCAGGACCAGCCACATCGCGGCGAAACCGGGGGTGAGCAGGGCGGTCGAAACATTGAAGACGTCCGCGGCAGCCGTGGCCGGCTCGCCGTTGTTGCCACGGTCCTTGCCGAGGTCGCTGAGTGTATTCCGCGAGACACTGTAGCCGTCGGCGTCGGTGTTCCACGGATGTCCGCCCGGATACAACGCCGCAGATGCCGCCGCGGCGAGGATGAACTGCAGCACGCAGATGACGATCAGGGCGCAGGCCAGGCGGACTGTACGGCCGCGGGATGTTGAAGGCGGATTCATGCCCCGTCGGGATCGGCCGGCTGGGGAGCGGCAACGTCCGACTCGTACTGGCCGGTGTAGCTGCGCTGGCTGCAGATATCCTGCAGGTCCCGCAGGAATGGTTTGCCGAAAACGGCGGCGACGATTGCAGCGACCCCGTCATCGAGGCCGGTGGCGCCGGCGGGTCGCGGCCCGTTGCACGGCCAGTCGAATGCGTCGTCGATGGTCGAGAGGTGTCGTGGCGGGCCCTGTGAGAGCGTCAGGGGCCAGAGCAGGCAGGACTTCGGTTTGACGGCGCCGGGTTCGATTCCATGCTTCAGGGCCAGGGAGTGCAGGGCGCAGAGCATCTGCCCGTTGCGGCTGCGATAGGCGAAGACGCACACGCCGTCGTCGTCCGAGCCGAGCACGAGGCCGTCTTCAGCCTCCTCGAAGACCTCTTCATCCTGCAGACGTCGCGACAGCGTGCGGGCTTCTTTCATCAGGCCGATGATGGACGTCAACTCGCGCGGCGCGACATGCACTTCGTACGCGCCGCAGCAACTGCCCTTGCCGGCGCACTGGGCGGGCTGGCAGCAATGGCTCAGGCCCATCAGCGCATCGACATGCACGATGACGCCGCGAATCTCGGCGGTGTGGATATCGAGACCCATGGTCGCAGCCTCAGTTTGCCTGGCCGGTTCTTGACTTGGCCTCGAGGTCGCTGAGCGAGGCGTGAGTCTTGACGGTCTCGCCGTTGGCCAGGTGAAGCACCGAGAACTCCCCCTCGGTTTTGACGAACACGACGTGGTCCCAGTTTATCAGGAACTCCTTGTCGAGACTGTCGACGATTGGACTGAGCATGGGTATCTCCTTGTGGAAGAATCCTGCGATAGCTGGCCTCAGAAGAAGATGCGATTATACCATATTATCAGTCAGCTTCCGATTCGGATTCTTCTTTCGTCCATGTCGGGGGATGGACGGCCGTCATGAATGCCGACCATACTGTCTGCGGCGTCTGCTCCGGCGCGCCGACCAGCGGTCGTACCTTCAAGAGGATCGGCCGGAGCTTTCGGTAGGCCTCGATGAGCGGCTGGCGGTCGGCCGGGTGGGGCAGATGCTCGGCAAATTCGACCCGCCACACACCGTTGTCCTTGCGCAGATGCAGGAGCATGTCGTTCGGCCCCGGCAGCGTGGCCAGCGCGCGGCTGTCCCCGGCGGCCACGCGGAGATCGGGCAGGGCATCGGCCGGGGCGGGCCAGCGGCCGCGACGGTCCAGCGATTCGAACACCGCGATCTGCCGGCCGACCGACTGGCCGTAACACCGCTCCATGGCTTCAAGGAACTCGTGAAGCATGGCCTCGGTGGCGAAGCACTCCTTGGCGTATCGGCGCTCGACCTGGTCGAGGGCGATGGTGGAATCAAAGAGCACGGGGTCCCGCAGCTGGACGCTCTCGAGCAGATGGGCGACGGCCTCGCGTGGGGTACGTGCAGGGCGGACGCGTCCTTTGCCGGCAAAGGCGCCGGGATCGATGTTCTGGGTGGCGGGGTCCGGCTCGGCGGCGGGCGAGTCGCTGCATCCGCCGGGCACGACGACGGCGCCCGCCAGCACGGATAGAACCGCGATGTGGAAGCATAGGGTGTGCATATGTCAGAGGCCCGGCAACAACGGCGTCTGCGCGCAGGCCTATCCTGTCCATGCGTCGGTCGGATCGGAGGGCGGCTTGAGTAAGGCTACTGCTGGGAGCCGAGCGCCGAGAAAGCGTCGTCCCGGCTGTGGACAATCGGCATGATTTTCTGCCACGACATCTCGTTTAGCGCCTCCTCGACAGCCTGCTGTGGGTTCAACAGGACCAGGGCGGCACCGCTGTCTTTGAGTTCGCGGCTGAGGTTGGCCAGCATGCCCATGCCCACCGAGGCGATGAATGAAACGTCGGCGATGTCAACGATGGTCGGTTTGCATCGGGCGGTGACGTACCCGATGAATTTCATGCTGATCTCGTTGGCTCCGGCCGCATCAAGGTCCCCGCTGAGCGCGACGTGCGTCAGTTGCCCCGTCTCTTCTATGATCTTCATATCCATGCCCGCTGCTCCTTGCCCGTCGCCGGCTGGGCGACGGGCGTATTCTAGCGTTCCTCGGCGTCCGGCGAAACCTTCACCTTCATCTTTATTACCGACGGGGACGGCAAGACATTACGGCTCCATGCGTCGGGCTGTCTCGGCCAGCGTCGCGGGGTCGGGCTCGGGGCTGGGTCGCGTAATGACCCATTGACCAATGAGGGCCGCACCCAGGGCGATACCGGCCGCCGCCCCACCGCCGGCCAGCATCTGGCGAACGAGCGAGACGTCGTGCTCGGCGTAGTATCCGAACATGTCCAGCACCACGCCCATGTTCCAGTCGATGCTCCGGGGATGATCATCTCGCTGATGAGGAAGAAGGAATGGTTCATCGATCATCCTTTCCGGCTGGGGACGCTTTTGGAAACGGTCTCAAAACCCCATTTCTGCTGCGGCCGGACCTGTTGCGTCCTGGCAGCGTCAGACAACCCACAGGATATCGACGAATATGCGGCTGGTCTTCTTCCTTGCCAGGCCGCGCAACATTCCTCGGCCTCGCGACGAAAGCGGGTTCTGAGAAAGTTTCTGTCTGAAAGACGCCTCCCTCACAAGTCAAATGGACGGAAAACAGAACGATTCTGCGACACAAACAAAGAAGTTAGACGCCTCCCTCAAAAGTCGGGTCGGCGGAAAAGCAGAACGATTTTGCAACGCAAACAAAGAAGTTATGTCACGCAAACGGCGCTGATCGGCACGTCCTCGGATTTCTGAGGGAGGCGTTTCTGAAACGTTTCTGAAACGTTTGTCAAACGTTTCTGAGTCGAACAGAGTTGTTCTATAGTCGCGTGGCGCAAAAAAACCCAGTGTAAACCGCGCCCCGGCGGGGGCGATGCGGAA
>JAAAOJ010000031.1 GCA_009908915.1 Planctomycetota bacterium
GCCCCGAAGGGGCGGCACAGAGGCCGGACGGTATCGCCCCTTCGGGGCTTGCACCGTTTGAGGCACGGACCGTGGGCTTTCGCCCACGGCTATTCCTGTCTGGCCCCTGCGGGGCCAAGCCAGGCCGGCGTTGAATTGTCCGTGTGCCTTGTTGTGTCATGGGTGTCTACATAGCCGATTGCGTATTGGTGATGTTGTCGGTCGCTTTGTCGTTGGGCTCGTCGTCGCTCACGTCGCCCCGTTCACCGTCAGCGCCCGCTGTAATCAGCAGGAAATCGCGACGCTTGTCCTCCTTGAGATAGTCGAGGTATTTCTGAGAGTAGTCGTCGCTGTTATCGCCGGCATCGAATTCATCATCGTCTGTGCTGGCAGTGCCCTTGTCATCCCAGCGGTAGTAGTAGATGTCGTTGCCGAAAGCGTCCTGGAAGGCGTGTTTGCCGCCGGCATTGCTCATGGGTGCGTCCTGCAGACCACAATAAGGCCCGTAGACCTTGCCCTTGGCCTTGAGACGCAGCCCCCAGCCGTTGGCGCCGTCGTCATCAGACAGGCCGTCGTCATCAGACAGATCTGTACTCGGCGTGGCGTCGTCCCCAGTGTCTCCAGCGAAGCCAGTGAGAGCGATCGTCAGCAGATAGCGGCCATCCCAGTCCGGAAGGCCGCTGAGGTCATTGTGGTCGCTGGGCGGATAGAAGCCCTGGTTCAGTCCGGCAGCGGCCTCGATATCGCTATGGAACTGGTTGCAGGCCAGTTCGATCGTGCTGATGGTGGCTCGCGTGGAATTCTTCCGCGTGATCTGCCGGGCCGCGTTGAGCGATGGCAGCAGCATGCCCGCCAGCAGCATAATAATGCTGATGATCACCAGCAACTCGACCAGGCTGAAGCCTCGCGTCCGTGATGTCCGTATGTCTGTCATGTGGCGTCCGTTCGCTATTGTCTCTTGGTGTTCGTGACTTCGTCGTTATGGGTGTCCGAGTCGAACCACTTGCGATCGGCGCCGGCGGCCATCAGGATAAAGGTATCCGAGTTGTAGGCCCTGTCGCTGTCGCCGTTGTCGAACTGGCGGTTGGTGATCATGTCGGTCCATCGATCCTCTTTGTCGTTATCGTCCGCATCGCCAGCCCTGCAATCGCCGCTGCTGTCGGCCCATGTATAGGCTGGGTTCGTGCCGGTGACGGTGCCGTCGTTGCCCGGCTCGCTCGGCCAGTAGGCGATGGGCATGGCGTCCGAGAAGCCGTCGGCTTGTTTCCAGTCGTCGGTCTTGAACTCTTTCTTGTAGCCGAGGTAGTTCGATTCCGGCGTGCCCTCGATGCCGCTGTCGTAGTAGAGTCCACCACTGGTGTCGTTTCTCCAGTATTCCGGTGCTCCCCACAACGCTAGGCTCAGCATCTTGCTGCCGCCGTCAAAGGGGTCATCATCGTCATTGCCCGGCCAGTACTTATTGTCCATGTAGAACTTGCTCAGGCCGGTGGAGATGTCGCTGATGCGGGCGCGACTCTTGGCGACGTAGCTCAGCGTGATGGTCTTGGAGAGGCTTGGCAGGAGCATCCCGGCCAGGATCATGATGATGCTGATGACCACAAGCAGTTCCACGAGCGTAAAGGCAGGGCGCAAACGGGCTTTCTGACGCCTCTCCCTCTGGGAGAGGTTGGGTGAGGGTCTTTTCTTTGCGTGGGCGGGGAGCGTTTGGCCGTCGGCCCTTCGGCCAGAGCCCCCACCGGCTCGAAGACTCGCCACCTCCCCCAGAGGGGGAGGGGTTTTGCTGCACTGGGGGGCCAGGTCAGGTTGGCGGCGGGAATAAGGTTTCTGACTCCTCTCCCTCTGGGAGAGGTTGGGTGAGGGTCTTGCTTTTTGAGCCCTTGGCCCGTGGCCCTTGGCCCTGGCCAAAGAGCCCCCACCGGCTCGAAGACTCGCCACCTCCCCCGTGGGGGGAGGGGTTTGGCTGCACTGGGGGGCCAGGTCAGGTTGGCGGCGGGAATGGGCTTTCTGACTCCTCTCCCTCTGGGAGAGGTTGGGTGAGGGTCTTGCTTTTTGAGCCCTTGGCCCGTGGCCCTTTGCGCTGGCCAAAGAGCCCCCACCGGCTCGGGGACTCGCCACCTCCCCCAGAGGGGGAGGGGTGGTCTGACTCCTCTCCCTCTGGGAGAGGTTGGGTGAGGGTCTTGCTTCTTGAGCCCCAGGCCCTTGGCTCTTGGCGCTGGCCAAAGAGCCCCCACCGGCTCGAAGACTCGCCACCTCCCCCGTGGGGGGAGGGGTTTTGCTGACCAGCGGGGGCAGGCCCTTGCCCGCTCGTCGATGTCTGCATGTGCTGTGACTCATATTCAGGATCCCTTCCTGTTTCGTACTACGCTCCGGAGGAGACGGCATTGAGGAGGCTGACCATGGGCATGAACAGGGCGATGACGATAAAACCCACGATCAGACCCAGGGTGATGACCATAACCGGCTCTAGCAGCGAAACCATGCCGCTGACCAGCACCTCGACCTCTTCGTCGTACGTGTCGGCGACCTTCTCGAGCATCTTGTCCAGCTCGCCGGTTTCCTCGCCGACGTCAATCATGTTGACGACCATCGCGTCGACCACCCGCGCCTGGCGGAGCGGCTTGGCCATGCTCTCACCCTCGCGAATGCTGTCGCGAACGTTCTTGAGGGCCCTGGTGTAGACCGCGTTGCCGGCGGTGTCGGCCGTGATGGACAGCGCGTCGAGAATCGGAACACCCGCCGACAGCAACGTGCCGAGCGTCCGGCTGAACCGGGCGATGGACGTCTTGCCGACGATCTGGCCCATGATGGGCAGGGAGAGCTTGGTGCGGTCGAGGACGTATGCGCCGCCCTTGCTCTGTCGCAGCAGCTTCGTTGTCACGAAGAAGCCGACCGGGATGATGATCAGCCACATCCACCCGCCGTTGACCATGCCCTCAGAGAGGCCCAGCAGGGCATTGGTCACGCCGGGCAGGTTCTCGTCCATGTCGGAGAAGATCTTGGCGAACTTCGGCACGACGAAGTACAGCAGGCCGGCGACGATCAGGACGGCAAAGATGATGACGGCGGCGGGATAGATCATCGCGCCTTTGATCTTGCGCTTGAGCGCTTCGGTCTTTTCCATGAAGTCGGCGAGGCGGTTGAGGATCAGGTCGAGCACGCCGCCGAGTTCGCCGGCGCGGATCATGTTCGTGTAGAGTCGGTCGAAGGCCTTGGGGTGTCGGCTCATGGCCTCGGAGAGGCTGGAACCGGCTTCGACGTCCTCGGCAACCAGGCGAATGGCGACGCGAAGCATGCCGGGCTTCTGTTGCTCTTCGAGAATGCGCAACGACCGCAGAATAGGCAGGCCGGCGTCCTGCAGCGTCGAGAGCTGGCGGGTGAACTGCGTCAGCAGCTTCACCGAGACCTTGCCGACCTTGCGGCGGGCGGGTGCCTTGGCGCCGGCACTGGCAGCGGCAGCGGCAGCGGCGCCGGCCTTGCCGCCAGCGGAACTCTTGTGGCCACCACCGCCGGCGCGCTCCTTGATTTTGGTCGGGAAGCGGCCCATGGTGCGGATCTTCTGGATCGCTTCCTCGCTGCTGGTCGCGTCGACAGCGTCCTTGACGACCTGTCCGGCGCTGTTCATCGCTTCGTACTGAAAAGTAGCCATGCCTGACTCCTGTGTAGGCTCATGCCTGCCGCGGCGTCGGCCCGGCAGGAATCGAACGTGTCTATTCGCCTTCGTAGATGGTCTGGGAGACCACCTCTTCGATGGTTGTGTATCCGTCGTAAATCGCCAGCAGACCGCTCTCCCGCAGGGTCCGCATGCCACGTTTGCGGGCGGCGTCACGAATGCGTCCGGTGCTCTCGCGGTTGTTGATCAGGTCGCACAGTTCGTCGTCGAGGTGCATGATCTCGTAAATGGCCATTCGCCCGCTGTAGCCGGTGTTGCGGCAGGCGTCGCATCCCGTGCCGTGGTAGAAGACGCGTCCGGAGACGTCGTCCGGCGAGAGGCCGAGTTCCATCAGCATGTCCTCGGTGGGCGTGAACTCTTCCTTGCAGCGATTGCAGATGGTTCGCACGAGTCGCTGGCCGATGACGGCTTCGAGGGTCGCACTGAGCAGGAACGGTTCGAGCCCGAGGTCCAGCACCCGCGCGACGGCCGACGGTGCGTCGTTGGTGTGCAGCGTGGTGAAGACCAGGTGGCCGGTCAGCGAGGCCTGAACGGCGATGCGTGCGGTCTCAAGGTCACGCGTCTCACCGACGAGAATGATGTCCGGGTCCTGCCGAAGGAAGCTGCGGAGGCAGCGGGCGAAGGTCAGGCCGATTTCCGTGTTGATCTGGCACTGTACGAGGCCGTCAATGTCGTATTCGACCGGGTCCTCGCTGGTGAGGATCTTCACGGCGACATCGTTGAGTTCGTTCAGGGCGGCGTACAGCGTGGTCGTCTTGCCCGAGCCGGTCGGGCCCGTGACGATGACAATGCCGTGCGGCCGATGGATGATCGTACGCGCCTGGCTGAGGTCGTCCTCGCGCAGGCCGAGACGCTCGAGGTCCAGCGAGACGTTCGAACGGTCGAGAACACGCATGACGACGCTTTCGCCGAACATCGTCGGCAGCACCGAGACACGCAGGTCGACCGGGTTGCCCGCGACGACCAGTTCGATACGGCCGTCCTGCGGGACGCGACGCTCGGCGATGTCGAGGTCGGCCATGACCTTGATACGCGAGGCGATGGCCACGGCGATGGACTTCGGCGGGGGGAGCATCTCATACAGCACGCCGTCGATGCGGTAACGCATCTTGAACTCGTCTTCGAACGGCTCGAAGTGGATGTCCGAGGCGCGGTTGCGGATGGCCTCGAGGAGCACCATATTGACCAGCCGCTTGACGGGGTTGGACTGGGCCGCCTCGCGAATGGTGTCCAGGTCGATGCTGTCGCCGCGGTCTTCCAAAAGCGACAAGGCGTCGTTGCCCGCGGCCTCGTTGATGAGGTCCATGATGGACTCTTCCTCGACGTCGTAGTACTTGGTGAGGGCGGCTTCGAGCTGTTCGGGCGTGGTGATGCGACTGGTGACGCGGCTGAAGCCCATGAGCGTCTGGAGGTCGTCGGTGGCTCGGAAGTTGTCGGGCGACGCCACGGCGATCACCAGCGCCCCGCTGTCCGGATCGTGCTTGAGGGGGACGATCTTGTAGGCCTGTGCCATCTGTGGCTGAATGAGGCTGATGACCTCGTCGGGAATCTCGATGTTCTCGAGGTCCACGAACTCCATGCCGGCCTGGTAGGCCAGGGCGAGGGCACGGGTGGATTCGTCGATGAGCCCCATATCGATGAGAATATCCCCGAACGGCCCGCCGGTCTGTTTCTGGCGTCCGAGGGCCTCGTGGATCTGTTCGCGTGTGAGCTTGCCCATCTTGACAAGCACGCGTCCGATCGGGCGGCCGCGGAGTTCGTTTACGTCGAAGCTCTCGGAGTCTTTCGCTGACTTGCTCGTTGTACTCTGCGGTGGTGCCATAATGGACGTGCCTTATTTCCTTGCTGCGGCGGGCTCCGGTTGGGCGACTTGGTTGCCCCCCTGTTGTCGGCCACTTGCTTTCATCTTGTGCTGCAGTTCCGTTGCCACGTGTGCCCGGTCCAGGGCGTCTTCCTCGGCCACCTTCCCGTCCGACCACAACTGGAAGAGGTGATCGTCGAGCAACTGCATGCCGAGCTTCTTGCCCGTCTGGATCGAGGAGGGGATTCGGAAGACCTTGTTCTCGCGGATCAGGTTCGAAACCGCGTTGGTGACGTACATGAACTCGTAGGCCGCGATCATGCCTCGCACGTCGGTACGGGGCAGGAGGGCCTGGCTGAGCACGGCGATCAGCGCGTCGGCGAGCTGAATGCGGACTTGCTCCTGCTGATCGACCGGGAACTGGTCGACAATGCGCGTCACCGTGCCGTGTGCGCTCTGCGTGTGCAGCGTGCCGAAGACGAGGTGGCCGGTTTCGGCGGCTCGCAGGGCGGCTTCGATGGTCTCCAGGTCGCGAAGCTCGCCGACGAGAATTACGTCCGGGTCTTGACGCAACGCACGCCGCAGGGCCTCGGAGAAGCTCGGCACGTCGACGCCGACCTCGCGCTGAGAGACCAGCGACTTCTGGTGATTGTGGTAGTATTCGATCGGATCTTCAATTGTGATGATGTGTCGGTCGAGGTTGTGATTAACGTAGTTGATCATGGCCGCCAGCGTCGTGGTCTTACCCGAGCCGGTCGGGCCGGTGACGAGGAACATGCCTCGCGGGCGACGCAGCAGGGCCCGGGTGGTTTCCGGAAGGCCGATCTCTTCGAGCCCGAAGAGCTTGGAGGGAATCAGACGCAGCGTCAGCGAAATACTCCCCTTCTGCATGAAGACGGCTGTACGGAAGCGGCCTTCCTCATTGAACTCAAAACCAAAGTCCGTGCCACCATGCTCCTGCAGTTCCTGCTGGGCGCGGTCGGGCGTAATGGATTTCATCAACGCAACGGTATCGTCGGGTTCGAGCACCTTGGTTTCGAGCTGCCGAAGCCGACCATGCAGCCGCAGGGTGGGCGGCCGGCCGACGTGGAGGTGCAAATCGCTCGCACCCATCCGGATGCATGTCTCCAACAGTCTGTCGATCTGTAGGCTTGCCATGGGTTACATCTGTTCTCCTGCTGCACAATTATTGGCAACTGAGGGGGGCTGCAGCAACGTACCCACCACAGAAAGGCGACACTTGGTTTCCCGCAAAGGCTGCACAGACCATGGCTTGCGGGGTCTTGCGGGAAAACCAGGAAAATCTGCTAGTCGTTCTCCTCGAATTCGGCCTGAGCGATGCGGACCAGTTCCTCGATGGTCGTTATGCCGTTGCGGATCTTGATCTTACCGTCCTCGAGGAGGTTCCGCATCCCCGAC
Organism: Planctomycetota bacterium; assembly: GCA_009908915.1. Taxonomy (GTDB): domain Bacteria; phylum Planctomycetota; class Phycisphaerae; order SM23-33; family SM23-33; genus JAAAOJ01. Next base: position 6,870 of record JAAAOJ010000031.1, read on the forward strand.
GCGCGAGCGGCCCTGCGGATGTCGGAAAGGGGGGCCTGGTCGAACGCCAACTGACGCAGTGTTGAGTCCATTTCGAGCATCTCAAAGATGGCCTGACGCCCGCGGTAGCCGGTGCCGTGACAATTGTTGCAACCCTTTCCAGTCATAAAGGTTGTGGATCTAATCTCATCGTCGCTATACCCCAGCAGTCGCAGCGTGCGCTGGGAAGGATCCTTGTCCTCCTCCTTGCAGTGCGGGCAGATCACTCGCACCAATCGCTGGGCCATGATCGCCTGGATGCTGGAGGCCACCAGGAAAGGCTTGACGCCCATGTCAATCAGACGCGTGATTGCCGATGGTGCATCGTTCGTATGGAGTGTACTGAAAACCAGGTGTCCAGTAAGAGCGGCCTGAATGGCCACTTCTGCCACGTCTAAGTCGCGAATTTCACCAACAAGGATGATATTCGGGGCCTGTCGCAGCATGGCGCGAAGGATCATTGCGAAGGTCAAACCGATCTCTTCATGTACCTGACACTGGTTGATTCCCGTGAAATTGTACTCCACCGGGTCCTCGGCGGTGATGATCTTCCGGTCGGGGCGGTTCAGTTCATTGATGGCGGCGTACAGGCTGGTTGTCTTGCCGGAACCGGTCGGGCCCGTCACCAGGAAAATGCCGTTCGGCCGCTTGATGATGCCCTGGAAACGCTTGTGGTCGTCTTCCTCGAAGCCAAGGTTCTCGATACCCAGTTTCGCTGCGTCGGGCCGAAGAATACGCAGCACCACGCTCTCGCCGTGGTAGCTCGGCAGCGACGAGACACGGAAGTCGATGTCATCGCCGGCGATCTTCATCTTGATTCGGCCGTCAAGCGGCAGGCGTTTCTCCGCGAGGTCCATGCCGGCAAGGATCTTCAGACGGTTGATGACCGGCCCCTGCATGCGCTTGGGGATGTTGTCTCGTTCGATGCAGACGCCGTCGACGCGATATCGCACGCGAACGCGGTTGGTCATCGGCTCGATGTGGATGTCGCTGGCCCGCATCTTGACGGCTTCGGTGATAATCATGGTCACGAGGCGGACGATGGGGGCGGCGCCTTCGTCAAGTTCGTCGTCACCGGCGATGGACAGCTGCTCCTCGGGGGTGGGCGCGGTTTCAAATTCGTGAACGGCTTCGTCAACCGAGACGGTGGCGCCCACGTTCTGGTCGATAAAGGCCCGCACCTTGGCGCGGCTGGCAAGGCAGGGAACGGGGTCCTCGTTGAGCATGAAGCGGAGCATGTCGAGGGTCTCAATGTCGAGCGGGTCGGTGATGACCACCTTGAGTCGGCCTCGCTGGTCGCGCCCCATGGGCAGAACCTGGTGGCGCCGGATGCGGTCCTCGGGCAAGAGGCTGGCGTCGGTCACACTGACCATGTTGTTGTCCAGATCGATGTACTCCATGTCGTTCTGGACGGCCAGGGCCTTGGTGACGTCTTCCTCGTCGGCCAGGCCGAGGGATGTCAAGGCATTGCCCACCCTCGCCCCTTCGTTCCTGGCGTAGTCGAGTGCTTCGTCGATGCCGGCCGGGCTTACCACACCCCACTCGCCCAGAATTTCGCCGAGTCGCTTTCGTTGGTGTGCCATAATCTCTCACTTGGAACTACGATGAAACATGACCTACAAACACATTATCTACCTAGCATGATGCGACCCTCAAGGGCGTGCATTCAACGGGGCCGACGGTCGTAACCGGCCAGCCCCTCCGCGGCCGTTGCTTCTTCGAGGTCGCGTCCACGCCCGTCGGTATGAGGAGTTGAATGAACGGGATAGTCGGGCTGACAAACCTCCTGGCCAGGCGGGGCGTCGAGCTCCGTCACGGCTGGAACGAATCCATTGTAAACGGCGGCGTATGGGAGGGTCAAGCTGAATCGACATCGGAGACGGCCTTCAGGCGATGGGTTTCCGGTCGTGCTTGCGGCGAATCTGCTGGGCGGCGGTCAGTGCGTGGCGGTCGGCCTTGATGATGCGGGTGAGATTGCCCGTTGAAATGCCCACGGCGGCGGCGACGTCCGAAAGTCGCCCCCGGCAGGCGTCCAACAGGTCCAGCAGCCAAGCCACAACCAGCCAGTAGCGATGGTCCTTGCGTCCGACCTGCATCTGCCGCGGCGCCTTGGACGTGTGGACCTTGGACCTGGGACTGAAGCAGCAGTCCAGCACGAACGCCGGCGGCTCGGCTGCCGGATCGACGGGACGGCGACGTCGCGTGGCCAGGTGTATCCGCAGGCGTGTCAGTGCCCGTCGCTTGTTCTCGTGCTGCGAGCGGGATTCCTCCGCCGTCGCCACCATGCCCGTCGGCACATGCCGCAGCCGCACCGCGGAACTGGTTTTGTTGCGGTGCTGCCCGCCCGGCCCGGACGCCCGGTACGTGTCGACCTGGCAGTCGGCCAGCAGATCGTCGGGCTCGGCGGCGAGGAGGGCGTAGATGTTGGGCTCATCGGCCATGGCGAGGCATGGTATCACGCCGGGCCTTTGCGGGCCAGCGCCGAAAGTGTCCCGGCGGACACCTTGTCAGTTTTTCGCATCGCGGATACAATAGCGACATCAGAGGCATTACCTTTGTACATGTCTTCTGACGCGCGCCGCTGTGTACGAAGGCGTAGCAGCTGCCGCCGGCGAAGGCCACGCGAGGCCCGCCGGGTCGAGGCATAGCCCGGCGTCCTGGAACGCCACCGGAAGAAACCAGTCATGAACGAGTGGATCAACGGAGAATCCCGCGTCGAGCGTGCCCAGCAGTTGTACCGCCAGGGCCGTTGGCTCGAAGCGGCTGCCGAACTGCGGGCGGCGATCGAGGGAAATCCGTACAATGCGGCGTGGCATTTCAACCTTGGGCTGACACTGGAAGCGCTGGAAGACTACGACGCGGCCTGCAGGGCCTACCGCCAGGCCACCGAACTCGATCCGACGGATATCGAAACGCTCAACTGTCTCGGCGTGAACCTCACCCGTATCGGCCAGTATGCCGGGAGCCTGCGCTGCTTCGAACGCATCGAGAAGATCGACGCCACGTACGAACCATGCTACTGCAATCGGATCGTTACGTACACGGAAATGGGGCAGCATTGTGAGGCCGAACTGATGTTCTATATGGCCCGGCAGGTCGTCGACGAATGCCCGCTGTGCTACTTCAACATCGGCAGCAGTTTCTACGCGCGGCGAGACTACACCCGCGCGATCGACTGCTGGCAGCGGACGCTGGAAATCGACGCCACGCATCCCCAGGCCCACGCCCGCATTGCCGACGCCTACTGGGCCACCGGTAAACTCGCCGAGGCGCGCGAGCATTACCAGGTCGAGCTTGAACTGTCCGGTAACGATGCCGACGCCTTGCTCGACCTCGGCGAGGTCCTGCTGGAGATGGGCGACCTCGAAGGCGCCGAAGCGAAATTCCGCACCGCCCTGAAACTCTCGCCTGACATTGTGTCGGCCTACTACTGCCTCGGCGAATTGCACCAGAAGCGCGGCGACTTCACGGCGGCAGAGTGCTGCTACCGCAAGGTGCTCCAACTCGACCCCGACTGCGGCGGCGTGCATGCCGGGCTGGCCCGGGCGCTGCTCTCCCAGGGCGGGCGGGCCAATCGCGACCAGGCCGCCCGGCACCTCATTGCCGAAATGCGGCGCTGCGGCGACGACTTGCAGACCCTCCAGGACATCGGTGAACTGCTCATCGAGGCGCGGCTGAACGACAAGGCCCACAGCGTGCTGACACGCGTGGTCGAGATCGCCCCCGACGACGCCCACGCCCTGCACAATCTGGCCGTCAGTTGTTTCATCATGGACGACCTCGACCAGGGCATCCGCCACTGCCGCAAGGCCCTGAAGATCAAACCCGAGTATCCGCTGGCGCTGTACAACCTGGCGCTGGCACACATGCAGAAGGGCCAGGATACCCGCGCCCGTCGCTATGCCCAACGGGCCATGATCATCGCCCCGCAGGATGCCAGTATCCGCCAACTCAGCGCGAAACTGGGCGTTGGCGGATTGCTGAGCCGTCTGCGAACCAAGCTCGTCTCGCGGTGGCAACGCCGCGACTCCGCGTGTTGATCTGACATCCCCGCTTCGGTATAACCGTCATCATCTGCCGCATGGGATCCTGTACGTCCATACGGCGGACCGCCACAACGCGTGAACGCATGCATTGGATTGTGCGCGGCGGAGCACCTGCTCTGCCGCGGAAAGAGGCGGTGTCCTCCATCCAAGACGACGCAGGCGATGGAGCGCCTGTTCCACCATCCACGAATGCAGGCAAACGATCGATGCGGTGCAGCCGTGCCAGCGGCATCCTTTTGGAAGTACTACACCGCGCACGTTCGTACCCGATCACCAGCGAGCCGCCGAACGGCCGGAGCCATCATGCCCGAAAAGCCCACCGTACTCGTAACCGAACAGCTTCAGACGCCGGCGATGGACTATCTCCATGAGCACGCCGAGGTCATCGAAGCAACGCCCGAGACCGTCGCCGACCACATCGGCCAGGCCGACGGACTGGTCGTGCGAACGTATACGATCGTCCATGACGAACTGCTGGACAAGGCGCCGACGCTGAAGGTCGTCGGCCGCGCCGGCGTGGCCCTGGACAACATCGACGTGCCCGCCTGTCGCGCACGCGGCGTCGAGGTCGTTCACACGCCCGCCGCCAACACGCTGGCCGTCGTCGACTACGTGACGTATCACCTCGTCGCGATGAACCGGCGATTCTGGCCGTTCAGCCAGGCGATGAGCGGCGAGGAGTTCCACGCTACCCGCAAGCAGACCTACGGCCGTTTCCTGGCCGACTGTACGCTGGGCATCATCGGCGTTGGTCGCATCGGCAGCCGCGTCGGCCGAATCGCCCAGGCGATGCGGATGCGCGTGTGGGGCAACGACATTCTCCCGCCCGAGGCGCTCGACGTCGACTACCCCATCGAGTGGGCGAGTTTCGACGAGGTGTTGGCCGCCAGCGACATCGTCACCATTCACGTGCCGCTGACCGACGAAACGCGAAGGTTCATCGACGCCGCCGCTATCGCGAAGATGACCGACGGTGTGCAGTTCATCAATGCCGCCCGGGGCGGATGCGTGGACTACGACGCGCTGGGCGAGGCCTTGCGATCCGGCAAGGTGGCCGACGCCGTCATCGACTGTCACCACCCCGAGCCGCCGCCGGTGGACTATGCGCTGCTGGGGCTGGACAACGCGACGCTGACACCCCACGTCGCCGCCTGCGTGCCCAAGGCCAAACTCAACATGTCCATGGTGGTCACCGACGTGCTGGCCGTCATCGACGGCCGCCAGCCGGAATACCCCGCCGCCGAAGGCACGTTCTGATACGCAGCGCACAAACGACTTGTGCGGTCCAGGATCCGTTGCACCTGAATATGGTATGACAGGGCGGGCAAAGCCGGTACCGTCGTGAGGTTGAGCGGGGGCATTATTCGCTGTGGGAGCATCCCGGCGGGTGTTTCGGTCGTTTGACGAGGGGGAGCCGATTGCGGTGTGGCCAAGAAACTGGGCTTCGGGCTTCCAGCCCCCGTGTGGCGAAGGCATGTTGTGATGACGTCGCTCAAGATCCTCAGCGTCGCCTTCCAGCCCGCGCGTGGCGAAGGCATCTTGCCTTCCTTCCTTCCTTCGTCCGCTGTGTCCAGACGCGGCCAAGATGGCCGCGAGACGCGCAGGCAAGATGCCTGGGACACGAACACCGCAACCGGCTCGTTCCGACGAGGGCGCCGGGCCGTGACATCAGTGCTGCGATTCTGCTACACTGGAGGCATGATCGAACGATCCGCCAACACGCCTCGCCGGCGCCTGCCGCCGTGGCTGAAGCGGCGCCTGCCGGCCGGCCAGGCCGCCCGACGCATCAAGGACGTCCAAGCCATGCTCGACGAGTTGAAGCTCGCGACGGTCTGCAACGGCGCGCACTGTCCCAATCGTGGCGAGTGCTATGCCAGCGGAACGGCCACCTTCCTGATCCTCGGCAACACCTGTACGCGCGCCTGTGGCTTCTGCGCGATCGACCATCGCGCCCCCGGCCCGCCCCGACCTGACGAACCGGACGCCGTCGCCGAAGCCGCCCACCGTATGGACCTGAAATATGTCGTCATCACCAGCGTCACGCGGGACGACCTGCCGGACGGCGGGGCGGGACACTTCGCCGCGACCATCCAGGCCGTTCGCCAGCGACGCAACGAGGCACGCATCGAGGTCCTCGTGCCCGACTTCCAAGGCAGCGAGGCCGCCATCGATACCGTCCTGGCCGCACGGCCGGACGTGTTCAACCACAACGTCGAGACCGTCCCGCGCCTTTACGCGGACGTGCGTCCGCAGGCCGACTACGCCCAGTCGCTGGCCGTGCTGGCCCGGGCGAAACAGCGGGCGGTGCAACGGGCAACGAACACGCTGACCAAGAGCGGCCTGATGGTGGGCGTAGGCGAACGTGACGAGGAAGTCGAGGCCGTCCTGGCCGACCTCCGCGAGGTGGCCTGCGACATGCTGACCATCGGCCAGTACCTCGCGCCGTCGGATGCCCATGTGCCGGTCGCGCGGTTCGTCACGCCCGAGCAGTTCGATGCCTGGGAGGCGATGGCCCGCGAGAAGGGCTTCGCCGCGGCCGCCTGCGGCCCGTTCGTCCGCAGCAGCTATCACGCCAAAGAAGTCTTCGAGACGGGACAGTCGCTTACAACCGCACCCACCGGACCGCACACGTCCGCGAGGGTGGAACGAAACCCCTCTGGCCCTCCGGGCCGACCTCTCCCAAAGCCAGATGCGTAAGAACGGTCAATGGTCATAGCCGCTGGTCATTGTGGCGCCGGACTTGGCCAGTCCCTTGAATCTCTCTTGCGTTTGGTATCGAATTTCACCATCCTAACAGTCACCGTCTGTTTGAAAACCCATCGCGTCGCGAGGCCGCGGCATTTTTCTATAGATGGGCTGCTAGCGTACCTGCAATGTCCTTCCGTGCGAGATATTCATGAGCGAGACTTATTACGTAACGACGCCGATCTACTACGTTAACGACGTGCCGCACATCGGGCATTCCTACACCACGATTGCCGCCGACGTGTTGGCCCGGTTCTTCCGTGCCGCCGGTCGCGACGTGCGGTTTCTCACCGGCACGGATGAGCACGGCGTCAAGATCTATAAAGCCGCCCAGGAAAGGAACATGGGCCCCGACGAACTCGGCGATCAGGTCGTCGTGCATTTCCAGCAGCTCTGGGACGACCTGAACATCTCACACGACGATTTCATACGCACGACCGAGGACCGCCACGAGAAGCGCGTCCAGAAGCTCGTGCAGACGCTCCTTGACGCCGACGAGATTTACAAGGGCCAGTACGAAGGCTGGTACGACGAAGGCCAGGAAGAATACGTCACCGAGACGACGGCCAAGGCAAACAACTACAACAGCGCGATCAACGGCAAGCCGCTCGTGCGGTACAGTGAGGCCAACTGGTTCTTCCGGCTGGGCAAATGGGCGCCGAAACTTATCGAGCACATCGAGGCCAAGGCGGATTTCATCCAGCCGGCGGCCCGTCGCAGCGAGGTCCTCAGTAAACTCAAGCAGGGCGTCGACGACCTGTGCATCAGCCGCAACAAGACCAAGTTGCCTTGGGGCGTCGAGATGCCGAACGACCCGAACTACGTCGTTTACGTCTGGATCGACGCGCTGAGCAACTACCTCAATGCCCTCGGTCTGCCGGAAATCGGCGATGAGTTCGACGGCAAGTTCGCGAAGTACTGGCCCGCCACGGTGCATCTCATCGGCAAGGATATTCTGTGGTTCCATGCCGTCTACTGGCCATGCATCCTGCTGGCGGCCGGCTACGATCTGCCCATGTGCGTCTATGCCCACGGATGGTGGACCTCCGAGGGCAAGAAGATGTCCAAGAGCCTCGGCAACTTCATCAGCCGCGAGGAAATCGCGGAGATCTGCGGGGATTATCACCGCGACGTCTACCGCTACTACCTGCTGCGAGCCGTCAACTTTGGCGGCGACGGCGACTTCAGCCGCGAGATGTTCAAGCAGACCTACAACGCCGACCTCGCCAACGGCGTGGGCAACCTGCTGAGTCGCACGATCAACATGATCGGGCGATACTTCGATGGCGAAGTGCCGCAGCCTGCCGCTGACGTCGAGGAAACCGCGGCGGTCACGGGTGCGGCCGAGGCCCTGCGTACCGAGGCGGAGAGGCATCTCGAGAGCTGCTCGTTCGGCCGCTACATCGACAGCGTCCTGACGCTGGTCGACGCGGCAAACGGGTACATCGAGGTCACCGAGCCGTTCAAGCTGGCCAAGGACGACTCGCAGCGCGACCGGCTGTCTACGATCATGAACGCTTGCGGCGAGGCCTGCCGCCTGATCCTGACGTATCTCGCCCCGGTCATGCCGGAGAAGGCCGCCGAGGGCCTCGCTGCCATGGGCGTCGATGCCGACGAGACCACGCCGCTGGCCGAGCGCGGCCAGTGGGGCCGGATCGCCGCCGGCACGACCGTCACGAAAATTGACCCGCTCTTCCCGCGAAAACAGTAGAATGGCCGTCGGACCCCCTCAAGGGGAGGGTTGCCCTGAGCTTGCCGAACGGGCATGCGAGCCGCCGGCCGGAGAAGACCTGCACCCAATCTCTTCCCGCGGAGAGCGGAGCAGACGACAAAAAGAACGGCCGATGGAAAACAGAAAACAGGAAGCAGAAGACCCTCACCGGGCCGTCCCGCCAGGTAGAGCGATGGAGTTCCATGCACGACGAAGACCCGCAATTTGACCCCGACGAACTAGGCGACGCCGGCGCGGACGCCCCCCAGGCGAGCATCGAGCAGGTGATTCACGAGGACGGCCGATATCGCCCGGAGGCGTTCGGCTTTCTTCACGAGGGCCTGGCGCGAGCGGTGCAGAATGTCTACGGCGAGAAGGCCGGGCCGGGTGGTCACGTCAGCGGCCGGCAGTTGTGTCTGTCGCTGCGGGACCTGGCGTGCGAACGCTACGGCATGCTCGCGCCGGTGGTGCTACGTCGCTGGGGCATCCGCGAGAGCATCGATTTCGGCAACATGGTCTATCTGCTGATCGATAACGGCTTCATGCGAAAGACCGACGAGGACAGTATCGAGGACTTCCGCGATGTGTTCGATGTGGCGAAGGATTTCGACCCGGGCGAGATTCGCCTGAGCGAGTGAGCCTTTGACCCACGTTCAACGACACCCATGGCAGGTAAGAAAAACACGCAACGCCCCGCACCGACGCCCGTGGATCTCCACGACGGCATCCCGGATCGTGCGCCCCAGCCGTCGTGCCGGCGTCTTCTGGCGGTTGTGCTGATTTTTGCGGCGTGGCTGTTGTTCCTGGCCAGTTGTCTGCTGGCCGGAGGCCAGGCGTGAGGACAACAAATGTTCTGCGCACAAGTTGATTGAGGCAAGCGTCATGATGATCATTCTCTCCCGCATTCACCCGTTGCTGTTGGCGGCCATGCTGGCATGGCTGGCGGCGGCCGGTGTCGGTTGCGAGGAAATGTCGCTCAGCTGGGGCCTTCATGAGCGTTCTGTCGCCCCGAAGCGTCCAGTCGACCGGCCGATTACGGTCAACCAACTCGCGCGGCGGCTGGACCTGACGGTCATCCAGCCCGGGCCGGACATTGTGCGTTTGCAGAACCGGGCCAATACCGTCACGATCTTTGCCGACCCGTACGGGTCGGCCTACGTCAATGGCGACCGCGTGCCGTCCGGCGGGCGCATCGAGCTGGCCGGCCCGTCCCTGATGGTACCCGCCACGCTTGTCGACAACATCCGCAACGCCATGCACACCGAAGCGCCGCCACCCAGGCCGACGCCGAAGCCGGATCCACTGAGTGGCCGACGCTGGCTGGGGACGGTCGTCCTCGATGCCGGGCACGGCGGCAAGGACCCCGGCGCGATGGGTGCCGGTGGCGATCGCGAGGCGGACATCGTCCTGGGCGTGACGCGTGAGGCGGCGACGATGTTGCAGCACCGTGGTATCAAGGTGCTGCTGACGCGCGATGACGATACGTTTGTCGAGCTGGACGACCGCGTGAGCTTTGCCGGACGGCACCGGCCGGACCTGTTCGTCAGCATCCACGTGGATGCGGCGGGCAACACACAGGCGCGAGGCTATACCGTCTACGTGCCGCGTCGCGCCGCGGAAGATTCGCCGTCCGAGCAGGCGGGCGAGCGCATCGCTCGCGGCCTGGAGCGGGTCGTGGCCGTCAGCCGTGGCGTGCGGCGGCATGCGAAGAATCTCCGCGTGCTCGAGAAGACCTCCGTGCCGGCCGTGCTGGTGGAACTCGGCTTCATAACGAACGCCGGGGAGTGTCGCCTGCTGTTGCGGCGGGAGTATCAGGCCCGCCTCGCGGGCGCGTTGGTCGGTGGCATCGAGGCCTGGCTGAAGCAGCGCTGAGCGGCCGCGATTGTCCTCGGATTCTCGCTGTACGCGGCGGGTGTCGTCGGCTATTATATCGGCCTTGTATGAGGAACCCGATGACCGCGAAACTTACGACAATCTTCACGTTGTTGGCCCCGCTGGTGGTGGGAGGCTGTGTGCAGCCGAACGTCTTGCGCGACGAACGACTGGAACGCCTGCACATGCGTATCCTCGCACGCAGCCCACAGCAGCGCGACCCCGAAGGCCTCGGCCCCATGCAACCCGCCCCCTCGCCCGTGCCGCCCGTCGGTGTGCTGAAGAACCTTAAGACCGGCAAGCCGATGGTCAAACTCTCGCTGCATGACACAGTCGTCCGTGCCCTGGCCAATAACACGGACATCGCCGTGGTGGCCTACGATCCGAAGATCGCCTACCAGCAGGCGGTCCAGGAGGCGGCCGAGTTCGACTACACGCTGTTCGGCGGGATCGGCTATTCGACGATCGACGACGCGTGGCGACACCGCACGGGTCGGCCCATCGAAAAGGAACGGACCGTCTCGGCCGGCGTTCGCAACCGCACGCCGGCGGGCACCGAATGGTCGGTCACACAGGAGATGGTTCGCGAGTGGGACGACTCGGCCGTCGACAGCATCAGCCGCTGGTATCGCCCGAACCTGGCCGTCGAGGTCACCCAGCCGCTGTTGCGGAACGCCTGGCCGGGCGTGAATCTCGCGCCGCTGCAGATCGCGCGCCTGGATTATCGCATCAGCATGTCGGAGTTCCGCGCTCAAGTGGAGGCCACTCTCGTCGAGGTGATCAGGACGTACTACCGTCTTCAACAGGCGCGTGGCGCCCTGGCGATCGGCACGAAACTGCTGAAAGAAACGCAGGACACGCTGCGACGCATTCGAGGTCGGCGGGAACTCGACGCCACGGACGTGCCGATCATGCAGACCGAGTCGGCCGTCCGCACGCGCCAGGCGGGTGTTGTCCGGGCCTCCAAGAACGTCGCCGATGTGCGTGACGCATTGCTACGACTGATCGGCGACCAACGGTTGAACATGCTCGATGATGTCGAGGTCGTGCCCGTGACGGACATGCGTACCAAGCCCGTCCGCATCAGCGTCATCGACCAGTTGCTGACGGCCCTGGTGATGAACCCGCAACTCGAGCAGGCACGCTTGGCGATCCGGCAGGGCGAGATCAACGTTCGCGTGGCGAAGAACCAGACCCTGCCGGAACTGAACGTCTCGGCCGGGGCGGAAATCAGCGGCGGCGCGCACGGACGGCATGAGGCTCGCAACGACTACGTCTCCGGCGACTACATCAGCTACAACGCGGAGCTGACGTTCGAGTATCCCATCGGCAATCGCGAGCGCGAAGCACTGCTGGCCCAGCGACGCCTGGAACACCATCAGGCGGTCAGCGAACAGCAGACCGTCGCCGACCAGGTCGCCGAGACCGTTCGCGAACGCATCCGCCAGGTCGAAACGCGCTATGTTGAGTTCGATCTCCAGCGGAAGGCCGCCGAAGCCAGCGCCGCCCAACTTCGCGGCCTGAACGAACTCGAAACCAAGCAGGGCCAGCTGACGCCGGAGTTCCTCAACCTCAAACTTCGTGCCCAGGAAACCCTCGCCGAGGCCCGTCGGGCCGAACTGGCCGCCATGACCGACTACAACATCGCGTTGCTGGAACTCACCGAGGCCACCGGCGCGGTCCTCGATCTCAACCAGGTGCAGTTGGCCATGCCGGAAGCGGGCATCGCCGGTGCGCCGTTGGCGGAACCTGCGCCTCGCGCGAAGCAGCGCCCCGCACCACCGGCCAAAACGACCTCGCCGCCACCGCTGCCCGGCGCCTCACCTGTCCAACAGCCGGACGAGCGCCAGCCCTTGCCGCCCGCCCGATTCGAGCCGTCGCCGCCACAGACGGCGCCGCAACCCGCCACGCCACCCAAGCCCATCGCGCCACCCAAGCCGGTCGCGCCTCCGGAGCCGGTTTCGCCTCCCGAACCGACGCCGCTGGAGCAGATAAACATCAGCGACAGCTGATCGCCGGCGATCCGGTCGCTCAGATCTCCGCCCAATTCGGCTTGCGGCTGAAGACGCCGCGGATGCGGGCCATGTCGAACTTCTGGCTGCGATCATAGAAGTACACGCCGTTCTGTTCCTGCTCGATGTCCGTCAGTTGCGTGTACGTGTAGCCGCTGATGTGCTCCAGGCCGAGCAGCACATCCGTCAGCGCGGCGATGCGATCGTAGAACTCATCGAGGCTCCGCGGTGTCTCGCCGTAGCCCCAACTGCCTTCCGTCCGCCCGGCGTCGGCGGGGTTCCATTTCACGCCGCCGTATTCGTCCACGATGTACGGTTGGCCGGCGTACGGCGCGTCGCGGTCCGGGTCGTTCTGCCAGACCGGTCGGGTGTCGGTCGGTGTCAGGTCCGCGCGCAGCGCCTCAGGGTCCTGGGCGTAGGTATGCACGGTGAAGATGTCGGTGTGGGAATGCACATAGCCGCTCGCGTCGTTGACCGGCCGCGTGGGGTCGAGGTCTTTGCAGATGTCATAGGCGGCGATCTGTGTGCGATGATGTGTTGGGAGGTCGGGGATGTCGCATGTCTCGTTGAAGGGCGTCCAGGCGATGATGGACGGGTGGTTCCGGCTGCGCCGGACGATCTCCCGCCACTCGTTGAGGAAGCTGTAGCTGTAGGTGACGTCCGACGGCACGCCGCCCCAACTGCTGGATTCGGCCCAGGTGAGGTAGCCGAGGCGGTCGGCCCAGTAGTGGAAACGCTCCTCGAAGACCTTCTGGTGCAACCGAGCGCCGTTAAAGCCCGCCGCCATCGACCGTTCGATGTCGCCTCGCAGGGCCTCGTCGCTGGGGGCCGTCCACAGCCCGTCGGGGTAGAAGCCCTGGTCCAGCACGGACCGGAAGAACAGCGGCCGGTTGTTGAGATAGATGCGGTTGCCCTCGATATGCACCTTTCGCAGGCCGGCGTAGCTTCCGACGCGGTCGATGACCGTCTCGCCGTTGAGGACCTCCAGCGTCAGGTCGTAAAGGTGCGCCTGGCCGGGGCGCCATGCGACGGGGTCGACCAGTTGGAGTTCGAGCGTACCGCCCTGAGTCGCCGACACCGCTGCCCGGGCGACGTCGGCCTCGCCGCTGCGAGCGGTGGCACGGAAGCTCAGGCCCTTCCGGTCGGTGCGGCGGAAGGTCGGCGTGATCAGCAGCCGTCCGCCGTCGAGGTCCGGCACGATATGCACGTCAGCCAGGCCGCGCGGATCCATCGCCTCCAGCCAGACCGTCTGCCAAATGCCGGTGGTACGGGTGTAGAAGCAGCCGTGACTGTCGTATGCCTGAGACTGCTTGCCGCCGGGCTGCCGGCCGCTGCGGGTGTCGTCATGCACGCGGAGTACGAGATCGTGCGTGCCGCCCGGCTCGACGAGGGCGGTGATGTCCATGGCGAAGCTGACCGTCCCGCCGTAATGCACGCCGGCGCTGCGACCGTCGACGTAGGCTTCGGCCTCGTAGTCCACGCCGCCGACATGCAGCAGCACGTTCCGGCCGGCCCAGTCGGCGGGAATCTCGATGCGGCGGTGGTACCACATCGCCTCGATAAAGTCGGTGTGTCCGACGCCGGAGAGCTGGCTTTCGGGGCAGAACGGCACGAGGATCTCCCGGTCGAAGCCGCGGCTGTCGGCCAGGCCACGCTCGCGCCCGCTGCGGCCGGGGTCGAAGGTGAAGGTCCACGGGCCATTGAGGTTGATCCATGCGGGCCGTTGGAACTGCGGCCGGGGGTGTTCGGGGCGGGGCATGCTCATGCGGAAACTCCTTGGGCGTGTCTGCAAAGGGGGGGATTATCGGCCTGGGGTCCGCCGGTGTCAAGGCGGCGGACCGGAAAAGACGTTGACAGGTGTGCGTTCGGCCGCTTTCCTTGGGGGCATGACAGACGCGCCGGTTGTAACCATTCTCGCCGACACGCCTCTGCCGATGATCTTACTGTTCATTCTCATCGGCGCGGCCATCATTGCCTACGGCATCTACGCCGCCGTCAAACGCCGCAAGGAGATGCATGCTTGGGCGACGCGACACGGCATGAGGTTTCGGCCGGGCAAGGACAAGTCCGTCGACGACCGCTACCCGAACTTCAAGTGTTTCCACCGCGGCCACAGCCGCTACGGAAAGAACTTCATCTCCGGCGAGTACAAGGGGCGGGGGTTCCTGGCCTTCGACTATCACTACACCACCGGTTCGGGCAAGAACCAGAGCCACCACAGCTTCACCGCCGTGATCCTCACGCTCGGCCTGCCCATGAAGCCGCTGTCGATCCGTCCGGAAGGCTTCTTTGACAAGGTCACGGAGTTCTTCGGCTACGACGACATTGATTTCGAGTCGGCCGAGTTCAGTCGCAGGTTCTACGTCCGCGCGCCGGAGAAACGCTGGGCCTACGATGTCCTGCATACCCGGACGATGGCCTACCTTCTGAGCGTCGAGCCGCACAACATCGAGTTCGACGGCGTCTGGGCACTGGCCCACCGCGGCAGCCGCGTGCTCAAGACGCACGAGCTCGAACAGGCCGCCGACATCCTCTGCGAGATCGTCGATCAACTTCCCGACTACGTGGTTGCCCAGCAGGGCGGTCGTCGGTGACTGGGCGCCGCAGAACGTGGGGGGCGGGGTGTGGAAGACCCCCGGCGGCAGGAATCGCTGGCGTCATTATCGTCAGTGCCATATCGAGCTTCACGGACAAGTTCTGTTGTTGCGTGGACTGGACCGCTCGCTCGACCTGAAGTACATTGCCGATGCGTTTGATCTGGTCTGTGTCCTGTTGGACCTGTTACCGAAGTACCATATTGAGGAACGTGGACTGGCGACGTACCATGTCAGCCATGATGATAGGAGCGAATGACGCGATGATTCCGGTGTACGTGGTCGGCGGGCTGGTGTTGCTGGTGCTGATCTGGTTCGTGGCGACGTACAATCGCTTCGTGCGGTTGCGGCAGCACGTCAAGGAAAGCTGGAGCGGCATCGAGACGGAGCTGAAGCGTCGCTACGACCTGATTCCGAATCTCGTGGAGACGGTTAAGGGCTACGCCACCCACGAGCGGCAGGTGTTGGAAGCCGTCATCCAGGCCCGCACGCAGGCCGCCAACTCCCACGGCAGCCCGGCCGAGCAGGCCCGCGATGAGAACATGCTCGCCGGCTCCCTGCGGCAGCTCTTCGCCGTTGCCGAGGGTTACCCGGACCTCAAGGCCTCGGCAAACTTCCTGGCCCTGCAACAGCAACTGGGCAATACCGAGGACCGTATCCAGGCGGCCCGGCGGTTCTACAACGCCAACTGCCGTGACCTCAACACGCGCCTGCAGGTCTTTCCTAGTAACATTATCGGCGGCATGTTCGGCTTCAAGAAGGCTGAGTTCTTCGAGATCGAAGAAGCCGCCCAGCGAGGCCCGGTGAAGGTGAATCTCTAAGATAGGGCAGTCGGCAGTTGGCAGTCGGGAAGAGAACGCGAACCACGCGAAGAAGACGAATGGTACGAAGGGGACCGGTCGCCTGTTTTTCCCCTCAGCGTTGGCTACGTCCGGTGGAGCGGGTGCTCGGTGTTGCAGGCATCAACAGTCTTATGTCATATGCATCCAGAATAGCCCGTGGGTGGTGGAGCACCTGCTCCACTACCTGTTTACGCGGTGCAGCCGTGCCAGCGGCATCCCGTCGGGAGTGGTACACCGCGGCAGGTGAAGCTGCATCACGTCGAGGGCGGCGAGGCCGCTGCTCGGGACTGTCGTCACGGCAGTGTTTGTGATCGAGACGCGTGGTCGCCAACTGTATGGGTGAGCATCGAGGGGCCTCGCTATTAGTCAGCCAGCAGGTCCCGCCACGCGGTGCGCAGGGCGACGTGGAATGCGCTCGCGAACGGTTGCGGATCGCACAGGCCGTTGGCGTGCATCTGCCGGCGGAGAGTCCGGCGGAGCAGGCGGCGGGCGTCGCCGTTGCGTGCCATCGACACCGCCAGCGTCAGGTACTCCTGCGGGGTGGCCGCGGCCAGAATACCCAGCCCGGCGGCCGTCAGCAGCGAGAGCCCCACGCGCGAGGCGTGATGCGCCCCGGCCAGCGAGACCACCGGCACGCCCATGGTGAGGGCCTCGCAGGTCGAGGTCGTGCCGTTGTAGGGGTAGGTATCCAGCATGACGTCGACGAAGCGGTGGAGGGCGAGGTGGTCGGCGAAGGTGCAGGAGGTCGCGACGGTCAGCCGCTGGGGGTCGACACCGAGGTCGTGCAGCTTGCGGGCGAAAATGTGGTCGAGATTGTCTTCGGGCTGGCCGCGAAGCTTCAGCAGCAGGCGGCTGTCCGGGACGGCCGTCAGTACCGCGGCCCACAGCGCGAGGACGTTGTCGTTGATCTTTGGCTGCGTGCAGAACGCGCCAAAGGTGACCTGCGCGGCCGAGTCGGAAGGCAAGGCGGTCTCGACCGGCGGCGCGAGCTGCGGCGGGCGGTAGCACAGGAAGCACCCGTCAAGTCGCAGCAGCCTCTCGCTGCAGGCGTCTTCGTTGTCCGGCGGGTCGGCGATAGCATCGCTGATGCGGAAGTCCACGGCGTCCAGGCCGGTCGTGTCCGGGTAACCCAGGTACGTTCCCTGCAGCGGTGCGGGGCGACGGGCGAGCACGCCCAGGCGGTTGCCTCGCGTGTGGCCAGCCAAGTCGATCAGCACGTCGATGTCGTCGTTGCGGATTTGCTGGGCGGCCTGGTCGTCGTCAAGGCGGTCGATATCGCACCATGCGTCGGCCTTGCCGGCCAGGCGGCGTGATGTGTCGTCGGGTGCGGGGACATCGGCGTAGATCGTCATGTGGGCGGCCTGTGGGTCGGGGGCGTCGAGAAGGCTTTCAAAGAAGAACGCCACGGAATGCCGGCGGAAGTCCGGGCCGATGAACCCGACGCGTAGCGGCCGATCGGGGTCGGGGCGGTCGACGGGTGGACGCGGTGCGGCCCGATAGCAGCGGTTGGCCTTGCGGTGCTCCGCCAGCAGCGTCGCCGCCTTGAGCGTGTCCGCATAGTGCAGGTGCATGAGGTAGTTCGAGCGTACGGCGGGATTGTCGGGTTCGGCCGCAACCGCCCGGCCGAGCAGGTCGATGGCCTCGGGTGTCTGGCCGAGCATGGCCAGCACACCGGCGACGTTGCTCATGATGCGTCCGTTGCCGTCGGCCAGCTTCAGGGCGTGTTCGTAGCATTGCCTCGCTTCGGCGAGTCGCGCGCCAGCCCGGCAGACGCCGCCCAGTGCATTCCACGCGTCGACAGACGGCTGCTTCTCGACGAGCTGGCGGAGAATCGACTCGGCCTCGGCCCGGCGGCCGCGCCGCGCGAGGTCGGTCGCTTCGGCGATGGCAGCATCAGGGTCAGTGGCAATGCTTGTGTTGTCGAGGTCGGTCAGTTTCAGCATGCAACCACATCGGAACGGATGCCCGCTGTCTTGGCGGAAATGCCGCTATGCGAAAGGGCGGGTGTCCTCTTTGAGCTGCTGCGCACGCCATCTCTCCCGGAGGGAAAGACGTTTCGGACAATGTATTTACTCGTTGCGATTGGGCAAGACGTGATGAATTCGCTTTGCGTTTCCGATAGGATCGGATATAAAGCTTGACCGACCTGCTGGGGCTGTAGCTCAGTTGGGAGAGCGACGCGTTCGCAATGCGTAGGTCAGGGGTTCGAATCCCCTCAGCTCCATGGGGGCCTTGGATCACCGTATCCGAGGCCTCTTTTTTGATGTGCCATTGTGCGTTCGTCCGGCGGGGATGAGACCCCCTGCGGGCGAGCCAAGCGACGCACGCGAAGATGCCCACAGATCACAATCCGTGGGCCTTGCACTCTTGGCTCACAAGCCGATGGATTGCCGTTCATGGGCCTGCGGCGATCAGGCTTCGGGGGCGTCGTTGTTCTTCTGGCGGTAGGCGAGTTCCTGCAGGTGAGGCAGCTTCTCGCGGAGTTCTTCGGCGGCGGCCGTCTCGGGATAATCGTCGACGACCTGCCGGGCGAGGTCGGCGGCTTCGGTGTAGCGGCGGCGTTCCATGAGGTCGAGAATGCGGTCGCGCAGCTCGCGGACCTCCTCGATGCGGGCGTTATCGACCAGGGTTGTCATCATGCCGCGAACCTTCTGGGCCTCGTCGCTGTCGGGGTACGTCTCCAGAAGGCGATGGGCGGCGTCGAGGGCGAGGGTCCACTGGCGGGCCTCACCGTGGGCCGTGATCAGCGACAGCAGGCGACGGCGCTGTTCGTTTTCGTAGGCGTGGGCCTCGCGCTGCACGCGTTCGAGCAGGCCGGTAGCTTCCGGCTGTTCGCCGTGTTTGTTCTCGATGTCGCGCGCCACCTCGACGGCCTCGTCGAAGCGGGCGACGGCCATCAGGTCCGAGGCCCGGCGGACCTCGTTCTGGACGATGCGCCGGACCTCGTCGCGTCGGCCCTCCTCGATGCGATCCTGGAGCTCCTCAAGGTGTGGGTCGTCAGGGATTTCGTGACTGAGACGTTCGAGCATTGCCTCGGCTTGGTCGTAGTCGCACTCGCGTATGGCCAGGCCGGCCTGCCGGGAGAGCTGCTCGGCCCGCTGGGACTGCTTGCGGAGGCGTTTGGCTTCGCGTTGCTCGGTTGAGAGAAGGGTATTGGTGTTGAGTTCGGCGAGTTCTTCGCGCAGACGTTCGAGCAGCGGCTTGAGGTCCTCAGCCGGGGTCGTGGCCAGCGACTCGGCAGGTATCGGCCACCTGGCGGCCTGCAGGTCGCGGAGGGCCTGTCGGAGGCGGCGCTGCTGGAGAAGGTTCTCCTCGTGAGCACGGACCAGCCAGGCGGCGGTCCACAGACCACCCGCAGCAACGAATCCGGCGGCCAGCGCGGTCAGGCCGGCCATGACCGACGTGGCCGACGACTGTTCCATGTCGGGCGACTGAAAGGCTCGCCAGATGCCGACCAGAAGGCCGGCCGAAGCGCAGAAAGCGGCGAGAACGTACAGGGTGACGGTCAGCAGACCGCTGCCTTGCGGCTGGCTGGACGAATCATTTGTCTCACTCATCGGCATCTCCGGTGGGCTATCAGCCCGCTTATACAAAAGCGCCTCGCCCTCGCGATGCGATCCATTTCCAAACGGACTGCTATGGGGCGATCGACAAGCAGGGGGGTGACAATGCGCGAGACTGTCGGTCGTTACCCCGGTGCAAGGACCGTAAGCAATGACGGATCCACTCGTTGCATCGGCAAGAAAAGCTCGGGTAATGACCCTGATTTTGCTTGCAGCGTTCCGCTTGTTGTGTACAATACCGTCTGTAGTCGACGATGTCGAGATGGCCCTTCGACAGACGGCTTGAAAGCTTTTTCAGAATCGTCTGAAAAGAACGTTTGAACGTTTGCACGTTTGAATCTTTGAACTTCTGAAAACTTGAAAACTTGTCGTCACGGCCTTTGTGACGAATGTGAATACCCCTTTTCGAATCGGTTCCCCCCCGGCCGATTCGAATGCCGAGGCGGAGCCAGTAGTCCCCCCCCACTACTGGCCCGCCATTTTTTTTGCCTCCGACGGGGTGGCAGACGGCGGGGGTCAGGTGCATTCGCTACTGCGCAGTGGCAATGGCCTCGGCGATGGGGCGGACAATATCGGGAATGACCAGTCGGCCGACGTAGTCCTGCCCGATCTGGCACTGGCGGCGGAAACTCTCCGCGGCGTCGATGGTATTCTCCGGCGTGGGGTATCGCCGAACGGTGAAGTACACGCTGATCGGCTCGTCGTCGTATTGGGCGGTGCGGACCTGGTAGCTGTTGCAGCGTGTCTCCACCGACAGCCGCGCCTGAAGGTAGCAGCCCTCGTCAAGGGCGAAGGTCACGCTCGGCTCGAACTCCACCGGGCGGACGTCGTCGGTCAACATGGTCCCCAGCGGCGAGCCGCACAGCAGGGCGTCGGCGACGATCTGGTCGCGGTTGCCCGTGTAGTCCAGGTTAAAACCGAACATCACGTCCAGGGCCTCGATGTCCAGCCCGCCAATGCCGAGATAGTACACGCTGTGTTCGAGAAGCCAGTTGTGCAGCCGCATCGCCTCCTCGACGTTTGGAGGATTGAAGTGCCCGGCGCAGAGGCGGCGAGAATGGACCTCGGCCCATCGGTAGGCGCCGGCTTCACGATCGGCTTCCAGGCAGTGCTCGCCTTCGCCGCGGCGATGGAAGCTCGCCATCGACGGGAATTCCTTCTGCAACGATTCGAAAAAGTGCAGCACCGTCTCGCGCGTGCCGGGCAGGCGCATGGTGGTTTCGAGGTTCAGGTTCAGGAAGAAGTCGTCGGCCATGTTCGAGAAATCCATTGTCGTCCTCACAGCGGGGGCCGGACGCGGGCGGCCGGGGCCTTTGGGGTCGACCTGGCGCGGCGGTGGGGCCTCATGATGTCTTGCTTTTGACCTTCAGTTCCGGGCGCTCCGCCCCGACCGTGGTCTCGGCCGAGACGCTTTGTGTGACGAAGATGTTACCGTTGATCGTCGCGCCGCGGCCGATGACGGTCTCGCCGCCGAGGATCGTGGCGTTGGCGTAGATCGTCACGTTATCCTCGATCGTCGGGTGGCGCTTCAGGCCCTTGATGGCCCGGCCTCGCCCGTCCTTCGGGAAGCTCAGGGCTCCGAGGGTCACGCCCTGGTATATCTTGACGTTGTTGCCGATCTCGGTGGTCTCGCCGATGATCACGCCGGTGGCATGGTCGACAAAGACACTCCGCCCGATGGAGGCCCCGGGATGGATGTCCGTACCGGTAGCGCTGTGGGCGTGTTCGCTCATGATGCGTGGCATGAGGGGCACGCCCAGATCGAGCAGTTCGTGGGCGATCCGGTAGACCGTCACGGCGTAGAATCCGGGATAGCAGTAGATCACCTCGTCGATACTTCTGGCGGCGGGGTCGCCGTCGTAGGCGGCCTGGGCGTCCAGGGCCAGTGCGCTGCGCATGGTCGGCAGGCGCGAGAGGAAATCGCGTGCGATCTCGTCCGCTCGCCCGCGGCAGACCTCGGGGCTGTCGCATTCCTCGCACTCGCGGTCGGAGCAGATGCAGTGCGTGATCTGCTCGCTGAGGTCCTGAGCGACGCGCACGAGGCGGCTGCCGACGTGATAGCGCACGTTCTGCTTGGTCAGCCGCTTGTGGCCGAAGAAGCCGGGAAACAGCAGGTGCCTTAGCTGTTCGAGGATCTCGACGATTGTCGAGCGGTCCGGCAGGAACGTCTCGCCGATGCGGCGCGTGCGAGGCTCGACGTCGTAGCTGCTGACCATTTCTTCGGTCAGCCAGTCCAAGTCGGTATTTACGTCTTCGGGCATCAGCCTGTCCTTTCGTCGGTACAGGCATTCTAAGGCGCATGGGCTCGCATTTCTGCGCCCCAGCCCAGAGAGTTTGCCGGAAATTCCCGCCGGCGGAACCCCCGCCCGCCGTGCGACGTTGCCTAGCATGAGAAGGCTGCAGGGACAGCCCCGGAACGAAGCGGTCGTTGCCCTTTCCGCCACGACCGGGGCCTGCAGCCCTTCTCTGGCAGGTGCCCCACCGGCCGGAACGGTGTCTCCTCCTTTCCCCGTTCCGGCCGGTTTGTCTGCGCCTGGAGCATTTGACAGTGCATTCGCACGCGGCAGGACGTATCATGCAAGCGGCCACAGCGGCAATAGGCTGACCGTGACACGCACGATGATGCACGTGAGAAGAGAAGGAGTCCGACCATGGACGACAACGCGCAACGCCAGCTACGCAATGCCATCGTGATGGCCTGGCTGGACGGGGATATCAACGACGCCGAGCGGCATTTCATACACGACCTTCGCCGGCGGCTGGGTATCGAGAAGGAAGACTTCGACGCCGTGGTTGCCGAGGTCAAGGCCGACCCGAAACGGTTGAGCGTCTCGCGCGGCGCTGACGGCCTCGTGACGCTGGAGCAGCTTATCGAAGTCGCTGCCGCGGACGGGGAGGTCGCACCGGCTGAGCGGACGTTGCTGGCCCGCGTGGGCGCGTATCTCGGCCTCGGCGAAGCCGAACTCGAAAATATGCTGCCGGCCGAAACGCCCGACCCCGCCCAGGCCGAGGCGATCGAGCGGCAGGTCCAGGCGCTGTACGAACAGTGGGCCGACTGGGACGCCGCGACACGCGAAAGTCGCATCGCCGAGATCGCCGAGGCCGGCCAGCACGCGGTCATCCCGCTGCTGCAGGTCATGGAGAGCTACCGCACGCCGCGCGGCGTGGGGACGGCTGTCGATCTCAAGATTGCCATCGCCCGCCAGCTCGGTGCGCTCGGTGATAAGCGGGCGGTCTATTACCTGGCCCATCAGGTCGGCATCGGCGACGCCGACGATGATATTACCAGCGGAGACCTGCGGCAGGCCTGCGCCGAGGCCGTCGCTCGCCTGGCCGGACAGGATTTCGGCGAGCAGCCGGTTGCCGCGGCCCGTGACTGGTGGCGCGCCAAGGGCCGACGGACCTACAACACGCTGGCGATGTAGCTAAGCCGGCCGACATGGCAACCCCTTTGTACAACAGGCGCGTCCCTGAGTTCCTCCGGCAGTTCGACCGGCGTGCCGGCAAAGAGATTGGCCGGCTGCGGCGCGGGTGATGTCGGCGAGGCATTCATCGGCGGGCGTACGCGTCGCCGCGGAGGTTCGGTCGCAGGGCGACGTTCAGGTGGCGATAGAGTGCTCGGCCGCAGCACTCGGTGTTGGCACCGGGTGCGTCTCGGTGGGCGATGATGCGGTCCGGCGGAATGTCGTAGGTCGTGGCCAGATAGGCGACGAGCTCTTCCAGCGCATCCATCTGGCGGGATGTCGGCATGCGGTTCTGGAAGTTGCCCACGAGGCAGATGCCGATGCCGACTTCGTTGTATTCGTTGCCGGGCGTGCCGCCGCAGTGAGCGCCGTGCTTCTGCTTTCGCCAACGCGGTCCGATCTCGACCCGGCCGTCCGGTCCGCCATGGCCGTTGTCGATCACGAAGTGGTAGCCAAGTTCATCCCATCCGCGCTGGAGGTGTTGGCGGTGAAAGAGGGCGGCACTGCCGCTGTCGGTGGCCGAGTGGTGGATGACGATGTACTTCCACGGCCGCGCATTCGGGCCGCCGCTCCAACGACGGTCGTGACCGCGCGAGGCAACGGCAGGGGGGGTGGGCAGGGAACGCGGCACAGTGCGGGCCGGGACCGCGTTTGGAGAGAAGTCCATTTCGACCGTTGGCAGCCGGTGGGCCGTCTCGGGCCTCTCGAACGGGTTCCACTGCCATGTCTTCGCATTGTGCATGCTGCAGCCGAATAGAAGGGCGGACAGTGTCAGAAGGGCGATCGATGCCGAAAGAACAACCATATGTCGCATGAACCTGGCCTCCAATGCCTCGCGACCGACAGGACCGACCGGGCCTGCCTCGCAACCTCCGATTCGCAGCACTGCATCGTCATCGGCGCGATCCGCTGCGACGGTTGAGGCTTTCTGCCATTACCGCAATGAGGGTGTGCGACATGAAATGGGCGGGGGCGTAAGAGGCATGCTGGCGGGCTCAGTGGGTCTTCCACAGGTTGCTGTCATGCAGGACGGCCAACTCGAGCATGGCCTCGGCGCTGCCGGCATCCTGTCGCAGCCGGGGGCGTTGACGCGGGTCGTGGTGGTGCCGCGCTGGCTATGGGTCGACCCGGAGGGCGGTCGTAGCCATGCTTGATGAATCGCGGGTAGTCGGTCATTGCGGATTATCGCATTCTTGTCGCCGCGCAAAGAGGCCGACGATGCGCCACATCTTTCACAACATCAACATTTTACATGCATATTTGTCGTTGCCATACCTGAATCCTACGTTTCCGTTGGGCGTGATCGGACGCACCTATGCGCGGCCCGATCCGTTCTTTGGCAGCAGGATCGCGGAAGATTCGACCGGCAGATGGACAGAGAGCAACCAACCCGGCGGCGCCGAGTGCGTCTCGGCCTGCAGATCAAGTCAGGCATGATCCTCGCGGCGATTGTCGTGGGGGTAACCCTCGCCGGTGCGCTTTACTACTATCGTGCTGTCAGCGGCCTGGTTGTTGGCAAAGACGAAGTCCACGCCGAACAGCTCGCCCGCGCCCTCAGCGTAGCGGCTGAAACGCACCTGCCAGAGCGTCGCTACAAATCGCTTGACGTGCTCCTCGGCGAACTGATCCAGGACCAGGCCGTCGTCTACGTCAGTATTGTCGATCGCAACGGCGATATCGTCAGTTCCGCCTGGCGGGGGAAAACAGCCGAGGACTGGCCGGCCCAAACCACCCATCCTGTCGAGGCACGCATCTCCCAGCAGGTCGATGCCGAGCACATTCTCGTAGCCCGACCAGTCGTAGCGCGCGAGGAAGTGTGGTTCGAGAATCGTCTGGCCGGGGCGGTTCGCATCGTGCTCGATACCAGCGGCACGGCCGCCTCGCTGGCTCAGGCCAAGATGCGCGTGATGGTCACGGCGGCGTTGATCACGCTCTGCGGCCTGGCGACGGGCGTGATCATGGTCTGGCAGTTCATGGTTCGCCCGATTCGCGAATTGCTCGGCGTGACCCGCCGGCTCGCACGCGGCGATTACAGCGCCCGCAGCGACAACAACCGCTCGGACGAAACCGGCGAACTCGCCGCTGCCTTCGACGACATGGCCGATTGCGTCTCGACCATGCGACAGCAACTCATCGCGCACAACGAGCAGCTCGAACAAGACGTCGCCAGCCGCACCGGCGAACTTCAGCGGGCCAACAGTCGCCTGACCCAGGAGATGAACGATAAGGAGGAGTTTCTTCGGGCCGTCAGTCACGACCTCAATGCCCCGCTGCGAAACATCGCGGGCATGACGACGATGATCATGATGAAGTGGAAGGACGAACTGCCCGAGGACGCCCTGGCACGGCTGCAGCGTATCCAGTCGAATGTCGAGACCGAATGCGAACTGCTGACCGAGCTGCTCGAACTGAGCCGTATCCGCACGCGGCCGGAGAAGCGAGACGTGGTCGATACCGGCGAACTGGCCCGCGAGGTCGGCCGCCAACTGGAGTTCGAGCTGGATCGCCGCTGCATCGAACTGACGGTCGACCCGGCCATGCCGTCGCTCTACGTGACGCGGAATCGCATGCGGCAGGTTTTTCAGAATCTCGTCGACAACGCCATCAAGTACATGCACCGCCCGCGCGGCGGACGCATCGATATCGAGTATCAATCCACCCCGGAGGGACACCTCTTCTGTGTTGGCGACAACGGGCCGGGCATCCCGGAGGACCAGCAGCACCGCATCTTCCAGGTCTTTCGGCGAGGCCACGGCGCTAACGAAACGCACGCCACCGGTAAGGGCGTCGGACTCGCCGTCGTCCGGGCCGTCGCCAGCACGTACCACGGCCGCGCATGGCTGGAATCGCAGGCCGGGCAGGGCGCACGCTTCTACTTCGTGTTGGCACGAGAGGCAACGGCGGTTCCAGAGACACACGCGGAGGCATCACATGTCGAGTAACGGGACGGACACTTCGGACACGTACAAAGTTCTACTGGTCGACGACGATCGCGATCAGCGTCTGCTGACGTGGGACGTCATCTGCATGAACGCCGGGCCATGCGTCGTGCGCGATGCCGCCTCGTCGGAGGAGGCCTTGGCGATGCTGACCGGGCGCGTCGGCGACGGCCCGTACGACGCCGACGTGGTGTACGTCGACATCGAGATGCCCGGTATGAGCGGCCTGAATCTTCTGCAGGAGGTCCGCCGCGATCCTCACCTCAACGATACAACCGTCTTCGTGGTCTCCGGCAGCACCGACGAGGGAGGTCGACGACTGGCCCGGCAGCTCGGCGCCGACGGGTTCATCACGAAATCCTCCGACGTCGGGCGCATGATGCTCGATCTCCGCGAGACGTTTGGCCGCTGGCAGCGTCGAGCCGGCCGGCACGACGAGATCCACAGGGAGGGGGCATACACGTGAGAAAGACACGCACGAGTCCCTGTCCGCGCGTCCTGATCGTTGACGACGACCCCGACCACGTTGCCCTGCTGGTCGACGCGCTGGAGATGTACTACGACATGGGCCCCGACAGCCGAATCGTTTCAACGGGCCATGCCAAGGGTTGCCTCGCACACGATCTGCGCGAGTTCGACATCGTCCTGCTGGACCACCATCTGCCCGGCACGGAAGGCCTCGATCTGCTCAACGCCATCCTCAGCCAGGCCGACGTGCCCGTGATCTTCGTCACCGGCGACAGCGATCTCGACCTTGCCGCCAGCGCCATCGAACGCGGTGCGCAGGACTTCATCTGCAAGCACGGCCGCTATTTTCTGGCTGTACCCGCGCTGGTCCAGAAGAACATCGCCCTGCACGCCATCAAGCAGGAGAACGAGCGGCTGAGCATGCGACTGCGCATGATGCTTGACGAGCTGCGCATGAAGAACGACCAGCTCGAGGCCTCGATGGCCAAGCTCAAGGAGATGGCCGTGACCGACCCGTTGACCGGCCTGGCGAACCGCCGCCACTTCGGCGAGCAACTGGCCCGCCAGTACAGCGAGGCGGCGCGGTACAGCGTCGACCTGAGCTGCTGCATGATCGACCTCGACCACTTCAAGCAGCTCAACGACACGCTTGGCCATCAGATCGGCGATGTCCTGATCTGCCTGACCGCCAACTGCATCCGCGAGGCCTGCCGCAGCAGCGACATCGCCGCGCGATACGGCGGTGATGAGTTCGTCCTCCTGCTGCCGCAGACGACAGCCGAGGAGGCCGTCGCCACCGTCGAACGCATCCGCCAGACGGTCGGGCAACGCTGCGACGAGCACCCCAAGGTTCGCCTGCCGGTGACGCTGTCGATCGGTGTGGCCTCTCTGAAACACGACTATCCCGACCGACCGGACGGCTTGGTCGCGATGGCCGACCGCGCGCTGTACAAGGCCAAGGACCGCGGCAAGAACTGCGTGGTCTGCTTCTCCAACGTACGCGACGACCAACGCGCCTCCGGCGAAGCCCCCGACTGATCCACCGGGCGGAACGCCCGTGACGACCTCTCTGTTCACCTGCGGCCATGGGTCGCAGCCGATGCAACGCGGGGAGCCCGGCATGCTGCCGCCGGGCTCTCCGTCCTTTTCCGGCAACCAACGTTCCCTGTCACCGATGCTTGCGGCCTGCGCCGTCAGACGGTATAACGAGTGTCTGCTGCAGGGCCGGACGGACCGGCCTGGCGGGCACGCCCCACGCTGAATACGCCGGAACGCCGGCCGGGAAAGGGAAGAGACATGATCGGGCTGTACATCGCAATCGGAGTTCTGTTGCTGCTGGCGATTGTCGCCGTTGCCGTCTACAACAGACTGGTCCAGAAACGGGTTCGCTGCGAGGAAGCATGGAGCCAGATCGACGTCCAGCTCAAGCGGCGCTACGACCTGATCCCGAATCTCGTCGACACCGTCAAGGGCTACGCCGCCCACGAGAAGGAAACCCTCGAGAACGTCATCCAGGCCCGCAACGCTGCCGTCGGCGCCCAGGGAGTCCAGGAGCAGGCTGAGGCCGAGAATATGCTCTCCGGCGCGCTGCGGCAGCTCTTCGCGCTGTCCGAGGCCTACCCGAACCTCAAGGCCAACGAGAACTTCGCCCAGCTCCAGGAGGAGTTGACAAGCACCGAGAACAAGATCGCCTTTGCGCGGCAGCACTACAACGACACCGTCGCCGTCTACAACATTGCGATCCAGCAGTTCCCCAACAACATGATCGCCGGGCCGTTGGGCTTCCAGAAGCGCGAGATGTTCGAGATCGAAGACCCCGAGCAGCGCGAAGCACCGAAGGTGGAGTTCTAAGGCGAGGGTCCACGTTCACCGTTGATCATTCACAGGTCGTCGTTCACAGGTGAGACGTCGCAGTTCGCAGTCACGAGAAGACGCATGGCCGAAGACCTGCAACACCATCAGCAGCAACATCCCCCGTCGGTGAAACGCAAGATGAGCAAGACCATCATCTTCGCCGCGCTGCTGGTCGCCAGCTTCGTGGGGCTGTACTTCGCGCTGGGCATGGTCCACTCGCAGGCCAGGACGGTGCTGCTGATCGTGCTGTCGATGAACGCCATCGCGGCGATGGTCAACCTCTTCCGCACGTTTCAACCGCATAAGCCGTGAGACGAGATGGACGCTATGCAGATTGTGATCCTTGACGGCTACACGACGAACCCCGGCGACCTCGACGCATCGCCGCTGCGGGCTCTTGGCGACGTGGCGTTCCACGAGCGGACCGCACCTTGCGATATCCTGCCCCGCATCGGCGACGCCGAGATTGTCCTGACCAACAAGACCGTTCTCGACGCCGAGATCATCCCGCACCTGCCGGCCGTCAACTACATCGGCCTGATGTCCACCGGTACGAACGCGGTCGACCTCGATGCGGCCCGCGAGGCCGGCATTGTGGTCACCAACGTACCGGCCTATTCCACCGACTCGGTGGCCCAGTTGACCTTTGCCCTGCTGCTGGAGCATTGTCATCACACGGCCGAGCACGCCGAGAGTGTCCGGCGCGGCGAGTGGGCCGCCAGCGAGGACTTCTGCTACTGGAAGTATCCGCTGATCGAACTGGCCGACAAGACACTGGGGGTCGTCGGCCACGGCGCGATCGGCCAAGCCGTCGCACGCATCGGCCGGGCGTTCGGCATGGACGTGCTCGTCCATACCCGCACGCCGGGCGAGGACGGCGAGGTCCGCTTTGTCAGCCTCGACGAACTGCTCTCCAGCAGCGATGTCATCAGCCTCAACTGTCCCCTGACCGACGCCACGCATTACCTCATCAACGCCGATACGCTGGGTAGGATCAAGCCGTCCGCCATACTCATCAACACCGGCCGTGGCCCGCTCGTCGACGAGCAGGCCGTCTCCGACGCACTGGCTGCCGGCAAGCTGGGTGGCTTCGCTGCTGACGTTCTGTCGACCGAACCGCCGGCGGCGGACAACCCCCTGCCGGCCGCACCCAATGCCTTCATCACGCCCCACATCGCCTGGGCCACCCGGGCCGCCCGTCAACGCCTTGCCGACACCCTCGTCGCCAACGTCCGCGCCTTCCAGAACGGCCAGCCGCAGAACGTCGTCAACTGATTGCAACCGTTGCGGGAACGTCGACGCTCGTATTCGACGTTCGCTCCCTCTGCGGCGGCCTTGAGTCGCGCGGCTTGATCTGCCATAATCGGCGGCCTGGAGATTCTACGGATATGGCTGTACAGACATTTCATCAACTCATCGCCCGCAACAAGCGCAACAGCGTGCTGCTGATTGCGGGGTTCATGGTGTTCTTTCTCGGCTTGGGCCTGCTGATCGGCATGGTCTGGTCGGGCGTCGAGAGTGGCGGGGTCGACCCGGTCACGGGCGAGGATCGCCCGGTCGAAATCAACTGGCACTTCAGCGTGGGTGTGGCGGCGGTGGCCGCGGGCATCGCCTTTCTGCTGACGATGGCCAGTTACTACAAAGGCGGCGACGCCCTGCTGAGCATGAGCGGCGCCAGGCAGATCAGCAAGGCCGACGACCCGCAGTTGTTCAACGTCGTGGACGAACTCGCCATCGCCGCCGGCCAGCCCGCGCCGCGCATCTACATCATCAACGACACGGCCATGAACGCCTTCGCCACCGGCCGCGACCCCAAACATGCCACCGTCGCCATCACGATCGGCCTGCGGCAGAAGCTCAACCGCGACGAACTGCAGGCCGTGATGGCCCACGAGATGAGCCACGTCCGCCACTACGATATCCTCTACGCGACGCTGATGGCGGTGCTGGTCGGCACGCTGGTGATGCTCTGCGACATCTTCCTGCGCAGCCTGTGGTTCGGCGCAGGCAGCCGACGCCGTAGTCGGGATCGCCAAGGTGGCAATCCATTGCAGTTGATCCTGCTGGTCATCGCGGTCATCCTCGCGATCATTGCCCCCATCCTGGCCCGCATGATCCAGATGGCCCTCTCCCGCCAGCGCGAGTACCTCGCCGATGCCGGCGCGGTCGAACTGACGCGCAACCCTGACGGTCTGGCCGCGGCGCTGAACAAACTCACCAGCGACCAGGAGGTGCTTGAAGTCGCCAACCGGGCCACCGCCCCGCTCTATATTGTCCACCCCATCAAGAAGTTCGAGGAACGATCCAGCAGCATCTTCAAGACGCATCCGCCGATCAAGGACCGCGTAAGGCGTATCATGTCGCTCGTGCAGTAGCGATCCTCGCCCGACCTGGTGCCTACGACCCCATGGTCGGACTGATTGTTTCGACAGACGCACAGACGACCGTCCAAAGACTGAAGGTACTGCCTGGCTTCGCGTAACCGCACCAACGATTCACAACGGAACGACCATCGTTGCGCCGTCGTCGCCGACGGCGGCCGACCCGTTGTCGTCGAGCCGATGAAGAGCATTCTCGCCGGGGCCGCCAAGAACGGGCCAGCGACGGTCACCTCGCCCCCGTGCCGACCGGCAGGCTTGTTCGGCTGTGCGAGCACGGCCGAACCGAAGGTAGCCTGAGCGACGAGCAGAAGGCCGTCTGCGAGGAACGCGAGGTGTGCCCGCAGACGCAGAGCGCCTTGCCGCCATGCCGTACCCATTCGCCGGAGAATTCTTCTTGCTTTTCTATTTTTTCGCTTGCAGGAATTGGCCATCGGGGCTATAAGTGAGTGTGGAGGCTCCCGCTCAGGAGCCTCACCGCTTAGCTCAATACGTTGAAAAAACCGGCGCGTACCGTCTTTGTACATTTTTCGCCTTTGTGTGCGAAGTACCGTGCGGGCTCCATATCACGCTCGGATTGTGTTATGAGAAGTGGAGGAGAACAACTGATGCATGACGCGACACGCCTGTCGCAGCCGACGGCACAGGATTCGTCGGACCCGTCACTCGTCGGCCCCAGCCGACTGTTTCAGCAAGTCTTGACCATCGCCGATGCCGTTGCCGCCAACGACTGCGTGGTCCTGCTGGAGGGTGAGTCCGGTACGGGTAAGGAACTCATTGCCGACCGTATCCACCGTCGAAGCCAACGCACCGATGGACCGTTTATCCCCGTCAATTGCCCCGCCGTTACCGAGACCCTCTTCGAAAGCCAGTTTTACGGCCATGTCAAGGGCTCGTTTACCGGTGCGCAGGGCGACACGTTCGGCCTGGTCCGGGCGGCTGACGGAGGAACGCTGTTCCTGGACGAAATTGGCGAGATGCCGCTGCACCTCCAGCCAAAGCTGCTGAGGCTGCTGCAGGAAAAGGAAGTCACACCCGTCGGCGGGACCGAGGCGATCTCCGTGGACGTGCGGTTCATCGCGGCCACCAACCGCTCGCTCGCGAGGGCTGTCGAGGAAGGCAAGTTCCGGCGCGACCTTTACCATCGTCTGAACATCGTGCGGATCGAAATTCCGCCGCTGCGCAAGCGGCCCGGCGATATCGAGCCGCTTGTCGACCATTACCTCGAGTATTTCGCCGCCGACTACGGCAGCGACGTCCGGCAGCTTGACGAGACCATCCGCGGCCAACTCCGCAGCTACGACTGGCCGGGCAATGTTCGCGAGCTGTGCTGCTGGGTCGAGCGCCTCTACGCCGCCAATCTGCCGCCGATGGCCCCCGGACGCGATATCTGGGACGACCACTACGCCACCGGCGAGCCGATCGAATATCACGACGACGAACCGGCCGCGCCGGTCGCCGTCGCTGCCGACGCCCGCAGTCTGGCCGACGCCGAAGCCGCCGCCATCAGCAAGGCACTGGCCGAGACTGAAGGCAACCGCACGCGAGCGGCCGAGATGCTCAACATCCACCGCACCACGCTGCTGCGAAAGATGAAGCAGTACGGGCTCGCCGATTGAGAAACTGACCTGAAGGGTTCCGGGTCGCCTGTCTCCATCCCGGATCCGAAAGCCTGCCGGAACGGACCGGGCTGTCAACGCGGCCCGGTCTTTTCTTGATACTTGACGCCTTCCTCAGAACTTTGAGGCAGTGCCCGCCAGTTCCATTGTCGTGACACAACGTCTTTGTTCGCGTCACAGAAACGTTTCGCTTCTTCGGTCATCTGACGTCTGAGGGAGGCGTCTTTCATCGTGGTGCTTTCGGGGTGAGAAGTTCGCATTGTTCAAGGTCGATCCGTCGCGCGAAGCATGGCGATCGCTACTTCACGTTCCGGACCGCAAACATGTGAACCGTTGCTGCGGACGGCCAGGGCGGGCTACCTGGCGCCGGGGCGGCGGTGCTCGAGGAACCACTCGTAGAGCTTGGGGTTGTCGTACGTCGGCGTCCAGACATCGTGGCCTAGGTCGGGATAGACGCTCAGGCGGACATCGCCGCCCGCGGATTTGAGGGCGCCAGCCATCTGCTGGGCGAAAGCGAGCGGTACGTTCTTGTCCTGCCGGCCGTGGAATGCCCAGGCCGGTACGTCCTTCAGGCGGTTCTGCAGATACGGGTTGCCGCCGCCGCAGACGGGGGCCAGGGCGGCGAAGCGGTCGGGGTATTGCTGGGCGATGCTCCACGTGCCGAATCCGCCCATGCTCAGGCCGGTGAGGTAGATGCGGTCCGGGTCGACGTCGTGGGCCTTGACCACCTCATCAATCATCGACATGACCATCAGCGTCACGTCCACGTCCTGCCACCACTTGCCCTTGGGGCACTGCGGCGAAAGCACGAGGAACGGAAAGCCCGGCTGCTTCGGGGCGACCTTCGGCGGGCCGTGGATCCTGACCCTGTCGAGGTTGCGGCCTCGCTCGCCGGAGCCGTGCAGGAAGACGATCAGCGGCCAGTCAATATCGTCGCGACCATACTGCTCGGGCAGAAACAGCAGATACTGGCCGGTAAGCTTGCAGTCGACGGTCGCGTCGAACTGATGGCCGTGCTGGCCGGTACGCACCGTCGTGCCGTTGTCCGACGTGACGGACTCGTCCGCGGCATCGTCTGTCATCTCGCTCGCCGCGTCGTTGCCCGCGTCGTCCGGCGCGCCCTGCGAATCAGGAGGATCCTCCTGTCCGGTGGCGACCACCGTCAGCGCCACGCTGGCCGCAACCACCAGCAATGCCAGCAGAATCAGCCGCACATGTTGAGTTCTCGTTGCCCCGTGCATGCCTCCAGCATAACAGGATGCTCACGTCAGCACAATCACGACTCTGTCTTGCGCCGCGGCGTCAGCCTATTCTGGGGGGCGGCTCCTCGCCGCGTGCGTAGCGCGAGGGGGGTAGGCCGATGTGCTGCTTGAAGGCCCGGCTGAGATGGAACGCGCTGGAGTAGCCCAGTCGCCGGGCCAGGTCCGACAGACCGGGGTGCTCGTGTCGCAGGATGGCCGCCGCTGCGTCAAGGCGCATTGCGTCGTACCACGCCTTGGGCGATTGTCCAGTCACCTCGGCGAAGATCTTGCGGAACCACCGCGGCGTGATGCCCTCGGCCTCGGCCAGGTCGCCGACGTTCAACGGCCGGGCCAGGTCGCGCCGCATGCGGTCGATGGCCCGATCGACGATCGCTCGATTGGGGTCGCGGCGCGTCGCCTGCCCGTGCCACGCCGACGCCCAGCCATACAGCAGGGCCGACACCGTCGCCGACGCCCGCCCGCGCGAGATGAACTCCCGCCGGCCCAGCCAGTCGAAGCAGTGCTGCATCGCCTCGATCTCGCCAGGTTCGGTCGGCACGGCCATCACCTGCCGCAGCGGGATGTGCAGCGGGCCCAGCCACGCGAACTCGAACCACCAGAAGTCCCAGACTTCGCCGTCGGTCGCATAATGACGGATGGTTTCGTTTTCGACCACCGCCACCGTCTCGGCCGTCAGATGCAACTCGCCCGGCCCGTCGAGCGTCATACGCCCGACCCCGGAGACTGTGCGCACGGCAACCAGCCGCGGCGGACGCGGCAAGGCGACGGGCACGCTGTAGGTCTCGTCGGCCTCGACACGCCAGATGCGGTCGAGTTCGCAGCCCGCGCTGGCGGCGGGACCGGCCGCGAGAGAACAGGCGTTATGCATCTCACCAGTATAACTCATATTCCGTTTAATGCATGCGATTATTCCGTAACACCTATTTGCGATGCGTGAGATTCCGGTAATGATATGATGGTGTGTAACACCAGCCAACCAAGGAGATTCCCGTGACCGATTCTGCTACGTCCAGTCAGGCCGACGGCGTCCATGCATTGCCCCCTCGCGAGAACTGGGACCCCGCCGCGTGCAAGCTACGCGATACCTACGCCATCACACCCGATGCGCCGATCTTCCACAGGGAGTTCGGTTGGTACTGCATGGACAAGTGGACAAACGAGCAGGGCTTGACCGACGAGATCGGCCAGCAGTTCGGTTTCGATCCGCCGGGCCATTTCAGCATGGGCGAGTTGGGCTGGTGCGAGGCCGCCTTTCGTCCAACGTTTGAGGATAAGGTCCTCGAAGACCGCGGCGAGCACGAACTCGTCCAGGACCACGCGGGGCGGTCCGTGCTCGTCTTCAAGGGCAGGCGGAGCGGCTTCATGCCGGAGTATCTCGACCACCCGGTCAAGGATCGCAAGACCTGGCAGGAGAACGTCAAGTGGCGGCTCGACCCGGCCGCACCCGGCCGCTTCGATTACCTCGCCGACAGGGTCGCCAAGGCCAAAGACGCCGCGGCCCGGGGCCTGATGATTACGCAGAATCTCATCGGCGGTTACATGTACCTCCGCAGTCTGATGGGCCCGGAGGACCTGATGTACGCCTGGTACGATCAGCCGGACCTCGTGCATGACTGCATGCAGACGTGGCTGACGCTGGCCGATGCCGTCACCGCCCGCCACCAGGAGCACGTGACCTTCGACGAGGTCTTCCTGGCCGAGGATATCTGCTACAACCACGGCATCCTCTGTTCGCCGGAGACCATGAAAGAGTTCCTCCTGCCGTACTACCAGCAATTGCTG
Organism: Planctomycetota bacterium; assembly: GCA_009908915.1. Classification (GTDB taxonomy): domain Bacteria; phylum Planctomycetota; class Phycisphaerae; order SM23-33; family SM23-33; genus JAAAOJ01. The sequence continues at coordinate 42,039 of JAAAOJ010000031.1, forward strand.
AGCAACATTCGTTCGCGGCAGATCGACACGTCGCGGCACGTGTACGTGCAGATCGATACCGACGGCGACTGCCGCCCGACGATCCCGATCTACCATGAGGCGATCGGTATGGACGCGATGAGCCCCTTCGAGGTCGCCAGCGGCTGCGACGTGGTGGAAATCGCCCAGGCGTACCCGTGGCTGGTGATGCCCGCCGGCGGCATTGACAAGCGGGAACTGGCCAAGGGCAAGGATGCCATCGACCGGATGGTCGACCGCATCATCCCGCCGATGCGCAAGCGGGGGGGCTACATTCCAACGTGCGACCACGGCGTGCCGGACGAAGTCGATCTTGAGGACTACCTGCACTACCGCAAACGCATGCTCGAACTCGGCGGGTGAGGCCGCTTGGCAGCCCGGTGGCATGTCAGCTGCGCTTGACAGTCCCCGGCGGGAGGTCTAAGCTTAACAGACCGTTTGGAAAGCTATCGCTGCTGTGGTCGAGCCATTTGCGTGCGCGTCATCGTCGCGAAAACTCGGTTTGTTTATGAATTTGCAATTTACCTGCGTTTTCGCTCCTTGATGCTCGGCAGTGTGCTTCGAGCTCGCGACGCGATCCATTTCTAAACGGGTTGTTGAGGGCTTATGCATTGGTCGGGTGGCCGGGCGTGGTGCCCGCTGCCGATGGTGCGAGGCAGGCAAGATGACGGATCGGCCGGACCGCGACCCGCGACTGCGATTTGTGACGGCAGGAATGGAGTTCTTCTTTGCGGTGGGCTTGCCCACCGCCGGCGGGCTGCTGCTCGATATGCACCTCGGGTTCCTGCCGCTGTGGACGCTGCTCGGCCTGGCGTTGGGCTTTGCGGCCGGCGTCTATCGCCTCGTCCGCGAGGTCCGGCGCGACCCGGCCCGGCAGGACGATCCCCGCGACCGGCAGGGCGATTGAATGGAGCCAACCGTGAGCGAACCTCGACCGCTGGACATCAGCCTCGGCTCGCTTGTCAAATGGGTGTTGCCGTGGATCCTCGGCCTGGCTGCGTTCGGCATCCTGCCGACGTGGCTGATGACCGGCTGGCCGGGCGTCTGGGCACAACTGGCGGGCGTGGCCGCCGTGTTGGCCGTGATGATGGGCATCGGCATCCTGACCGTCCGGGCCGCCCACGCCGGGCCCGCCCGGGCCTCGAGTGTGTTCATGGGCTCATGTATCGCGCGGCTGGTGCTGTGTCCGCTGCTGTTCGGAATACTGCAACTGAGCACGCCGCTGATGATGGCCCCCATGGCGATATGGATGGTGCTCGCCTACCTCGCCACGTTGGGCCTCGAGGTCGTCTGGCTGATCAAAGCCCTGCGGACGGCCGTCGCCGAGCAGGACGCCGAGCGCAAGGCCGCCGAAAAGGAACACCCCGAACCGCAGGACTTCACGATCTGACCGACTGAGATATTGCAATGCTGGCATCGACGGATATCCTGGACCACGTCATGGACCATGCCTGGCCCGGCGCGGAGACGCTCTTCGGCGTGCGTTTCACGTGGATGTCCAGCGCTATTGCCACGATGATTCTTGTCGGCGTGGCCCTGGCGGTGCTGCTGCCGATGCTGGCCCGGCGCCACGCGAGGCTGGGCATCGAGTCGCTCAGCGGGCAGGTCATCGAGGTCGTCATCCTGTTCGTACGCGACCAGATCGCCGTGCCGGCCCTTGGGCCGAAACGGGCCTACGCCTTCCTGCCGTTCCTGTTGACCATGTTCGTCTTCGTGCTGGCCATGAACCTGGTGGGCCTGCTGCCACTGCAGCCGCTGACGAACTGGCTGACCGACGGACGATACCCTGTCGGCCATACACCCACGAGCCTGATTACCGTCTGTGCGGCCCTGGCGGGGACGGCCCTGCTGGTGATCTTCTTCACCGGCTGTGTCCACGCCGTCCGACACAGCAAACTGCCCGCCTGGGCGGCGGTACCACTGGCGCCGGGTTTGTGGTTCCTGAATCTCTCGCCCAGCATTCCGGGTGTGACGGGCATGTTGTTGAAGGTGCCGCTGGCTATCCTTGAAAGCATCGGCGTCGTCGCCAAGTGTTTCTCGCTGATGATCCGTCTGTTCGCCAACATGGTCGCCGGGCACATTCTGCTGGCCGTGTTGATGATGTTCATCATCACGACGCTGGAGACCACCGTGACGACCGCCATGGATGCGACCATCGAGAACAATATCGTTGCCTTCTACGTCGGGCCGGTCTGCGTGGCCGGCAGCGTGCTGGTGGATCTGATGGAACTGCTCGTCGCCGGGCTGCAGGCGTACATCTTGACGTTCCTGACGGCGATGTTCCTGGGCCTGTACGGCGAACCGGCACACTGATGAAAATATGTTTCAACAAGACAGAAGCTGCAAGCTCCAAGAAAACCTGGATCGAGCAAACGCATGGCAGCCTGAGATCAGAGCGGTTGATCGCGGCGATGAGAATTATTGCGTCGTCCCTTGGGGTCGGCAGTGACTAGAATGGCGGCTTGGTTTGCCTGCAAGCAAATGGCTGTCATAGGAGCAAAGACAATGAGCAAGTTCGCGACGTTGATGTTGGTACTGTTCGTGCTGGCCGTCGTGCCGGGCATGGCGATGGCCGAGAACGGCGGGGACGCCGGCGCAGAAGAAGTGCCCGCGGCCGGCGAGATCTCCACCGGCAAGGGCGTGGCCCTGCTGGGTGCGGCCGTCGGCGCCGGCCTGGCGGCCATCGGCGGCGGCTACGCCGTGGCCCGCGTGGGCTCGCATTGCATCGAGTCAATGGCGCGCCAGCCCGAGGCGGCCGGCAGCATGTTTGCCCCGATGATCGTCACCGCGGCCATGATCGAAGGCGCGATGCTCTTCGCCATCGTCGTTTCGTTGATGATCGTCCTGGCCGTCTGAGGCATATCGCACGCATGGCGATCCGCCGAGGCAGCATGACCACCCGTGGCAGAGCCGCCGTAGTGGCGGCGGCCTTGGTTGCTGCGCCCGCGGCGGCACATGCGGCGGGGGGCGGCGGCGAGGTCGGCAATCTCGGCCAGGCGGTCGCGGCGCTGCTGATCTTCCTGTTGCTGTTGCTCGTCCTGGGCAAGTGGGCGTGGCGGCCGGTTATCGAGGCCCTGCAGCGGCGCGAGGCGGACATGCAGACCCGTATCGAGCAGGCCAAGGACCGCGAAACCAAGGCCGAGCAGATCCTCGCCGAGTACCAGCAGCGCATCGCCCGGGCCGAGGACGAGGCGGACATCATCCGCGACCAGGCGCGTCGCGACGCCGAGGCCGAACGCGACGAACTGCTCAAGACTGCCCGCGAGCAGGCACGCCAGGCCATCGACGACGCCCGGCGCGACATCGAACATGCCGAGACCGCCGCTCTCGAAGACCTCCAGGAGGCCACCGCCCGGATGGCCGCCGACATCGCCGAACGCGTCCTCCGCGAGGAACTCGGCCCCGACGCTCAGCAACGCCTCATCCAGCACGCCGCACGGGAAATCGTCGAAGCAGAAAACACGGGGAGCCGCATATGAGCACCGCCGACGCCTCGCTGCCGACCGTCCTCGAACCCGAGCACCGGACACTCGGACGCGTCTACGCCGAGGCGCTGGCTGACGTGACTGCCCGAGGCGAACTCGACGCCGGCGAGGTCGCCGACGAGCTGGACGGACTCGTCGCCACGCTGCGCGACGTCGAGGGGGCCGTCGATATGCTCTCCTCGCCGCACCTGCGGGCGGCCGAGCGAGTCGAAACCGTCGACCGTATTGTCCGCGGGCGTGTCAGCGAACCGGTGGCCGGGCTGTTGGGCGTCCTCGCCCGCAACGGACGGCTGGTGCTGCTGGCGGCCGTCGCCGAGGCGTTCGGTCAGGTCCTCGACGAGCGGGCCGGCCGGGTCGAAGTGCTCGTCACCACCGCCGTGTCCATGGACGAGGCGACCCGCCAGGCCGTCACGCGGCAGGTCACCGATATGATCGGCCGCGAGCCCGTACTGCGATGCATCGTCGATGCGAATATCGTCGGCGGCCTGGTGCTGCAGATTGGCGACCGGGTCTACGACGCCTCGGTCACCGGCGACCTGAAACGAATGAGCAGGAGTGTCGCGCGGTCACTGGCCGCCGCCCGGCTGCGACGCGACGAGACCGCACGGGATGCAAATGCCCCGGAGGAGAAACCTGACGACAAGGACACGGAGGCTGAAAACGCCTCCCCCCTTGGGGGAGGTGGCGAGGCTTCGAGCCGGAGGGGGCGGCAAGGGCCTGAGGACTGAACGAAGCAAGCGCCCTCACCCGGCCTCTCCCAGAGGGAGAGGAGTTGAGAAGAGAAGCGCCCTCACCCGGCCTCTCCCAGAGGGAGAGGAGTTGAGAAGAGAAGCGCCCTCACCCGGCCTCTCCCAGAGGGAGAGGAGTTGAGAAGAGAAGCGCCCTCACCCGGCCTGTCACGGCTGGAGAGGTACGAGATATGACAGCAAGAAGGACGGACACGTGAAGTTCAAGGCCGACGAAATTGCCAGTGTTCTTCGCGAGGAGATCGCACAATACCGCAGCCGCGTGGACGTGGCCCATACGGGGCGCGTGCTGGAGGTCGGCGACGGCATTGCGCAGATTTACGGCCTCGGTGAGGCGATGGCCGGCGAGCTGCTGCAGTTCGAGAGCGGTGCGATGGGGCAGGTCTTCAACCTCGAAGACAGCTCCATCGGCGCGGTGATCTACACGCAGGAAGACGACGTCAAAGCCGGCGAGGAAGTCCGCGCGACCGGGCGGCTGCTGGAGGTGCCGGTCGGCGAGGCGATGCTCGGGCGGGTGATCGATCCGCTGGGCAACGTGCTGGACGGCGGGGCGGCGCTGGCGTGCGACGAGGCCCGGCCGGTCGAGTTCGACGCACCGGGCATCGCGGCTCGCCAGCCGGTCACCGAGCCGCTGCAGACCGGCGTCAAGGCCGTCGACGCCATGACGCCCATCGGGCGAGGGCAGCGCGAGCTGATCATCGGCGACCGCAAGACTGGCAAGACCGCCATCGCCATCGATACGATCATCAACCAGAAGGACACCGGCGTGATTTGCGTGTACGTGGCCGTCGGGCAGAAGGAGTCGACGGTCGCGAGCACGGTGGAGACGCTGCGACGTTGCGGCGCGATGGAGTACACGATCGTCGTTTCGGCGGCCAGTTCCGACGCTGCACCGCTGCAGTACGTCGCGCCCTACGCCGGCTGCGCGATCGCCGAGTACTTCATGCACAAAGGGCGGCACACGCTGGCGGTCTACGATGACCTGACTAAGCAGGCTCAGGCGTATCGGCAGATTTCGCTGCTGCTGCGTCGCCCGCCCGGTCGGGAGGCCTACCCCGGCGATGTCTTCTACCTCCATTCGCGACTGCTGGAACGCGCCTGCAAGCTGGCTGAGCGTCACGTAATCGCCCCGGCCGGAGCCGATTTGGCGGAACCGGCGGGCGACGAGACGCGAGTCTACGTTGGGCCGCTCGGCAGGGAAGAAGCAAAGAAGACGCTCGCCGAGGGCGGCGACGAGCAGGTCATCCACACGCTGCCGGACAGCGGCGGGTCGATGACGGCTCTGCCGATCTGCGAGACACAGGAGGGTGAGGTCTCGGCCTACATTCCGACGAACCTGATTTCAATTACCGACGGGCAGATCTATCTCGAGCCGGGTCTGTTCTTCGCCGGCGTTCGCCCGGCGATCAACGTTGGCATTTCGGTCAGCCGCGTGGGCTACAAGGCGGCCATTCCGGCGATGAAGGTGATCGCCGCGTCGTTGCGGCTGGACCTGGCGGCCTATCGCGAGCTGGAGAGTTTCGCCCAGCTCGGCATGGAGCTTGACCCGGCCAGCCAGCGGCAGCTCGATCGCGGCGAGCGGATGGTGCGCCTGCTGACCCAGCCGCAGTATCAGCCGATGGACGTGGTCGACCAGGTGATCGCCATCGCGGCCGGGACTGGCGGCCTCCTCGACGACCTGCCCGTCGACGACATGCCCAAGTTCGAGGCCGGCCTGATCGACTACATCAAAAACGAATACGCCGAGTGGTACAATGATCTGGCCGACGAGCAGACGCTGCCCGACGACCGTCGCAAGCGGCTTCAGTTCCTCATCAAGGAATACAAGGACACCGGCTGGCAGGAGCACAAGAAGGCCCGTCGCCGCAAACGCCGATCACAACAAGATCAGTGATGAATTATGGATTGCGAGTGATGAATTAAGAGACACCGCACGTCACTACTTCATTCATAACTCATCATTCCCAACGCACGAATTGCATCCATGGCCAAGGCACGCAAAATCAAGGCGCGGCAGAAAGCCGTCAGGAGCATCCATTCCGTCACGCGGACGATGGAAATGGTGGCCACCGCGCGCTATCGCAAGGTCCACAGAATCTACACGCAGGCGCGGCCGTATATTGAAGGGCTCAGCGGGCTGCTGCGTGACATCCTCAATCGCTCGAAACGCAGCCGCCTCAAGCATCCGCTGCTGCGCGAGCCGAAGTACACCGGCCGACGCGTGCTGATCGTCATCACCTCCAACCGCGGGCTCTGCGGCGGGTACAACGCCGCGGTGCTCCAACAGGCCATCGAACACCACCGCTGGCTGGTCGACGACGGCGTGGAGGTGCTGCTGTGGGTCTCGGGCAAACGCGGCATCAGCCAGATGAAGCATCGCGGCTATGCGATGGCGGAGACGATCACGGACTTCGACGGTACGGCCGTCTCGTGGCGGAAGACCGCGGACATGGCCGACCGCTTCCTGGGCGAGTATCTCAGCGGCGAGCTCGGCGGCGTGGACATCGCCTTTGCCGAGCCGGTGGGCGCGGGAGGCTATGCGCCGGTGATCCGGCCGTTGCTGCCGATCGCGGAGGCCGTCCCGCCGAAAGAGCGCGTGGCCGAGCCCGAGGAAACGGACGAGGACGAGGCGGACGCCGCAGCTGAGCAGGCGGACGAGCCGTCCCATGCCCGGCAGCCCGCCGGGCCGGCGACTAGGAGCGAAGACCGCTGGGCGCCGTGGGAGCCGCTGCCGCCCGTCGAGCCCCCCGAGCCGCCGGTCCCGCCGGAACCGTTCGAGCCATTCGAGCCGCCCGGGCCCCCGGATGCCTTCGAGGCCCTGCCGCCGCCGGAAATGGAATACGAGTTCATCCCCTCGCCGGAAGAGATGCTCCAGCGGCTGCTGCCGAATATCGTACGGCTGCGCCTGTTCAGCACGTTCATGGAGGCGACCGTGACCGAGCAGCAGGCCCGTATTGCGTCCATGCGGTCGGCCAGCGAGAACGCCGAAGAGATGATCGACGACCTGAAAGTCAAATACAACCGCACCCGCCAGGGCCAGATCACCACCGAACTCGCCGAGATCCTCGGCGGCCGGGCGGCGCTGGAATAGGAAATTGCGCCCACAGAGTAGTTGAATGGAGACTGCAAGGAAACCTGGAAATGTGTGTCGAGCGTAAAGCGGTAATGGTAATGATGTTGCGTTCCGTTTAGCGGTCGACGGAACGTTGGCTCTCGTGCGTACGGCCGCCAACGGACGTCCGCCAAGAGGCGTTCGTTCCGAACGCCGCTAAACGCATGACGTCCACGAAGTGGACGAATCGGTAGATTGGTACGGTGCGTAACTTGTTACGCACCAGGTTGTGCATGATAACGTCTGGTCTGTAATCACCAGAGAGGATGCTTCTGTGAGCTTGGGAACGCCATTGTCGAAGCGTACGCAAAGGGTGCTCGCTGTTGTGCTCCTTGCTCTCGGTGCGCTTCTTCTGACGTACTGGGCAGCCAAGTACACAACCTATGTAGAGTGCAATGGTCGAGACAGAGCACTGTTCAACGAGTTGCTTGAGACGGCAGACATGGAGACGCATCCCAAACTGCATATGCGGATCAGGGAAGCGGCCATGCAGATGGAGATGCGGCCCATGTACGACGGCTGGAACCACGTGCTTGCGTATCTGGGTTTGGGTGTCGCCTGCATGGTGGCAGGGGCTTTGGCACTGACAGGATCACTGACTCGAAAAGCGGCCGACGTGCCCACGCATGACACCACGAAGAGCGAATCCACGACTGACTCAACTGACAGGAGTCAGACATCATCTGGGCAATCCGTGGACGAATGGGAAGAGTGAGAGCGTAATGAGCGCAGAAGGCAAAATCGTACAGGTGATCGGCTCGACGTTTGACGCCGAGTTTCCTGAGGAGCAGATGCCGGCGATCTACAACGCCGTGATCGTCGAGCAGTCAGCCCGGCCCATACGCGAGCATGACGGCGCGGACCCGCGCGGCCAGTTGGTCGGCGAGGTCCAGCAGCACCTTGGCGGCGGACGCGTGCGGTGTGTGGCCCTGGGAAGCACGGACGGTCTGGCCCGCGGCGCCAAGGCCATCGACACCGGCAGGAGCGTGCAGATGCCCGTCGGCATGGGTGTACTCGGGCGGGTGTTCAACCTGCTCGGCGAGCCCGTCGACGAGCGTGGCCCCGTCGAGGCGGAGGAGTATCGTAGCATCCACCAGGCGCCGCCGGAGTTCGATACGCTCACGCCCAAGAGCGAGATTTTCGAAACCGGCATCAAGGTGATCGACCTGCTGGCCCCGTTCGTGCGAGGCGGCAAGACGGGGCTGTTCGGCGGGGCCGGCCTGGGCAAGACGGTGATCATCCAGGAACTTATCGCCCGCGTGGCCACCAAGCATGGCGGCCATAGTGTCTTCGCCGGCGTCGGCGAGCGGACGCGCGAGGGCAACGACATCTGGCTGGAAATGCAGGAAGCCGAGATTGGCCAGACCGGCCAGAGACTGCTGGAGAAGACGGCGATGGTCTTCGGGCAGATGAACGAGCCGCCGGGCGCACGGCTTCGCGTGGCCCTCAGCGCACTGACGCTGGCGGAGTACTTCCGTGACGCCGGCGGCGCCGACACGCTGCTGTTCATCGACAATATCTTCCGCTTCAGCCAGGCCGGCAGCGAGGTCTCGGCCCTGCTGGGCCGCATGCCGTCGGCGGTGGGATACCAGCCCACGCTCGCGACGGAAATGGGCGAGCTGCAGGAACGTGTCACGTCGACGCGGACCGGAGCGATCACCTCGGTCCAGGCCGTCTACGTCCCCGCCGACGACCTGACCGACCCCGCGCCCGTAACGGCCATGACGCACCTTGACGCATTCATCGTGCTCGAACGATCCATCGTCGAGAAGGGCATCTACCCGGCCATCGACCCGCTGAGCAGTTCCAGCCGTATCCTCGATCCGCAGTACGTCGGCCAGGAGCATTACGACGTGGCCCGCCGCGTCCAGCAGATCCTCCAGCGCTACCGCGACCTGCAGGACATCATCGCGATCCTCGGGGTAGACGAACTCAGCGCGGGCGACAAGCAGACCGTCGCCCGCGCCCGCCGCATTGAGCGATTCCTCAGCCAGCCGTTCTTTGTGGCCGAGGCCTTCACCGGCAAGCCGGGCACCTTCACGCCGGTTGCCGAGACGGTCCGCAGTTTCAAGGAGATCTGCGACGGCAAGTGGGACGACCTGCCCGAGCAGGCGTTCATGTATGTCGGCACGGCCGAGGAAGCCGCCGAGCAGGCCGAGAAACTCAAGGCCGGCACGTAGGTTGTCGAGCGGCTGCGCGCCGTGGTTGTGCTACCGAAAATGGTTTCTGGAAGGACATGGCGCAGCACGGTCTTCGGAAAGACCGTGGTATCCGGCGTTTGCAGAGAGCAAGGAAAGATCAGCCGGATGATGATATAATGCCGACGTAACAAACGCCGTGGAAGCGGACGTGTTTCTTGAGCGAAGGAGCCATCCATGCCATTCGTCACACTGCAGTTGACCCCGCTGATCATCATCATGGCCTTTTATCTGTACATGCTGACACGCTTCAAGTACGTGCGTCGGCCGATGTTCTTCCTGTGGGGGGCTGTCTTTGTTGCCGCTGGACTGGTGTTGGCGGCACTGATCCTGCCGTGGAGGGACACGGGTTTCCTGGCCGACGTGGTAAAATTCGGCATGGGTATCGGCTCGGTACTCGGATTTGCCTGTATGGTGCTGGCGTGTTACGGCGGGCAACTGCCCGAGCGCATCTCGCAAGGCCGACGCACCGAGAGCATGGACGAGGACGAACTGCCGGAGTATCTCGAAGAAGCCTCCCAGATGCAACAACGCGACTGACGGGATCCCTATGGATATCTACGAAGCCATCGAGAAACGTTACAGCGTACGTGACTACGCACCGAAGGACGTCGACGACGACAAGCTCCGCCGCGTGCTGGATGCCGGCCGAACGGCGCCCAGCGCTCGGAACCTCCAGCAGTGGAAGTTTGTCGTTGTTCGTGACGCCGGACTCCGCAAGGAACTGGCCCACCTGAGCGACCAGCCGTGGATGGCCTCGGCGCCGGTAATCGTCGCCGTTGTCAGCACGAAACCCCACCGCATCATGCACTGCAACGTGCCGGCCGCCCCCGTCGATTGTGCCATCGCCATCACTCACATGACCCTTGCAGCGACGGCGGAGGGGCTCGGCACGTGCTGGATCGGGCACTTCAACCAGCACCCGTGCAAGCAGTTGCTGGGCGTGCCCGAGCAGATGCAGATTATCGAGATGCTGACGGTCGGCCATGCCGCGGGCGACGCCAAGGTTGACAAACCCCGCAAGGAGTTCGACGAGGTCGTCTGCGTCGACCGGTTCGCGTAGGGTGAGGCTATGTCGCTCGACCACGACACAAGGATTCACTGTGAAGTTCACACGCCGGACGGCCCGGCGCTGGAGGGCGAGTACGTCAGCATCAACGTCCCTGCCCGTGACGGATATATGGGTATCCTGCGGAATCGCGCGCCGGTTACGGCCGCCGTGGGCGCCGGGCAAATGACGCTCAACCCGACAGAGCAGGGCGAGCCGGAACGGTACTTCGTAGCGGGAGGATTTCTGCAGGTCCGCGACAATCAGATGACGGTCCTCACCGAGGAGTGTGTGGCGCTGAACAAGCTCGACGCCGAGGAGGCGTGGAACCAGCTCCAGGACGCCTACAAGCTGCCGAACGTGACCGACGAGCAGGAACAGATCCGCGACGAGGCCATCCGGAACGCCCGCATCAAGTTCTCGCTGGCACAGAAGGCACGCAAGGCCGAGCGATCCAGCGAGGACGTCTTCTCCAAGGGGCTGTAACACGAAGCGCATCACGGTCACGCCTGCGACGGCACACCGCCGATCGCTTCGAACTCGTCCGATCTGTCTGTCACGTCTCCTGCACGAAGGCGCAATAACGTCATGCGGGGCGTGTGATCGGGCTGCAGGGGCGCGTGTGCGGGCGGCATTCGGGCGCATCTGCTTAAGTTGCTCCCCCGCTCAACGATAATCCCCATGAGCCCAAGGTCGACGCCTGTGGACGTGCCCAGGCGGTCCGGCCGTAACGGATTGTCGGAGCGTGCATTATGAAGGCAGGCAACAATGCCCTGACGCTGGTTGAAGTGGTGATCGTCATTGCGATGTTTGCCATCGTCTCATTGATCGTGGTCCCGGAACTCTCGACGGCCTCACCGGAGATCCGCGAATCCGCTCTGGTCGCGGGCCTGCAGAGCCTGCGCGGCGCGGTTCGCGAATACCGCGACGACCACGGAGGCCGACTGCCCGACGCCCAGCGGCTGGTGGGCCAGTTGACCATGCGCACCGACGCCGACGGCAACATCGCCCCGGCCGACGCCGAGCCGCAGGACTACCCCTACGGGCCGTATCTCCAGGCCGTGCCGGAAAATCCGTTCGTCAACACGCGCATCTGCCGCGATGTCGAATCCGGCCGCAACGGACCGGGCGGTGGCAATGCCGGCTGGTATTTCAACGTGCGGACGGGCGTTGTCTACGCCGACGACGACGCGCACGTCGGCCTGTGAGAGAGGTCAGCATTCGGGCAATTCCCGGAATCTCACTGCCTTAGCAAAGTCGCGCTCGCGGTCAGTCGATAACAACTCCTGCCAGGCCGTCCCGTTCATGGGGCGACCACAGAGGCACGTCGCGAAACGAGCGAGGAAAGGCTGTCCGGCCCGACATGGCTGGACGCAGAGTCTCAGTATGTTGCACACTCGAAGACATAGCGGCCGATCGCGCACGATCGGCATGCAGGTCGGCCGCGAGGCTATCCGGATGATCCAGTTGGCCGGCGCGGATGAACCGCGCCGCGTGATCGCCTGTGCCGAGTGGACGGGTCTCGACGGCGAGGACCTGATGTCGGCCTGCGACGTGATCCAGCCGATGCTTCAGATGGGTGGTTTCCGCGGGCGACATGTAACGCTCTCGCTGCCATATGTCGATCTGGCCGTCCGCAGCGTCAACATTGCCTCGGGGGATAGACAGACCCCCGCCGCGACCGTCGAGGCCGTCCGCGATACACTCGACGAGAAGCAGGCAAACTCGTGCTACTGGCCGCTGGCGGTCATGCAGCCGACGGCGTCCGACGGGCGCTCGTCGGTCGTGCTCGTTCAGGTTGCCCGCTCGTGCCAGGAGCAGTGGACGCAGCAACTGGCCGCACGGGGCGCGCTGGTCGCGTGCAGCCTCCCGCGCCCGCTTGCCGCATGGCAGGCGCTTCAGGCGTTTCTCCGCCGACGCAGCGATCTGCATCGCACGCACGTGCTTATCGACACTGCAGCCGATGTGACGGGCGTGCTGGTGGCGGCCGGGCCTGAGCCGTATCTGCTCAAGTGCATCGACATTGGCGAACACCAGATGGTCGCCGCTGCGGCGGAACACCTGGGGCTCGACCGACAATCGATTCGTCGGCTGTGCCGGCGCATGCAGTGCGACCACGCGGCTCGGTTCGTCGAGGCAGACGTTGCCGACATGCTGACGCCAACAAGCGACGCGCTTGCATGGGCGCTGTTCGACGCCGTTCGCGAGACGGCCGAGACGCTGGTATTCGAGATCGGTCTCTGCCTGAAGTACTGCCAGACGACGTTCGGTGCACCGGCACCGGCAGCGGTCTGGCTGGGGGGAGGCGAGGCCGCTGAGTCGATCGCGCTGCGCTACCTGCTGCACGAGCGTCTCGGCGTGCATGTGCATATGCTCGAGCCGCTCAAGGGGCTGGATATGTCCCGCTCGTCGCTGGCTGAAGACCGGCGCGGCGCCTTGGCCGAATGGGCGCCCGCGGTGGGTGCAGCACGCATCCAGGCGGCACGCTGGCAGAACGTCGGAAACGCGGCGGCCTTCCAGAAGGGGGTGGCCACGTGATGGTCTGTCTCGTCCGGAAGCTTGAGTGGCTGTGCCTGCTGGCCATGGCGGCGGCGGTGGTGGTCATAGGCTGGGAGCTTGCGCGGTACGGCGCAGGCGGCGAGGCGGGCAAGTGGCTCGGTGCGGCGGGCATGCTGATGTTGGTTCTCGCGGCCGGCGGGGCCGTCTGGGTCGACCGCCGGAATGTCCGAGCGGGCCTGGGCGTGCTGCGGCGGCAGCTGCGCGAGCTCGGGGGTCGCGCAACGCCGCGGATGATGGTCGACCGCAGCGATGCGACGCCCGAGGCGATCCGGCCGCTCGCAGCGAAGGTGGACGAACTGCGCCGCGAGATGGAAGAACTTCGCAGCACGAACTGCAGCCTCGACGTGCGGTATCGCATTGCCGAGGCACGGCGCGAGCAGGCGGAGGGCATTCTGCGCATCAGTTCGGACCTGGTGATCGTGGTCAACCGGTTCGGCGAACTGGTCTTCGCCAATGAGGCGGCGGCGAAAGCATTTGACTTTCCGATGGGCGAGTCGCTGCGCCGGAAAATCGAGGATGTCGTGGGCGATACGGCCCTGGTGCGGGAGCTACGGCAGGCGTTGCAGGGCGGCCGGGCCCAGCCGCGGCGCGTGGTGGAAGTAGTCTGTCACGCCGGCGAGCGGCAGCAGACGTTCCACGTGCTGCTGCAGAGCATGAAGGGCACGGTCGCGGGTACGAGCGCCATCGTTGCGGTCATGCGGGATATCAGCGGCCAGACCGAGGCCGAACGCGCCCAGTCCGAGTTCGTCTCCAGTGTGTCGCACGAGCTCAAAACCCCGCTGGCGAGTATCAAGGCCTACACGGAGATGCTCCTGGACGGCGAAATTTCCGCGCCGAGCGAGATGCGTCAGTGCTACGAGACGATGGCGTTGGAGACCGACCGGCTGGCCAGCATGATCGAGCGGCTGTTGAACCTGTCTCGCCTGCAGTCGGCGGGGTTCTGTGCGAGCCTTGAGCCGGTGAGCATGACGGCCGTGTTGCGGCAGGTCCTCAGCGTGCTGAGCCCGCAGGCCGGAGCGAAGCATCTCGCGCTGCGTGAGCAGTTGGCGCCGGTGTTTTACCAGGTGGAGGCGGATTATGACCTGCTCTGCCAGGCCATGATGAACCTCATCGGCAACGCCATCAAATACACGCCGGAGGGCGGCGAGGTCGTGGTCCACGTTGCGCCCGATGCATCGCGCCAGGCGGCGCTGGTCGAGGTGACGGATACGGGCCCGGGCATTCCGGCCGAAGAGCTACCGAAGATATTCGAGAAATTCTATCGCGTGCGGTCAACCAAACACATGGCGCCGGGGACCGGCCTGGGCCTGGCGTTGACCAAGTACATCATCGAAACCATTCACGGCGGCCAGTTGTCGGTCACGAGCGAAGTCGGTCGAGGGACGACCTTCAGCTTCCAGTTGCCGCTTGTGCTATAGCGAGGGCTTTGTCATGCCGGGAAAAGTACTGATCGTTGACGACGAACCTTACATCGTGCATGTGCTGTCGATGAAACTCGGCAATGCGGGGTACGACGTGGTGACGGCCGGCGACGGCGAGGAAGGTCTGGAGGTGGCCCGCGCCGAGCAGCCGGACCTGATTATCACCGACTACCAGATGGCGTGCCTCGATGGCCTGGCCATGTGCCGGGCGTATCGCCAGGACAGCGGCCAGCCGGTCCCGGCGATGGTCATTACGGCCAGGGAGTTCGATATCGAAGCGGACACACTGGACGGCACGGGAGTGGAAGTGATTCTTCCAAAACCGTTCAGTCCGCGGCACGTCGTGGACACAATAGATCATATACTTCAGGAACACCGCAAGGTTGCCGACGTCGATGTGTCGGGGGCCGGCGGGTAAGGTACTATCGTGGGTTGCATTGTCCCCAGAAAACCGTCGGAGGCGCTTCGCGACGTGGTCGCGAGTCTGCGGAGCCGTGCGCAAGAACTCGGCCTGAGCGTCATGGCCTTCGATCAGCACGGCAAACTGGGCACGCGTCCGCTTTCGGGCAATCCGTTCTGCGGTTTCGTCCACCAGGCGAGCACCGAGTGCGCGAAGGGCTGCCACAAGCTCGCCCGTTACGCACTGCAGCGGGGTAAGAGTTCGCGGGCCGTCGGGCCCTGCGGATGCTGCCTGCTGGCGCTGCCGGTGCTGGAACGCCGGCGGGCGATCGGGGCGATTGTCCTCGGCATGCCCACACTGGAAATGCTGGATCAGGAGCACGTAGCGCGGCTCTGCTCGCGGCTGGGCCTGGATGCCACGGTCATGATGACGGCGGCGGTGGATTCGTGCCGCAACAGTTCCGAAGAGGCTGTTGATATACAGCGTGTCTTTTCGTGGCTGGTCTGGGAAGCCCAACAGGCACGCGATACGAACGTCGCCCTGACGAGCCTGTCGACGAACCTCGCGACGACGTACGAGGGGCTGAGCCTGCTCTACCGGGTCAGTGGCTCGATGAAGCTTTCCGAAGAGCCGCGCACCTTCCTGCACGACATCTGCGAGGAGTTGCTGGACGTCATGGATGTGGAGATCGCCGCGGCGATCATGACCGATGACCGTGTGGATCTCAACGGCGAGGTTCTGATCTACGCCGGCGCCGAGCTGCCGAATCGCAATGCCCTTGCCGCCCTATGCAGCCAGCGGATCGTCCATCAGCTGGAAGAGCGGGAGAACGCTTTTATCGACAACACGTGCGACGGCATCGAGCAGGCGCGATTCGGGCGGCGCATCCGGAACCTCATCGCCGTTCCGCTGATCGTCGACGCCCAGATGATCGGCCTGGTCCTCGGCTTGAACAAGCGCGAGGGCGATTTCGATACCTTCGATACACGACTGGCCAATACGATTGCCAACCTGGCGGCCGTTTCCATGGCCAACCATCACATGTACGTGGAACTGCAGGAACTACTGATGGGGGTCCTGCACTCACTGACGGAGTCCATCGATGCCAAGGATCCGTATACCTGCGGTCATTCGCAGCGCGTGGCGTCGATCTCACGGCGTCTGGCCGAGGAGATGGGCTTCTCGCCGGATCACGTGCGGCACGTCTACCTGTCGGGACTGTTGCACGACATTGGCAAGATCGGCGTGCGCGAATCCATCCTCTGCAAGGAAGGGAAGCTGACGGACGAGGAATTCGACTTCATCCGCCAGCATCCGACCATCGGCGCCAAGATCCTCCGTCGTATTCGCCACCTCGAACCGGTCGTCCCCGGCGTGCTGTCGCACCATGAGCGGCTGGACGGGCGTGGCTATCCGCACGGTCTGAAGGGCGACGAGGTTCCGCTCGAAGGCCGCATCGTCGGATTGGCAGACGGCTGGGACGCCATGACATCCCACCGCACGTACCGACGGGCCAAGCCCACCGCCGATGCCATTGAGGAAATCAAACGCTGCTCCGGCACCCAGTTCGATCCGCGGCTCGTGGAGATCTTCCTTGGTTGGGACATGGACGCCTACATGGCCGACCTGCAGCAATTGGCCGGTTCGGACATTCCCGGACTGGAAGAAACCGGGCCGTGGGATGTTGGCCTCAGTGGCCTGGCGAGTCGGCCGGAGATGCTCTCGGACATGGAGGCTATCGAGCCGGAGTCGCCTGATACTCGATGGGGAATATCGTCGGATGGAGAATGAGTAGGGTCTCGTATTCCATGCCCTTGCGCTCGAACGTCAGGAAATGATGGGCGACGCTGGTCGGCCGGCGCGACCGGATGCCCGGCCCGATGACCAGAAACCAGTCTTTGGGGATCGCCAACTGAAATGTCAGCGGATCGAAACCGAAGAGCACCGGCTGATTCCTGACCGTCGGCACGCCGTCCGTGACATTGATAACGGACCGCTTACGAGTGGACCGGATCTGCGGCAGGGCGGTGAGTATGACATGGTCCGGCCGCCCCCGCTCGAGCGTCACGCCGACCGTTAGGAGATTGTCGCCCGGGGGATAATCAGCCCCGCTGAGTGTCTGGTCGTTGAAGTACGTGAAGATGGTCTGGACGCCCTGGCCGGCTTTGAGCACCGCCGAGCCGGGCCGACCACTGAAAAGCTGCAGCGACTGGGCCTTGAACTGGCGGCCCGCCATACGTTTCAACTCGCGCTGCAGATCATCCCAGGCTTCAGGCCGGCCGAGGCCAACGCGAAAGCCGTTGAGACCGAGGACGGTTGAGTACATCGCCACCGGCTCTTCGTCGAGATAGCTCCACAGCCGCTCGGAGCCACTGGCCATACCGGTCGGCACTTCCACCGTCCCCAATCGCAGGTAGACCATGTAGATCGTCCGTGCCGGTCCGGGCGGCGCGTTGGGGTCGGGCACGGGCGTGACGGTAACATTGGTCGGCCCGAGGATGTCCTCCATGCTCGGGACGTCGTCGGGGCTGTCGCCGGGCTCGGGGGCACCGGGCGATATCTCGCCGTTGCAGCCCAGAAGCAAAGCCGCCGTCAGTAGTATCAGGATGGCGCGTTGCCGATGCAGCATCAAAGCGGGGTGTCGCTGACCATGTCGGGGGTGTTCTCAGGCTTCGTCTCTTCGCCGAGGGCCACGCGGAGCATACGCCCGTAGCCGCGGGCGAACTTCACCGTCACCACCAACCAGACCAGCAGGGCCAGGCCTGGGAAGGCGAGGAAGCGCACGTAGTATAGAATCTGTTCCATCAGGTTCGGGGTCCTCGCGCCCCATCTTGGGAGCGTCTCTGACGTGCGCCGAAGCAATTCGGCGACGTTGAATGTCGCACCGCAGGCGATGCTCGTATTCAGCGCCTGCTGCCACGGCACGACGACGGCCAGCAGGAACATCGACCACAGGGCAGCGCTGAGAACGCCGGAGACGCCCGACGCCCGACCGTTGATCGCGAGCATGGTTGCGAACATCAGGATGATCGTGAGGATGGCTGCCGAGACGACGATCATGAAACGGCTACCGGGCAGCACCCAGGTAAGGCTTACGAACCACAACTCGCTGGCCTCGCTGCCGGTGTCGTCATCGGCGGCGTCTGTTGCCTTGGTGGGGTCGGCCGCCGGTGCGTCCTCCTCGGTCGACTGGTCGTCCGGTTTATCGGTGGCGGGGGGCTGGTCGGTTTTCACCTCGTTGCGCTCGCTCATGGCGACGACGGCCTGGCTTTCGTCGATCACGCGTCCCCATTGCACGGCGACGAAGGCGCCGATCTGGATCAGCAGTCCTAGGAGGATCAGCAGGAGGAAAACGTTCTTGGCGGCCCGGACGGACCGCATGGCCGTCAGGAACTCCGGTGGTTGTGTCTGTGTATGCATATGCCGTCCTTCGTGTTATGACAGCGCTGCTGCGCACAACAAGTTGTATCTACAGTTATCGGCGTAAGCGACTTGCCTACATAATCATATGCGACGTCACCGCCGGTCGCTCAGTGGACGACGAGGTTCACTAGGCGGCCGGGCACGACAATGGTCTTGACGATCGTTTTGCCCTTGATGCTGTCTGCAACGTTCGGTTCGTTCTTCGCGGTAGCGACGATGTTGTCCTCGGCGGCGTCGGCAGCGACGGTGACGCGTCCGCGCACCTTGCCGTTGACCTGGACGGGCAGTTCGACCGACTCCTCGACGATCATCGCCTCGTCATACTCCGGCCAGGGCTCGTAGGCCAGCGTATCGGCGTGGCCGAGTTGCTGCCAGAGTTCCTCGGCGATGTGCGGCGCGAGCGGCGCGAGGAGGAGCACGAAGCGCTCGGCCTGTGAGCGGCTGATCGTGCCGGCCTTGAACACGCCGTTGACGAACTCCATCATTGCCGCGATAGCGGTGTTGAATTTCATCGCCTCGAGGTGCTCGCCCACCTTCTGGATCAGCTTGTGCAGGGCCTTTTCGACATCGTCACTGGCGGTCTCGCCGAGCAGCGGCTCAATGCCGTTGTCCGTGTCGCCGAGGATCATCCGCCAGACTCGCTGCAGGAATCGGAAGATGCCGGGCACGTCGTTGGTATTCCAGGGCTTGGCGGCCTCCAGTGGGCCCATGAACATTTCGTACAGCCGGAACGTATCGGCTCCGTACCGTCCGATGACGTCGTCGGGCTTGACCACGTTCTTGAGGCTCTTGGACATTTTGGCCACGACCTTCTGGAGCTGCTCGCCGGTGGTCTTGTGGTAGGCGACCGTCTCGCCGCCTTCGTCCGTCATCTCCAGGTCGGCCGGGCCGATGGTGATGCCGCGGCTGTCCTTGTAGGCGAAGCTGAGGATCATGCCCTGGTTGAAGAGCTTGTGGAACGGTTCGGGCTTGCTGAGATAGCCAAGGTCGAAAAGCACCTTGTGCCAGAAACGCGAGTACAGCAGGTGGAGCACGGCGTGCTCGGCCCCGCCGACGTAGAGGTCGACGCCGCCGGCTTTGTCGTTGTCAACGCCCATCCAGTACTGCTCGGCCTCGGGCGAGACGAACCGGTCGTGGTTCTCGGGGTCGAGGTATCGCAGGTAGTACCAGCAACTGCCCGCCCACTGGGGCATGGTGTTCAGCTCGCGCGTGAAAAGGCGCAACTGCCGCTCGCGACCGTCGACGGTGACCGTCCTCGGCGCCAGCAGCGTCTCGGGGTCGTCGACCGGCTCCATACCGGCATCGAGGACGTTCTGCATGGCCTGCTCGACGTCCACGCCATCGGCGAAGAGTTCCTGCACGGGAAAGTCTTCTTCGATGCGGGCCGTACCGTCGTCCATCACCACGCCGGCGACGAGTCGCCACTGGGCCGCGCGCGACAGCGGAGGCCGCGGCGGTCGATCGGCCTCGTCGCTGGCCTCGGGGCTGAAGTCGTCCATTTCCGGCAGCCTTACGGGCAGATCATCCTCGCTCAACGGATGGATGGCCCCGGTGGCGACGTCATGCAGGATGGGGAACGGCTCGCCCCAGTAGCGCTGGCGGCTGAAGAGCCAGTCGCGAAGTTTGTAGTTCACCGACGCTCGGCCGAGGTCTTCATCCTCCAGCCAGGTGGTGATCGTCTCCTTGCCGTCATCCGGTGAGAGGCCGTTGATCGGCCCGCTGTCGACAAGTTCCAACTCCTCGTTGAGGTCCGCTACGCACAGGGCGAACGGTTCGGACTCGGCCTTGAATCCGGCTGCCCCCAGCAGCGCCGCCATACCGTCCTTGCCGACGACGATGAAGCCCTTTGGTACGTCCGGGTGCTCGGCGATCCACTGGGTCGAGACGTCTTCCGGCTGGAAGAGGCTCGTTCCGTCGTCAGCAGCGTCCCAGAACCCGCCGAAATACAGCCCGCGGATCTTGGGGTAGCTCGCCGGGTCCTGCTGCCAGACGCTGTAGACCTTGGCGAAGGCCTCGCCGCTCAGTGCGCCGACGTACCGCGGGGCGGCCTCGTCGCGCCGCTTGATGATCGGACGGATCGGCAGGTTGAACGTCTGGGCGAAATCGAAGTCCCGCTCGTCGTGGGCGGGCACGGCCATGATGGCGCCGGTGCCGTAGCCCATCATCACGTAGTCGGCGACCCAGATGGGGATCTGTTCGTCGTTGACCGGATTGATGGCGTAGGCGCCGGTGAAGACGCCGGTCTTGTCTTTCGTCTCGGCGGTCCGCTCGAGTTCAGACCTATGGCGGGCCTGGGCGACGTAGGCCTCCACGTCGGCTCGCTGTTCGTTGGTGGTGAGGGTCTCGACGAGCGGGTGTTCGGGCGCGAGGACCATGTAAGTCGAGCCGAAGAGCGTGTCCGGGCGGGTTGTGAAGACGTCCAGGCTCTCGCCGCTGTTGTTCGCCAGCGGAAAGGTGACCTCGGCCCCGTCGCTGCGGCCGATCCAGTTACGCTGCATTATCTTGATCGGCTCGGGCCAGTCGACGATTTCAATATCGGCCAGCAGACGTTCGGCGTAGGCGGTGATGCGGAGCATCCACTGCTTCAGGGCGCGGCGGTAGACGGGGTGGTTGCCACGTTCGCTACGTCCGTCGTTGGTTACTTCCTCGTTGGCCAGGACGGTCCCGAGGGCGGGGCACCAGTTGACGGGCACCTCGTCCATGTAGGCCAGGCGGCAGGCGTCGATGACCTCGCGCTGCTGGTCGACGTCCAGTTCATGCCACATTCGCGAGCCGACCGGCTCGCCGGTAATTGCGTCGATGCCGAGCGTGCCGCTGGGCACGGCCCGGTCGAGCAGGTCGACAACGTACTCGCCGCTTTCCAGCAGATGCACCAGTTCGCTGATCGGCCGGGCGCGGTCGTCGGCCTCGTCGTACCAGCTGTTGTACATCTGCAGGAAGATCCACTGCGTCCAGCGGTAGTACTCGACGTCCGTGGTGGCGATGCGGCGCGACCAGTCGTAGCTGAAGCCGAACATCTTGATCTGCCGTTCAATGTTGGCGATGTTCTCTTCAGTGGTCTTGCGCGGATGCACGCCATGCTCTACGGCGTACTGCTCGGCGGGCAGGCCGAAGCTGTCGTAGCCCATCGGGTGCAGGACGTTGCAGCCTTTCATCCTCGCATAGCGGCAGACGATGTCGGTGGCCGTGTAGCCCTCGGGGTGCCCGACGTGCAGGCCGGCGCCGCTGGGGTAGGGAAACATGTCCAGTACGTAGAGGTGTGGGCGGTCCGGCTTGAAATACGGGTCGCCCGGGTTTGGCTGGTGGAACGTGGAGTTCTCCTGCCAGTAGCGCTGCCACTTCTTCTCGATCGCGGTAAACTCGTAGCCGCTCATGCGGTTGCTCCTGGTCGTGATACAAAAACACCCCGCCATCCGTGTCGAATGCGCGGGGCCGGTGTCCTGCGAATCCTTGCGGCTGATTCGTCAGCGCAGGGCCGACCCCGTCGATAGAGACAGGGCTAGCTTGTGCGGCAGACGGATCATCCTGGTGAGATTATCGACGCGGGCCGATCGTAAGTTCAAGGCAAAAAACCGCGCAGAATGCCCTGGCAGTCCATTCACACAACATACCTCGACCTCGCGATGCGATCCACTTGTGAACGGACCGCCAGGACATCAACGAATGATGGTGCCCTTGTCTGAACGCACCAGCTCACGGGCGCCGCGACGGCGCCCGTGACAGCTGGCACGTTGAGGGCTATTGCTCTTGGGGTGCTGGATAGCGGTCTTTGATCCACCCGGCGATGCCTCGGGCGAGGCCTTCGAGCTTCTTACCGACGCCGCGATTGATGCGGCTGGTGGTTCGGCCGACGCAGATGGCCTTGCCGACCTGGTTGCCGGTGGCCTTCTCGACGAGGGTCACATAGGCCAGCGCTTCCTCAACGTCACCGAGGACGATGCCCATCGAACCCGACCCTTCATAGTAGAAGACGTCGACGTTGATGACGCAGACCGGGCTGCCTTCGGTGGGCAGTTTCGTCTCGATCAGTACGTTCTCAACCTTGGCGGGCAGGTTGGCGATGAGTTCCTGCGGCACCATGCCGTTGAAGCTGTCTCGCACCGTGCCGATCTCGAAGGCGCCGTACTTGCCCAACGGCGTGGCGCCCTCGGCACCCATGCTGGTCAGCTCGGCGTGGCTGCCCTTGCCGCCGCGTACGCCGGCGTAGCCTTCCTTGGCGGCGGTCATGCAGCCCGGCGCGATGATCGCGGCGACGACCAGCAATGTCATGGCAAAAAGGGAATGTTTCATGATGTGTCCTTTCGTGTTAGATAGCCAAAACCCATCAACTCAACCCGTTTGCAGACAGTCTAACTGTCTCGGAGCACTACTTCCACGCGAGTGCGTGTTTGTCGGTGGGCGTTTGGGGCACGACGCGGAAAAGCCGCCAGTGTTCCCGCGGCCAGGCGTCGGAGAGCACCTCGTCCAATCGCTCGGTCTGTTCCGGCACGGCCGACGCGGCCAGCAGTACGTACCATTCGCTGACCGGCTCGTAGGGATTCCTCTCCGGCGGCAGCATGCCCGGCAGTACGCCGTAGGCCGCGAGATGATCAATGCTGGCGGCAAGCCCGCCGGTGTCGACCGGCGGAGACAGCCAGCCGGCCTGCTGTTCGATCTGCCGCGTCCAGTCGGCCAGCAGCCAGGGCGCGAGGTAGTAGTAGTATCGCACGTCGTTTCGGCAGACGAGCAGGCTCCGTCGCGCCTCGACGCGGAAGCGGTCTTCCCACGTGATGAACAGGGCGCTGATGTCGGTGTTCTGTCGGGCCCAGGCGCCCACGGCGGCCAGTTCAGCCTGCTCGGCGCGTTCTTCCTGCAACTCCTGGACGCGGAGGGGCTGTTCGACGCCGGCGACCAGGCCGGGCAGGTGGTAGGCGGCATGGCGGACGACGCGCAGATTGTCCGACGGCAGCATCCACGCGGCGAGGAAGGCGGCCATCGCCCATCGCAGGGCGTGGCGGTGGCGTTTGTGGGCGATGCGAAACAGGTGGGTAATCGCCTGGGCAAACAGTACGTACAGCGCGAGCATCGACCAGCTTACGGCCTGGATGAAGTCGATGATCGGCGGGGCCGAGCCCCACAGGCTGCCGAGGGCCTGGCTGACGCCGTGTAGCACGAGCCCCACAAGCAACGACACCGCCACCATCCACAGCCAGACGCCCGCATCGCGGGTGCGGAATCGCTCGACCCGCCACAGAACCAGTGCCGGCGGCACGGCCAGGATCACGGCGTAAATGCCCCACTGCAGCAGGGGCCCGAGCAGTTCGGGATACAGCACGGCCATGTCGCTGATGCGCAGTGCGCGGATTACGGCCACGCTGCTGGTGGCCGCTGTGGCCGGGGCGTCTGCGGCGAGACTGTAACGCAGGGCGAAGAAATACGCGAGGTATGGGAAGGCTCCGATGGCGAAACAGCCCAGCCCCAACAGACTCTTGCCCAGCGACCGCAGCGAGAACCGTCGCTGGCCGAGGTACACGCCGAAGAGAATCAGCGCCAGGTTGGCCGCCGAAATCAGGTGCAGATTCGCGCACAGACCGATCGCGCCGAAGGTCAGGGCGACCCGGCCGCGCTCGGCGTTGCGGACGTAGCTCAGCAGCAGCAGCGGCGACAGCGCGATCACCAGCCCCTGCGGCGTGATCGACGCCAGGGCCCCCACACCCCAGAACCAGTTGCCGAACGTCTCGGTGATGGTTGCGGCAAGGACGGCCCCGAAGGTCGCGATGGAACTGCTCCGCGTCTGCCGCCACAGCAGGGCGTACATGCCCACCAGGAAGACCAGCACCACGACCCCGGCCATCAGGCGGAAGGGCAGCAGCAGGTGGCGGTAGCCTTCCGGCACAAGCACCATGTCCATCATGCCCAGGAAGACCGGCGTCTGGACCCGCCAGAGCTGGCCACGACCGTTGACCACGCCGTGAACGTCGCCGTAGACGCTGTCAACCGGGTAGAGGTCCGGATCGTGACGCTTGGCCGCCGCCGTGGCGAAGTAGATCTGCTCGTCGCTGAAGCGCGTGTCCTCGAACGCGAGGTAGCTGCTGACCGTCGCGACGACCAGGAAGATTGTCCCGGCCAGCACGTGTTTGGATTGAGGAACAGGCCGCATCGCTTTCCTTCTTCTCGCGGTTGACGCCCGGGTCTGCCGACGTGTTAGTATA
Organism: Planctomycetota bacterium; assembly: GCA_009908915.1. Lineage (GTDB taxonomy): Bacteria > Planctomycetota > Phycisphaerae > SM23-33 > SM23-33 > JAAAOJ01. Next base: position 66,640 of record JAAAOJ010000031.1, read on the forward strand.
GATGGCGCTGCAAGGCCCGGGCAACCGTGGAATCTGCCGGGCTCCGGATCACGACATGACGTTTCCCAACGCCGAAACCACATGCTTCCTCGACCGCGTTGCCCGGACCATCGACGAGGCCTGCCTCATCCGCCCGGGCCAGCACGTGCTGGTCGCCTGCTCCGGCGGAGCCGACAGCGTCGCGCTGCTGACCGCCCTGACCCGACTGGCCGAGGATCCGCGACGTCGATATGTTCTGACCGTCGCCCACCTGAACCACGGTCTGCGGGAGGCGGCGGAGGACGACGCCGCTTTTGTCGCGGACCTCGCCCGCGAGCACGAACTGGAGATCGTCCAGGCCAGCCGCGACGTGTCCTCGCTGGCCGAGCAGTTGGGCGAAGGCATCGAACACGCCGCACGCGAGGCACGCTACGACTTCCTGGCCGCGACGGCGCGTGACTGCGGGGCCGAGGCGGTGGCGATGGCGCATCACGCGGACGACAATGTCGAGACGGCGCTGTTCCGCATGCTGCGGGGCTCGGCCCTGCGAGGACTGGCGGGCATGCCGCTGCGACGCGGTCTGCGTGCGAGCGACGGCGGGGCGGCTGTGGAGATTATCCGCCCGCTGCTGCACTGCCGGCAGGATACGATCCTCGAATTTCTGCGCGCCGGAAGCATCCACTGGCGAGAGGACGAGACCAATGAAGACCCGGCCTACAAACGGAACTTCATCCGCCACGAACTGTTGCCGACGATTCGCTGGCACGTCAATCAACGCGTGGACGAGGCTGTCCTGCGGCTGAGCGAAATCGCGCGCCAGGCCGAGACCTACATCGCAGGCCAGGCCGACACGCTGCTCCGCAAGGCCACCGTTGACATCGCAGCCGATGCGCTGACGCTCAGCGCGATGAAACTCGCCGCTGCGGCGCCCATCGTCCGCACGACGGCGCTGCGGTTGGCCCTCGAGCGGTTGGAGATTCCGCAGCGGGATCTGGCCACCGAGCACCTCCACCAACTCGATGCACTGCTGACCAGCGGCGACGGGGCGACGGTGAACCTCCCCGGCGACCTTCAGGCCCGCCGGCAGGGCACTCAACTGGTGATCGCGCAGCTGTAGCCTGCCCCAATCCTCCGTCCTTGGGCGTTCCTTCAAGAAGAGCGGCCCCACCGCTCGCCGACCCGTACGGCACGCTCAGGGAGGGCTCACCATTCACCACAGAGGGAGAGGGATTTCCCGACGTGCCTCGCGGCGGAGCGTTTCTCTGCTCCCCCGTTGGGAGAAGCCGAGTGAGGTGTTGTTTTGTTGTCACTCTTGCTTCGCTCGGGCCGTTCTTCAGGCCCGCCACCTTTCGCTTGTCCGGCTGCCGTTATATGATACAAGCTGGTCACATTGCCCAACACGGGCCGGCGACGCGGCCGGCCGAAACGACGGAGCGACACGTGCAAATACTCGTAACCGGAGCGGCGGGGTTCATCGGCTCGCATCTGTGCGAGCGGCTGGTGGACCGCGGTGACGCGGTGGTCGGCATCGACAATTTCGATCCGCTCTATGATCACCGGCTCAAGGAGGAGAACCTGGCGGGCATCCTTCACGACCCACAGTTTGCGTTCTTCCGCACCGACCTGCGCGACGCGGCGGCGTTGGGAACCTGGTGGCAGGAGCATGGCGGCGAGTTTGACGCCGTGGTGCATCTGGCCGCGCGGGCCGGCGTGCGGCCGAGCATCGAGGACCCGTTAGGCTACGAGCAGGCCAATATTGCCGCGACGATGAACCTTCTTGAACGACTGGTGACTTACAGCCATCGGCCGCGCCTGGTCTTCGGCAGTTCATCCAGCGTCTACGGCAACAAGGAGACGGTGCCATTCGCCGAGAGCGACCCGGTGGACCATCCCATCAGTCCGTACGCAGCGACCAAGAAGGCCTGTGAGCTGATCTGCCACACGTACCACCACCTGTACAACCTGCCGGTCTTTGCCCTGCGGTTCTTCACGGTCTACGGCCCGAGGCAACGGCCGGACCTGGCGATTCACAAGTTCACCGCCCGCATCCTTCGCGGGGAGTCCATCGACGTTTTCGGTGACGGTACGACCAGCCGCGACTACACGTACATCGACGATATTATCGACGGAGTGGTCACCGCCGTAGATCGTTGCGAGGGCTACGAGGTGATCAACCTCGGCAGCCATACCCCGGTGACGCTCAGCGATATGATTGCGGCCATCGAAGCCGCCTGCGGGCAGGACGCCACCATCAACCGCCTGCCGGTGCAGCCCGGCGACGTGGACCGCACCTTCGCCGACGTCGGCAAGGCCCAGTGCCTGCTGGACTACGCCCCGAGCATGGACTTCCGCCAGGGCGTGCAGAACTTTGTCGACTGGTACCGGGCCAGGCTGCTGTAGCTTTCTAACCGACGGGCTGCTCGGACGTTGGATTTTCCATTCGCCTGCTGCCTGCTGTCGGGAGCTACCGGGCAGAGGCTACTTGTTGCCTGCTCTTTGCCGCTCTTTTTCGGTCGGCGGGCTCGGCCCACCAATGCGGCGATGACCGCGGGCGGACCATCGACATCCACGCCCTGCGGCACACGTTCGGCACGCACCTCAGCAAGGCGGGCGTGACGCCCCGCGTGGCCATGGAGGCCATGCGACATTCGTCACTCGACCTGACCATGAACATATGCACCGACCCGGTGCTGCTGGACGTCGGCGCTGCGGTCGATGCACTTCCGGCGTTTTCGGCCGACAGGCCTGCCGAACTTGCCGCCAGCAAGGCCTGAATCCTTGCACGAAAGCTTGCACGTGATTCTGGGCGCTTGTACGAATCCTTGCACGGAAGGCAGGCCGGGGGAAGCGGACGCTGACATGTCGTGGCAAGATCACCATGCTGGCGGGTCGCCAAGATGATGTCGGGTGCGAGGCTTGTCAGGCGAAGCGTGCCGCCGACATAGGTGCGGTCGCAGGCGACGGCTTCGGTCCGGTCTTCGAGGCTGTCGCACTCGCGCGGTGTCAGTCGATCACGACCACCTTCCCCCTCTCCGATTCAAACTCGATTGTTGTCAGGAATCCGCTGCACGCGTTCGGCTGGCATGAGGGAGAATCGCTTTTTCCAAGTCCCTATTGAAGCATGTCCTGGACAGAAGTGCGGCGGTTGCCAGAGGGCGGTACGAGCCAGATCGTATTGTCTTCTTGCGTCCTACGACACCGGTCGTATAATGGCGGTGTCAAAGATCATCAGGAGCGACTATGGCAACGGAGCATGACACTCGGCCGAGGCCTTCCGACGGGGAACTGGCCATCTTGCGAGTGCTGTGGGGGCGGGGTCCATCCACCGTGCGGCAGGTGCATGAGGCGATCGGCGACCGGGGCGTTCGCTACACCACCACGCTTAAGATCATGCAGGTGATGGCCGAGAAGGGCCTGGTCGAGCGCGACGAGGCCAATCGCTCGCACGTCTACTCGGCCGCCATCGAGGAAGTGCCTACCCAGCGACGCTTGCTGAGTGACTTCCTGGACAAGGCCTTCGGCGGCTCGGCGGGCAAGCTGGTAATGCAGGCGCTGGCGGCCGGCGACATCTCGGCCGAGGAACTCAGGGAAATCCGCAAGCTGCTGAAAGAGAAAGGGGCGGGGCATGAACACGCTCGTTGAACTACTGAACGCGGGGCCGGCCCAGCTTGCCCTGAGCGAAGTCGTGGGGCGCATCGGCTGGGCGCTGGTTCACTTCCTCTGGCAGGGCGCTGCCATTGCCGGCCTGCTTTGGCTGGCCCTTCGCCTGCTTGCTCGTCGCGGGCCGCAGGCGCGATACGCCGTGGCGTGCCTGGCCCTGCTGCTGATGGCGGCAGCGCCCGTGGCTACGTTCTTTGTCGTGCAACCTGCCGGCCAAGACGTGCGCAGGCCGGCGCAGACATCCGCAGCCACCTACTCCGAGGATGATTCCTGGGGCAAAGGCACACCGCTGAAGGTTCCAGCCGAGTTCCGAGAAGGCACCGCCACGCTCGAACAGGCCAAGGCATGGTGTCGGGCGCTGGTGGTGGGCAGTTGCCTTGGCAACGGCCGTGTGATCGAAGTGGAACACCGCGAACTTGTGCCCGGCGGCGAGCAGGCCGTTGTGGTGTTCGACCCGTCCTGCGGCGGCAGCGGCGGAAGAGGCCCGCAACTGATCTTCTCTCGCACCGCCAGCGGGCTGCAATTTCTCGGCGACTTGTCCGGAAGTTGGCGGGCCGCGCCGCCGGATGCCCTGGGCCGGCCGCGCCTGGTTGGTTACTGGCGGCTCGGCGGCGGGGAAGGAAAGGCAAGCCTGATCGTTCTGACTTCACGCGGCTTCGTGCCCGTAGCGCACGTCGACGCCTCCGGCGGTGACGGTGCGGCAGATGAGAAAAGACGAACATGGCGAACCCTCTTTGAGGAGCCGGTGTCGCAGAAGACGTTGGCTGCGACATTCGGAGAAGACGCTTCGTCGAGAACATCATGGCCCGACATGGAGAAGGAACCCGAACTCGCTGCTACTGCTAAACCGGTTGCAGACGACGCTGCGGAGTCTGGCGATGGTCAGCACTGGACGAGCCGCGTATTTGCGTGGGCGCAACCTGCCATGCCTTACGCCGTGGCCGTCTGGCTGGCGGGCGTGCTCGCGTGTTCCGTGTGGCACGTGGTCGGGTGGGTGAGAGTTCAACGGCTGCGTCGGGGGGCGCAGCCGCTCGCCGACGGCCCGAACGAACGCCACTGGCGGGCCGCGTCGGGCCGACTGGCGGACGCGTTTGGGATTCGGCGTGCCGTGCGACTTCTGAAGCTCACCGGCGCAGGCGCTCGCGACCTGGCCGGACCGGTGGTTCTCGGCGTGCTGCGCCCGGCCGTGCTTATTCCCGCCGCCGTGCTGACCGGCCTGACGCCGAGTCAGGTAGAAGCCGTCCTCGCCCACGAGCTGGCCCACGTCCGCCGGCACGACTATTTCGTCAACCTGCTCCAGACACTCGTGGAAACGCTGCTGTTTTACCACCCGGCCGTGTGGTGGGCGTCGGCCCGCATCCGCGCCGAGCGCGAGAACTGCTGCGACGACCTCGCCGTCTCGGCCGTGGGCAACAGTCATGCCTACGCCGCCGCATTGGCCGCATTGGCTGAGGTTGCAGTCGCGCAGCAACCCGCTCGACCCGCCGGCCTCATCGGACGGCTTGTCCCGGCGGCGCGGCTGGGCCGCTCATCAGCCGACCGCATCGCGCCCGGCGCAAAGACGAACCTGCTGCACCGCATCCGTCGCCTGTTGGGCATCCAAAGCGGCCCGACAACCCGCTGGACCTCCGCCCTGGCTGGCGCACTTGTGCTTGCGGTCGCAGTGGTCGGAGTAGTTTTCTACGGCTGTGGCTCTGACCCGCAGGTCATGACAGCCAAGCCAGTGCTGACGGATGCAAATTATCCTGAGGCCTTAGCTGGACTTAGAAGGTTGTTGGGGCAATCGCTACAGGACGGCTGGGAGTTAGTTGTGACGGATGAAGGCACGGTTCAGCCACCAGGCTGGCCCGCCGGGATGGGCGTCGCGATCACGCTTCAACCGCCAGAACAGCAGGTGCAACAGCCGGGCAAGGCTCCTAGACCCGCCCGTTTATGGATCATGGCTTTGGGCTATGACGGAACGTATACCAAGGACCATCCTGGATTGCCTCTTTGGCCACACGCCCGGGAGATGTCTCGCTGGCGCGCGCGTCGCGTGTTCCAGCAAGCCTACGGGGGGCATGAGTCCAACATCCACAATGCCCTTCGCGCCACCGATGACTTCAGTCCGCCCGTCGCTGACGTGCCGAACACACTGTCGGCCGGCAGAGCCAGATTCAACCCTCGAAATGGCCGTATCCAGTTCGGCTTCGGCCGATGGTGGAGAGGGGATGATGGGCAAGTGCGACCACTGTCGCTGGCAGCACGAGTCGAGGAAGTTGTGACCCCCGAGGGTCGCGTTGGCGTCAACCAAGCCATGCGCACCATGCAGACCGAGCCGGGTGAGTCCGCCCAGTACACAGGACATCTGGTTCTCGACCCGGCCGAGACCGGGGCGGCTTTGTGCGATCTGAGGCAGATCACCGTCAGGTATCAATGCGTGCTCCCTGATCGGGTTGATTACATACCGATCCCTCTGGAACCAGGTCGGAATCACTCGATTGAACATCCTTCACGGCTGGAGGTGACCACCTCGGGGATTATCGAAGACGGCGACAAGAAGTACATCGACGTAACCGCCGCGCTCCACCGCGGCTCCGGCGACGCCGAAATCGCCGGGAGATTCCCTACAAGCCACCTCATGACTTACGCCCGCATGCAGCCGCCCCCCGGGGCAGACCCGGCAATGACGTGTGGATCGTTAGTTGTTCACTCGACCATTGTTCGTGACGATGGCGAGACGCGTATCGAGACTTGCAGGGTTCCGCTGAATCCGGACGAATGCGCTTGGCCCCTGGAAGCCGTCGTTCTCCAAGTGCCCACTGGTCTACGTGTAATCGACGGCACATGCAGGCTCGAACTGGAGCCGTCGCGACTGACGACCGATCCCGCGTTCGGCACCAACCCGGCAGAACTGACGTGGGATCAGCTCATGGAACTCGCCATCGCCGCCACTGATGAAGTGCCGGACGCCGACGCCGCGCAGCGCTTGATAGAACTTGGCGAGCCAGCCATCCCGGCCGTGGTCCGGATGCTGGGGCGTGGGCTGAATGAGCGTTACGCCACGGAGATTCTCAAACGAATAGGCCCGCCTGCGGTGCCGCATCTGCTTCAAGGCGCAGTGGACGGGCACGGCGGGCGTGACGGAGGGACACCCGCGGCGCTGCTGGGCACCTTTGGAGATCGTCGCGTCGTGCCTGCACTTATCGCCATTATGCGTGACGGGTATGTCGAACCAGCGCCTCTCGGAATCCGGAACGGTTCCGGCGGCCGGCACGCCTACACGGCCTATGCCCTTGGCAAGCTGGCCGACCCGCGGGCAGTTGACTGCCTCATCGAGGCATTGGATTCGGACTCGCCGAACGTCGTCTATCTTGCTGCATGGGCGTTGGGCGAGATCGGCGAGGCGCGGGCTATCGAACATCTCGAGCGATTGCTGGATAGGCCCGATCCCTTCACCGTCGTTCGTGGCAGCCTGCCACGACGCTCGCCCGATTTTCACACAACTGTCCGCAATGCAATCAGTGACATTCGGCGTTTCGGCCCGGCGAGGCTCTCGCCGATGCCGGCAGACCAGCCTGCCGTTTGGGCCAATCCTGCCCCGTCAGTGAGGGCCCGCCTCGCGATGGTCTCTGCCCGCAATCAGGTCAAGAAGCTGTACGAGACGTTCCCCATGCTCGCCGAGGCGGGGGGAGCCTATATCCACATCCGACGTGATGACAACGGCGCGCCTGAGCGGATGAGCTTCGAGCTGACCAGCAACATTTCCAGGATGGGACCGCAGGGGCCGCCGACTGTCCGTTATGACAACCTACCTCACTGCGTCATTCGAGTTTCGCTGGTCCGGGCCGAGACCGAGCCCTCGAACGGATCCGATGAGCAATGGCGGTCCTATGAGATCGAGGGAGGAACATGGATTAGCCATGTTCAAGTTTGGTCATCCGATGATCGCCTGAAAGATGCTGTCGAGAATAGTGTCCATGAGGCGCTATCACGATTTGGGGGATCGACGAGCCACAAATTGGGTACGGAGCCCGCGCGACGGGACGTGAGCATCGTCAACTGGATCGAACTGGTGGACAAGGACGACCTGCCGGCGGGGATGTACTGCCGTGTGCCGGTTTACGACACCACCGATCACCCCGGGGCAAAGTGGGTATACAAGCACACGCTGGATGCGATGAAGCGAGCGGAAGCGGCCGGCCTGTCGGAGTTGTCGGCCCGGCTGGAGGGTGCATATACCGCCAAGGGCACACTGGAAATCGGCGAGCAGTTCGTTCAGGGCGACACGATCACCATCCGCCTGCGGTATATCGACGAGGACAAAGACATCGGCCGGCACATGGAGGCCGGCAACCCGGTGCATGTCTACGGCGACAAGCAGTTTAAGAGCGTCTACTTGTGGGGCCACATGCCCACTGACCTGCCGCCGGGCAGGTACACGGTGAACCTGGAACTGGACGAGTACGAGCGCAAGAACGGCCAGTTATTCCTCGCCCCGACGACCAGGATTCGCCATCACGAGCGGCTGAGCTGCACGTATATGGTCGAACCTGCCGAGGCCGCCAGCCAACCCGCAACCGCCCAGGCAGGCGGAAAGCTCCCGGGCAGCGAGTTGACGCTCGCGCAGGCGGCGGGAGATAAGCCGTTGGTGGTGATTGGCGAGGCCCTGACGGAGGCCGGGGCGGGAATGAGCAGGGAAGACGGCGTAACGGTTCATCGCCAGGAAGTCAAACCTTGGTTCGCCCTCAAGGGCCACCTGCCACAGGAACAGGTCGAGGCCGAACGCATTACGGTCGCGTATACGGTGGTCGAGCCTCGCGGCGAGCGGGCGATAGCCAAGGGCCGATCGGTGATATGGGTGCTGAGGCCCTCGCCGAACAAGGGCAAGTGGGTCGGCGTCAAGGCTCTGGCTGACACACCTGAGAATCGACGGCACATGATCATGAGCCTTGGTCAGTTGCCTTATCCGCAGGTTGAACTGAAAGACGCTCTGGCCCAGGCAGACACAGTCGCGATCTGCAAGGCTGATGATGAGGGTGCCGGGATCGTTTTTGAGGACGGCGTCACCAACTACCTTCAGATGTTCGCGGTCGTCAGGACGCTCAAGGGCGAAAATCCCGCCGATAAACTGCTGGTCACCTACACGGTCGTCGATCGTCGCGACAGGCCCATCGCTAAGGGCGAGACGATCATCTGGCTACTAGGCAAAGGTGAAGCCTCTCAGTGGCCAGTGAACGGCAAGCTCCAATCCGTCGAGCGCCGCCCCGGCATCAAGGCTGTGCCTGACACGCCCAAAAACCGCAGAAATATGGCTGCGGCCAACACACAGGCGGGAACCCAACCGGCTGCAAAGCGAACTATCCGAATCCGCCTCAATCCGAAGCGGCTGGCGGCGATGGGGCTGACGGTTGCCGAGGTCAAGGCCGCGTTACCGGAATCCGGAACCATCGACGCCAGGCAGGTGGGTATACTTGGCCGGCTTGCCATCGCCACGCACGACGGCCGGGCCGTACTACTTCAGGATGTCGCCGAAATAACGCCGGAGCAGCCCACCGCCACATCTCGACCCTCGGAGACAACAACGGCCACCTCGGGCCACGAGATCGTCCTTCACGTGCTTGACGCCCAGGCCGTGATGACGCCCGAAACCCGAGAAGCAATGCTATTGACTGCTCTGAATTCATCGTCGGCAAAGATGGACATGGCCAAGGCTGCTCTTCGTGACATCGAGATGATGCGTCTTGTTTTCAGAAAGAAGCTCAAGCCAGATCGAGAAGGAGGGCCTTTGCCCTTCGACACATTCTTCGTATCCCAGTCAGGCGAGGACGCCCTTATCAAGTACGTTGTTGCCACCCGGAGCCAAGGCGGTGCCGTTCCAGCCGAATGGCTCGATGAGTTGCTAAAGCCACATAGAGACGGGTTCCAGTTGATGAAGGCCTCATTGTGGACACGAGATCAGGTTCGCCATGAGCGTCAGCGACTCTGTCAGCCTGAGAATCCCCACAAGGTGCGAGAGTTCATGGCCGGTGTATGGGAAAAGACTCAGCGGCAAAACGGTCCCGTGGCCACTCCAGAACCTGGCATACCCAGGATGAGCGGGGAATTCACAAGTGCTCCCCTCGCCTCACTGTACGCGGATGACAACATGGCAGTTATGTATGCAAAGCCCGTTGAATTCCCACGTGGTTCTGGCAATCTGCGGGTCTATTTCATTGAGGCACATTGGGATGACCGGCTGGGGCAGTGGACGGTGCGCGGCTGTGGTGCTTTCCCGACCGAACAACTGGACAAGCGGACGGACATCTTCCTAACCCGTCACCCGAAGGCGAGCCTAGTGGAGGGTGAATTACCCGAAAACTGGCGTGATTCAGATGCTCCGCCCGCCACACAGCCGGCGACGGATCACGCAGGCCCACCGATGACCGAGGCTCAGGCCATGACGGCAACAGCGGAGTTGGCCCAGGCGATTGGTGGAAAGATGCCCGCCAACTGGGAGATCAAGTCACGGCGATATGTGAAAATGGCGGGGGGCAACTGGCCATCAGGCCAAGCCGTCCGGATTGTGCTGGAGCGGAGAAGTCCTAATGCTGCGGAAGACCTCAAGAAGGGCCGCGGCGGCGAGGTTGAATTGGCGGTCATGATCGGGCCGTTCTCGCGGCCGACAATCCCTGACATGGTGTCGCAGGCAGGCAACGCGCCGGAATTGGGTGCATGGCGCGGCTGTACGGTGTTCGGCTTCGTCGCTGGCGGCACCGACTGGCCGACCGCCAAGGCCGACATCCTGGCCGCGCTGAAGGCGACCGACGCCCCGGCGGCGGAGACTCAGCCGGCTGCGGCATGGATGAAACAAGTCCGCAAAGCCCTTCCCAAGGGGTGGTCTGTGAAGCCGGCTGCCAACGTGCCTGGTGTTGCAAAATCTGCTCCTCGTGAAGTGTGGTGGATCATCACGCGCGATGATCCAATGCGTGTTATCTATAGCTCTCCGGTCGCGATGATGCCGCAGGAGAAAACGTACCAGATCACCATTGTCGCCGGGCCGAAGGTCTCGGCCGAAGACTATCGCAAGATGGTCGAGTTCAACAAGTCTCTGCAAAGGAAGTTTCGAGGCAACGATGGCACACTGCGCCTGATGGGAGAGTTGTTCTGGTGGGAAAAGCGTACAGACAAAAACACGAATCGCCCCTATCTATTGCCGACACATTTCGACGACGAGCACAGCCTGAGTATCGTCTGCAGGCAGTTGCTCGGCGGCTTCTACAAGTTCGAGTCCAAGGAGGATAGAGCCCAGGCCTCCGATGTGCTTGCCGCGATAACGGCTCCATTCAAGGCTCATTCTGTGGCTTCTTCTCAGCCGGCAACGCAGCCCGCCACCGCACCGGCCGAGGCCGCCTCGCAACCACCTTCTGCCCCGGCGGCGACTCGACCTGCAACGCAGCCAGTAATGTCGAACCTGGCAAAGAGGATAACGTCCGGCATGCCGGAAGGCTGGGAGCTCACAGGCCATGGCCGGAGCACGCCAATGCGATGGTCCGACGATCCGGCGCTGAAGGCTGAAAACTTCGAGCGACTCAGCTTCCGGCACAAGACAGCCGAGGCGGTGTTCCCGCCGGGACCGGCAACGTTTACGCTGTGGATCGCACCCGCCGGTTATGTCGGCAGGGCCTACGAGAACGCGGGCGTGGCCGAGCAGGAAGGCCAGCCTGCAGCGCTGGCTTGGGTCGGCAATGGAAGTCTGCTGTTCATCATGGTGGCCACGTCGGACGGAAGCGATGAATGGAAGCCGGTGGTCGAACTGATCAAGACGCTTGGCTTTACAGCCTCGGCCGAGAAAAACATAACGCCTGTTGCAGCCAAGACTGCCAAGGTCGTCACGGAACTGAGCGAGCAGGACAGGGCAAAGGCACTGCCCGGCAGCACAGTGGGCCTGCCAGCCGCGATGGGGCCGGAGTTGCCCGGCAACTTTGCCTGCGCGGTCGTGGCCAGGGCCTTGACCGATCCCATGGTTCTACCTATTGCCGGCGACCGCGCTCATGCGTGGCAGAAGTTCGAGTTCGACAAGGAATCGGTGCTGGCCGGCGATCCGGATGTCCGCTTCCCCTGGCCGGTCAATTACACGATGGACGTGAAGACAGAGCGGCCGGTCCTGAAGGGCGAGAAGGTCATCCTCGTCATCCGCCGCAAGAACCCCGACCAGTTCGCGATCACGATCAGACCGCCCGAGCAGCGCGCGTGGGTGAAGGAAGCTTGGGAGTTCACCCAACGCATACGGAAGCTTTCCGCCGAGGAGATGACTGATCAACTTGTCACCGGGCGGCGCTACGCGCTGGGAGAGTTCCTTGATGCGCTGCCGTGGTTTCGTCACAAGACGACCGGCCTGGAGCCGGCCGTGCGTACACGGATCGTCCGCAAGTTCGCTGACGAGGTCCGCATCTTGCAGGATGGCAAGCAGTGGGAGACACGTGGCACGCTGCACGACCGGCATCACCTGATAGTCTGCCTGGCGGAGTTGAAGGCCAGGCCGGAACTGCTGGAGATACTGGAACGCCAGCAAGGCTTTTCCTGCTGCGCCCCGCCTGCCATGATCGACGGCGTCGTCGCCTGCGGACATCGCGGGGACGCCTGGCTGCTGGCGCGGAAGATTCCCGAAATGCGCGGCGATGGCGGCTACGTCGCCCTGCACGAGGCGATCCAGAAGCTTACCGGCCTGAAGGCGGAGATTCCAAAGGCCACGGGCAACACAAACGAAGCTGTCCATGCCCGCGACCTGGCCCACGCTCGCATGTGGGCGGAGAAACTCGCCCGTGCGGGCATTGGGACGCCCGACGCCCTCCATGTCGTTATCGACGACACGTGGGACCAGCTTGCTGTGATGCTGCTCAAGGAAGGCGTGCTGTGGTATGAGTACGGGCCCACGAAAGCCGACAAGGATACCCATGCCGGGAGTTGGCGGTTCTTGCCCGCCGGTGAGGACCAGTGGGTTCAGCTCGACATCGAGCAGTCGATGTCGCAACTCCGCGACCTGGCCGTCTCGCCGGATCGCAAGCGCCTGGCCATGCTCACCGCCGGCGAAGGCCATCCGATACTGGACATCTTCGATCTGCCGGGCCTGCTGGAGAAGCGAGCGGCCAAACCCCTGCATACGGTCGATCCGTATCCCGGCGGCATTTGGATCATCGGCTGGGATCGCGGCAACAAGCTGCGGGTCAGCAGCGACATGCCGCTGTCGCGCCTAGCCCGCGACGAGAACGGTAGGGCTCTGCCGGAACCCGCGACTGACCCGGTGGACATGATGATGGATAAGCCGGCCCAATATTTGCTCGACCTAACCACAGGCAAGTTGACGGACGCGCCCCCCGTCAAGACGACTACCCAGTCGGTCAGCAAACCGGCAGAGTCTCAAAGCGCCACGGTATTGGATGACCAGCAGGTTGAGTACCTTCTCAAGGCCACGAGCAGGCCCGCTTCGACGACCACGCTGACTGCCCCCCGTGTCACGCTGTACGGGGGAAGCAAAGCCTATATAGAGATGCGCCATTCCTCGCCCGCATCACGTCCAGCGCCGACGTCCCAGCCAGCCAAGGCAATGCTCGACGGCGAGCGGGTCGATGGTTTGGGCAAGTCATTGACCATTCAACATCAGGCGGCCAGGCTCGCCGATCTGGTAGGGAAAGCGAAGCCGGACTTCACCTTCGGCGACAATGGCCGGGACATGATGTGGATCGAAGGCAAGGATACCGACAAGCCGAGCTTCCGACTGCGGCGGGCGTTCATCTACAGGCCAGTCGGTGGAGAGGCAAACTTCGTGCTGCTGAATTCCACACGTCAGGCGGGGCCGCCAGATGATGCCTTCATCCTGGTGGAGACATCAGGCCCGCCGACTGTGGCAAAACTCTTCGATGAACGCCCGAGGCACGACGGCGGCAGCGGCGACTACGCCCTCGTCAAGTCACGCGGCCCTGACGGGGCGGTGCTATACGAGATCGGCTGGCAGAGCGAATACCTTGCCCGTTGGGCGAAGCAGCGGCGGCTGTACGTCCTGCGGACAGGCGATAAGTGGGCGTTCGTGGGCGAAGGCCCGGCCGAGGGCTACTTCAAGAGGGGCTCCTGCAGGCAGGTTCGCACAACAGTCGATGCTCGCGTCGAGTGGACGCAGACGACTGGCGCGCCGGTGCGGATACTTTTCGCCGTAACCGAAACGCAAAGCGAATGGGCCAGCAGCGACATGTTGCAGGCAGACCCGCACGCCGGCGATTCGATGCGGGACGATCTGGAGAAGCTGCGCGAGTGGGTGTTGCAGGGCAAGCTGCCGGCCGCGCTACAAGCAGTGTCTGACCGGCCGTACATGCTGGCCCGCCGTGGCGAGAACCTCGAGAAGCTCGTGCGGCATCTATCTTCATGGACGCCTGGAGAGCGGGAGTCTGCTTTGAAAATCCAGACCGTCTGGAAGCGGGAACTGACGAGGTTGAACGCCGACCTGTTCGCGGGGGAAATCCCTGAAGGCCGTCGCATCAACTTGCCCACGGACGCGGAGATGGCGAAACGGATAAGTCGCTGATAGCAGGATGTCGCCGACATGGTTCGTGGAAAACTGCCCGGCCGGTGCCGCTGGATGTGGGCGCTGCGGTCGATGCACTTCCTACGTTCTCGGCCGACAGGCCAGCCGAACTTGCCGCCAGCAAGGCCTGAACCCTTGCACGAAAGCTTGCACGTGTTTTTGGGCGCTTGTACGAATCCTTGCGCGGATTGCAGGCCGGGGGAGGCGGACGCTGACAGGTCGTGGCGGAATCGCACAAATGCTCACGCGTCGCTGTTCGTGTCTGGCCCTGCCATCTGGGCCAAAGCATCGCCAACTTCAGACCCATTCTGGTTAACATGGCGTGGGACAGTCGGAGTTGCTACGCGCATGGAAGGCGCTGCCAGTTCCTTCTTGAGCTTTGAAATCTGGAGCAGAACGTTCACCGTCGCAAAAGCTAGGCTCAACAGTGCAAACAAACTGCCAATAACCAAGCTCCGGGCGGCTCCCGAAGAGAGGGCTCCAATGAATGAAATCAGCGCCAGCAGCCCGAAGACGCCGACGCCAATCAAGCAGCCTCTCAGGAATTTCAGCCGTTGAAAACCCTTCTGTTGCTTGAAATCCACGATATCTACTCCACATGAAAGATATCAAAGCGGGCGAGCGGATTCGAACCGCCGACGTCCAGCTTGGGAAGCTGGCATTCTACCACTGAATTACGCCCGCGTGCGTCGCGTGCGGCGAGGCGACGGTCTGATTATCCTCCCGGCCGGCGGGTCCGTCAAACGCGGCCGGGAACGTTTGCGTCGCCGTGCGGCGTCCCTCGCAAGCTCTGCGGGGCGACCTTGATATCCAGCACGGGCGTCCCGTCGATCGCGTCCAGCCCGCGGACCGTCAGCGTGGTCCCCTCGACGCCCAGAAGCTCCACGTCCGTCACGGCGATCGGCGTGAGACGGTCCGGCGTCCGCGAGGCGAACGGCCCGACCTCCTTACCGTCCCAGCCGCGGTTGAACCGCGTCCGCAGCGGGCGCTGGGCGTGCAGCAGCCATACGACGGTCAGGTGCGACTCGTCCGCCAGCCCGTGCAGGAACCGCGCCATGCCCGGCGCCAGGCGAATCTCGGAGACCTCGCCGCCGGTGGTGCCGAAGCCCGTCTGGCGGCGGCGCTTGTCGTTGGCGACCACGCCGATGGGGCGGATGGTGACCGGCTCGACCCGGCCGTACAGACAGCGGGCGCAGAGCGGCTCGTCGTCGATGCGGTGCACGTCGGCGGGATCGCACGCCCGGCCGCATTCGTTGCATGTCTGTCGCTTGGCGTCCTCAGCCATCATACGCTCACCTCCGGTGAGGCGGGGGGGTCTGTTGTAGCAAGGCGCCGCACGGTGAGCAAGCCATCAAGCTGGTGGGGCTGCCGGTCCGGCGACACGCATCGTTGAATGGCGGTCGACAGTGTGAGGCGCGCTCTACGGCGCGGGCACGCGGCTGGAGTAGACGGTGAAGGCGTACAGCGCCGCGAAGCACAGAAGAACGACAAGGATCACGGCCAATTGGCCGAACGTGGTTTCCGAACCGGCGACGCCCAGGACCAGGCCGGCAATGAGGAAGATCACTGTCACGACAGCGGCCACCAGTGGCGCATGCCCGAACACGAAGATCAGCGCGCCCAGCGTCACGCCAGTGAGAATGGAGACCATCGCGAACCGGCCGTAGCTCATTTTCGCATCGGTCTGATCCGCATCGCTCATGATCGCTCTCCCTGTGCGTCCGGTTCGCTGTCCGGACGGGCCTCGCCGCCGATGAGGTCGCCTCCCGCCCCGATGGGCCGATATTGTCCCAGGCGGCCGGGGGCTCCGCAAGGCACCATGTGGCCTTGTGCGGGCGCCGCGGGCGCATAGAATGCGCGGTAGCGGACGGCGGTGCGGGCGAGACGCCCGCGATACACACGGGCGAGACGCCCGTGCCACAGACAGGCGAGACGTTACGGAGCCGATCATCGACGCAGCCGACCTGGTTACGGAAATGCAGGAGATCAAGCACTACTACCACGCCGGCACCGGGGCCTGCGTCGGCATCGAGATGTGACGCCCACTGGCCTGCCCGCATGGACGGCAGCAGATGTGGCTGCCCCGTCAAGGCCAGGGGATGACCTGGAGCACCGGCAAGAGGAAGTGCATCGCGATCATGACGGCGATGGACGCGGCCAGCGATGTCGGCGGCATGGGCCACTTCGGTTTCATGACGGCTTCGTCTCTTCCTTCTCCGCTGCTTCAGCCGATTTGGCGGCTTGACTCTTTTTGTCCGCCCAAGGGAACAGGGTCATGAAGAAGGCTGCAAGTGTAGCGAACAGGCCGGCACCCGCCACGCCGCCGGGGCATCCCGGCTGTCCGCAGCACGGGCAGTTGCCTGTACCGATCAGCCCGAACAGTCCGGCCCACCACAGGCCGAAGCGAGCCAGGATTCGCCATAGCTTACCCAATATGCCGAGTCCCTTCACCAATGCTCAGCCGGCCGGGAGTGATGTTGGCACTCCCGACCGGCCAAGCGTTCATCGCGAACGATCCAATCAGCAGGATTGCACGGTGTTCTTGCGGCGGCAAAGCGTCTACGCCTTACGGCGTCGCCGTCTCAAGAGCCCCACGCCGCCTATCGCCAGCAGCGACAGGCTGGCCGGCTCGGGGACAGCGCCGAGGTTGAACGTGTACACCTCGGAGTCCGCGTACGTCCCGGTCGTGTCCGTGAGGCGATACGACACCGTGTAGGGAAGCGTCGGGTCCAGTCCGTCGGGCAGGTGATAACGCACGTGTACGTGATGGTTCGCGTAATCACTCAGCGTGAACGTGGACCCATCGGCGGTCAGGATCGGTGCCATCAGATCGTCGAAGAACAGCAACTCGGGTGTGGCGAAGACCCGTTCGACGAGGATGTTGTAGTCCACTCCGCGCGTGCCCTCCAGGGCATATGTCGGGGCAGTGTTCTGACCAAAGCCAGGTTCGACGCGGATGTACCCGCCGCCATACATCTCGGTGAACTCGTAGTACTCCTGGCCGTAGGGATTCGGATTGGTGCTCCAGTCGGCGTTCCAATGCCGATAGCGCTGGGCCGTGTCCAGAAATAGCGTTCCTTCGTCCTGTCCGACCAGCAGGTGGTCGTATGGGCAATCCGCGACGGCAACAGACGCGGCCGCGCCGATCGCCAGAACCGCCATGCAGAGCGTTCGTCCATATCGCATATCGTTTTCTCCTTGAAGTCTTTCAGTAGTCCAGAGGCCCAGACCATTCCGGGGCCTTCTTGGGGTTCCAGAGGTTTCGGGTGCCGGGCTTCCAGGTCTCCTCCAGCGTCATCTGGGCGGCGTGCCCATCGGCAAAGAGATAGCTGGCCTTGCCCAGGTGGCGCTCATACGCCACGTGATTCTGCGGGTCGGCTGGACCGAACCACATCTCGGGGTGGACGTGATCCGCACCGACGACACTTTCGGGGGTTTCGCAGGCGTAGATCGTCTCCATGGGGCGAGGGGCGCCGCTGAGGCGAGAGAAGGGCTTATTGTCGAACCGGGCGTTGGTCGAGTAGCTCGCCCACCGATACTGGCCCCACTGCGCCTGCGGCGGCGGGTTGTCCCAGTCCAGAAACGTGTCGGCCCGGTCGCTCGGACAGCGGTAAAGCAGCCGGGTTCCCGAATACGGCTGGAGGGCGTTGATCCACCAGGACTCGGCGGGATTCTCGTGCAGCGCGCACGAGCTTGGCGGGTAGTGTTCACCGTTTTCGGTGGCGTACATCTGGATCGCCAGGCCCGTACTGCGCATGTTGGACAGGCAGACCGTGCCGCGAGCCAGTTCCTTGGCCCTGCTCAGCGAGGGCAGAAGTATGGACACCAGCAAGGCGATGATGGCGATCACCACCAGTAGCTCGATCAATGTGAAGGCCTTGTTGCGCATGACGACCTCGCCGGGATCAGCCGGGCGGGCCCGTAACGACCCGCCCGGCAATCCGGGATTCTCTACTTCCTGCGGCGGCGGATCAGCGCCAGGCCACCGAGGCCCAGCAGCCCCATCGTGGTCGGCTCGGGGACCGTCACGAACGAGATCGTGTACTCGTCTGACGGAGCAAAGCCGGTCGTGCCGAAGTCAATGGCCTTGAACGTGGCGTCAAAGGTCTCGCCCGGCCCATCGGCTTCGGCAATAAACCATTGATGGTGATGGAAGCCCCACGCGCCGAGTTCCCCGTTCTCGTTGTACTTGGTGTCCATGAAGATCTTTGGGAACTCGTACGTGGACCCGTCGCTTGTCAGCACCGGAGTGAAGGTGTCGTATTCGGCCATGGAGAAGCCTTCGTCGAAGGCCACCCGTTCGATGGCAATCCGCCAGTCGGGCGTCGTGCCCGCGTCAGTGCCTCCCAACTGCCAGTTGCCGTGCTCGGGATGCCCCGAATGCCAGCAGTACAGATACTCGCAGGCGTACTTGCCGGCCAGCGGACCGGACTCCTGGTAGATCAGCTCTAGCGGATCTCCCCAGTTCGGGAAGCCGGGCGTGCCGGGAACGGAAAAGAACCAGAGCTTGTTGTCGTCTCCACCGTCCCAGGTCTGGTCCTGGTTTCGGCCGATATGGGTGTGGGCGTGCGCGAACGCCATCGAGGCGGGAATCGCCAAGGCGCAGAGAATCGTCAAAGCGGTGCGGTTGTTGATCATGTTGAGCATCTCCTCTCAAGTGTGTTGAGCAATGTGGACAAAGAGCCTGTTATATTGGCGCGCAGTCGCCTCTCAAGGTGAGTTGCTACGCCGCCGGAAACGCACGATCAATGCACTTCAGGCTTCTGACAGAGCGTAATTCCTGTGCAAAGCGGAACGGGTCAGACTGAGGAAGGGCTCAACACTCGGGAGGGGCGCGCGGGCCGAGAGTAGCCAGAGCGATCTGAGTGAGCGGCAAGCTCTCGGGTGCAGCGACTTGATAGGTCGTAGGAAGACTCGCCGACAGCCCGGCGCTTGGGGCGACGGAGATCGCCCAAAGACTGGCCAGCATCTGGCAGATCGGACAGGTCGCCGGGTCATGGTAGTGGCCATGCCCATGGCCCGAGTCTTGGCCATCGTCCAGGCTCAGAACGGCTTTGCCGTCTGGGTGGGTCGACTGACTACCACCATGGTCGTGACCGCAGTGTCCTGACTCACAGCCGTGGCCGGTTGGAGGCGCGTGCTCAACCGCCAGGTGGATCGCATGCAGAAGACCTGTGCCCTGTAGGGCAATCACGGCCAGCATGAGCCAGATGGACGAGCGATTCCTCACGGTGCAGTCGAGCCTTTCTCGTCAACAGGCCAGCAAACCCTTGACGACAATGTTACCGAAGATAAGAATGTGTTCTCAATAAGTCAAGCGAAAAATTTGAGGCCAAGCCGAATGTCGCCACGAAACACCGCCCAACGGGCGGCCATCCTGGACGTGCTTACCGAAACCGAAGCCCCGCTGGGCATCGAGCAGATTCTCTCCAAGGGCCAGCAGGCGGTGGCCAGCCTCAGCCAGGCGACGGTCTACCGAATCCTCAAGCAGATGATGGATCGGGGCCACGTCGCGACGGTCCAATTGCCCGGTCAGACGCCGCTGTACGAACTCTCCGGCAAGGGGCACCACCACTTCTTCCGCTGTTGGCAATGCGAGCAGATGTTCGAGGTCACCGGCTGCGAAGGGCTGGTCGATCAGTTGGTTCCGCGAGGTTTTGCTCTGGAGGACCACGACCTCTTCCTCTACGGCCTGTGCGCCACGTGCAGACGCAATGGTTGAGAGCGCTATCGCGCCTTCAGATTGTCCGCCGTGGCGTTTACCGTACTGCAACGTTTGGTTCCTCCCGCATCGACTGTACCAGCCGGGCCAGGCGCGAGCCCATCTGCACGCTCCAGAACTGCCCGGCCACGGTCAGGTCGTACCCGCCGTGCGCCTGGGAAAGCAGCCCCGCCCGCGCCCACTGCGCCAGGACAGCGTCCAAGGGCGCCGCCAACGGGCCGCCGGCTTCCGCCCAGCCGGTTGCGGCAAGGTGGCCCCGCTCCAGTTCGGCGGCGATGCGGTCCACGGTGTGGCAGTGCTCGGCGAGTTGGATGGCCGAAGCGACGGGCTTACGCCCTTCCTGGACGGCGGCCAGGTAGGTGCCCAGATCGCCGGTCTGGAAGAACCGCACACGGCCAATGCGCCCGCCGGCCCCGCAGCCGATGGGGATGCAGTCGGCCCCGGACTTGACGAGACTATTGTAGCGGCTTCGCTTCCGGACATCGCGACGCCAGTGCGGGATCGACAGCCTTTCCCAGCCGAAGCTCTGCATCGCTTCGACCCCGGCGGCGAACAACGCCGCGGACTCGGCCAGGTCTGCGCGGCACGGCAACCGGCCGCCGGCCATCATCTCCTCCATCACGCTGCCGGGCACGGCCTTGAGGCGGTAGAGATCCACGCCGTGGATGCTCGTTTGCTCATCCAGACAGCGGAGGTCTTCCTGCCACGTCTCCATCGACTGGCCCGGCAGGCCGAAGATCAGGTCGATGACCACGGCGGCCTGGGTGTCCGCGAGACGGTTCAGGAACGCGAGCGCATCTTTCCGACTGGCCTTGCGGCCGAGGGAGCGGCGAAGATCTGTATTGAAGCTCTGGACGCCGACGGAGAACCGGTTGACCCCGCCGTCGAGTGCGGATCGGGTCAGATCCGGCTCGTGCCCCGAGATGCGGCCTTCGAGCGTGACCTCGGCATCATCAGCCAGGATGAGATTGTCGTGGATGGCGGCGAGCACGGCCGACAGGTCTTCGGGAGCGAGATCGCTGGGTGTGCCGCCGCCGAAGTAGACGGCGTCCAGCGGGGCCTGTCCGAGGGGAGTCTCGGCGAGTTGCTCTATCTCGCGGACCAAGGCGCGGGCGTACTCGCCTCCCGCTTCATCGCTCCAGCGGTTCGCGTAGAAGGGGCAGAACACGCACCGGCTGCGACAGAACGGGATATGGATGTACAGGCTGCGCGGCCGACCCGCCGTCGGTTCGGCCCGTTCAGTTTCGGCCCATGCGTTCGCAGCCTGGCCAGAGGTCAGCGTTTGCCCATCGGCGAATACGTGCACGTCGTTGGTTGCCTCGAAGGCCGATGTCAACGGGTCGCCATCCTCGCGGGCGAAGTAGGGCGCGAGGTCCAGTTCCGTTCCGGTCTCACTGCCTCCCTGGGCCTTCTCGCCATGCCGGTCGGCCATCAGGGCCGTCACGAACTCGCTGGAGATGGCGGCCAGTCCGCGCTCGGCGGCGATGGACTCGACCTTGCGGCGGATCATTGGCCGCACGGCCGGCGGGGCCGCCTCGATCATCGACATCGCTTCGGGCGACCAGTTCATGATGTGATCCCCGCTTTTCGCAACGCCTCCTCGGCGAAGGCCCAGTAGTCGGCCTTGTTCATCAGCGTGCGAGCGGCCTTGCGTTGCTCGACTTCGGCCGCCGTGAGCTTGAGCATGGCGTAGAACCGCTCCAGCCCGGCCTGATCCTCGGCCGTCAACCGGCTGAACGCCATCTGACCCCCGAGCATGTCCGCGTGAACGAGCGCATCGCCGAGCTTGTCGAAGTAGGGCTTGAGCTGAGCCAACCCGCCGTGGGCCTGGCCGCGGACGAACACCGGCGAGGTCCGCATGGCCAGGGCAAACAGGGCGAGCTTGCATTGGCGAAGGGCGTCGAGGTGCCGGTCGATGTAGCCGTCGAGTTCATCCAGCAGCTTGTGGGCGTAGAGGCCCGAACCGAGGAGAACCAGTTGGGCCTGGTCCGGTGGGGGGGCATCAGCGGCCTGATGGACGGCTACGTCCACGTCGGCGAGGGCGATGCGCTCGGCGATCCATTCAGCGCCCTGTGTTGTCGATCCGTACCGACTGGCGGCGATGATCATGGCGTTCATCTTGTCTCCTGCATGGCAAGTGGGGGTCTGACGGGTTCGTCCTGCCGGTCGCCGTCGATCGGCAGGCGGAGTTCGTGCGTGCAGACGCGGGCGATCAGTTCCAGGTCGTGCGTGATGACCAGGGAAGACAGGCCGGCGACGCGACGCTCTTCCAGCAGGTCGGCCAGGGCATGCATTTGCGCGCCGTCCAGGCCGCTGGTGGGTTCATCGAGGATCAACAGGTCTCCCGCCCTCGCGGCCGCGCAGGCGACGACGAGCCGCTGTTTCTGCCCGCCCGAGAGCGATTGCGGGTGGCGGGCGGCGATGCCCTCCAGGCCGAACCGTCTCAACCAACCCAGAGCTTCGACAGGTTTCAGTCTGTGCCCTTGACCACCGGCGGCGTGGATGACTTCCCCGATGGCCGATCGCTGGTAGAGTTGCAGTTCGCTGTTCTGCATGGCCATGCCGGTCGTGCTCAACAGATCGCGCGGCCGGATGACCTGACCGCAGCGCCGCAACGCGCCGCGTCGAGGCTTGATCAGCCCGGCAAGAAGCTTGGCGAGGGTGGTCTTGCCGCAGCCGTTGGAGCCGGTCAGCGCGGTGACGGCGTTGCGTTGGACGCCGATGTCGGCGTCTTCGAAGAGCCTCGGCCGGCCCCGGTAGCCGAAGGTCAGTTGCTCCCAGCGAACCAGGCAGTCTGTCGCGGGGGCGTTGGACCGCCGAACATGTCCGCAGTTCGGCCACTCCACATCTCGCAGTCCGATCCGCATGCGGAAGTCGTTGTCGCAGAGCGTGGACCAGTCGCCATCGGCGACCACCCGGCCTTGGTCGATGACAACCACGCGGTCGGCCAGCCCGCCCAGCCAGGCCAGGCGATGGTCGGCAATGACCAGCGTCACGCCCTCGGCCTTGAGACGGGCCAGATGCCCGGCCAGATCCGTCGATGCTCGGGGGTCGAGGTTGGCCGTCGGTTCATCGAGCGTCAGCACCTTCGGCGACAGGGCCGAGACGGTCGCCAGGGCCACCTTCTGCTTCTGCCCTTCGGAAAGCTCATAGATCGAGGCGTCGCGGAGTTCTTCGAGGCCGAAGTCGTGGGTCGCGAGCTGGGTCTTCTCCGCGACCGCGCGGGGGTCGCTTTCGCACCACTCCAGGGCGAAGGCGATCTCATCCTGTACGGTCAGCGCGAGGAACTGCTTCTCTGGGTCCTGGAAAAGCGTCGAGACGCTCCGCGAGATCTCGCGGAGGGACATCGAGGCCATGTCACAACCGGCCAACGCCACCCGGCCTTCAGTCTGGCCGCCATGGACATGCGGGATCAGTCCGTTCATCAGCCGCAGCAGCGTGGACTTGCCCCCGCCGCTGGGGCCGGTGACCAGCACAGCCTCGCCGGGTTGGATGCGGAGGCTCACGCCCCGCAGGGCCGGTTCGTTCTGGAACGGATAGGTGTAGGTGACGCCGTCAAGGTGAAGCATGGGGCCTCCCTTCGCCTTGTCGATCATCCGATTGAGGATGTTGACCGGCGGCGTGCGAGCCGCCCGGATGGCCGGGGGCGTCAGTCGCTGGTAGTGAGTGGTCCAACCAGATCGCCCCCGACAGGATGACCAGCAGAACGGCCAGCGTCGCCACGTTTGGCCATCGCAGGATTCCCTTGCCCCTGGCGTGGACGGGTCGGCCATAGCCGACGCCCTTCAGCTCGGCCGCGACCGCCAGTTCGTCTGACAGATGCAAGCATCGGAAGACGACCGGCAGCAGCCACAGCCGGGGCCGCAACAGACTCCAGCCCCCGTAGCCGCGCAGTCGCAGGCAATCCCGCATCTGCCGCAGATCATGGATGAGGCCCGGGATGAAGCGGATCGTCACCGCCAGGGGCAGGTACAGCGCTCGCGGGAAGCGAAGTCCCTTCATCAGCGACAGGACATCCCGCAGGCGCATCGACAACGCCAAGGGCATGACCGCGTGGACCATCGCCAGCATACGGAGGAATGGCACGAGCAACTGCTCCGGCCCACTGCCGCGCATCATGGGCAGGGCAGCTTGGAGGATGTAGAAGAAGCCGATGCTCAAGGCTGCCAGGACGAGCAGTGCCCCGTAGCAGATCAACTGCACCCGCCACCGCCGCAGCGCGGCCATGTAGACCGCTCCGGCGAGGCCGAGCAAGCCCAGGGACGCCGGATGCGAGAGCACCAGCACCGCCACGGACGTCGCCACCGCAATCAGCAGGCGGACGCGAACGTCGAGTCGCGCCGGGCTGGCGCTCGGCGGTTCCGCGCGAATGGCATTGCTGGACTGTTGTGCTTCGAGAACGGTCATTGCCGAATCACCCCCGCCAGGCGCAGCTCGCGGACGAACCGCCAACCCACCCATAGGCCGCCAAGGCAGCCCAGGTACGCCACGGCCACGATGCCGGCGGCCATCAGGAACATGCTTGTGCTCTCCCGCATGGCCAAGTAACCCACGCCGAGAGAGACGCCTCGCGTCAACAGGTCGCACAGGCCGACCGCCAGCAGAATGCGGAGCGTCGTCTTGTATCCGCCCACCAGCGCGAACAGGCCGTCCACGGCCAGTGCCGCCAGCAATGTGCCCGGCAAGGTCATCAGACCGCTGCCCATCAGCAGCAGCGACAGCAGGCCGTAGATCACCACGTAAAGACTCAGCGTTCCGCTCCTGGGCGACCTGTGCAGAAGCACGACCAGCAGGCCCGTGGCTGCGGCGTTGCGCAGCATCAGCGCCAGCGGGTTCATCCCGCCGCCGGCCAGTGCAATCGCCAGGCCCACCACGCGGATCAGCGCGGCGAACACGCCGATGGCGACCAGTTCGGACGTGGCCCAGTGCGGCCGCGCCCGGCCGGGAAGCGCCGGCCGGTCTTCGGCCGGCGCTTCCCGTGACATGGACGCACTCGTCGTCATCCGTTGCGCTTCCGCCGCGAGATCAGGCCCAGCGCACCGCAGGCCAGCAGGCCCATTGTCGCCGGCTCGGGGACATTGGTGATGACCGGGGCCAGGCCCGCCGTCGTCTCGGACGCATGCAGACGGGGCATCAGCCCGCCTGGCGACGCCAGCACAAGGCCGTAGTTGTCGCCGCCGGCGATCCACCCGTTGACGATGTCCGTCACGTCCAGGTAGACCAGGCCCTCGCCGGTCATGGACACCGAGTCCGTGGCGATATCCGCGATGCTGTCGCGGAACGTTCCGGCCGTGCCGGCGTTGATACCCGCCACGTCGGCCGTGACGGCAAAGACGCCGACGTTACCCGTGCCCGTCGCGGGCCAGGTCATGCCATCCTGCAATGCGATGACGTCGAGTTGAAGGTATGCTTCCGTGACTGCCTCCGTGGGCAGTCCGGTCGTGTCGAACTTGCAGAAGGCGTAGCCGAACGTCTGCATCGAGCCTTCCGGCGGGGAGTCCGGATTGCCGGGCAGCAGGTAGCTGTTGGTGGTGTTGGTGACCATCCCGCCCATGGCGACGTACCCGTCGTAGGTGCAGTCGGCCATGACGTCGGCCGAGGCTGTCCCCGCCGAGACCAGGGCGACCATCAGGGCGGCCGCGATGCCCATGAACTTGCTTTGCATCCGATTGTGAATCTTCATGTTCTGTATCCTTTCCGCGCTCTGTAACGCGTGTTGGGTGCTGAGCTGGCTGTCCTCCTCACGCGGGTAGGATGGCTGGCCGGTTCGTACATTCGAGCGTTTCCTCTCTTCGATCCTCTGCTTACATTCGTTCTCCTTCCCGTCTGTCCTACGGCCTTCCCAAACGATGTTGCAGCAGTGCCGGGACCGCCGCCGCCGCAAGGGTCAGCACGACCCACAGCGAGCCCATCGCCATCGAACCGGCGCTGGGCGAGTGCGTCGTCCCCGCGTTGATCCGCTTGCCGAAGGTTTGGTCGCACATCGCCAGTTTCTCCTGGACGGGCATCCGAGCGACCCGCTGCTTCGCTTCTTCAAGAATGGCCTCTGGCACATCGCTGAAATCGAATACGCCCATGACCTTCCGCTCGTGGCACAGGCGCATCGCCGTCACGCGGACGCAAAGGTCGTCCACTTCTTCGCTCGCCACGGCCGTCTCGGCGCGCCAGGCGGGCAGGTAGCTGGCCCAACCGAACAGCGCCAGGCCAACCCCGGCCACGACGACACCCACGGCCAGACGTTCCGCCAGGCAGGGCCACCGGAACGCCAGCGGCACCAGTCCCACGGCAAGACCCGCAAGCAAGGCCAGGCCGCTGAAACCCCAACCGACGGACTTCGACAGCCAGCCCAGGCCAAGACCGGCCAGCACGGCCACGCCGCAGGCCGACGCCAGGAAGATGAACCATCGTTTGTGTGTCTCGTCGATCATGGCCGGGCCTCAGCGGGTGTAGGGTGGACCCCAGAAGGCCGGGTCTTCCTCGGCCGTCGGGAGCGAAAGGTTCGGATAAAAGGTCGTCGAGCCGCTCATCATCGCGCCGCCTGGCCATTGCGAAGGCGGCAGCGGGTCCACCTGCCTGCCCTGCACCATGTCGCTGTGGCCGTCGGCGAAGTACACCGCCATCTTGCCGTTGTGATAGAAGCCGCTGGTGGCCCGATGGTGAAAGCGCGTGCGGGCGTCGTTCACGTTGGCTCCCGCGTCGGCGAAGGCCTGCTGGATGGCCGGGCTGTCCAGGTCGACGATCTTACCGTAGTTGGTGGTCTCGCCGAGCATCATGCAGGATGAGGCGCAACCGGCGCGGTCGATGCTGGAGTTCCCGCCGAACAGGCCGATGCCGAGCTTCCGCCCGCCGCCCATGGCGAAGTCCGTCTCGGCCCCGTTGACCATGTAGGAGGTGACCTCCATCTCGCCGGTCATGTAGGGCCGGGGATACGGGTCGTCGTCGCAGGGACAGAACAGCGCCTCGGGCATGTTGCTGCGGTCGCGTGACCAGGCATCGTCCGGCTGGCTTCCGCCCAGGTTCGGCAGGATGGCGTCGATCCAGGCCTCCGACCCGGGCAGGCGGCCGTTTTTCTCGCCCGCGTACATCTGGATCGCCATGCCGACCGCCCGCTGGTTCGTCATGCACTTCGCCCCTCGGGCCAGTTCCTTCGCCATGCCCAGGGAGGGAACCAGGACGCTCGTTAGCAGGGCGATGATGGCGAGGACGACCAGCAGTTCGATCAGCGTGAAAGCACGCTGCCTCACTGCAGGCAGTTCGATGAGCGTGAAGCCTCGCCGTATTCTCTTGTTCTTGCCTGTCCAACAGGTCATCGCTGCATGTCCTTCCTGCCCATACATGAAAGAAGGGAGCGTCGAGCGATCGTTCGCTCGCACACTCCCTGGCTGGCTTGAAGCTGGCTGGGTCGGGCTGCTTGGGCTCTTGTCGCTACTTGTTCAGGATCAACTTTCCGTTCTTCGTCAGGCGAAGGCGGTACACCTCGCCGTCATGGTGAATCTGCACCTCGTTGCGCTCGGCAAAGAGGTCGCTGGACTCGATGACACCTTGCCGAGCGAGCCGTACCTCGCGCGGGTCGGGGTTCCTGTTTGTCTCGCCTGGGGTGTCCATCATGCTCTCATACCGCCAGAGCCAGCGAAGGCTCGTGGCTCGGGTCCAGTTCTTCGCTGTGCGATCCGCGCGGTTCGGCGGCCGCGTCGTCTCGCCGTTGTCGCATCCGGATGTACCGCACGCACTGCTCAAGCCGACCGTAGCCGAGCATCGTGCCGAGGATGAAGTCCTCCTCCGGCGTGTAGTCGCTCAGGCGGGTCTTGCCGATGGCCCGCAGGACGGCCACGCAATCGTCCGCCCCGAAGAACACGTTGATGTTCCCGTTGGCCAACTCGTGGATGACGAACGCGACACCTTCTTTGGCCAGCTTGGCCTCGACGCATGCCCGCCGGCTGCCCGGCAGCGTGCGGGGCACCAGGCTTCGCAGGCCCTTGCGGTACTCGTACAGATGATGCAGGAACACCTTCACTCGACTACTCCTTGCGGGCCTCGCCGTCGCCGGGGCAATGGCTCACGTCGCCGCATCCGCGACACCCCGCGCATCCGCTCTTGCCCGTGGCGTTGCGGTACAGGCCGTAACCCACGCCAGCCGCGGCCAGGATGACGATTCCTATGGCAATGATCGTTTCCATGATTCATCCACTTCCTATGTCACCAGCGAGCCAACTTGATACACGGCCACGGTGACAATCCATGCCAACACTGTCAGCCCGCCGAGTTGGAACAGCGCCCACCGCCACGAATTGCTCTCGCGTTTCGTAATGGCGATGGTGGCCATGCAGGGGGCACTGATCAGGCAGAAGAGCATGATGCAGAAGCCCTGGAGCGGCGTGTAATTCGCCTGGAGCTTCTCCCGCAGGGGCTCGGATTCCTCGTCCTCTTCCTCGCCCAGCGAGTAGACGATGCCCATCTGGGCGACGAAGACCTCCTTGGCGGCGAACGCGCCGACCATGGCCGTCGAGACCTTCCAGTCGAACCCGGCCGGCCGCAGGACCGGCTCGATCCCGTGGCCCAGCCGGCCCATCAGCGACGCCTCCAGTTTCGCCTCGGCCTCGGCGTGGTCGATCTCGGCGAGTTGTTCGGACCGCGCCTCGTCGCTTGCTTGGGCGGCGGCCTCGATGGCCGATCGCTGTTGGGCGAATGCCTCGACCTTCTCTTCCGGCAGGCCGGGCCATTGCTGCATTGCCCACAGCAGGATGGAGATGCCCAGAATGATCGTTCCTGCTTTTTTGAGGTAAGCCCCGCCACGATTCCACATATGCAGCCCCACGCTCTTGAGCGTCGGCATACGGTACGGCGGCAGTTCCATCACGAACGGCGGAGTCTCCCCGCGAAGGATCGTCGTCTTGAGCAGTTTCGCGCAGGCCACCGCCAGCACGATACCGATCAGGTAGATGATCCACAGCATCGGCGCGTGCCAGACCTGCGGAAAGAACGCCGGGATGATCAGGGCGTAGATCGGCAGCCGGGCCCCGCAGCTCATCAGCGGCACGACCAGCATCGTCACCAGCCTATCGCGGCGGTTCTCCAGCGTCCGCGTGGCCATGATGGCCGGGACCGAACAGCCAAAGCCGATCAGCATCGGCACGAAGCTCTTACCGTGCAGGCCGATCTTGTGCATCAGCTTGTCCATCAGGAACGCCGCCCGGGCCATGTATCCGCTGTCTTCCAAGACCGCGATGGCCAGAAACAGCAGCAGGATGTTCGGCAAGAACACCAGCACACCGCCGACGCCTCCGATGATGCCGTCGACCAGCAGGCTCTTCAGTATGCTCTCGGAGCCGGTCGGCCAGAGCCCGCCGACCGTGCCGCCCAGCCACTCGAAGCCGCCTTCGATCCAACCCATGAACGGGTCGCCGACGGTAAAGGTCAGGTAGAACACCGCATACATCAGGCCCAGGAAGATCGGGATGCCCAGAAGGCGGTTGGTGACCACCGCATCGATGCGGTCCGAGAGGTTGTGGCGGCTCTCGACGGTGCTGCGGACGGCCTCCTGGCAGGCCCCGGAGATGAACCCGTACCGCCGGTCGGCGATCAGGGCCTCCGGGCTGTCACCCAGCAGCGACTCCAGGCGCTGCGCCGCCTTGTCGGCCTCATCGATCAGGCCGTTGTTGGCGAGATGCTCGCGGACCTGTGTGTCGCCCTCCAGCAGCTTGACGGCCAGCCAGCGAACCGGCGCGCCGTCCAGAATGATGCCCGCCTGCCGAATGTGCGCTTCCAGTTTGGCGATCTCGGCCTCGATCTCGGAGCCGTAATCAATGCGGCGTGGTGTGGGACGCTCCGGCCGGGAGGCCAGTTCGACGGCCGCGTCGAGCAGCTCCGCCTTGCCTGTGCCTTTGTGCCCGACGGTGGGTATGATCGGCACGCCGAGCAGCTTGCTGAGCAGTTCCAGGTCGAACTCCAGCCCGCGCTGGCGGGCCACGTCGGACATGTTCAGGGCCAGCACCTGCGGCCCGCCGAGTTCCATGATCTGCACGGCCAGGTAAAGGTTCCGCTCCAGGTTGCCGGCGTCGAGAATGTCGATGACGACGTCGGGCTTCTCGTGGATCAGGAAGTCGCGGGCGACGAGTTCCTCGGCCGAGTACGCCGTGAGGCTGTACGTGCCCGGCAGGTCGACCACGCGGAGGCGGGCGTCGCCGTGGCGGCATGCGCCTTCCTTCTTCTCGACCGTGACGCCGGGGTAGTTGCCCACGTGCTGCCGGCCGCCGGTCAGGGCGTTGAAGATCGTCGTCTTGCCGGAGTTGGGGTTCCCGGCCAGCGCGATCGTCAACTGCGTGCCTGCCTGGGCTTGGCCCTGGGTGGGTTCGCTGTCTCGCACAAGTTTCGGCATGCCGAACATTCCTTCCAAATAAAAAGAGACGCCGTCGCCTCGAACCCTTCTATACCGCTCGCACCATGATCTTCGCGGCCATGCCGCGGCCGATCATCACCCGACTGCCCAGTACGCTGAGCACCACCGGCCCGCCGCCGTCTGCGACGACTTCCAGCGGCGTTCCCGGCGTCAGGCCCATCGCGCAGAGCCGGCCTCGCAGGCCGTGTCCGCCGTCCACGCGGCTGACGCGAACGCGCTGGCCGACGCGAACCGATGTCAACGGAACCAAGTTGTCCATGGTGGTCTGCTGCATGGTTGTTAGAGGGCCTTGACGTCGATCCGCTCGGCCTCTTCCTTGCGGAGCGTCAGGTGATAGCCCTTGATCTTCACCTCGATGGGGTCGCCCAGCGGGGCCACGCGCTCGACCTCGACCAGCGTCCCGGCCGTCGCGCCCATATCCAGCAGCCGGCGGCGGATGCTGCCCGTCCCAGCGATCTTCACGATGGCGGCCTTGTCGCCCGGCTTCATCTCGCCGAGGTTGGCCTGCGCCTGCGTATCGGCGGCCTTGTCCATGCTCTTGCTCCTCACTTCGTCAAGAACCAGTTCCACGCATGTCTCACAGTTGCCCGTCTGGCTGTCGTTGTCGCAGTAGTAGCCGAAGCCCTTGATCCACTTCGACCCGCCGCGCGGGCACCGCTCGACGAAGTCGACGAACTCCACGAACCGATCGAGAACCGTCTCCGGGATCGCGTGCTCCATCTTGCACGCGGCCGCGTCGGCATCCTTGCGGTCGATGGCCAGCACCTTCACGAAGAAGTCCCGCAGCACCTCGTGCCGCCGGACCACATCCTCGGCCACGACCCGGCCCTTGTCGGTCAGCGTGATCACGTCGTATGGCGCGTAGTTGATCAACTCCCGCTCGGCCAGAGCGTGCAATGCGCCGGTCACCGACGACCGGCTGACCTTCAGCCGCTTGCCGATGTCCTTGGCCCGCGCGGCCGACTTCTCCTGCACGATCCGAAAGATCGCTTCGAGGTAGTCTTCCAAGCTCGCGCTCAGATCAATTTGGACAGCATCCGTCATCAGTCCTTGCCTCTCGATAAGGTCGCCACGACTGCAGCTTGACGGTACTTCGTACCAGCCAGGCATTCAGCAAGGCGCACAATATACGGCCTGCCGAACTTTCAGTCAACCCCATTTTTAGGCAGCACTATAATTCGGTTGCAAATCATTAACATGCATGTGCTTATGATATTCACGTTGCCGCGTATTCTCGGAAGAGGGAATCCCCGGCGGTACTATTCTGACGCCAGATGTGCCAAACAGGCCACCACCGGCAGAGCCTGTTTCGTTTCCAGCAGCACAACCTCCACTCCGGATCTTGGCACGTGTTGGCTCCTCCGGGCATGTGCTGGCCAACTCTGGTATTCGAAAAGGCTTCGGGGTCTTTCATTTCCGTCCGCGTCCTGCTCGTTCCCGCCCATGCCTGCACGTTCTGGCCCGCTTCTTGCCCCGCTTCTCCGAAGGCCCGCCGGAAATGTTCTTCCCAGCGGCCGGCTTTGGGGCTATCGTAATTCAGGGGACACCATGTAATTCAGGGGACACCATACTTAATTATTGACGTTTGGTGCTGTGGTTTATAGGTTTCGCTCATGCCAAGGATTGCCAGAGTCGTCGTGCCGGACATGCCGCACCATGTGACGCAGCGCGGGAATCGTCGGCAAGAGGTGTTTTTTCAACGAGGCGGACTACCTCGCCTATCCTTCGTTGATGC